>JAGRNR010000030.1:0-48181 GCA_020440645.1 bacterium | reverse complement strand
TTGAGCCTCAACCGTTACCTATGTTCTGAACCGTACGGCTCATTGTTCATCACTCATTCTTCATTGCTCATTGCTCCCTTACTGATTACTCTAATTCGCACCGCCTGTTTAAACCGCCGATATTGTTTGACCGATGCTTGACGCCCGCTTCACTGCAATCGGAGTTTAGACCCCCTCGGAAGGGGTATCCTGATGTTGTCAGCGCAGCAGGTTCTGGCAAGCCCGCCCCAGGGCTGGGCCGAGCCGGTTCCTCCTGCCCTGGCCGGACGACGCACAACTGGCCGTTGCCAATGGCGACGGCAACCCGCTCCCGCAATGGGGGGAGCCCCGACGCTGTCTGTGACACTGCGTTGTATCGGTTCGTATCTTGTCTGGGTACGTTCCAGGAATGGAAGGATGGCCCCGGTATCGCCGGGGCTGTCTGCTTTCTCAGGGAGCAGTAAGCTGAAAGCAGAGAGCAGACTTGGATATTGGTTTGCAGAGTCTGCTTTCAGCTCTCTGCCAGCTGCCAACTATCCCCGTCGCCAGAGTCCCATTGGCGTGCATTCATTGCCCTGGCCCAGCGGGTTGTCAGTCAGGCAGTTCTCCAGTAGCTTCTCATCCGCGCGGGACAGGGTGCTGCCGATGCACCACGGGTGGAAGATGTCATTCACGTCCACGATTGCGCAGTCCATACCGGTCTGCTGCTTCAGCTTCTGGCAGGTGCCGCGCGGGTCAGCCGGTCCTGGGATCACGCACTCGTAGAACTCGGGGATGCCCATCGTGTGCTCGGCGTCCATCATCTTGGCCTGGATGCCGGCAGCGGCATAGAACCAGCCGGTTTTGCCGAACAGCCGGCCGAACACATGCCAGACGCAGCCGGCGATGATGCGGTGCAGGCCGGACAGCTCGATGGCGTACTGCATGGCGTAGGGGCTTCTCAGTCCGACGCCGTATGGAGACTTGGTGACCAGCGTGGACAGCTTGCGCGCGATCGGCGTGGGGTGGATCTTGCGGTAGTCCCGGGCCCGGCCCTGCATGATGCTGACCCCGGTCTCGGCGAGGAACACCACGTCGCCTGCCCGCCAGTGCGGTTTTACATACTGGTCAAGGACCGCGGCCGGGTCGTCCTTTTCCGTTAAAATATGTGTACGAATCGGAATGCGCGTGTACTGCTTTCCCTCGAATTCGAGGTTGAGGCTCTGCGGGCCGGTAACGCCACCCTGATCATTATCAACATGTGTCATCTGGAATCGCCAGTCTATAATATGCGCTCGGTCAATGATGAAGCGTAAAGTGTACCTGATCGGCCCCCAGCCCGAGGCGCAAGCCGCTGCGGTTCTGCACCGCAAGGCGCTGGAAGGTTCTGACCTGCCGATCGAGGTCGAAACGCTGGACATTGATCCGGCCCACTTCCACGAACGAATCTCCAGCATGCTCAGTGAGCCGGAATTCCTTGGCGCGAAGATCCTCGAGCCCTATAAGCAGCCCAGCCTGGCCTACTGCCAGGAGATCACGCCATCCGCTCGCGGCCTCGGCGCGGTGAATACCATCGTGCGCCGGCCAAGCGGCCTGGTCTATGGCGAGAACACGGACGTGCATGCCTTCGTGGACTACCTGCGCAGCCAGGGAATTGACCGCGTGCGTACAGCACTCGTACTCGGTGCCGGTGGAGCAGCCCGGGTCGCATTGGCCGGACTGCGCAACATGAACTGCGCGCGCTACATGGTCGGTTTCGGCCATCCGCGCCGGCCGGCGGAGATCGCCAGCCAGTTCAAGGACATCCGCCGCCAGATCAGCTTCTTCCAGCTCGAGGACATGAAGAACTTCTTCGGCTGGATCAATGAAGTGGACTTCTTCGCCGACCGCAACCCGCTGCCGCCGCCCAGCTACAAGAAGGCCAAGCGCCGCGAGAACGGGGGCGGGGACAGTGTGAAGCGCTGGGACCTGCTGGTCAATGCCACCCCGGTCGGTGATAATGGCACCACCGGTGAGAGCCTGATCACGGTCACGAACTTCCTGCGCTGCTTCGAGCGTGTGCTGGACCTCGTGCCCAGTGACAACCCGACGGAGCTCGTCAACCTGGCCCGCAGTGCCGGTGTGCCCGCCACACATGGCGACGTGCTCAACCGCATGCAGGAAGACAATGCCCGCGAGATGTGGATCCGCGAGTACAAGCGCAATGTGAATGGCGAGGCGGATGAGCCGCGTGCTGCGCGCAAACAGGGTAGTTCGAGCAGCCGGCGCAAGCCGATGCTCAAGAAGCGCAACGGCTGATCAGATCCAGTTGCGGCTGCGGAAGAAGGCTATCAGCGAGATCGTCACCATCATCATCACCGCCACCACCATGTAGATGCCATTTGGCGTATGGTTCCACCACAGGTTATCGAAGTTCATCCCCCAGAACCCGGTGATCAGCGTCAGTGGCAGCATCAGCGTGGACATGATCGTGAGGATGTACAGCTTCTCGTTCGTCTGGTAGCCGGTCACCAGGCTGTGCACTTCCATCACGTGGTTGAGCGAGCGGTCCTCACTCTCGATGATCTCCAGGTAGTTGAGTACGTGGTCGCGAATATCTGAGAAGTAGATCGCGATCTCCTCGGCGGACTCCGGCGCTCCGTCGTAGTTGTACTCACGGATGATCTGGTTAAGCAGCGAGCTTTCACTGCTGAGCGTGCGGCGCATCATCACCAGCGACTGGCGGCTGCGCAGGATGAACTTCATGTCGGCGGTGCTGTCGCGGCGGCGGCTGAAGGGGTTGGCCCGCAGGCGCGGCCGCTTGGCGTCAAACACCTCGAACTCCAGCTCATCGGTGTAGTTCTGGATCTGGCGCAGAGTGGCCGTGAAGCTGTCCGTCACCATGTCGATGATGTGGTGCAGGAACAGGATCGCCCGTTCGCGGTACTCCACGATGTGACGTGGCGGCTTGCGGAACAGCTTTGAGAAGTCCTCGATGTCGTGCGTGTGCACAGTGATCACGTAGGTACGCGAAAAGTAGATGTTCAGCTCGCGCACGATCAGGTTCTCACGGGGGTTGCCCTCGAAGTAGAGGAAGGAGATGAACTTGTACTCCTGCTCCTCGTCCATCTTTGCCTGGAGGTGGGTGGTCGGCTCAAGGCAGTCCTCGACGGTCTTCGGGTGGAAGTCCAGGTCCTCGATCATCAGCTGCTTGAATGGCTCGGCATCCGTCTTGCTGATGCTTATGTCAATCCAGGTGAACACCTCGGAGTTGACCAGTTGCGCTACCTCGGCCACCTGAAGCTGGGAAAGCAGGACCTGGTCCTCGCCTTCCAGTTTCATGGCCTCAATTCGCACGGGTGCAATACTATCACAGCTGCCTGTGCACAAAGTGATGAGACGAGGAATAGTCAATTCGTACCGCCTTCTCTGGGTCGCCCTGATCCTGGGCTTCGGCCTGCTGATCTGGTGGTTCACAATGCGCTCAACAGGAGCGCGCAGGCTGGCGGAGGAATTCGACCCGGCCCAGATCAAGCGCCTTCCAACCGAAGAGGAACAGCAGCAGGAACCGGAACTGCCCAAGCCGGACAACTTCGCGGATGCAGCCCCGAAGGAGATCGTGGTTGATGATGCTGACTTCGCGATCACCGGGCCGGACGGACTGACAGTGATGAAGCTCTGGGTACGCAAGGGCACGCGTGACGGCAGTGAATTCAAGCTGGAGAAGGGGACTCTCGAGCTGGAGATGAAGAACAAGAGCACGCTTCTCTTGAACGTCACCGATGGCCTGTTCGCAAGTGAGGAAGGCAGCGTGCGGGTCGAGGGCTCAATCACGGGCCAGATCTACGGCACGGACCAGTTCTTTGAGGCCCGCAGGCTTGTCTGGATGCAGGACAGCAACTCAGTCCGCACGGAGACGGTGCGCTACATCGGACCATTTGTGGATGTGACGGCGGACCGGATGGACTTCGACGTCGCCACGGGGGAGATCACCTTCGACGGTCCGGTCACCGCCGGGATCTGATCACTTCGGCGGCATGTACCAGCGCATGCTCAGCTTGTCCTCAAAGCCGGACTTGCTCGTGAAGTAACGCAGCTTGCCTGAGCGCTGTGTCCAGCAGTTCATCAGCATCCGCCCCTGGTCATGCGCGGCCTGGGTCAGCTTGTTCACCAGCGCGCGGCCGATGCCCTGTCGCCTGAGCTGGGGGTCCACCACGATATAGCACAGCCGCTCAGACAGTTCTGTGGCAATCGTACCGGCCACGGCCACCACCTTGCCTTCACGGCTCAGGGTATGGCACTCCAGCAGGCTCGGCCAGCCGGGATGCGTTGCCAGCGCCGGTCCGGCGAGCTGCTCCTGCGCATCCGCCCCGTTTGCCATCATCGCCCGCACCTCGGCGTCCTGCCAGTCCGCCTGGCGCAGTTCAAGGCCTGACGGCGCTGCATGCTTGCCCGCCGAGAACATCGTCTGCACGTTGTCAGGCACGCCAGCCTCTCGCCGCGGCAGGTCCAGCAGGAACATCATCTCATCGAGGTCAGCTATCTTCTGGCTCTTGCCTTCCGATGGCTCGTAGGGCAGGATCATGCCGACCAGCCTGCCATCGGTGTCCGCGGCATAGCCCCGGCAGGCCTCCACCATTTCCTCAGCGTCACCGACGGCATCAATGTCGCTTATCCCGACCCAGATGTCCGGGCCGTGCCCGAGCAGCAGGCCGCTCTCCTCACCGGCGAGCTGGCCACCGAGTTCCGTCAGCAGCAGCTGGCGGGCCATGAAGCGGAAGTTGGCGTCTGTCATCCCGCTAATGATGCCATATCGCGGGGCGTTTGCCGCTGGGCAATAAGCCGGCGGAGCGCTAGGTATAATCATCGCGACCAAACCCCGCAAACCAAGGAGATCCGCAATGGCTTCCGTAATCATCGACGCAACCCGCACCGCAATCGGCGCATTCGGCGGCACGCTGAAGGACATCAGCGCCCCGGACCTCGGCGCCCACTGCATCCGTGCGCTCGTGGAGCGCAACGGGATCGCGGCGGACGCCTTTGATGACGTGATCATGGGCCATGTGCTGGGCGCAGGCGTCGGCCAGATCCCCAGCCGCCAGGCACTGATCCGTGGCGGACTGGCGGAAAGCACGCCGAGCATCACCATCAACAAGGTCTGCGCCTCCGGTATGCGCAGTGTGACGCTCTGTGATGCGCTGATCAAGGCCGGGCAGGGCAACCTGTTCATGGCCGGCGGATTTGAAAGCATGAGCAATGCTCCTTATGCCGACTTCCAGCACCGCTGGGGTGGCCGGATGGGTGATGGGAAGATGGTGGACCTGATGATCCATGACGGCCTGTGGTGCGCCTTCGAGGGTGTGCACATGGCGATGCATGGCAACACCATCAGCAAGGAATACGAAATCAGCCGCGAGGCCTGCGACGAGTTCAGCGCGAAGAGCCAGGCCCTGGCGCAGGACGCGATGGACAGCGGCCGCCTCGCTGAAGAGATCACAGCGGTTGAGATCCCGCAGCGCAAAGGCGACCCGGTCGTGTTTGACCGCGATGAGCAGCCGCGTCCCGGCACCACCGCTGAAGTGCTGGCCAAGCTGCGTCCGGTGCTTGGCACTGAGCTGATCACCGCAGGCAACGCCCCCAGCGTCAACGATGGCGGTGCCGCACTGATCGTTGCCAGCGAGCAGCGTGCGAAGGAAATGGGCAAGAAGCCGCTGGCGCGCATCCTCGGTGAGGCGCATGTCGCGATGAAGCCCTACCAGTTCCCGGTGGCCCCGGCCTTCGCCGTGCAGAAGCTGCTGGTGGAGCAGGGCCGCAGCCTGAGCGACATCAAGCTGATTGAATGCAATGAGGCCTTCGCCGCCGTGGCGCTGGCCTGTGGGCAGATCCTCGAGTGGGATGCCGATAAGGTGAATGTCAACGGTGGTGCCGTGGCCTTCGGACATCCGATCGGCATGAGCGGCGCCCGTATCATCATGACCCTGGCCTATGAGCTGCGTCGTCGCGGCGGTGGCCTCGGGGTTGCCTGTATCTGCTCCGGCAGCGGCCAGGGCGATGCAGTGCTCATTGAAGTAGACGGCTGATCGTTTCAGCCGCTTGGTGAGTGTACGATTTTTCAGGGACGTATCTTGATGAAGCTCACAGGCAGTCCAGTTATCACAGGCACCTTGCACAGCGGAGCCTGGTATGCGGCTGCTTCTATTGCCTGAGGAACTTCTTCCCCCAGCAGATCACCAAATGGTGTGACCGTCCTGATGAAGGGGAAGGAGAGGGCGTAACCGCCCTCTGTCCACATTGCGGCATTGACAGCGTGCTGTTCAGTGCAGGCGGATTGCCGGTGGATGATCCAGACTTCCTCAGGATGATGTACATCCGCTGGTTCGAAACCATTGCAGGGCCAGGGAATGGAAATGACAACGAGCCGGACTGATCGGCACATGCCCGGGGGTAAGCACCATGAACGACCTGGACAGCAGAATCGACAGGCACAAGGGCCAGCTGGAGAAGATCCGCGAGCGGGTCGAGACCCAGTTCCAGAGCTTTGTGCGCCTCGAGAGCAGCGGCGGCATCGTGCTGCTGGGCTGCGCGATCATCGCGCTGATCTGGGCCAACAGCCCCTGGGGTGACACCTACTACCACCTCTGGAAGACCAAGCTGGCCTTCAAGTTCGGCACGTTTGAAATGTCGCATCCGCTCTACCACTGGATCAATGACGGCCTGATGGCGCTGTTCTTCTTCCTGGTCGGACTGGAAATCAAGCGTGAGGTGCTGGTCGGCGAACTGAATACCGTGCGCAAGGCGATGCTGCCGATCTTCGCGGCCGTCGGCGGGATGCTGCTGCCGGCGCTGATCTATGCATTTGCCAACCGCGGGACGGAATTCATGGACGGCTGGGGCATCCCGATGGCCACCGACATCGCCTTTGCACTCGCAATCATGGCAATGTTAGGCAAGCGGGTACCATTGGCACTGAAGGTGTTCCTCACCGCAGTGGCAATCGTGGACGACCTCGGGGCGGTGCTGGTGATCGCATTCTTCTACAGCGGCAACCTGGCCGGCAACATGCTGCTGGCGGCCGCCGGAGGGTTGGCACTGGCCTTCATCTTCAACGCGGCTGGAGTCAAGCGTCCCTTGCCCTACGCGATTGTCGGCCTCGTGGTCTGGTACTTCGTGCACGAATCCGGCATCCATGCCACGATTGCCGGTGTGCTGGTGGCGATGGCGATCCCGGCAGGCAGCAGCCTGCGGCTGACTGAGTTCATCGAGAAGGTCCGCCGCATGCTGACCCGCATGGAGCAGGACACCCCGCATGATGAGCACCACGGCAATGACTACGTTGTCAGCATCGAGAATGCCTGCACTGATGTGGAGCCGCCGCTGCTACGGATGGAACATGCCCTGCAGCCCTGGATCGCCTACCTGATCATGCCGCTGTTCGCGCTGGCCAATGCCGGCGTAGTGCTCAGCGGTGATGCACTGTCCTCCCTTGGCCACACGGTTGCCATCGGCATCGGCGGCGGGCTGCTGATCGGCAAGCTGATCGGTGTCGCCAGCTTCACCTGGCTGGCTGTCAGGCTCGGCGTGGCGGAACTGCCGCAGAATGTCGGCTGGAAGCAGATCGGCGGAGTGGCGATGCTGTGCGGTGTCGGCTTCACCATGAGCCTGTTCATTGCCAACCTGGCCTTCAAGGATGAAGCGCTGCTGGCGACCGCCAAGATGGGCATCCTCTGTGCTTCACTGGTCGCCGGATTGGCTGGCTACCTGCTGCTGGCGCGAACCGGACAGACAGCTGAGCAGCGGGCTGCTGCCTGAGACTATTCCTCTTCCGATTGCGGGGCTGGCTGGCTGGTGTCCGCCGGTGTTGACGAGCTGCCGCTGTCAGGCATGATCCAGAGGATCTCCGTATTGGGCGGCGGGAAGCCCAGCAGGCGGCACTGAGCAGCAATCTGCCCCTTGTGGTGGGCAATGTGGAACAACATGCGCATGAACATCGTGCCGTGTGGCATCCGTGTCTCTCGGCCGCTGGGCCAGGTGAAGTTCTCGAAGTGGTCCAGCTCCTTCTCGCTCTTGCCCATCAGCCAGCCGCTGGCCCGCCGTTTCCAGGCGTTCCAGGCGCTTCGGAATTCGAGGATGCCACGCAGTTCTGCGATGTCATGCTGCGGCTCCTCGCGGTCTCCAAGCATGTACATGATGCGACTTCCAGACAGCAGCAGGTGCACCAGGTGGCTGCGGATGGAAGCGAATGCATGGTCTTCCAGCTCCGTCTCGAAGTGCTCAGTCGGCATGCTTTCAAGGTGATCCAGCAGGCGGTTGAAGGCGTCGTCTTCCTGCAGCAGGGTGTAGTAGAGCAGCTTGCTGGTGTACATGTCTTGCGTCCTCTTTTGGATTGATTACCTTTCGCTTGCAGAGCGTCCACGCCTGACGGTGGTTGTGATCGAAATGGCTCCACGCGGGTTCATGTATCCCGTCAGCCTCAACGAATGGGGTTTGAGCAGCGTGAACAGGTCGTCGGCAATCCTGTTTGAAAGTTCCTCCCAGAAGGCGGCCTCATTGCGGAAGCTGAACAGGTACAGCTTCAGTGACTTGCTTTCCAGGCAGAGTTCGTCCGGTTCATACTCGAACTCGAAGCGGCCATAATCCGGCTGGCCGGTCACCGGGCACATGCTGGTGAATTCCGGGCAGTCAAAGCGGATGCTGTAATCGCTGCCGGGACTGGGATTCGGGAAGCATTCGAGGATGGAGATATCCGGCCTGGTCGGGTAGTCCGTATGGCTGCCGAGAGCCTGCAGGTCCTGTGTATATTCCTTCTGGTCCACTTGAGCAGTATAGTGCCGGACTGGCTTCAGCGCACATCAGGGGAAAGCGTATGTGAAGTCCAATCTAACTGTATTTTCATTCAGTTCAGGATCGGTAAAATCCAGCATCTGACAATCAGGAGTTTCCGATGAAGTTCCTTACGATCTGTTCCGTCTGTTCCCTGGTCCTGACCCTGGCCGGCATCGTCTATGCAGCGGTTGCCGGAATGACCTACTAGGCAGGTAATGCGATAATCGGCCGGATGGCCGTTGCACAACACCACCTGAAGGTGGCCCTTGTCGAACCGGAGATACCGCACAACACAGGCGCTGTGGGGCGCAGTTGCCTGGCATTGGGGGCACAGCTGCACCTTGTCCATCCGATGGGCTTCAGGCTCAGCGCTGAACAGGTGAGGCGCAGCGGTCTGGACTACTGGCAACACGTTCAACCCGTCATGCATGATTCGCTGGACGAATTCATCGGCGCAGTACCAGACCCAGAACGGTTCTGGTTGTTCACCACCAAAGCTGGACGCAACCTGTATGAGGTCGACTTTGCTGAATCCGACTGGCTGGTGTTCGGCCCGGAGTCACGTGGCCTGCCCGGCCAGCTGCTGGAAGCCAATCCAGACCGGTTGCTGCGGATCCCGATGGCTACGACGCATGTGCGTTCACTGAACCTTGCCAACGCAGTCAGCGTGGCACTCTTCGAAGCCTGGCGGCAGTTGAATCATCCCTCAGCCGAGTAAGGCAATCAGGGCCACGCCGGCAATGATCGCCAGCGCTCCACTCAGCCGGCGCTTGAACTGGCGCTCGCCAAGCAGCAGGTAGCCGATCAGCACAGAGAACACAATGCTGCTCTCCCGGCTGGCAACCACGTATGCCGTCGGAGCCAGCCTGAAGGCGAACAGCACAAGCAGGTAGCCGCCGAAGGTCCCGGCGGCGCAGAACAGCACTGAGCGCAGGTTCTGCTTCAGTTCGTGTCTGAGTGCTTCCCACCGCCGCAGTGCCAGTGGCAGCAGTGCAAGGGACTGGCATACCATCATCATCGAGATCCAGGGCAGGGGATGGATGCCTGTTGCCAGCATGGCCTGCTTGTCAACAAGGTTGTATGAGGCCACGAACAGTCCTGTCCAGCAGGCTGCCAGCACCGCTGCCAGTGAAGCCTTCTGCCGACCGACTGCGCTCGACAGGCCGGTGAACAGGATCCCGGCGATCACCAGGCCGACACCCGCCGCTCCTCCAGCACTGAGCTCCTCCTTCAACAGCAGCAGTCCGGCAATCGGCACGAGTGCCACTCCCAGTCCGCGGCTGATCGGATATGCCAGCGAATAATCCCCCAGCCGGTAGCTTTCACTGAGCAGGTAGATGTAGCCGCTATGCGCAATCGTAGTTGCCAGCATCCATGGCCAGGCTGACCAGCTGAGCT
Organism: bacterium; assembly: GCA_020440645.1. GTDB lineage: Bacteria > 4484-113 > 4484-113 > 4484-113 > JAFGCY01 > JAHEFU01. The sequence goes on along the minus strand of JAGRNR010000030.1, from coordinate 38,023 downwards.
CGCCGGTCCAGAAGCAGTAGGCAACATAAGGCAGCTGCCAGAAGGCGTTGATCAGGAAAGCCAGCCAGATGAAAGAGAATTTGTCACGCGACTGCTTGGCTAATGCATTCCAGCTGCTGTGGATCAGCGCAGAGCAGAGAACGAGTGCCAGGGCAGCCAGTGGCATAGCAGCGCAGATTATATCTTTACAGTTTTATATATTGTGATATAATTCACGATAGCTGGTTCAGGCCAGTGTATATCAATGACTCGTCAGTCGGGCCAGATATCAGGACAGGAATAAAATGGACAAGGCCGCTATTCACTACCTGCCGCTTGCCACGACCATCATCAGCGCGATCTTCGCCGCTGTGATCCTGATGCGCTACAAGGACAGGCATTCCGGTGTGCACCTGCTGTGGTGGGGATTCGGGGTGATCATCTACGGAGCCGGCACCGCACTTGAGGGAGGGATAACCCTGTTTGGCAACAGCGTGGCCGCCACCAAGGCCTGGTACATCGTCGGCGCATTGCTGGGCGGCTATCCGCTGGCAACCGGATCGCTCTATATGCTCACACCTCGCCGTTATGCCAACCGGCTGACCTGGATCTCCCTGCCACTGGTGGCGATCCTGTCGCTGGCAGTGGTGCTGTCACCGGCCAACCTGGAGGCGCTCCAGCCTCACAAGCCAGGCGGCGCGGTACTGGGCTGGCAGTGGATCCGCTGGTTCTCCCCGCTGATCAACACCTATGCAGCGATCTTCCTGATCGGTTTCGCAGTGCGCAGTGCGACCCTGTTCGCCAGGCGCCGGCGCAACTTCAACCGGATGGTCGGCAACACGCTGATCGCAATTGGGGCGATCCTGCCGGGGATCGGTGGCGGCATGGCCAAAGGCGGTATCGTGGAAGCACTGTACGTGGGCGAATTCATCGGGATCATCCTGATCTGGATGGGTTTTCGCTGGTGCCAGAAGCGAGTTGTGCGCGAGGAACAGGTCGAGATCCCAGCTGAAGCGCTTACCGCCTGATCAGCTGCCGCTGTTCTGCCCGATCAGCACATGCAGTTCAGGCATGCTGTCCGGGCCGTTGCGCAGGATCTTGACAACGTTGTCAGGCGTGCCGTCCTTGTCGACGTCATAGCCCGGGGTCTCGCCGGTGCCGAAGCCGAGCAGGTAGTAGCCACGCACGGTGCCGTTCAGCCTGAATGGCACGTAGGCGAAGTTGCCGAAGCGGTCGGCAGCCTGGATGCCGGAAGGTTTCATCTGGACGTCTGTGAATGGGTTCTGCGGCAGCATCACGGGGCTGTTCTTCGGGTCCAGGCTGCCGGGATAGATTTTCCCGCTGCCGTCGCCATGTTCTGAACCCCAGCTGCCGATCTCGGCATTCAGGCTGTCAAGCCTTGTGAACAGGAGCGGCGGGGTGGTGTACTTGCCGGAAACGACCTCACTCACTGCAGGCAGGCGTCCCTTCTTGGAGGCCAGTACCAGCTGCACCTTGTCGCCGACATCATCGCCAGTCACATCCTCGCCGGCGTCCTCGCCGTATCCATATCCCAGCAGGTAGAAGCCGATCACGGCATCCTTGCCATAGACGGGATAGTAGGTGAAGTTGCCGGATCGGTCATTCGCCTCATAGTCCACATCATTCATCGGGCTGCGGGTTGCCGGATTGTCCGGGAAGGCCTCGAAGTTGCCGTCCTCGATCAGCTGCTCGATGCGGTCGGGGTACATCCCGTTGTGTGCTTCGGCCCACTTCTCAAGCTGGTGCCGCACGAGGTGCACATGCTGGCGGCTGATGTCTGATAGCCGCTGCTGCGCACGCTTGTCGCCGGAGCGGTCCAACAGGTTGCATGAGCTGCCTGCTAGCAGCAGGGCCAGCATTGCAAGCAGCGCAGCGAGACGGGAAAGGCGCATGTCGCGACTCCAGCTTCGTGAATTCATCACGCCATCAGTTTAGTACAAGTATCCAAAACGGCGATGCCATCCGGCAGCGCAGGGAAGGGCGGTGTGCTACCTTGGTCAGGCATGCGCAGGGAGCAGCGGAGGCAGACAATCAGGCAGCACAGGGTGATTTCCGCCGCCTTGCTGGCACTTGCGGCACTGTGTGCTGTTGCCATGCTCGGCTTCACCGCAGCGCTGGCTGCCCCGCAGGAAAGTGAAGAGGGCCTGCTGGTCGCATTGGACGGGGAGGGACGCCTGCTGCCCTTGGGTGTTGCTGAGGGGCCATTTGATGCAGTCCTGACTTATGGCGAGTCCGGCGATGAATCGATCAAGCAGGCCTGGCAGTACAACATCTACGCCCAGTTCTACTTCCCGGGCGAGGATCCCCAGATTGACTACACCTTCCTTGGCAACCGCAAGTACCCGCGGCTGCTGCTCAAGCTTGACCGCAAGGCAGCGCTTATCTGGGTCAGTTCCGCATCAACCAGGGCGGAAGCCGAGGAGTATTGCCGTGGCCTGCGACGCCAGGGACTCGAGGGGGCCTTCGTGGCCCGGGCCCGTGGCAGCTATGGCTACAAGCATTCCGCCGGGCAGCAGGCGATGCTCAGTGAACTGGCGTCCACAATGGACACGGCCCAGTGCAAGGGCAAGGATCCACTAGGATGGCTCACGGAGCGCGACCTGGCTCGACGCTATGCCGTTGCCATGCGGCTGGTCTACATAGACAATGTCAGCGGCGTGAACGACGCGCTGGAGCTTAGGGATGAGATCAAGGCAGCCATCGGCGAATGCGGCATGCTGAACCGGCCGGCCGGTGGATACCGCCTGTTCTGTGGAGCGTACGGGGATCGCCAGTCGGCTGTGGAAGCAGTCGACAAGATCACAGAGGTTTCCGGATACGTACCGGAGGTGATCTGCATCAACGGGGATGGGCTGCAGACGCGCTGGATGGAGGAGGACCTGTCCCGCTAGACCGGGGTGATCACTCCAGTTCGCGCCGGTCGAGCTTGTCCAGCTCCCGCTCTAGGTCGTCATACACCGCCAGTTCCTCACCAAGCGTCTCACTCTGGCGGATGTTCTCCAGCACCTGCTCAATATCACGGCTGACGCGCTTGGCATCAACTGCCGTCATGGCCTGGTCCACCAGCAGCTTCATGGTTGTCTCAACATTGCGGCACTGCTGGCGCACGAGTTCCAGCCGGCTCTCCGTGCCGTGGTACTTCTCCAGCCGGTTCTCCAGCAGCTTCAGCTGGCTGGCCCGTGCATCGCGCACTGCGATGTCCGTGGCCTCGTCCAGTCGCTGCCTGGCTTCCGCCAGCTCACGCTCCAGGCTGCCGGGATCCACCAGGTTCAGGTAGTTGTCATATTCAGTGAGTACCACCAGCAGCTGCAGGTAGCTGATCGCAAGGGTGTCGAGCTTCTGCAGGTTGTCCCTGGCAAACGGGTCATGCGAGCCGAACTTGTCTTGCAGGATCTCGCGTGCCTTGTCACGCAGCCGGGCGATGTCAGCCATGCTGCCCTTCAGCGCCCCGGAGATCCGCCCGCGCAGGGCATCCTGCTGGTAGTCGAAGTCGTTCTCGTGGATCTCCGCCAGCCGCGCATCGGTCACCCGCCGGAAGCGCGGATTGCCCGGCATCACAAGCAGCCAGACCCCACTCCAGGCAATGCTGGCCAGCGCTGTCCAACCGGCGGCCTCGGAACTGAACGCACCGGACATGGAAGCAACTCCCAGTCCGGCCGTGGACAGCCAGCCGATCACGGCCCCGCTCACATGTGCCGGATGCGCCAGGGCTGCCCAGTGGTAGCGGGCGGGATTGTGGCTGGATTCAGGGCGCATCGGCATCGCTGGGATTATACGCCGCGCAGGCCAGTGGCCGGTGAAAACGCTGATGAAGGCTGGACTGGCGCCAAGTGTTGTCCTCCGCTTAATAGAAGCGAGTATTGATATTCGACTGCAAATGTGTTACAAATCATACAGGGAACGGGTTCCCAACGTCCGGCTGAATTACCTATATCCTGTGCAAAACCGAATGGATGGAAGGTTCCCGTTCCAACTTTTTCACCCACATGATCCCCACACAGTGTTTAGCGCTGTTTCGTGCGCGCATGGGACGGATCAGGTGAACGATTACTCCAATACAGGCCTTGCCTCGCGTTAACAACCTGTGAATTGATCCGAATAGGGAGTAAGATATCCACGCGCCATGGGCTTCTACGACTGGCTATTCGGCATGTTCGGCCATCTTTCGGCCGATATCGGCATCGACCTCGGTACGGCGAACACCCTCGTGTTCGTCAAGGGGCGGGGCATCGTGCTGCGCGAACCCAGTGTGGTGGCCATCGATCTCAGTACCGATGAGGTGCTGGCGGTCGGTGAGGAAGCGAAGTCCATGATCGGCAAGACCCCCTCGCGCGTGATCGCGATGCGACCGCTGCGCGACGGCGTGATTGCTGACTGGGAGAAGACGGAGCAGATGCTGCGTGCCTTCATCGAGAAGGCCAAGAGCGACTTCGGCATGGTCCAGCTGCCGCACCGCGTGGTGATCGGCATCCCCTCCGGCATCACGGCGGTTGAACGCAAGGCCGTGCGCGATGCGGCGATCCGCACCGGCGCGCGCTGGGAAGGCCTGATCGATGAGCCGATGGCGGCCGCGATCGGCTGCAACATGCCGATTGACGAACCGGGCGGCAACATGATCGTGGACATCGGCGGTGGTACCACTGAAGTCGCGGTGATCTCACTCGGTGGCGTGGTGGTCAGCAACTCGATCCGCACCGCCGGTGACGCGCTGGACAAGTCGATCATCGTCTATGCGCGCCGCCGGTTCAACATGCAGATCGGTGAGCGCACCGCTGAGCGCATCAAGATCTCCATTGGCGCGGCCCACAGCCAGAGTGAGAACCTGACAACGGAAATGCGCGGTATGGACCAGGTCACCGGGCTGCCTAAGGTGGTCGAGATCACCACTGAGGACATCCGCGAAGCGATGGGCGAGAAGATTGACGAGATCCTGCGCTGCGTACGCTACACGCTCGAGGAATGCCCGCCGGAGCTGGCCGCCGACATCATTGACAAGGGTATCGTGCTGGCCGGCGGTGGCGCGCTCCTGCGTGACCTGGACATCCTGATCAGCCGCGACACGGGCATCGTCACCAAGGTTGCCGACGACCCGCTGAGCGCCGTCGTGCTCGGCACGATGAAGGTGCTTGAGGACCTGGACCGCTTCAAGTACATGCTGGGGTAGGAGCTACATGCTTCAGCAGTAGCGGAGCTGCGGCGCAAGTTGCGCAAAGTAATCAAGCTACAAGCTTTGCAATTACCAGTACAGCGCTTCTGTGCTACTCTCCTGTTGGGACAGACCATGAAAGCACGCATCCTTGCTGCAACCGGGATTATTGTTCTACTGGCCGTAGCGATACTTCTGTGGCGGATTGACAATCCACCTCAACCTGATTTCGATCCCTATGCCGTTTGGGATTTTTCATTCAATGACCGGGGCAGCCTGGCTGTTGTCAGCGGAACCGATCGCTGGCTGTACCTTGCCCGGGAAAAGGAAATCAACCTGCCTCTCCTGCCGAATATTCATCCTCTCGGCATGCGCGATGTGAAACTGATTGGCAATGGTGAGGACATCTACTTCATCCGCCTGGACCATCCTGAGCTTTACGTGATAGTTGAAGAATCCAAACTCGGTTACAGGCAACTGTACCTCAATGATGAAGCATTCATCCAGACTGACAGGATGTTCGGTTTCAACACAGTTATCCGCTTCAGTTCTGACGACAGGCAACTGCCCATGCTGATAAGCAGCCCCAGTTACGAGGATGGTGTTCCGGCCGCCAAGCGCGTGCGGGTGATTGATAGCAAAGGGCAGCTCATTGTTGATGAGATCCTGCCGGACATGTTTGCCTGCGATGAAGTGCTCGCTGACCTGCAGGCCGGGCGGCTGTTCTGGCTGGCAACGGACTATTCGAGCAAGGATGCGTTGCACAGCCTGCGCGCTCTGGACCTCGGCACCCGGAAGACTTATGAATTCAAAGATAAACGGGTCAACGCCATGTCCCGGCTGGGCCTGCTCAGTGGCATGCTGGTCTGCAATTCAGGTTCAAAGGGTCTGCTGTCACTGGATTACGACCTGAACCTGAAATGGCACAGGGAGCTGGACCTGCAACTTGGCAAACCGAAACTGATGCAGAAGTGGATCGGATGTATTGACAAGTCAGGCAGATTTCATAAGCTGACGCGTGATGGAGAGAAGGTGCTCCTCCAGTACCCCATAGCTCAGTTGCAGCAAGTGCTTGAAGATGATTACAGCGGGTTTTTGCTTGAAAAAACCACAGACAGTAAAGGCCAGACAGTGCTGCAGCTGGAACGAATCGGCAATGACAACACAATTGAAATTGGCTACCCGATGCAGCTGGCACCGATGTTCGACTGGTATGTCGAGCCAGTCATCCACGATGGCGTGCTGTACTACATCCAGAGTTCGCGCAGCATCAATGGCATGCACCTTGATGTGGACATGGGATACTGAGCAGCTGGCCAAGCTTCCCGTCGTTTTACTCCACCTGATATCGTCATCCCACCATGGCCAACTACGTATTCATTGCAACCAGCCTGGATGGATTCATCGCCGACGAACAGGGCGGTGTGGACTGGCTGACGGCAATTCCCGATCCTGACGACGGCAGCGACTACGGCTGGGCGGAGCACATCGCCCGGATTGACGCCATCCTGATGGGCCGCAAGAGCTTCGAGACCGTGCTGGGCTTCGGCCAGTGGCATTACCAGAAGCCGGTGGTTGTACTCAGCCGCTCAATGCGGGTGATCCCTGCGGAGTATGCCAACCGGGCCAGCCTTGCCAGTGGCACGCCGCAGGAGGTCGTCATGGAACTGGCCGGCAGGGGATTCGCCAATCTCTACATCGATGGCGGTGATGTGATCCGCCAGTTCCTCACTGCCGGCCTGGTGGATGAAATGACAATCTCCATCGTCCCGGTCCTGCTGGGTCGGGGCATCCCACTCTTCGGTGAAGATGTGCCGGCCGGCAGCCTTGAGCTGAAATCATCGACAGCCTACGCCAACGGGATTGTCAGCAACCGCTACATCGTCAGGCATCCATCTGCTTCCTGACGCCAGTCTCAAGGCAATACAGCTGATCTGCAGCTCAGTGCTATGCTCAAGCCGGATACTTCCTCGGGGACCTGAAATGGCTGGAGTTCGCTGCGCGTATTTTGCCAGCTGCCTGGCTGGCCTGCTTGCCATGCCGCTTTTGGTTGGCTGCCAGCAGGCCTCGGCTGCTGATCCCAACAAGCTGCCGCTGTCTGATTCATACCAGTTCGCAATTGCCGCGGATGGTTGCCTTGCCATTGTGGCTGGCGAGGAGGGTCGCCTGCATACCGGTTCCATCGGAGATGGGTCTCTGGACAGCCTTGCCATGCAGGACTCAGGCCATAAGGCGCAGGAATTGATTGCCTCCAGCCAGCGCATCTACTTCCTGGATAAGGACTCGGAAGACCTGTACATGGTGGACCTGCGCGAAGCCAACGGCGTCCGCCTGTTCCACGACTGCGACTGGGACCAGCGCGAATGTCGCTACTTCCTGTCCGCCGATGAACGGGAGCTGCTCTGTGCCGCGATTGGTGAGATCGATATGGCAACCGGCTACCGCAGCTCTCGTGTCAGGCTGGTGGTACTCGATGAAGAGGGGGACATTGAGTTGGACCATTTGTACCCTGTTGCCAATACTGCCTCGTTTGAGGTGGACACAGGCCGTGCTGAGGTCGCATACGTTTCCACCTCATTCACGGATGAGGCAAACATTCCCCGTGTCCGGCTGCACGACTATGCAAACGACACGGAGTACGAATACCAGTCGGAGGATGTGTTCCACAGAACATTCCTGCGTTTCGCCGGGGAGGACCTGCTCTGCAATTCAGTCACCAAGGGCATCATGGTGTTTGGTCCGGAGCTGGAACTGAAGTGGCAGGCGATGTATGAGACGGACTGGGGCCGGCCGGTTGCCATCAATGGCCAGGTGATCAGCTTCGGCGAGGACAAGAAGGTGCATGCCTTTGACATGCAGGGCAATGAGCTGTACACCGCCGGCTACGAGGACACCATCGGCATTGACCGGTTCACCAAGCGTGGCAACAGGCTCTTCATGGAGTCCAGCTGGATGGAACCGCGCTACTGCGTACTTGATACTGACAATGGCGAGACGAAATACTACAAGCTGCCGGTGAGCATTGACCGCGAGTACCAGTCACTGGAGTGGAAGGGGTCGTTCTGCCAGTTCGTCGACGAATGGTGCTACTACATCGATGGCGACCGCAAGCTGATACGCATTGCGCTGCCCTGACCCGCAGAATTAATCACCTCTACCGCCTACTGCTGTTGAAGAACTGGTAACTCTCCCAACGCTTTTCCAGCTCGGCGATGCACTGCACCTCATGGCTGGGAATGAGCGATTCCGCCTGTTTGTGAAGTCCGGCGAAATCAAGCCCCTGCACCGAGTAGAAAACGAATTCCTTCATCTGGAAATTGGTGATTGTCATGACGTATAGGCATGGAATGTTGCCTTCGACATATTCAACCAGCCGGTCCTCGATATCATTGAACTGCTGCCATTCCGCCTCCTCCGGGATCTGGCCATCTCTGGGATTGTTGTAGGGAATCGCAAAGGCCAGCTTGATTGGCAGTTCAGGATGGCGGACCCAGCCCTTAGCCAGTTGCCGGCTGCGGATGAAAACCGGCTGCCCATCAATCTGTCCCTGGATCACGCTGTAGTAATCCCCCGCACTTTCCCGCTCTTCCAGCGGTGGATGCTTCTTTGAAAATGGCCACATGGATTGATTATAGGGAGTTACCTGCTCAGGGAAACTTCCTGTGCCAAACGTAGTCATACTCCTGCGGTATAACTGAAGCAACAGGCAGCCGTATCGTCCATGGGACGGAGCTACGCGCTTTAGCGGTAGGACAGGTCCTACATTGCAGGTGGCTTCAAGCAAGAGTTACTTTCGGGTCCTTACTGGAGGTCCGGAATCCACTGAAGCGGATAGTCAAACTACCGCTGAAACGGGTAGCTCCCCATTCGTCAACCCCGGTCCCGCAGGGGCCGGTGCGTCTTTACCGTGATCGAAGGAAATGAACATGTACACCCGGCGTATCAATGCGCTGAGGGAGAAGCTCGGGCAGCTTACGCTGGACCAACTGCTGGTCACGCATCCCGACAACATCTTCTACCTCAGCGGCTTCACCGGCAGCAGCGCTGCCATCCTCCTCAGTCCCGGGTTGCCGGGACGCTTCATCACCGATTTCCGCTACCACGAGCGCGCGTCCGCGAACATCGCCGGCCTGCCGCTGGAGCTTACGGACTCCCAGCTTCGACCGCTGCAGGATGTTGTCAGCAGCCTGCTGCCGGACGGCAGCCGCAGCCGCGTTGGCATCGAGGCCGGCTACATGTCCTTCCTGGGCTTCAGCCAACTGGCTGCAACCGCCAACATTGAGCCGGTGCCAACGGTCAAGCTGATAGAGACCATGCGCATGCGCAAGGATGCTTCAGAAATCGCCCTGATCCGTGAAGCTGTCGCGATGGGTGAAGCGGTGTTCAGCCATGCCATTTCAGTGATTGGCAGGGAAACGGCGGAACGTGACATCGCGCTGGAAATCGAATTCCAGGCACGCAGGCTCGGTGCGGAAGGCATGAGCTTCCCGCCGATTGTGGCCAGTGGCGACCACGCATCCCGTCCGCATGCAGGGTACACCGACAGGACACTTGTAGCCGGAGCCCCGCTGACAATTGACATGGGTGTGCGACTGCACAATTACTGCAGCGATATGACCCGCACTGTGTTCATCGGTGACTGCCCGCAGCAGTGGCGCAATGTTTACAACACTGTCCGTGAAGCCAAGGAGCTGGCTGCCGCCGCTTTGCGACCCGGCCTGCGCGGCTGTGATGTGGACAAGGTCGCGCGCGACTTCATCACCGAGGCCGGACATGGCGACAGGTTCGGGCATGGGCTCGGGCATGGGGTCGGGATTGCCATCCACGAGGATCCGCGACTGCTGTGGACCTACGAAGGCGTCCTTGAATCGGGCAATGTGGTGTCCAACGAACCGGGCATCTACCTGCCGGGGCAGGGTGGGGTGCGCATCGAGGATATGATGCTGCTGACAGACAGCGGCTGCGAGAACTTCAACAGCCTGCCGACAGAGCTGCAGGTGATTGGATAGGGGGACTGTCAATGACAACGAAGATTACAGCCGAAATGCTGACCGACAGGTTGCGCGCGGCATTCGAGCAGCTGGAGCAGGTTGATGCGATGTGGCTTGGGGGCAGCAAGGCCTTTGGCCGCGATGACGAACTGAGTGACCTCGACGTGCAGTTCGAGGTTGAGGCTGACTGGATCGAGCAGGGTTTTGCGCTTGTGGAGCAGGTGCTCTCCGAAGTGTCGCCAATCAGCGCACGCAACCGGATGGCGGAACCGGCCTGGCATGGCATGAGCCAGTGTTTCTACCAGCTGGCGGATGCCCCGGAGCACCTGATGATTGACCTCTGCTTCCGCAAGCGTGGCAACCGGGAAGGGCCACAATTCAATGAAATCGAGATCCATGGAAACCCTGTGATCCTGTTTGACAAGACCGGTTGTGTCAACCCGGTGCATATCAACATGGATGAACAGGTCGCAAAGGCCCGGGCCCGTGTGCCATATGTTGCGGAGCATTTCCGCCTGTACCGCCACCTGCCGGATAAGGAACTGCAACGCGGCAACCCGATAGATGCGCTGAACTTCTACAACCAGATGGTACTGGCAACGCTGATGCGCCTGCTGCGCATCCGTTACGACCCGGCGCGCTATGACTGGGGCTCGCGCTACCTGCACCACCACCTGCCGGCGGATGTGCATGCACGGCTTGAAACGCTGTACTTCGTGAAGGATGCGGAGGAGCTGAAAGAGAAGTACATGCTGTGCAGGAAGTGGATCGAAGCGGAATTGAGATGGTGGGAGAAGGAAAAGAGCACAAAGTCCTAAACACAGAGTTCACAGAGACCACGGAGGAACTCAATATGTGAATCTGGCAAGTTTTAATATGAGCGAACATACCGAAGATCGCGTATCAGTTAACCATTCGAAGAATTCCGTGCTTGAGCAGTTTCACGTTGAAATTGATTACAAGGCCTGTACGTAAACCTGACAATTTCAGATAAGTTAGTAGTTGGGCTTTGTGGACTTCATTGATTGAGTCTACGGATTTCAGTTCAACGATGAGGTTCTTGTTGACAATCAGGTCAATCTTCAGCGCACTGTCAACGACATGTTCCTTGTACTTGACCGGTAGCCGGACCTGGGCTTCATAATCCATGTTTCTCAATGCCAGTTCATGAATCAGGCAACTTTCATAAGTGCTTTCCAGCAGTCCTGGTCCCAGATGCCTGTGCACTTCTATTGCCGCGCCAATAACAGCTTTTGAAGTTTGGTCCTGCAAGGATGTTTCATTCATACCACTAAACTAACATCAAGTATTATTAAAGTCAAATAAATAAATCTCTGCGCACTCCGTGGTCTCTGTGGTTAGGTTCTCTGAGTTCTCCTCTACCTCTCACGCTAAACTCTCCCTGCGTGTCCTTCTCCATCATTGCCCTCGTGCTGCGCATCATCGGCCTCGGCTTCGAGCGGCCGCTGGTCAAGGCGCTCGGGCAGGGACGCTCCAGCATTGCTGCCACCACGCTCTACTTCGGCATCGGCATCCTGCTGCTGCTGCCTGTCATCATCTGGCAGGCCAGCACCAATCCGTTGTACTTCGCTGACATCCATATCTGGATCCTGCCCTGCGTCGCCAGCGGCCTGATCTACGCGCTGTCCTTCCATACCTACGTCTATGCCATGAGCGTCGGTGAGGTCAGCTATTTGACACCACTCTACGCCACGGCATTCCTGTTCCTCTACCTGCTGGACATCGTGTTCGGCACCGCCAGCTTCGGTCTTGTGCCACTGGGCGGCATCCTTGTGGTGATGCTCGGGGTTGTGCTGCTCAACCTCAAGCCGGGCGCGGACTGGCACAAATCACTCAACCCGCTGCTGGTCGTGCGCCAGCCCGGTGCCTGGGGAATGCTGGTCTACGCCTTCGGCCTCGCAACCGGGCGCCTGATCGACAAGAGCGTGGCCAACATCGCGCCGCCCGTGGCCTATGCCTTCCTTGACAACCTGCCGGCTGTGCTGATCGGTGCTGCGATCCTGCTGTTCCGCGGCCGCCTGTCCGATGTGATGAGCCTGCACCGCGAGCGCACAAAGATCGCCTGGGTCGGTGCCGTCTCCGGCATGGGTGCCTATGTGATGCTGCTGTTGGCCCTGCGCGACCTGAAGCCCAGTGTGGTCGAGCCCGTCACCCAGCTCAGTGTGTTCATCGCCGTCGGCATGGGCGGACTGTGGTTCGGTGAGCAGACCCGTACACGCTGGCTGCCGAGCCTGCTGCTTGTCGTAGGTGCGGTACTGCTTCTCTGGAAAGGCTAGGTTGCTGGCAGTAGATCAGGACTGTTTCGGTGTTTCCTCGCTGACCGCATCAGCTGGCTTTCCGCTGCCATTGCCATTTCCGTTGCCATCAGCCTGGTGCCGGTACCAGTCAAGCGTGGCCCGGATTCCCTCCAGCAGCGGAGTCGGCTTAAGCTGGAACTTCTCGCGGAAGCGGCTGTCGTCAACCAGGAAGTCGTGGTCAAACTGGTACATCATTTCCTTCACTGACTTGATCATCGGGTTGAAGTTCGCCATGATGTTCAGCATTAGGCGCGGCATCGTCTGGATGCGCAGCTCGGTGCCGGCCTCCCGGTAAACCAGGGCCAGCACTTCCTCGGTTGACAGCGCCGGGGCACTCGGGCAGTTCCAGATCTTGCCGAAGGCACTGCGTTCGGCAGCGACCAATGCCAGGGCCCGCGCGAAATCCGGGGCATAGGTGTAGGAATGGCGCTTGCTGATGTCGCCGATCATCTGGGCGGGCTTGCCGACCAGCGCATTCGGGAATACGCGCTCGCCGAGCATCGCATTGCGCACACCCGGGCCATAGAAGTCTGATGCCTTGACGATCACGGTCGGGCAGCGGCCGCTTTCATGGGCCCTGAGCAGGTTGCGTACCAGCTTGGCTCGCAGGGCCGGCTTTTCACCATATGTGGTGAGCGGCAGGTCTTCCTGCATCGGCTCCGTGACCGGGCCGTAGCTGTACAGGTTGTCCGCGAACACCAGCCTGCTGCCGGCATTGCTGACACCCTCAATCAGGCCGCTGACGATCCCTGGCCAGCTGTCACTCCACTTCGTGTAGTCGATGCCGACACAACAGTACACAACCTCGCTGCCCATGCAGAGCCTGTAGGTGTCCTCCGTGCGGGAAGCATCGCCGACGACGGCCTTGGCCCCGGCCGGGACCTTGAAGCCACCGCGCCGTGAGGCGGCTACAACGTTATGGCCCTTGTCCGCGAGGATGCGCACGAGCTCCGAACCGACTGGCCCGTTCGCTCCGAACACCACATGCTTTCCGCCCTCAGCCATGCTTAACTATTGTCGCAAAGGGAAGCCCTGTGGATAAGTTGTGGATGGAAGAAATCGCGGGAATCAGTGTCCGAGGAAGAACAGGCACCAGAAATAGGAAACCACAGACAGGATAAGGAAAAGAAATGCGCCTTTTCCCATGGCGGTTCCGGCACTCTTCCTCAGTGCGGCGAAATTAACGCTCATGCCGATCGCGGTCATTGCAATCACGAGCATCGTTGATGACAGCCAGCTGAGCATGGACAGACCGGTTTCCGGCACGAGCCCCAGTGAGCGGATGATGCCCGCCACAAGGAACAGCACGATGAACAGCGGCATGCTGACCTTCCTGGCCTTTTCACTCGCTGCTCCAGCAGCCCGGCTGGCCAGCATGCTGATCACGATGCTGACCGGGACAAGCATTGCCACGCGCGCCATCTTCACCAGGGTCCCGGTTTCGAGCGCTTCCGCCCCGCGTGCGCCTGCAGCGGCGATCGCCGTTGGCACGGCCTGCATGGACAGTCCACTCCAGACGCCGTAGGCTGTGTCCCCCAGGGGCACGATGTAGCTCAGCCAGGTGAACACGAGCACTCCGATCGCACTGAGGATGTTGATGGCGGAGATACTGACCGCACTTTCCTCTCGGCTGGCCTTGATGACAGGGCTGACGGCTGCGATCGCACTGCTGCCGCAGATCGCGGTGCCAACGCCAAGCAGGAGGGGCAGGTTGTTCTTCAGGCCGAAGATCCTCCCGAGCATGATGGCCAGCATCAGGGTGCCCGGAACGGTCAGCAACACCGCCAGCAGCACCGGCAGGCCAATCCCGGCCAGGTCCATGAAGTTCATGCGGAAGCCAACGATCACCACTGCGGCCTCGAGGAACTGCTTACCCCCGAAGGCCACGCCCGGTTTCAGCAGGTCGTGCACACCGGCTGTGTTGCCAATGATGATACCGAGCATGATTCCGATCACCATCGCTTCCACCAGCAGTCCGGTGGACTGTTCGAGCAGGCGGCTCGCAATGATTGCCAGCCAGCCGATCAGGCCGGCGGCAGCCAGTCCGGGAAGTTTTTCGGTGATCGAGTGCAGGCCCAGAGTTTAGCTGATGCGGGTCCGGCTTGACTGGGATAACATATGCTTGGTCTGGCAGACGCGGGCCCTGCCTGGAAAAACACATGCCATTTACTGATGACTTAGTCAGGGACTTGATGATCGAGCTGATCGGTGAGGCTCAGCGGATGGCCAATGCCGGAGATTTCGGGGCTGCGCTTGAATCCGTGGATAGGGCACTGGTCCGGCTGGAATCAATGGAGATTGATCCCGCCAGGCGAGAGGTGGTCCGATACCAGTTGCTGTTCTCTCGCGGCACCTTCCAGTTTTCTGATCTCGATTATTCAGGCGAGAGGTATCTACCGCATCACTTGCACTTCATCGGACTACTGCGGAAACCGGCGGAAACGGCCCTCGGGGAAGCCGAGAGAAAATCCATGCTGCTGCGCTGCCTGACGATTGCCGAAGGACTGGGCGGAGAAGCGGTCAGCGAAGTCGATTTCTTCGAAATGTATGGACAGGTGCCACATGAGGCACGCACGATTCGCTTCTGGCATGACATCAGTGTCTGGGCCTTTTGCAATGCGTACCGGCAACCCCTATCCATGGCACTTGAGTTTGCCCTGCAGAATCCAACCGAGAAGTACACCGTAGCAATCTGGCAACGAATCAACCTGATGCATCGCTCGGTCAGCGGTGAACTGCAGGAACATGAGATCCTGCATTACCTCAGCCTGTTCACCCTGCTGGGACAGCTTGTGGAATTCATCAATGTCTTCCAGCCGAGGCTAAGGGAACGCGGCAACTGGACGGCTGCAATCGAACTCAGGCTGGCCGAAGTGCGGAGCAGGATAGAGCAGGCAAACGCCCAGCTGTCAGGCTAGACGGTGCTGATCGATCGTACTTCCCCGTTGCGCAGGTCGACATAGATGATGTGCCAGCGGCCATCCATGCCAACCACGATCTCCGGAGACATCACCCATGCTCCATGTGATGAGCTGAGTTGTGCCGGCAGCGGCAGTTCCGTGAATGAGCCGAAGTCGCTCCAGAACAGCTTGTTGTCATAACCCAGTAGCCCGCAGTCCAGCGCAAGGGCGGTCCGCCCCTTCGCCTCAGACATATTGACGGAGCGCAGGCGGATGCCGGTCTGGATCAGGGCCTCGAAGGGATCGGCAATCGGCACCACAGTCGGTGCAAGGCCATTCGCCAGCGGCGGTGGGGCCATGCGCACGCTGTCCATCAGCCCGGAAGCATTCGTCAGCCAGGCACATTGCCGCTCGCCGTCTGAACTGTCAAACAGGCAGCTGTCAATCGTGCGGCCATAGACCTTGACCTGGCTGTTGCTGTTCTGGTGGATGCCGAGATCAGTCGGATTCATGTTGTTGTAGTCGTAGAAGGCCAGGTCTGAATTGACAAGGCTGGTGCCGACGAGGCAGATCCAGCGCGGCTTGATGCCAACGAAGCTGAATCCTCCGTCAATCACCGTACCCATGTAGGTGTTTTCGGTCGGGTTGAAGGAGACAAAGGTGAACGCATTTGCCTGGTTGCCTTCCACAAAGCGCATTGCGTTGGCGGGCTGCAAGTGCACGTACCAGTACATCAGCTCGTTCGTGGGCTGGCTCATCAGGCTGGGACGGTAGCCGGCGATGCCGGGGTAGTTCTTCTGCAGCACCCAGGCCGTTCCATTCCAGTAGGCAAGTTCCGTGCTGTTGACATCAATGTATGACAGGTAAACTTCGCCGCCGGAGGTGCTGGCCAGGTCTATGTCAGTCACCCCCCCGATGCCAGGCGCGCTGTCAGCCCAGTCATTGCCATCAGGGCTGCCGTAGTGTTCCAGTTCGCCGTAAGCCTCGTTCAGCCAGACAACCTGCAGGCCATCCACTCCGCTGGCCGCATGCATTTCTCCGCGGAAACCGTCCGCGGACTTGCCGATCACGTAATCCACCGCCGGGTTGCCACTGGATGGAAAGTCCATCACCGTGCAGGTCCCGTCCTTCAACGGCAGTGCTGCCTTGCTGTCGCCACCTCCATTTGGCAGCAGGCTCAGGCCGGATTCAACGGGTGTCGAGATTAGCTCCTCGGACAGTAGCGGCCAGTTACCGCTGTCTCGCCTGTAGTAACGGCGATAGTCGTCAGCGCCGTCCTTCAGTTGCAGCAGCACATATGCATCGTCCGCGGTCACGGCCAGGTCGCCGTCCGGCGTGGCCTTCAGCCCCTCATCCGGCTTCTCCGGGAGTGACCAGAAGCCGCTTTCGTTCTGGTACAGGTACCAGGCTTCAAACGGTGCCACGTCGAGCGTTGTCAGCATCACACTGCGCTGGCTGGCCGGATCCTGCTCCAGGTCAACTCCCAGCACCTTGAAGTTGTACAACCCACCGCCGGCGATATGCCCGCCCAGCGGTTCCCACTGCTCGAACAGCAATGCGATGTTGTTGCCATAGCAGATGTCAAATGCCCCGATGCTGGGGTTCCAGATTGCATCTACTCCCCTCACTCCACCCGCTACGCTGGCCAGTACGGTGTCATAGTTTGATATGGACTCCACAAGGGAATAGACGAGGTCGAAGTTGCCTCCATTGTCGATCTGGCGGAAGATCCCAAGGCGGTCGCTCGCATCCGCCACCAGGCAGAACTGGTTGTCAATCGCACCGATGTTCTGCAGCAGCCTGCTGCTTCCACCCTCATCTACGGAGATGATCTGCACCGCCCCGGAACTGGCAAACCCGAAGTGCAGCACGCCGTTGACCAGCACCGGTTCGCAGCTGTAGTCCACCGGATTATCCCCGGCGAAGAACGCGTGGTAGCGCAGCCCGGCCGGAGTCTCCGTCCAGACCGCAACGACGCCTAGCGCACTGTCATATCCGGCGTGCACCAGGCTGCCGTCGGGCAGGCGGCCACTGCGCGAGTACAGCATGGTGCCCATGTTGCCCTGCATGTCGTCAACCAGCACGGACTGTTCCTGCCACTGTGGCAGCACCCGCACATAACCGACTGCGAGGTCGTTGAGTGCCCCGCTGTGGACTACGCAGACCACCTGGTAGCAGCCTGGCTGCAGGTTGATTGAGTACTTGCTTGAGGGCCCCGTCAGGTCCGGGTAACCCTTGATGAATACCTCATAGTTGTCGATCGAGCCACCACCTGTCACGTAGCTGCCGGACAGGTCGATGTCGACATCCGCCGGACCGAGCAGTGGACCAGCAGCCATCTTCAGCACAGCCACCACTTCATTTGATCCACTGCCGCAGCTGGCGTTGAAATCATAGGAGGCGAGGCTCCTGTTATTGGCGCTGTCGAAGGCCCGCAGGCGGTAGCGGTAGATTGACAGCGGGACCACATCAGAGTCGTCGTAGCTGCATTCTCCGGGATCAGTCCTGGCAATCTCGCTGTAGCTGCCGGAGTTGAACGGGGCCCGCTCCAGCAGGTAGCCGCGGAAGTCAGGGCGCCCCTCGTCCGGACTGGGATACCAGCTGAGGATGATGCTGTCCGTGTCATCGACATGGTCAATCTGGGTCGGGGGCAGGGGTGCAGTGCTGCCGCCGAACACGTCCAGGAATATGTCTGAAATGACGAGTTCTCCGGGCTCATCCGCCACCACCGCGAGGAAGCTGTTGCCATATTCCGAAACCAAGCGCCGCCCGTGGTTCACCCCTGCCTGCAGCGGCACATCAATCTCTGCGTTCCCAGTGAACGGACCGGCCCAGGTCCAGCGGTTGCTGTCGTAATCAGTGAAGCCCACCAGGTAACTGCCGTTGCCGCTGGCAACTTCGACATGGGCCGATACCGGGAACATGTCCCCGTCATAGCCAGCCACCATGTACATCGCCCAGGCGGGATTGCCACTGTTCTCGAGCCGCAGGCCGGCGCTGTCATGGCTGGCTCCGCTGCCATCGAGGATCTGGTCCAGCAGCAGTGTGTAATCATCAGCAGTTGCAATGTTCGCCGCCCGCGGGCCTTCGATTTGTGCGGCGGGGAAGGGGATGCTGTGGCCCTCGGCTGGGCCGGCGGTGGGCTGGTAATCCCCGATGCCTGAAGGTCCAGTCCCGGTGGAACAGGAAATGAGCAGGATTGCCATCATGACCATTGCGCAACTAGACAGCGTTTTCATGGTTCCTCCAGTCTATGGAGATACCAATATCCGGGTTTGCCGCCGGATCAGGTATTCATCCTAAATCTGATACCCGCAACTCCAGTCCCAGTCATGGATCAGGAATGTTTCCAGCTTACATGCTGCATTTTGTACCCCAATAATAATGTTAAAAATTCGGCAAACCACTATCAATCTGGGCAGGTGAGTGTTTATATATTCGCGTGATCAGCACAACACACAAGCTGATTATTGACGAGTTACGTGAGCTATCGAGACCGCTGTACCACCACTACAGCAGGGGAGAGTACAAGGCAGCCCTTGCAGTGGTTGAAGGCCTGATGTCCGCTGAAAGGCTTGCTGCCCTGGACATTGACCGGCGTGAAGTACAGGGTTGCTACCTGCTCCTGATGCATGTCGCCATGCGCCAGTACGATGAGCATGCCTGGGACTGCGAAATCCTCGAATCAGTGATTGCACGCCTGGAGGTTCCCTGTGAGACCGTGCTTGGTAACCATCAGCGCATCAGCTCCCTGCTGCAGCTTCGAGTACTTGTCAATGATGAGTGCGGGATGCTCCTGGGCCGGGAGGAGTTCGAGGAGATGCTCAGCCATCCACAACTGCTGGATCTCAGCCCCAACCTCTGGGATTCCGTTGGCCTGTATGCATACAGGAATGGATTCCAGGACCTGCTAGAGACTTCTTTTGAGAGTGTCACGATTGCCCCGGGCAAGGTGATGCCACAGGAATCCTGGCAGCGCCTGAACCTGCTCCTCCAGCTTTACACGGGCCGTACAACGCGGCGGGACGTGGAGGAATACATCCGCCTGATGCGGATGGTTCCGCAGATTGAGGAGTTCAGGCAGGTCATGCTGCCTGCGATTGAGCAAGCCGGCCTATGGGATGGGGAGCTGGAGCTGGAAGTCCAGAAGCGGTATGACATAGCTGCAAGGGACGGCTACACCATCCGGCTCGAGAAGAAAACGGGCCAGATCCTTGGCCGGGGACATCTGTAATTTTGTGATCTTGATGACATAATTGGATATGCCGGCGGGAATGAAAGCCGGTGACCAGTCATCATGCTCGACAGACGCTATCAGGAGATCACACAGGAGATCAGGGGGGAAACCCTGCATGTGTTCGACCTGTATGCGCGCGGAGATTTCAACGAAGCCTGCACTGAAGTCGAGAAATTGCTGTATTCGCAGTCGCAGCAGGAGATGCCGGCTGAGAAGCTGGAAATCCTGCGCTGCTACCTGCGGTTCCTGCTGCTCTTCATGAAGTTTGAGCGCGATGGACAGTGGGACTGCCGCTCGGTTCGCAGCCTCAGCCTGGAGCTGGAGATCCCCTTGGCAACGCCGCTAGGAAACCACGAACGCCTGCTGACACTTCTCCAGTTGAAGACGAATGCCGGCGATGACTGCGACTGCCCGCTCAGCCTCGATGAATTCCACCGCATCATCAATGATCCGCAGCTGCTGGAGCGAGGCCCGGAACTCTGGCTGGCAGTCTGCCGCTGGGCTTATGTGAACGGATACACGGAGCCGCTGGAACGGGCATATGAGTACCTCACAGTCCACCGGGACTTCTCGATGCACCAGGAATCCTGGCGCCGGGTCAACCTGATGCTCAAGCTGCTGCGGGGTACCGCGACACGGCTGGACGTCTCCATGTATGTTGACAGCCTGCAGATGGTGCCGCAGATCATGGAATTCCGCGAGGACATCCTCCCCGGCATCCGCGAGCGCTTCCTCTGGGACGAAAGCATGGAGCAGAAGATGCTGCGCATGCTGGTGATGGCGCGTGAGAAGGAGAAGCACTTCAGCGGAGACAAGGATCTTTAGGTAACTGCCAGCTGCTTGCAGATGACTGGAGTGGGTATAAACTGCGGGTATGGATGATTACAGCCACATCGGCTACCACCGCGGGGACTGGTTCAAGTGGGTCGGACTGACGGCTCTTTTCCTGTTCACGGTGGCATTCATGATCGCCATGTTCAGCCGGATCAGCATGAAGACCGCCTCCGGCGAGACCAATGTTCCGCCGGACTGGCCCCAGCTTGGCTTCGTGGTTGACAGTGCGGCGACGGACATCCACTTTGACCCTGACATCCGCAGTGTCAAGGGTGCCGTGCTCAAGGTTGGCGAACATACAGGGAAGACGGCATACCGCCGCGAAGAGACCCTCTGGCAGATCCATTTCAACCACCCGGACCCGCCTGAGCAGCTGCTGCAGCTGACGGACCAGCAGCTGGTGGCCGCCGGCTGGAAGTCACGGGGCGGACGCACGATGGAGCACTTCGCGATGACAGGCCTGCTTGACAACAGCTGGGAGGACCCGAGCGGGGATTACAGGCTGATGCTGCGCTACTGGAGCAAGCCACCGGGTCAGTATGGCAACGCGTCCCAGCCCCAGCACTGGCATGTTACGATCCAGAAGGATCCATACTGAGCTTGCAGGTTTCAGGTTGCAGGGTGCAGGTTGGAGCCGCGAAGCGCAGCTTCGCTGGCTTTGGTGATCGATGCACAGAGATTGCGCAGCTGCGGCTTTGCCTTCGCAACGCATCTCCCCAGATGCCTACTGACCACTGACCACTGACCACTAATCCAGCGGGAAGTCCAGCCCCTGCGGAACCGGGTGGCCATGCAGGCGGCACATCGCGGCGATCTGCCCGCGGTGCTGGAAGTTGTGCGTGATGATCCGCATCATCACATGGCGTGGCTGTAGCTCACGCTCCTTTCCGGGCCAGGCCATGAACATCGCCGGAGTTGCCAGCCATTGATCGTCAGCATTCTGCAGCATTGCCACAGTCTTCTCTGCCACTTCCGCGCGCCAGCCCAGCAGACCGTCGATCGTGGTCTGGTTCCGCTCATCCTCACTGGCATCGAACTTTTCGTGGCGGTATTCACCACGGATCACACTCGACCAGTACCGTTCAGCCCCGATCACATGGTTGAACTGCTGCTGCAGGCTCGGGATGCCGAAGCCCTCGAGTGACTGTACGAACTGCTCCGTTGCCAATGCGCGGCAGTGCTCGAGGTATGTGACCAGGCCTGTATGGGTCCGTTGGTGGAAGTCGATGAAATCAGCCGGTGAAACCATGCTCCCAAAGATAGCAGAGAGCAGATAGCAGAAAGCAGACCCGGCATAATCATTGCCTGAGCCTGCTCTCTGCTTTCAGCTTACTGCTTCTGGCTTAGCCCTTGACGACCTTGAAGACCTCACGCTTGCCGGTCTTCCACAGGCTGGTGTAGGCCTTCATTTCATCGGCCAGCGCCGGGTCGAGCGTGACCTTGCCCTCAGCGTAGTCCTGCATGGTCTGCTCATAGTCAGCAAGTGACTCATGGGTGCTTTCCATCACGACCGTGTTGAAGTCGGAGACGAAGTCCGTCATCACGCGGTAGTTGTCCTTGTCCGCGAACACGCGGCTCATCAGGTTGGCCAGCTTCGAGCCGTGGCCGGGCTTGGCAATGAATGTGTTTCGTACTACGTACATCGTAGAGCTCCTTGAGAATGTATCTCACCGGGATAATACACCCGTAAGCGATTGCTGTAACCCATTTTCTGCTTTGCGACAGGGACATGCTGGGACATGGGAAGGAGAGTATGTATAGTTTGAAAAAGTACAAGTAGTTTTGATAGTGGAAACCATATCGCGAGCAGCCCGCAATCTCGTCTCGGCTGAAACATAAGTACTATTCAGACTATTAATACTATTCACACTAACCAGACCAGATGTCAGTCTGGCAATAATGCTGGTAGTTTGGGTAGTATAAATTGTTTGAATAGTGAATTGCCACGAGGCCTGTTGGCTTCACTGAAATGTCAATCCATCACTAAGGGAACGGTTGCCATTTTTCGATCGAACCACATGTTCACAATTCAACCTCAGCGCTTTCTACTATTCAGACTATCAATACTATCCACACTACCCAGACCAGACGAAAGTCTGGCAATAGTGCGGAGAGTTTGGGTAGTTTCAATAGTGTGAAAAGAGACGAGCGAAAACGGCTATGGATGGAACGGTTGCCATTTTTCGATCGAACCACATGTTCACAATTCAACCTCAGCGCTTTCTACTATTCAGACTATCAAAACTATTCCTACTACTCCTACTGCCTCTCTTCCCCCTCGCCAATCTGCAACCCGATCCACACCATGTCCGTCATCGGCGCGGGATGTCCGAGCTGGCGGCACATGGCCACGATCTGGCCCTTGTGGTGGTAGGCATGTGTCATCAGGT
Organism: bacterium; assembly: GCA_020440645.1. Lineage (GTDB taxonomy): Bacteria > 4484-113 > 4484-113 > 4484-113 > JAFGCY01 > JAHEFU01. Next base: position 15,207 of record JAGRNR010000030.1, on the reverse strand, counting down.
GCAGCAGCATCTCGGCGGGAATCCCACTGTTGAACCAGCCGTTGTCATTCACCTCGCGCTCGCTGTTCAGCGATTCCTCACTCTCGCTTTCCAGCCAGCGCCGGGTGGCGGCCGCCACTTCCATCCTGTAGGCCTCCAGCTCCGGCGGGCTCTGCAGGTCGTCCGCATGTTCCCAGTCATGGTCTTCTCCGCCACCCTGGATCGCCTTGACCCAGAAGGCCTCCACATCCAGCATGTGGCAGAGCTGGGCCCGCACCGATGGCGCGGCGAAACCCTCCAGCGGCTGGCGGAACTTCTCCTGCGGCAGCGTGAGCACATGCTCCATCATCCGCCTCAGGCCGTCATGCGCCATTTCGTGGTAGCGCTTCAGATCTTCTGATGTAAACATGCGTTTAGTATAGCATGTGAGCAATGAACAATGAAGAGTGAGCTATGAGCCAGCTAAGCAGCGTGTGTGGTCTGGCTCCTTGCTTCTGTATACCAACTCAGATTACGCTGGGTTTATCCTGGCAACCATGCTTAGCAGCTGTGGTAACATCAGCCCGATACTGAATCATTGTTTCATCCGCAGTTTGTCACACAGGACTTTGCGGTGCAGCTTTTATGACCTTCCACAGGAGGGACCATTATGGCGTTACCGGTAGTATTGATTCACGGCTACAGCAGTGAGGGACGGACAGCGCCCGGGGATAGCTATGATGCTCGTTCTTTGCGCAGGATCTACGGGCGTTTGGTCAACGACCTGCAGAAGCTCGATGCGAACATCGTTTCCGTCAACCTGAGCAGGTACATCTCGCTAGACGACGGTGTCAGCCTGGAGGACGTCTCCCTCGCGATGGATCGCGTGCTGCACCGGGATCACCCGGAGCTGCTGGAGTCAGGTTTTGACGTGATCATCCACAGTACCGGCGCACTGGTCACGCGCAACTGGATCAGGCGCTATACAAAGCCCGGCAACTGCCCGGTCCGGCACCTGGTTCACCTTGCGGGAGCCAATTTCGGCAGCGGCTGGGCACATGTCGGCAGTTCCCAGGTTGCCAGGTTCGGCCGCGACATCTTCCAGGGGACACAGACCGGCCTTGCCGTGCTCCGTGGGCTTGAACTGGCATCCAGCTGGGCGATCGACCTGCACCTGCATTTCCTGCAGGACGGTCAGCACATGCTGAAGGACTATAGTGTGATGGAGTTCTGCCTTGTTGGCAGCCAGGTTCCGCCGGAGTACTTCCTGATCCCGGTACGCTACGGCCGCGAGGACGGTTCCGACGGCGTGGTGCGAGTGTCGGCCAGCAACCTGAACTTCAACTACCTGGTTATCGGTTCGACCACTGATTCCGACAGGATAGACTGGCACAGGGCTGCGGACTATGCCGGCAAGACAAGTCAGCTGTCGATCACGCATACGCGCAGCAGCACAGTGTCGAAGGAGAGTGACAGCTTCTACGAAGTCAAGCTGGATTCCAAGCCGGGTGCAAGGCAGGTCCGTCCCAGCCGGCGCACAACCGGGGTGGCGCGGCACCTGATTCCCTTCGCCATTCCCTATGCGACGAACCACTCGGACAAGGACCGCAAGGGGGCAATTGTCAGCGGAGATGACAATCGTGAGGATGTCCTGTCACTGATCCGCAGCGCATTGGCTGCCACCCCTGACAATTACGCAGACAGGATCGCGGAGTTTGATGCCACCACGGCAAGGACCTATGAAAGGGTATCCCACGAGGAACACTCAAAGGGCCTGCTGGCAGGCGTCTACCGGGCGATCCGCAATGCGGTCAGCAATCCTGAGGGCCAGTACGATGCGCACTCGCAGCTGGTGATCCGGGTCACCGACCAGTTTGGCATGCCTGTCAACAACTTCAGTGTCTACTTCAACTCGTACGGAGGCGACAGTTCTCCTGATCAGCTGATCAACAGGCTGTTCGAGGACAAGCACCGCAACGAGCATACGCCCAACTGTGTCAACTTCTACCTGCGCTCACGGAAGTGGGACGGGTCAGACTGGAAGTCACAGATCGAAGCCATCAAGGGTGCCACGCTCGAGATCGATGCCATCGACCCGCTGACCCAGCGCGTGCTGTTCATTCCGCTGCGCATGAAGATAGTCTCGTCCGACCTGCTGAAGTGGATCGAACCGCACCGCACCACGGTGATTGACATCCAGCTGACGCGCTTGCCGCATCATGTGACCTTCATCATGCGACAGGCGTGAAGAGCAGTCTGAATAGTTTAACAGTTCCAATAGTGTTGGCAGTGAGTTGTCATTTCTGCAACAACGCAGACTATCTTCACTGTTCAAAATATCCAGACTATTCGCACTACTTAAACTATTCGCACTATTCAGGCTATTCCCTACTCCTGGTGCTCCGTGAACGGCGGCTGCTCATGCAGCGGGTAGTCCAGGAAGGCGTAGGCTTCCGGCACCGGATGCTCCAGTATGCGGCACATCGCGGCCAGCGTGCCGCGGTGGTGGAAGTAATGCGTTGCCACCCGCATCAGCACATGCACCGGGATCTGGATCTCCTTCACGCCGGGGTCGCAGAACACCTCGCGCGGCCGGACTAGCTCCTCCGGCGTCATCCCCCTGATGTAGTCCACTGTCACGGCGTACACCCGCTGTCGGTAATCCTCCAGCGCGTTGATGTCGGAGAAGTTGGCAATAGTCCAGTCGTACTTCTCCTGATCCGTGAATGTCTCACCGTCGGCGAAGCGCCCGGTCAGCACCATCAGCCAGTATTGCTCGGCATTGATCATGTGGAACAGCTGGCCCTGCACCGAGGGGAAGCCGAAACCGGGCAGGCGGCGGTGCAGCTCGTCATGGCTGAACCGGCGGCAGTGCTCGAGGATGTTCTTGTTGCCATGCTGGACCCGCTCCATGATGTCCAGCAACGCTTCAGGTGTGTACATGGGGAAGAAGATAGCAGGTGGGAGCTCCGGCTTGAGCCGGGGTGGAGGAAGCAGGAAGCGGGGGAGCTGCGCAACTTGGCTTGCGTACAAGCGGAGGTCTGGCGCGAGCCAGGCGCGGTACGGCGGCGCACGCCGCACAATGGGTTTCGGGTGTCCGGTTTCGGGTTTCGGGTTTGCTCGCCAGCGGCCCGCTTGACAATCCCACTCGTGGATTTCAACCACAGAGCCACAGAGAGCTCAGAGATTTCCAGGAAATTCAGGACCGGCGTCGCCCGGCGACGCCAGCACGAGAGCAGTGGCAACAGGGCAGGGCGTTTCGCGAGGCGGATACTTTTTTATTCCGCTAGACCCTACAAACCAGATCCTACATCCTCAATAGCCGCCAGCCTGTTCTCCATTCCCTCCCTATGTGATCTGCCTCCTCATCCAAGGATTCGTCGGTCTGCAGCACAGCTCAAAGCAAGCTTCTTGCTGTCTGCCCGAATGCCCACCCGGAATGTCCGACGGCATTGATCAGTCGAGTGGCAATTTAACTGATATTGCTTTGACCCTCAAGAAAACTGGCATTCTCTACTGCATTCATTTCCTTTGCAAGATCAATGGGAGTATATCCATCCAAGCTCCTTAAGGCAGTGTTGGCACCCCTCGATACGAGCAGGGTTACCAATTTCATACATTCCGCTTCAACAGCAAAATGAAGAGGAGTAAAGTTAACATCTGGCCCCGGCCAGTCCCTGCTGACTGCGTTGACGTCAGCACCTGCTTCTATCAGGATTCGGGCCGTTCCAAGGAATCTTTCAATCTCATTCTCGGATCTGAATTTTTCCGGCATGTCCCAGGCTGGACAGTCATGACCACATCTCAGCATGCATGATTCGTGCAATGCGGTTGTGCTAAAGCACCAATGGGCATCAACTGGCACTCCATGTGCCAGTAGCATTTCGACAATGTCTGGATAGCCATTAAAAGCAGCAGAAGCGAGGACGTTAAGATTGCTGTATTCCAGCTTGTCCCAGCAAATTGCATTGTGCTGCAGAAGTAGCTCAGTAGCCTTGACGTTGTGGTGATAGACAGCAGTTTGAAGTAGCGATTGATCCTGGTCCAAACCAAGATCCGGACTAGCTCCATTAGCAATGAACGAATTGAGTTGGGATACTTCTCCACGAGAAATAGACTCAATCAATGCAGTCAAGATCTTTCCGATGTTGTTCATACTGAATGACGAACATCCTAAGCTGAGATTACTGCACCTTGCAACCTGATCCTTGGTCCCCGGTCCCAGTAACCTGACGCTACATCCTCACCACGCCGAACTTCATCTCATCCATCGGGGCATGCAGTGAGGCTGCGATACCCAGCGCCAGCATCTTCCTCGTGTCTCGCAGGCGGATGATGCCGTCGTCCCAGAGCCTGGCGGTGGAGTAGTAGGGGTTGCCTTCACGCTCGTAGGTGTCCAGCACAGGCTGCTTGAAGGCCTGCTCCTCCTCCGCTGTCATCAGCGCTTCGCCGCGCCGCTCATTCTGCTCCTGCTTGACCTGGGCCAGCACGCCGGCGGCCTGCTCCCCGCCCATCACGCTGATCCGGCTGTTTGGCCACATCCACAACATGCGCGGCCCGTAGGCCCGGCCGCACATCCCGTAGTTGCCCGCGCCGTAGCTGCCGCCGATCACCACCGTGAACTTCGGCACCTGCGCATTGGCAACGGCATGCACCATCTTCGCCCCGTCGCGGGCGATCCCGCCGTGCTCGGCGGCCTTGCCCACCATGTAGCCGGTGATGTTCTGCAGGAAGACAAGCGGGACCTTGCGCATGCAGCACATCTCGATGAAGTGCGTGGCCTTCAGCGCGCTTTCCGAGAACAGGATGCCCTGGTTGGCAAGGATGCCGACATTCCAGCCCTCGATGCGTGCGAAGCCCGTGATCAGCGTGTCGCCATATTCGCGCTTGAACTCATGGAAGCGGCTGCCGTCAACGATGCGCGCCAGCACTTCCTTCACATCATACGGCTTCTTCAGGTCCACCGGCACGATGCCGTACAGCTCCTCCGGGTCATGGCGCGGCTCCTCGGCGGCGATGCGTGACAGCGGCTGCGGGTCCGGCCGGTTGAGGTTGGCAACGATTTCGCGCAGGATGCGGATCGCCTGTGGGTCGTCATCCGCCAGCCTGTCCGCCACACCGCTGATGCGCGTATGCACCTCGCCGCCACCCAGCTCAAGCGCACTGATCTCCTCACCGGTGGCAGCCTTCACCAGCGGCGGCCCGGCGAGGAAGATCGTGCCGTTCTTCGTGATCACCGCCTCGTCAGACATCGCGGGTACGTAAGCCCCGCCTGCGGTGCAACTGCCGAGCACTGCGCTGATCTGCGGTATGTTTCGTGCGCTGAGCTGCGCCTGGTTGTAGAAAATACGCCCGAAGTCGTCCACGTCCGGGAAGACCTCGCTCTGCAGCGGCAGGAATGCCCCGCCGCTGTCGACGAGGTAGACGCAGGGCAGGTGGTTTTCCAGCGCCACCTGCTGGGCGCGCAGGTGTTTCTTCACCGTCATCGGGTGGTAGGTCCCGCCCTTAACCGTGGCATCGTTGGCAACCACTACGCAGGTCACGCCGCTGACCACGCCGATGCCTGTCACGATCCCGGCGCTCGGCAGCCAGGTGTCGTACATCTCCCAGCCGGCCAGTGTGGACAGCTCCATCCAGGCCGTGCCGGGGTCCAGCAGCAGCGCCAGGCGTTCGCGTACGAACAGCTTGCCCTGGCTTTCATGTCGCTGGCGGTACTTCTCGCCGCCGCCCTCCTTGACCTGCGCGATGCGCTCATCGAGCTGGCGCTCGAGTGCAAGCTGGGCCTCGCGGTTGGCCCTGAATTCCTCAGAGTTGGTGTTGACCCTCGTGGACAGCAGTTCCATGGGAAGTATTGTATTCGGAGGTCTGGCGCAAGCCAGGCGCGGAGGTCTGGCGCTAGCCAGGCAAGGAGGCCTGATGTAGGTAAGGCAGAAGGCAAGAGGCAGATGTCGGAGTGTTGGGCTCTGACCAACAAGGCCCTGTAGCTCTAAGAGCTACACTCCGTTTCTGCCCGCTGCCCATTGTCCCGCGGCAAGCTGCCGCCGTTACAGTCCCTGCTTCTGCTCTCTGCTTTCAGCTTCCTGCCATCTACAATCGTAGTGTTGGTCTGAGACCAACAGGGCCTTGTAGCTCTTAGAGCTACACTCCGACAATCCGGCCTTCGCGCAATGTCTCGCCCGCTGCATGCACCGGTCCATCCCAGAATGCCAGCACCAGCGCCGTCAGCACCACCAGCGACACTTCCGCCGTCCCTGCATATTCAAACGACACATACTGGATGCGGCACTTCAGCAGCGCAATCTGCCCGAACAGCAATGCAAGCATCGCCACTCGCAGCAAGCGGGACCGCCAGCCGGATTGCGCCAGCTGGAGCCGGGGCAGCATGAATGCGATTGCCAGTGGCAGCAACTGGAATTCAAAGCCGTTCATCACTCCACTGCCAAGGTACGCACGTGTCACATGGATGAAGTATTGATCTGAGAGGTACAGCAACAGCCAGCAGATCAGTGGCATCGCTGCACATATCAGGCTGACGACCAGACAGGCCAGCCACACGCTGCGCTGAAAGCTGCTCCAGTGCTTCATGATAATGCTGACAGTCCAGAGTGAGTTAGGTAACGGATTCGGAGTGTTGGTCTGAGACCAACAGGACCATGTAGCTCTAAGAGCTACACTCCGCTTCCTGTACAGGTTCATAGTCCGTCGCGGGATTGCTGTCCCAGAAAGCCAGCACTGAGATCAGTGACAGAATCAGCCCGTTCAGCAGTGTCATGGTCAGCCCCGGCGCATATGGGAAACCACCTGTGAACAGTATGAAGCCGTAGTAGATCACAACTGAAACCTGGAGTACCTGGCTGACCTGCATTCCGGGACTGAGCAGTTGCCGCCAGAGCAGTACGGCAAGCAGGATGTACAGCGGGAAGTTGGCAAGCACCAGTTCTGCCGGATTGCTGTCAACCCTAACGTTCCATGGCCCGTAGTCAAAGTGGCTAAAGGTGCTGGTGGCATACAGCTCCGCAAGCCGTGGCAGCAGGGGCAGGGCAATCGCCCAGCCGAGGATGCTGCCAAAGGCCACCCGCTGTATTGAGAAGCGCCACTTCATACTGCTCAGATTAGCGGGAGTGCAGATTTGTTACATTCGAGATGGTTTTGCTCCATCGTCCTTCGGCAAGGTGCCACCACTACAGATCCTGATTCTGCTCTCTGCTTTCAGCTTCCTGCCATCTACAACCGGAGTGTTGGTCTTAGACCAACAGGGCCATGTAGCTCTTAGAGCTACACTCCGCTTCTGCCTTCTGCCTCTTGCCTACTCCCAAAACCCTCTGTGCTCTCTGTGCCCTCTGTGGTTAACCCCTCTGCGTTCTCATTGTGCGACTTGCACCGCAGCTCCATTGTCAGCTTCACAGCTGACATCCTATTCCTCCAATTCCAGCGGCGAGAGCGGGATGTCATGCGCCTGGCAGAGCAGCTCGTCAATCTCGATGTAGCGGCTGAAGCTGTGCGCCGTCAGCTGTAGCTCAGCTGCTGCATCACCCTGCGCCTGCCCGTGCCGGCCCAGCTCCTCTATCCGCAGCGGTGCTGCCACCCCGCCAACGGCCCGTTGCTCCTCAGCACTCAGCGGTATCTTGTCAACCGTCTGGAACATCCCCATCGCCCAGGCGCTGCGGTCCGTCACCACCGGCTGGCAGAGCAGCTCAGCCAGCCGGAAGTCCGGCAGCGTTGTCATGTGCACGCTGCTCTCCCGGTAAAAGTGCAAGAGCATGCAGTCCGGCCCGACGCCGACATCGCTTGAGATCGACATCACCCTCCCGTAGTGCCAGAAGCCCGGCACCGCCTGGTAGCAGAAGATCGCCCCCGGCTTCTGGAAGCGCAGGCTGGCAACGAGCTTCGTCATCGCCGTGCCGGCCACGCCCTCGCGCCGCCTGAGCCGCTGCGGGTACAGCCGCCGCGCGATGTTGAACGGCCCGGTCCGCTCCCGGTTGGCGTAGAAGAACACCGCCTCACGGGGCAGGCCGCAGCGCCGCAGGCTGGCCGTCAGCAGCCGCAGGGCATCGCGCTGCAGGCCCCGGTGTGTGCGGAAGAACACCGAGCCGCGCGGGCCGTCGGCACTGTCCAGTCGCCCGAGCCCGTTGAGCTGCAGCTGGCGGTTGCCAATCTGCGCCGCCGCATGGATCGCCGCCTCGCTGAATTCAACCTCGCTGCACTGCAGCTCGATCGTGAAGCGCTCATGTGCCCGCCGGTCCACTCCGAATGTGCCCGCCTGCAATTGCCGGTACACCGCAGGCTGGCGGATCCGCCAGTACCAGAACGGCTCGCGCTCATTGGCATAGTCCGGCAGCACGAACTTCAGGTGCGGCGTCGGCGTGAAGCGCTGTTCGATGCGCACCAGCATCCGCCGCCAGTCGGTGTACTCTGGACTTCCCTGCCAGTGCAGTTCCAGCTCACTGTCCGCTGCCACCCTGAGTAGCGCGCGGCGGTAGTCATTGCGCGGCACCGTCGTGCAGTCGAAGCCCTGCCGGTCCATCCACTGCCAGGCCTCGCGCGGCATGCCGATCTTCTTCACACGCACCGTCGTGTTGGCAGCCATCGTCGCACTGCAGACCGCCTCGATGGACAGCTCCAGCGGCAGGAGGCCCTCGCGGGCCAGCACCTGCTGCACCACCTCATCCGGATGCGCGCTGCCGGCGGCCAGCGCCGCAGTCCAGTGCAGCGCATGCTCATTCTCAAACGGGCCGATTCCCCAGCATTCCATCGGATCAATTATCCCAGCAGGCTAGAATGGCTCATCGAACTGCCGGAGCACGAAATCGTCCGCAGCGCCCGCCGCCGGCGCATCTCGCTTGAGGTGCGCCATGACCGGCGGGTGATCCTGCGCCTGCCCAGCCACATCTCCGACGAGGAGGGCCAGCGTTTCCTCGCCAGCCGCGTGGACTGGGTGCTGCGCAGCCAGAACGAAATGCTCTCCCGCGAGCATGGCCGCCTGCCGGTACACATGGAGCAGGGCGGCAGCATGCCCTGGCTCGGCCGAGACTACACAGTCGAGCTGCAGCCCGGCATCGAACCATCCGTCACCGACGATGGACTGATGCTGCTGCCGGCCCCCGCCAATGCTTCTCCCGAAATGCAGCAGCACTGCATCCGGCTCGGCATCGACCGTCTGATCGACCGCGAGGCGATGCCCTACATCGGCGCCCGCCTGCGGGAGCTGTCGGAGCGCACAGGCCTGCAGGGCACCACGCTCGTGCTGAAGGACTACCGCTCGCGCTGGGGTTCCTGCAGCAACACCGGCACGATCACCCTCAACCGCCGCCTGATGCTCTGCCGCCCGGATGTGGTCGACTATGTGATCGTGCATGAGCTCTGCCACCTGCGCCACCTGAACCACGGCAAGCGCTTCTGGCAACTGGTGGAGAAGCACTGCCCGTCCTGGCGCCGCCAGCGCGACTGGCTGAAGGTGAACGCAACCCTGCTTGAGTTCTGATTTGCCTGTAAGATGGATAGGTGGACCGGCTGACCCCCTTGATTGCGCTCTGCCTCCTGCTGCTTGCAGGCACGGGCTGCCAGCGCGGCATCACCGGGGGTTACGGGCAAGGGCCGGACGTGCTCTGGTCCTACCACCTCGGCAGCTCACGCGACCTGACCGCCGATTACATCGGTGACAACATCCTGATCGCATCGTCCACTTCATCGCTGGACTGGGTGGATGTGCGCACCGGCAGCGCACGTTATTCCGTCAGCGACCCCAACATGTACAACAACGGACTGATGTGGTTCGCTTCGCCGGACGGCCAGGTCTACTACATGTTGCGAACCGGCTACAGCAGCTATACCCCCGGTGGCGGTCCTCCACCGGAAGTGCTGAATTGCCGCGATTCCGCGGGCAAGCTGCAGTGGGAAGTCAGCATGCCGCCCGGGGACTACCTCAGTTCCACCGCCATCGCAGCCGACCGCATCTTCCTGATCCTCGACAGTGGCAACGTGATGGCCGTATCACGCCAGGGGGAGATGCTCTGGTTCCGCGACCTGCATGCGGAACGGCTGACAGGTTTCGCGGCCTTCGTCAGCCGCCAGCTCGTCTACATTGACAAGGATGGCTACCTCTCCGTCGCCGACATGGAGGGCGAACTGGTCTGGAAGTCGAAACATCCGATGGGCTACTTCTCCTCCACGCTGGAGCTGGAGGACGGTTCGCTGGCCCTGTACGACTACCCGCTGGTGCTGCGCTACTACAACCAGCAGGGTGAACTGCTGTGGCGGGCCGACTTTGACGACTACCGCCCGGATGCCAAGGGGCTGACCGGTGGGGACATGGTGAGCCAGTTCAATGTCGACCGCATGTTCGATGCCCTGCCGGGCAACGGCTGTGCAGTGGCCCATCCAGATGGCGCCATCAGCGCCTACGACTCAGCGGGCAAGCTGCTGTGGCGCAGCCAGCCGACGGGCACGGCGCAGCTGATCTGCAGTGATGAACATGGCAACGTGTTCGGCTCAGTACGCGGTGGCAGCCTGAATGCCTATGATGCAATCGGCCGGCTGGTCTGGGTCGAGGACGGACTCGGCCTGCTCAACAGTGCTCCGAGCACTGACGGTCTGGGACAGGTCTTCATCGAGACGGACAGCACCTTGTTCTGCCTGCGGCCGCGCATTCCGGAAATCAAATGAAAATGGCTCTCAATTGAAATAACGTGAATAAAATCACGATATAGTAGCGCGTCATGCAGAACGGTAAGCACAGGGTAGTGATCGTCGGGGCCGGCTTCGGCGGGCTGTACGCCGCCAAGGCACTGCGCCATGCAGACATCGACCTGACAATCGTCGACCGGCGCAACTTCCACCTGTTCCAGCCCCTGCTGTACCAGGTCGCCACCGGCGTGCTGTCCCCGGCCAACATCGCCGCCCCGGTACGCGCCATCCTCAAGCGCAACCGCAATACGCGCACCCTGCTTGGTGAGGTGACCGGCGTTGACATCGAGCGCAGCCGCCTGAACCTGAAGGAAGGGGCGATCGAGTTCGACAGCCTGATCCTTGCGCCGGGCAGTGAGACCAGCTACTTTGGCAACGACGGCTGGGCTGCGATCGCCCCCGGACTGAAGACCGTGGAGGATGCCACCCGCATCCGGGCCCGCATCCTTGCGGCCTTCGAACAGGCTGAGCTGGAGCAGGTGCCGGACCGCATCCGCCGCCTGCTGACCTTCGTCGTCGCTGGCGGCGGGCCAACTGGTGTCGAGCTGGCAGGGGCGATTGCCGAAATCGCACGCCACACCCTGACCCATGAGTTCCGCACGATCACACCGGCCGATTCCCGCATCCTGCTGGTGCAGGGCGGGGAGCGCCTGCTGCAGGGATATCCGGAGGAATTGTCAGCGAATGCCCAGCGTTCGCTGGAGAAGCTCGGCGTGGAGATCCTGCTGAAGCACAAGGCGGTGGATGTCAGCGAGGGTGGGGCACTGATCCGCAATGAAGCTGGCGAGGAACAGTTCGTGGAATCCGCCAACATCCTCTGGGCCACGGGCGTGAAGGCATCCCCGCTTGGAGCCGCGCTGCGTGATGCCACCGGCTGTGAACTGGACCGGGCAGGGCGGGTCAGGGTGCTGCCGGACTGCAGCATCGCGGGCCATTCGAACATCTTCGTGGTTGGCGACATGGCCAGCCTCGATGACGCACAGGGCAGGCCGCTGCCCGGCGTGGCGCAGGTGGCGATGCAGCAGGCAGCCTTCGCCGGCCGGCTGGTCGTCGATCGCGTGAAGGGTCGAGCAACGAATGGCAGGAAGTTCAGCTACCGTGACCGTGGCAGCATGGCAACCATCGGACGCGCCAGTGCGGTGGCCGACCTTGGCAGCATGAAACTGACCGGCATGCCGGGCTGGCTGGCCTGGCTGTTCATCCACCTGATGTACATCGTGGAATATGACAACCGCGTGCTTGTGCTCTTCCAGTGGTGCTGGTACTACCTGACCTGGAACCGCAGTGCGCGCCTGATCACCAATCCGGAGGAGGCCAAGCTGTAAGCCTGGCAAACAAGGTTGGAGTTTGGAGGTTGGAGTTTGGAAAAGCGGCACGCTGCGTCTCTACCGGCTGCTTGGTACACCAATCGGAGGCCAGATCCATGGTCTGGCAGGTGCTCAGGGCCATGCCCTGAAATTCCCATAACTCCACTACTGCCTGATGTAACATTGTTTCGTGACTTCCACGCATTGCTTTCTGATGAAGCTTATCCCAGTGTTGATTCTGGCGTCCATGCTTAGCTGCTTACCAATGCTTGCCCATGCGCAGGACAGCGAAGCGGCTGGTCTGGATGCGGACGCAAGAGCAATGCTCGCTGAGAAGAATTTCTCTGTTGTAGTCACGGCAATGTACAAATACTACAACGAGCATGGGAGTTGCTATCCACACTCACTTTGTCAACTTGTGGACTGTGGCTACCTGCAGGAAATGCCTGTAAATCCCTATACCGGCAAGCCCGTCAGGCAGGTTAGGATCGGGGAGTTGCCAAACGCAGGTGAATTGTCACTGTTGCTTGGCAGGACTCGTTTCCTCGATTCCGCCGGCAATGTGCAATCCACACAATCAGAGATGTTCCTGCTGGGCTATGTCGACTCGCAGTACAGCAAGAGAAGCGGCATGCTGCGCATGAACTGGAATCAGATGATTGCAGGACCGGAGTTTGCTTTGCAGCTGCCAGCAGAAATCAACAGTTCCCTGCGAATGGCCTGGGGTGGAATCAGCCATCCCTGCTATGGATATGTTGGCCCGTATCAAGTTGAGTTTGATTCAATTGAGGAAGTGTTGCTGCGGGATGGATACAGTTTGCCAATCCAGGTCCAATAATTGTGCGACGACTAGGCCCCCGGCCAGCACCCTGCGGCCTCTCCAAACTCCCACCTCCAACCTCCAAACTCCACCCTCATCCACTATCATCTTCCCCATGCATCTGCCCTGCGGCCTGACACGCAAGATCATGATCGGCTTCGCCATCGCCTGGGGCCTGGTCTCGGTCTACTGCATATACATCCTGATTGAATGGACCATTGCCTACAACGCCCGCTGATCGCCCCCGCACCAGCAGCTTCTGACCCCCTGTAACATCCTTGCCCCCATGCTCATCCTTTTCCTGTGGGACGGTTCACTTTTACATGGCGGGACTTTGCCGTGATCCTCGGGACATTTGCTGCCCTGATCCTTGCCTACGGACTGATTCAGGTCGGCATCTTCTTTGTCGAGGTCAGAAAGTACTATGCCATCGAAGCTGCAAGGACTCCCAATGATCTCGCGGTTGACAACACAAACAGGATCTGGGGCGCACTGCTGACATACGAACATGAAAATCCTAACCAGCTTCCCGAAACACTGGATGAGCTCGTTGCCAGTGGAAATTTGCGCTCGGTGCCCCTCAACCCATTCAGCGGCAAACCCGTGAAGCGGATGAGGCTTGATGAAAAGCCGGTTCCCGGCGACATCTGCTACATCACTGGTTCCGCTGAGTATGGTCGAAAGGATGGAACGGAAGTCAATCCAGAGCGGATATTCGTTATTATTGGCTATGGCGATCCGGATGGCGAATACCATAAGTATGCATCCGGAAGGCACATGACATGGAACGAATCTCTGCGAGGTCGTGATGTCAGTTTGCCTGATGAATGGGACCGCTATGTTGTTTACATTGAGGGCGAACTTGGAGGAATTGGTCCCTGCAAACTGAACGAGGAATGGTATTACACTAGCCAGTCCATTGCAGAAGCGATGTTGAATGAGGGCTATGAACTTCCCATCAAGGCTATTGTCAACGATTCCGGCCAATCCAGCTAATGACCAGCTTTGCATTCACGAAGCGGGACTATCTTGTGCTCTTCGGCATCGCCTGGGCCGTCGGCCTGCTGTACTGCTTCTACCTGCTTGGCGCGAAGGCTATGGACATGCGCCGCAAGGCGATCATCGATGCCAACCGCACTCGAAATGACATCGTGATTGACAACATGCGCGAGGTATGGTGGGCTATGGGTAAATACCAGGCCAAGACGGGCCACTATCCAGACTATCTGACTCAGTTGGTTGACAGCGATATGATGAGCCAGGTCCCCATCAACCCATTCACTGGCCAGGCAAGCAGACTGATCCGCATCGGTGAGTATCCAAACGCGGGAGAAATTTCTGTGCTTGCTGGCAACGAATATATTTTCAACCACGACACAAAGACTTCAGAAACCAGATCGGTCCTGACAATATTCTGCTATGGCGAACCTGACGAAGGCTGCAGCAAATATGCTGATGAATATTCAAGCAGGAAGCAATGGAGCCGACCGGACCCAAAAGCGGGACAGGAGGCATCGGCTGAATATCAATGGATGAGTCCGGAGCTGGCTGACACAGTTCTTTCCATGCATGGAAGTATTGGCATCGTGTGTGCTCATGAGCGATCCATACAGCTGGTCGGCAGATTCCCCCGAGGAAACATTCAGGAAGAACGGCTATACCCTGCCAGTCCATATGGAGAAGGAAGCTTTTCCCGGTGATGACCAGTGAGCAAGAAATTGAAATCCGCGCTGACTGGCCTGCTGCTGTTTGCCAGCGCTGCACTGCTCGGATACTACGGGCTTCGCTGGAATAACAACCGGTTGATGCTAAATAGGCATGATTCACGGCAGGCCGCCATGTTGCTTGAACAGCGCACTGAAAATGACATTGTTGTTGACAATGCACAGCTTATTCTGCAGGCCATGTATGATTATGCGAGGGATCATGACTGGGTTTACTCGCGTAGTCTGGAAGAGCTGGTAGACGAACATTACTTGAGCAGCATTCCTGTTAATCCATTTACTGGCCAACCTACGGAATTGATCAGAGTCGGGGATATGCCCAATGCCGGAAACTTGAGCATTGTGTTTGGAGAATCGGGAGCCAGGGATGACAGTGGAAACATTGTGGAACGGAATGATGCCATCTTGCTGATTGGCTACGGAGATCCCGCGCTTGGCTTCAATCTGCATCAACGGCATGTAGCAGGTCAGGAATGGGATGAACCATCGATTGAGGAAGCATTGCGAAGAACAATCATTTTTCTAGACGGCGATTTGCTGATCACCAGCGTGCGCAGGATGGATGGTAATCACTATTGGAGGGATTCACTCGAAACCGTATTCTGGAAGAGTGGCTATACCCTGCCAATCAAGATGGATGCGGGGGAAGCGGCTGGGAAGTAGATTCCGATTGACCAGAAAATCTTCGTGCTCTCTGTGTGCTCTGTGGTTAGTC
>JAGRNR010000002.1:0-178549 GCA_020440645.1 bacterium | reverse complement strand
CGATGACGTACAATAGTTCAATTGAAACGTTACCCATGTATTGAGCCTAAACCGTTACCTATGTTCTGAACCGTACGTCTGCTTTCAGCTCTCTGCTTTCCGCTCCCTGCTATCTGCTACCTATGTCATCCCCGATAATGTCCGCGGAGGCAGACATGAAGATCTACACACGCGGCGGCGACAAGGGCAAGACATCCCTCTTCAGTGGAGAGCGGGTCAGCAAGGCCAGCCCGCTGGTCGAGGCCTATGGCACGGTGGACGAGCTCAACAGCGTGCTCGGCGTGGCCCGTGCGCTGCATGAGCACAATGACAAGCTGGCGGCGATCATGCACCAGCTGCAGTGTGAACTGTTTGAATGCTCCGCTACGCTCGCGGCCGGCAAGCCGGATGACCCGCGCGTCAGTGATGACGATGTTGCCAACATGGAGCAGTGGATCGACGAGCTGACCGCCGAGATGCCGCCGCTGACGAACTTCATCCTGCCCGCCGGGCACCCCGTCTCCGCGGCATTGCACCATGCCCGCACCGTCTCCCGCCGCGCGGAGCGCCTCGCTGTGTCAGCCTTCGAGAGTGAGGAAGGCCGCTTCGATGCCGTGGCCCTGCGCTACCTCAACCGGCTGGCGGACCTGCTGTTCGTGCTGGCACGTTATGCCAACCATGTGCACGGCGCACCCGAGGAGCCCTGGCAGAGCCGTCAGCAGCGTTCCTGAAGCACCACGCTCAAGCGCGCCAGCAGCCTGTGCAGGCCTGCCGGGATGCGCTGCGCGAAACCGGGGAATCCACCATTTTCCGTCCTCATGTCTCCAATGGCAGGCATCATTCGTGCAGGCGTAAGCACGCGTGGCTCAGGCTCCTTGCGCAACAGTCCGGCGATTTCTCCACTGCCACTGAGCATCTCGATGCTGGCCTCATCACCATATCCGCCGACCTGCATCTCACAGGCCTGCTGGACAGGGTTGTCAATCCCGATGATGCAGCTGTAACGTTCCCGGTAATTGCGCCTGCCAAGCAGTGTAAGCTGCAGGCGCACATCCCGGTCCCCGCAGCGGGAGGCCATCGGCAGCACGAAGGACATGCGCGGTCCATCCAAGGTTGCCAGCAGGCATTGCATTGCCAGGATGTCAAGCAGTCGACAGAATGAGAAATTGCGGCGGAGGTCGTCATCCGTACGCAGCTGTCCGAGGCTGAGCGGGTCATTCGCGCCGCCGTACAGGGAGCGCAGGCTGATCCCGATGCTGCGCTGGTCCACAGGCTGGCCTGCGTACCCGATAAGTGCTTGTTTCGCCAGGTCCTGCCCGCGACTGCTGGAATTGCGCATCTGCTCAAACTCAACGCTTTCCCGCACAAGCTCACTCAGGCTGATGTCCCGCTCGCGCCAGTGGCTGTAGTTGCTGAGCATCGATGCGGAGGGCTTTAGCCGTGCAGACCAGATACGTCCAAGCTCTGACATGAAACCCGGACTGAACAGGCAACCTCGCTTCTGCAGCTCCGCGAGCTGGTTGACATTCTCGGCAGTGAGCGGCAGGGCATGGCGTAACAGCAGGTCCATGGCTCCATGGCTGTAGCTGCTGTCCTCCGCACCGACGGCCAGCGCCAGGGTGCGCAGCATACCGGTTTCATGGCCACTGGCGCCGCTTGGCAGCGCAAGTTCAAAGCGGATCTGCCCGGCATGGCTGCCGATGTAGCGCAGGGTGACCCGGTCGCCAACACGGAAACGGTAGCGGGTGTCCGCCACAAGGCAGCTGTCACCCAGCTCCAGCTCTACCTGGCCCTCGCGTGCACAACTGACTCGCGCGGTATAGACCTCTCCTGGCTTGAGGCCGTTGCCTGAACCTTCCACCAGGCTGAGACCGGCCAGTGCGCCTCCATTGCGCTCTCTGGTATGCATTATGGTGAGATATCGGCAGCGGGAAAGCGCGGCTGAAGCAGTTGCAGGGAGTCAATCAGTCAATGAATCAGGAAGTGGCTGGTTAAACACGACTGAAGCGGCGCGCGGAGGAAATCCCTATTTGACTCTACCTCCTGCCTGATTCTGCTCCCTGCTCCCTGCTCCCTGCGCCCAGGTTGTCAGGTTTTCACCTGACCGCCCTTATACCACTCCACGAACCTGCTGATCCCTTCTGCCAGGCTGACAGTCGGTGTATACCCCAGCTGCTCACGGGCCAGCGAGATATCAGCGCAGGTATGCGGCGGGTCACCGGGCTGCTCGGGCAGCTGCCTGATCCTCGCCTCCACGCCGCAGGCCTGCTCGATCAGGCTGATCACGGTGCCCAGGCTATGGCGTTCGCTGTCCCCGATGTTGAACACACCGTAGCCAATCCCGCTGTCCAGTGCGGCGAGGATCCCGTTGACAACGTCTGCGATGTAGGTGTAGTCTCGGCTGGTGCTGCCGTCGCCGTACATCGTCAGCTCCTCGCCATTGAGGATCATCCGGGTGAAACGGTGGATTGCCATGTCCGGTCGCTGGCGCTCCCCATGCGCCGTGAAGAAGCGCAGTGAAACCAGCGGCAGGCCATGCACCTGGTGGTAGATATGGCCGTACTTCTCGCAGGCGATCTTCGTTGCGCCATACACACTCACCGGGCTGAGCAGCGGGTCATCCTCGCGGTAGGGGATCGCCGCTGACAGGCCATATGCCGATGAGGTGGATGCCAGGATGAAGCGCGGGCAGCCATGCCGCCGCGCGGCCTCCAGCAGGTTGATCGTGCCGCCGACGTTGACATCATTGAAGCGCTGCGGCTCATCAAGGCTCAGGCGCACGCCGGCCAGTGCCGCGAGGTGTACCACTGCATCAAACTGCCCGCGCGAGAACAGGTCGAGCATCGCCGCCGGGTTGCAGATGTCGCCTTCCACCACCCCGCAGCCGTGCTGGTCCTCGCACCATTCGATGTTGCGCCACTTGATCGCCGGGTCGTAGAAGTCGTCGAAGTTATCGAGGATGGTGACGAGCTCTCCGCGCCGCAGCAGGGCCTCGCAGAGATGGCTGCCGATGAAGCCGGCACCGCCGGTGACAAGCACACGCATGCGGGAAGTTTAGCGGAGGTCATGCCAAAGGTTGGGAGGTCATGCCCATGGCATGACAGGAGGCCAGTCCCATGGACTGGCAAACAATCACCACATAAGCAGGCCATGGGCACTTCCCATGTACTTGTAAACAATCAACACTAAAGCAGACCGAGGGCACTACCCAGAGAGCGGCTGACACGCTCCACCATTCATCTGGTTCAAACTGCTTTACATGGCAGGCCATGGGCCTGCTGTCCTGCCAGACCATGGGTCTGGCCTCCAGCCGCGCACTAAGATACTCCTGTGGACAGCCTCTTCACCGACCCGAACGAGCAGAAGCGCCTCACTCCGCTGGCTGAGCGCATGCGGCCGCGCTCGCTCGATGAAGTGGTCGGCCAGCCGGAGCTGGTGAAGATATTGAAGGGCCTGCAGCAGCAGGCCGCGCTGCCAAGCATCATCCTCTGGGGTCCGCCGGGCTGCGGCAAGACCACCATTGCGCGCCTGCTGGCCGCCGAGAAGTACGAGTTCCTGCCCTTCAGCGCAGTGGTTGTCGGCGTGAAGGAGATCCGCGAGCAGGTGGAGCACGCGCTCAGGCGCCGCCGGCTGGAGAACCGTGGCACCCTGCTCTTCCTAGATGAGATCCACCGTTTCAACAAGGCGCAGCAGGATGTGCTGCTGCCGCATGTGGAGGCCGGCACCCTTGTGCTGGTCGGTGCCACCACGGAAAACCCGAGCTTCGAGGTCAATTCCGCCCTGCTGTCCCGCGCCCGGGTATTGACCCTGCGAGGGCTGGAGCCTGATGAGTTGCGGGGACTGCTGCTGCGGGCGCTGACTGATGGCGAACGCGGCCTGGGCCGCGATGCTGCCGATATTGACGACGCAGTGCTGGACGGCATATCGCAGTTCGCCGCCGGGGATGCGCGCTTCGCGCTCAACTCGCTCGAGATCTGTGACAACCTCAGCCGTAGGGGCGAAGGCGATGAGCAGCGCAGCGAACCCCTGCGCATCGATATGGCAATCCTCGAGGAGGCCGTCGCCGGGCGCGCCCTGCATTACGACAAGGGCGGCGAGGAGCATTACAACATCATCTCCGCGCTGCATAAGGCGGTGCGCGGTTCCGACCCGGATGCCGCGCTGTACTGGACCGCCCGCATGCTGGAAAGCGGCGAGGACCCGAAGTACGTCGTCCGGCGGATGGTACGCATGGCCAGCGAGGACATCGGCCTGGCAGACCCCTGGGCACTGGTGCATGCCGTGGCGGTCAAGGATGCCGTCGAGTTCCTCGGCATGCCGGAGTGCAACAATGCCGTGGCCCAGCTGGCAATCTACCTCGCCGCCGCCCCAAAGAGCAATGGTGTCTACATGAGCTACAACGCTGCGCGCGAGGCCGTCAACCTGCATGGCGCACTGCCGGTGCCGCTGCATATCCGCAACGCCCCGACGAAGCTGATGCAGGAACTGGACTACGGCAAGGGCTACAAGTACGCCCAGGAGTACAAGGGTGGCTTTGTGCCTGACAACTACTGGCCGGACCGGCTCGCCGAATCCCCGCCGCAGTTAATGAAGCTCAAGGGACGCGGCATGGAGAAGGGCATCCTTGAGCGCCTGAAGCACTGGTGGGGCGAGCGCTTCGGCGCTGAGCGCGGAGCCTACGAGGACGAGCAGCAGTCATAAGTCCGGCGTGACACACTGCTCCGCCCGGCCTACAATGGCGGCGGATGGACCCGGTGATCGATGCCAACTGGATCGGCCTGGCACTGAGCATGCTCATAAGCCTCGTGCTGTTGCCCGTCGGACTGCTGCTGTGGAAGATATACGAGCACTTCCACATGCCGCTGCGTGGCAACAAGCTGATTGGCCAGAGCGCGGGCTGCTCCTGCATGCTGCAGGTCGTGGCCTTCATCATCTCCATCATCACCATCGGCGGTGAACTGCATGCCCTGGCCGGCACGATGTACGCCGCACTGTGCAGCCTGGCGTCCTACTTCATCATGCTGGCAATCTGCAAGATGCCTGAGAAGGATGTCCGCTGGGCCGCGATCTGGATCGCGATCGTCAGTGTCCCAGCCCAGACATATGCCTTCGGCTGGGCTTTCCCTGGTTGAGGGAAAGCAGAGCACAGACATCAGACAACAGACTTCAGATCCCATGTTGCCACATCAAAGCCTAATACAGGATCTGTAGTCTGTAGTCTGAAGTCTGTTGTCTGTTCAGCCCGCCTGGTCCTCCAGCAGCGCATCCACCACGCTGACAACGCGCCGGATGTCCAGCCCGCTGGCTGAGCTGTATTCCCAGTCCTCGGCTTCGACGCACAGCCCACTGCGCACCGGGTCGGAGTGGATGAAGTCAATCGCTGCGAACATATGTTCCTCGTCGCGGATCACCTGCTCGCGGTACTGCCGGCTCCAGATGCGGCCCTCGATCCCGAGCTGCTCCTCAAGCTTCTCCTCGGTCCAGCCCATCAGGGCCAAAAGCACCTGCTCCATCCGGTAGCCGCAGTTGGCGCCGGCGAGGATATGGATGTGGCTTGGCATCAGCACCCAGCTGACCAGCTCAAACTGCCGGCCATTGAAGCTCTGCAGGGCACTGTCCACCAGCTCCGCCACGTCAGGCCTGGCCAGCAGGCAGCTGCCGTAGCCACTGTCCAGCAGGTGGTGCAGGCGGCGCTGGCGCTCGCGCTGTTCATCCTGCGGCAGGCAGTCCACGATGCTCGCCAGCTTGTCCTCCGGCAAGGCATCGCCAAGCATCAGGGTCATCAGCTTCAAAGCCCCCGGCCCAGTGCGGACACTGATCGGTGCTTCAGAAAAGATTTCATCGTGTTGGAAGCGGTTCATAAGCGCTCCTTTACTGTTGTTGTCACTATTCTAACCTGAAGCAAACATTTGTCAAGCGTTTTTTGCGCATTAGAGTGTATTTAATATATATTCATGTCTGGTATACCTTAATTATATTGACAAGCCGGTGATACCTGCAACACCCATCCTGCACAGCTGATATCGTGGATGCACGCTGGAGGAACACCGATGGATACTTCCGATCGAGTCCGCACTGCTGCACTGAATCGCTGCATTGGCATTGCCGCAGCACTGCTGGCAAGCTGCCTTTTGGGCACGGCCGGCATCGCCGCCGAACCTGCCGGGACTTATACCGCGCAGGAGCTGGAAGCGCTGGCAACGGCGATGCAGGCTGGCAACATGACGCTTGAGGACCTGCAGTTCGACAAGGACTACGCCCAGGGCTACGAGTGCTACGAGTCAGTGCGCCACATGATGCGCGATCCACTTTACATCGGCAACTACATGGATGCGCTGGCCGGCTACGGCGACTTCCGCTTCCTGGACTGCCTGTCCCTGATGATCAGTGCTGACGCACTGTCCCGCGAACAGCAATACGGCACATTCGTGGACATGTCCAGCCGCCCGACCCCGCAGAATGAGGAGGAACTGCTGGCCCTGTTTGACATTGCCACCGCTGCCCTCCCCGACACCGAACTCACTGCCGACGAGCATGCTCAGCTGCGCAGCCAGATCGTCAAGTCGATGGCCTGGCACGACGTCGAGCGGCCGCTGGTGGCTGACGCAGATGCCCCGCCTGAGCTTGATTCAAATGCCCTTTACGAACTGATGAGGACGGCTGCGGCCCGGCCTGACAGCTCCTACCAGGAGGCCTTCAACCTGGCCGGCAGCCTGCTGGCAATGGCCCCGCTCGGCTACATGTTCCCGCGCGATGAGGTGCGGGTGATCCAGACCGAGTACGGCCAGATGGCTCTTGGCACCTACGGCGACGATACCTATACCGGCGACTTCGCGATCGTTATCGACCCCGGTGGCAATGACACCTACCGCAACTGCCGGATCGGTGCCGCCTACGGCCGGCGCAGCTTCGGCCCGCGCCTCGCGGACGGTCTCGAGGCGACAGGCATGTCCGCCGACTTCTCCCCGCTGGGGGACGGCAGCTTCGGCTTCTTCCTCGACCTGGGCGGCGACGACCTCTACGACTGCGCCGACGTCGACATCACGCTCGGTGCCGCCGTGCTCGGCACCGGCCTGTTCTACGACCTTGGCGGCGGTGACGACCGCTACTACGCCGGCAGCGTCAGCCTCGGGGCCGCAATGTGCGGCGTGGCCTGCTTCTATGACGACGGCGGATCCGACAGCTATGACGGCAAGGCCTACTGCCAGGGTGCTGCCGGCTTCGGCACCGCGCTGATGTACGACGGCGCGCAGGACTCCACGCCGCAGTTCGACATCGCCGAAGGCAACGAAGGTGAGATTGACGCCTATGAGCGTGACCCCAATGCCAACCCCGACATCCTTTCTGCGGTTGACAACGACAGCTACTCCGCCTGGAGCGAGGCCCAGGCCTTCGCCCGCACGAGCGGCATCGCGCTGTGCATCAACCAGCGCGGCAATGAGGTCTACGAGGCCGGCGGAGTCTACCTGCATGCCCCGCTGTTCGGCGACCGCTACCAGTCCTTCAGCCAGGGCTTCGCCATCGGAGAGCGCGACATTGACTACGCCGGCGGGATCGCAATGCTGATCGACTACGAGGGCAACGACCGCTACCTCGGCGACATCTATAACCAGGGCGTCGGCTACTGGTACTCCGGCGGCTTCCTGTGGGACGGTGCTGGCAACGACCTCTACGAAATGACGCAGTACGGCCAGGGCAGCGGCATCCACCTCGCGGTCGGCGGGCTGGTGGACGTGGCCGGTTCCGACACATATGTGATGCACAGCGGGCTCGGCCAGGGCGGCAGCCACGACTTCGCGGCCTCCATCCTGCATGACCGCGGTGGTGATGACCGCTATTTCGGCAACACGAGCTGCAACGGCACCGGCCTGACGAACAGTGTCGGCATCCACATCGACCGCAGCGGCAATGACACCTATGCCTCCCGCAAGGACGGTGGGCTGAACGCCGGCCGGCCGGCGCGCGACACGGCGAGCATCGGCGTACTGGTCGACCTCGCCGGCACCGACAGCTACCTCGCCGATGGCAACCAGGCGGACAGTTCGATGTGGAGCAACTCGCGCTACGGCATGGGCTGGGACGTCGCCCCGCCGCCGGATGCAGAGGAGACGGCCAGCACCAGTGGCCCCAACCAGCCGCCCGGTGATGACGTTGAGATGCCTGAGGTGGTCGCCTACGAAGGCGACTTGACACAGGAGGTGTTTGACGAGCTGTGGGAGATTGCCATCCGCTGGGAGGTCGGCGAGAACGTGGCGATTGTGCCTAAAGCCCGCGAGCGCATCATCGCCTTCGGCATGCCTGTGCTGCCATTTGTCATCGCTGAAATGGATGACGACTACTCGCTGGCCGTGCGCGCCTTCAATGACATCTATCCGAAGCTGATGGAGCTGGACCGAGAAGCAGTACTGGACGCCCTGCGCGGAGCTGCTGACACGGATGTGTACACCCAGCGCAACTGCGTGCTGCGCGTAATCGGCGACCTGAAGATCACTGAGCTTGGCGATGTGGTGATCAACTACTTCGGCGACACGAAGCTCAGGCGCCGCGCGATCGGCGTGATGGGAATGATCGGCAGCCATGCGGCCGACGAGGAATTGCTGGCAATGCTCTCAGACCCGGCCACTGATGAGAAGGACCTGCAATCCGCCATCGTCAGTGCCGCCACACTTGGGTTGGACTGCGCTCCGCTCTACCTCGCCCTGCTGGACCACCCGCATATCACTGTGCGCGACTGCGTCAGCGGCCAACTGCGTGCGCACTGGGATCAATACGGAGTAGACTGCCTGGCAATGCTTGACCAGCAGGCACAGTTGCGCAGCGGCAGCATCCCACCCGATCGCAGTCAGATGGCCAGCGTGACCCAGGTCCGTTGCCTGCTGCGCACGTTGCAGACACTGGAGGAGCTGCCCTCCGTTGACACCATCCAGAGTGTGACCCTGCTGCTCGGTGACAAGGACTGGGGCATCCGTGGTGATTCCACCGCACTGAACAACAAGTGGCAGGCCCAGGACAACCCTGATGCGGCCGATGCACTGGCCCTGATGAGGCGCAACCTGGATATGATGATTGGCAACGAGAACAATCCCTATGTACTCAATGTCTGGCGGCAGGGGCAGTAGTGCAGCAGCACTGGCCGGATGTGGGTATGGATGAGGCAGCGGTGCTGGCGCGTGTGCGCGAGGCGCTCGACGGCATCATCGACCATCGCCACAGCGGCTACCCGCTAATCCTCTCTTTCCCGATGACGCGGCCACTGGACATTGCCATTGCGGCCTTTGCAGAGGCGATGCCGCGCCAGCCTAACAACATCATCACCACCACCAACTGCGATGGCGAACCGGAATGGGCCGGCACCCGTGCGCTCGAGCGCGAAGCGGTGTACATGGCGGCAGAACTGCTTGGCATGGATGATCCTGCGGCCAACGCCGACGGATACATCTGCCCGGGTGGCACGGAAGCCAACCTGCAGGGGATGTGGCTCGGACGCAACCGCCTGCGCGAGCGCGGCTGCCTGCGGATCGGCATCATCGCCAGCTGCGAGGCGCATTACTCCGTGATGAAGGGCTCTGACCTGATCGGCATCGGCCCGGAGAATGCCACTGCGGAGCCAATGCCCCGCGGCTGGCTGCGCATCCGCCGTGAGCGTGGCCACAGCGGACTGGCGCTGTGCAGCGTGCGGCCCGACGGCGGGATCGACCTGGCCTCGATGCGCATGGAGATCGATGCCATGCTGCGCGAGGGCTTCGACGGCATCATCATCGTCGCCAACGCCGGCAGCTCACACATCGGTGCCGTGGATGACGTGAACGGCATGCTCGGCCTGCTGCGCGAGTACCGCCAGCGCTACCCGGCCCTTGCCTGGCATGTGCATGTGGACGCGGCCTTTGGCGGCCTCGCCCTGCCCTTCAGTGAGCACAACCCCGGCGGCTGGGATTTTGCCAACCCGGCCGTTGACAGCATCACCATTGACCCGCACAAGTTCGGCCGCACGCCTGCCCCGGCCGGGATGTTCATCTGCCGCAAGGGCCAGCTGGACCATGTCTGCCGGATGGTCAGCTACCTGCATGAAGGCCGCGATGACACCATCAGCGGTTCACGCAGCGGGGCAGCCGCCGTGGCCTGCTGGGCGGCATTCAGCGCAATGGGTCGCGATGGCTACCGCCGCCAGTTCGAGGAAATGATGCAGCTCAAGCAGCAATTAATCAGCGGCCTGGCCGCTTTCCCACAGCTCAAGGTGATAGACAGCCCGCAGAACACCTTCGGCTTCCATATCGGGGACGACGTGGATGACGACACTCACGGCAGGCTCACTGATCTGTTCAATGACCACTCACGCTATGTGCTGCGCTGGAGCCACGTGTTCGCCTATCAGAAGGATGGCTGGCAGTACTGCCGCCCGGTCTACAAGGTACTGGTTATGCCGCACCTGGATGAGGCGAAGGTTGAGCGCTTCCTCTCCGATATTGGGAATTGCATTGAGAACAGATTGGCAACAGAATAATGACGTAGGGATGGGGTAACACCCCATCCCGGTAGGCCGTATTAACTCCTCACTACTTCGAATAATCATCAAACGCTCAAGCGTGACGTAGGGCGGGGGTAAAACCCCCGCCGAGAGGCGGTTTACCGCTTCCCTATTTCATGTTTAGCTTTCGCTTCCTTTCCAGACGCCAAGCCAGTTCGTTTTCGAGAACATACTTTCTAGCAAGATAAAGATGCTTTTCATCACGGATCATGTTGTCATAAAAACTAGACTGCCAGATTCTGGTTCCTTCTTGCCACTCGCCACGATCCATAAGTAGCTTTCGTGCAAGGTGCTGTGTATATTGCTTGAAGCAGCGCATGACATTTCTAAGGTCGGCCCTGATTCCCGGATCAAAGCCGGGTAGATATGGCAGGTTGATTTGAACTATCCCGTGAAAGTGGTCCGGCATCACAGCGAAGTAATCAGGCACCGCGTTAGGAGTTGCTTGTTCCAACGACCTCCAACTATTGGCAACGGCAATCCCGATCTCAGTTAATGCCAAGCCATCTTCTGCATTGAATGCCAACCATCGGACTCTGTCCTTTGTCGAAATGGAGATGTGATACGCGCCGGGTGTTGAATAATCAAAGCCGGGAAACCGTGGCGACTTTCTTTTCTTCATGCAACAATTGTAACATAATTACATTTAATGACAAAGTTTGTTTTTACAATTACTTCGAGCAGATGTTGCCAATTGTTATTGAAAAGCTATGGATTGATTCTGAAGATATGTGGATGAGGTAGCACCGCCACCCTCTTCAGCATTCATCTCCCGCATACCAAGGTGACGTAGGGATGGGGTAATACCCCATCCCGGGAGGCGGTATTACCGCCTCCCTACTTCATGTTATATTGACGCGCACAAATTCTCTCTTGACCAAATCAACTTAGTAAATGGAAAGCAGCTAGAGAGATCCTAGAAGATCTGCGAGCCGAACTTGAGCAGGATCGCCACCTGCAGGCCTAGCAGGATCAGCATCCAGACCACGATGCCCAGCAGGCGGTGCTCGATGGTGTTGATGCGCTGGGTGTTGTCAACCAGCTGCTCCGTCATCAGTTCGGCGAGCTCCAGCTCCTGGATCTTCTGGATCTGCGCCAGCTGGTCCTCGTATTCCTCGGTGACGGCATACAGCCCCTCGGTATGCCAGCGCCTTAGCCGCAGCTCCTCATGCCAGTTCATCAACTGGCGTACCTTGAACTGCCTGATCTCGGACCAGAATTCGTCCTCGGTGAGGACCGTGACCTTCCCGTGCTGCCGAACCTGAAGCTGGCTGCTCATTTCCTCATACTCCTGCCGGTTGATCTCCCGGCGCATGATCCTGTCCCCAATACTGCCCCGCGCAGGGGCATACCACTAGCTCCATTGTACCGTGAATCGGGCCGATATTGATGTAAGATGGAACTGTATGTCAGTTGAATACATACTCGGCAGCCAGGCCGCCTGGCGCTACGTGAAACGGCCGGATTCGTAATCACGCCGGCCCCTTCCGCACGCATTCACGCAACCAACCGAGGAGACATACATGGACCGGAAACCCTTTTACGACCAGATGCACGGCGACGGCAGCCTGGATTATGAGAAGTACCTCAACACCCAGCAGCTGCTGCACTGCCAGAAGGACTTCTCCGAGTTCGTCAACGAGGACGAACTGATGTTCCAGATCGTGCACCAGAGCGAGGAACTCTGGATGAAGCTGATCGGCTACACCCTGCTTGGCATCATCGACTGGATGGAGCAGCGCAACACGCACCGCGTGGTCACCCTGTTCAAGCGGGTGCACACCATCCAGCTGCTGATGATCGACCACCTGCCGGTACTGGAGACGATGAGCCCGCATGAGTACCAGCCGATCCGCCTGAACCTTGGCAACGGCAGCGGGCAGGAATCCCCCGGCTTCAACAACCTGCTGAGCCTGGTCAACCCGCTGTGGGACACGTACAAGGAACATTACCTTGACCACTACGGCAAGACCATTGAGCAGGTCTACAACTCCGGGTACACCCATGACGACTGCTACATGGTGGCGGAATGCCTCGCGGACTATGACGAGCTGTTCCAGAAGTTCCGCTACCACCACATCCAGCTGATCCACCGCTCAATCGGGCTCGGTGCCAAGAGCCTGAAGGGCCGCAGCGTGGAACTGCTGAACCGTGGCATGGCGCAGAAGCTGTTCCCCGAGCTGTGGGAGATCCGCAACCAGATGACCGATGCCTGGGGCGGCACCTACGGCGTGGTGCGCGACAGCATCCACTAGGAGCTACCCGCTTTAGCGGCAGACGGAGGTCTGGCGCAAGCCAGGCGCGGAGGTCGAGCGCGAGCTCGGCTCGGAGGTCCGATGCAAGTCGGGCTAAGGAGGCCAGGCAGTTTGCCTGGCAACGGAGCCGCGTTGCGAAGGTGAAACCGAAGCTGCGCAGGCTCTCTTTAAGTTTGACAACCAAGCATTGAAGTAGGGAGGTGGAAATACCGCCTCCCGGGACGGGGTATTACCCCGTCCCTACGTCAAATTCCGGACATCACACCGATGTCATATCTGAGGAAATTGAAATGACAAATGACAACGCATGGGACTACCTGCAGCCCGAACCCTTCTACGTCAAGAGCGTCGTTCCGATCCGCCAGATCAGCGCGCAGGAACGCCGCCGCCGCCTGGAGACGGCGAAGTACAACCTGTTCAACCTCGCCAGTGACGACGTGTTCATCGACCTGCTGACCGACAGCGGCACCGGCGCGATGAGCCACAATCAGTGGGCCGCATTGATGCGTGGCGACGAGGCCTACGCCGGCAGCCTGAGCTTCAGGCGCCTGCGCAACTCCATCGAGGAGATCTTCGGCTTTGAGCATGTGCTGCCAACGCACCAGGGACGCTCAGCCGAGCTCGTGCTGATGACGCACTTCCTCAAGCCCGGCGACCACGTGCCCAACAACATCCACTTCGACACCACCGCAGCACACGTGCAGTACCAGCAGGCGATCGATGTCAACCTGGTGCACGACAGGATCTACGACCTGCAGTCGGACCACCCCTTCAAGGGCAACATGGACACCGCGAAACTGGAAAACTACCTGCGCGAGCATGGCGACAGGATCCCGCTCGTCTGCATGACGCTGACCTGCAACAGCGGTGGCGGCCAGCCCGCCAGCCTGGAGAACGTCAAGCGCGTCGGCGAGATCTGCCGCCAGTTTGAGAAGCCCTTCCTGGTTGACAGCGCACGCGTGATCGAGAACGCATGGTTCATCCAGCAGCGTGATCAGGGCTTCTCCAACTGGAGCATCGGCGCGATCCTGCGAGAGATCATGGCCCAGGCCGACGGCATGTGGATGAGCGCCAAGAAGGACGGGCTTGTCAACATGGGCGGCTTCATCGCCGTGCGCAGCCATGAGCTGTACGAGCAGCTCAGGATGTACGAGATCCTGTTCGACGGCTTCTCCACCTACGGCGGGATGAGCGGGCGTGACATGGATGCGCTGGCCCAGGGCCTGCAGGAATGCTGCAGCCCGGACTACCTCGCCTACCGCACCGGCCAGGTGGCACACCTCTCGGTGCTGCTGCGCGAGGCCGGCATCAGCGTGACCTGGCCTCCTGGCGGGCATGCGGTGTATGTGGATGCAGCGCAGTTCTGCCCGCACCTGCCGCGTGAGCAGTTTCCAGCCCAGGCGCTCAGCCTCGCGCTCTACCTCGAGGGCGGTGTGCGCTCGGTGGAAATCGGCAGCGTGCTGCGCGGCCGCGATGCGGTGACGAAAGAGGACCGCTTCGAGGGCCTTGACCTCGTGCGCCTGGCAATCCCGCACCGCACCTACAGCTATACGCAACTGGAGTTCGTTGCCAATACGCTGATCCGCATGAAGGCTGACCACCAGAGCATCCGCGGCGTGCGCTTCGTGAAGGAAACCCCGGTGCTGCGCCACTTCACCAGCGAGTTCGAGCTGATATAGGAGCTACCAGCTTCAGCGGTAGTGGAGGTGCTGCGAAGCTGCACCATTGGAGGCACTGCGAAGCTGTTCAATCGGAGGCCAAGCTGTTAGCTTGGCGTCTGCCAGGCAAACTGCCTGGCCTCCATCGGATCTGCGGCGCAAGCCGGACGATGTGTTGCTCTTAGAGCAACAGGGCCCTGTAGCTCTGAGAGATACACACCCTATAATCGCCTTGTGAGTAAAGAACAGACCATCTCCCCAGCCACGCATAAGCGCCATGTTGGCAACGAAGAGTTCGACGTGCCGGCGCACAGATTACTTCAGTTCTAATTGATTCTTGGAATCGAAAAATAAAGTCTGGAGGATTGAATTGAAAGATGAATCAAATTTGAATGGAGCGGAATTCCTTTCTATCTTAGAGAAACTTGTTTCAGATGGCAAACTCCCTGCCCCATACCAATACATGATTGATAGTGACTATCTAGAGGTTCTGGACTGGAGAATTCTTGAGCCCGAAGAAATTCCAAGTTATACAAGGAAACTTATTCACCTCCACCCCAGCAGCCGATTTATCCCATTTGCAGAGTCTGAAGAAGACCTGATTGCATGGCAATGGCCTGACTTTACTTCGGTATGCCGAATCGGTGCGCAAATGGCACGTGAGTGTGATTTAGTAGACAGAAATTTCAAAACCCTATGGGAATGGCTTCACAGCCTGATTACTGAAATGGAAATGAGGGTTGATTCTTGAGTTCAAAATACTAGGTAATCATTCGCGACTGGTGAGCTGTGAACCATTAAGAAGTAGTCATCCTCTGTCGCAAGCTTGACCCCCATTGGTACCGCAGACGCTGCTTCACCCAGCTCCTCACTGCAATCCCGCCTTTGGCGGGCCTCCCATATCCAACTGATCCCCGGTCTCTGTTCCCTTAGCGAGCTGACAGCTCGCGCTCCCTCCCCTCCCCTATAATCGCCCTGTGAGTGAGGAACAGACAATCACCCCAACCACGCACAAGCGTCACGTTGGCAACGAAGTGTTCGACGTGCCGGCAGGTACCTACCTGCTGAATCACGCCGTCGGCTGCCTGTCCGAACGGGCGCGCCGCGCCAGCCGCCTGTTCATCGGGCACTGGGCCGAGGGCGGCTGCAACTCCTGGCCTTTGTGGCTGCGCGAGATCGACGGTTTCCACAAGGCGCTCAGCGGCCTACTCGGTGGCAATGCCAGCAACTACTGCATGCAGGCCAATCTGTCGAGCGGACTATGCAAGCTGATGCCGGCCCTGCCCGGCAACGGCCGCAGCGTGGTGCTGCTCAGCGAAATGGACTTTCCCTCAATGAGCTATGCCGCCCAGCAGGTGGCCCATCACCTCGGCTGGCAGCCGCGTTTCCTCTCTGACGAGGACGGCGTGACCAGCCTTGAGCGCTGGGAAGCCGCACTCACAAGCGATGTGAAGCTGGCGCTGATCATGCATTCCTGCAGCAACAACAGCTACCTGAACCCCGTTGCCGAAATCTGCCGGATCTGCCGCGAGCGCGGCATCATTTCCGTGGTTGACATTGCGCAGTCTGTCGGCGTGGTGCCGATTGACATCACTTCGTGGGATGCTGACTTTGTGCTTGGCTGCAGCGTTAAGTGGCTCTGCGGTGGCCAGGGTGCAAGCTTCCTTTGGGCCTCGGACGAGATGCTCCAGCAGTGCCAGCCCGTGGACGTCGGCTGGTGGAGCCACGAGAACCCGTTTGAGATGGACATCCACGACTTCCGCTACAACAGCAATGCATGGCGTTTCATGGGCGGCACGCCGGTGCCACAACCGGCGATGATCGCCAGTGCTGCAATCCGCTGCACGCAGGCCATCGGGATGGATGCAATCCGCAGCCATAACCTTGCCCTGAAGGGCATGTTGCGCGATGCTGCGCTCGCCAACGGGCATGTTGTCAACACGCCGCAGGGCGCGGATGTGGAGGGCGGCACGATCGCCATCAGCCTGCGCAATCATGAGGCGATGTCAGCGAAGCTGCAGCAGGCCGGTGTGCAGCATGACAATCGTCCGCGCTTCGGCATGCGGCTCTCGCCGCATATATACAACACTGAGGATGAAGTCCAGCGGGTCTGCGAACTGCTCGCAGACGGCTGAGTCCCCTACTCCTTGCCCTGGCTGTGGTCGTATTCCTCGACCACCGTGGCCTTCTGCGCCCCGTTGGACAGCAGGTCGCCCTTGTTGACACGGAAAAGGTGCTCGAATGCGAAGCAGAGGATCAGGAAGATGCAGATGCAGGCGGCGTTGAAGGCCTTGCGCCGTACTTCGTCGTCAATCTTGGGCTTGAGCGCCTTCATGCCGAAGCCGATGTAAGCCACCAAAAGCACGATCTTCGCCAGCAGCCAGTGCTCGCTCAGCAGGTCAAAGGGCCCCATGATGATCAGCCCGACCGCACTGCCCAAAAGCACCGTGTCAATGATGTGCGGCAGCACCTTCGTGGTGAACTTGGCCTTCAGGTCCACCCGGTGCTTGAGCAGCACGAAGCGGTAGATGAAGCCGCTGATGCTTAGCAGCGCACAGGTGATATGCAGCAGTTTGACGGCGGAATAGGCTTCCATGACTGACTCCGGGAGATCAGCCTGAAGCTTATCACGCGCGTGTATGCGAAATGCCTATCACTCTCATTTGTGGAGATTCGATGTGGAATGCCATGCCCGCCGGAATTTTTCCGGGAAATGAGGTATCTATAGTTATAAAGGGTTTAAAATCAGAGAGTCCCACCGGCGAATAAGTTAGTGTAGGTTAGCGAGATATGAAAACGACAGGGTGGAAGACAGCAGGAATTGCAGCAGTCATCATGCTGGTCATGGTGGCGCCGGCTTCTGCTCTTTTCGACCTGGCCCTGATCGGCAACATCTTCTTCCCGAACCACGAGCAGGTTGAGGGCACCGCGATCCTCACCCACGCCTATCCCGAAGCACTCCCCAACGACGGCCGCAGCGAAAGCGAGATCCAGGTGATGCTGGTCAATGACGGCAAGCCGCTGGCCGGTGAGACCGTCGAGGCCCGTGTGACCGACGGCGGCGGCTTCCTCGCCTCCACCACGGCTGTCACCGATGAGGCCGGCCTGGCCAGCTTCGACTACCGCAGCGGGATGCTGCCGACCTCCGCCAAGATCAGCTTCCACGTCGCCCAGCGCGAGCTGAGCAGCGAGATTGAGATACCGATCGCCCCCGTGACTTACCTGAACCTGCAGCTGGTCACGCCTGAGGAGTACCAGCTCTACCTGGACCGCCAGTCCAGCGCGGCGAATTACTACCGCCTGCAGATGAACGCCTTCCCTGACCAGCTGGCCGCGGATGGCAGCAGCATCTCCACCCTAAGCGCGCGCCTGACCCATGCTGATGGCAGCCCGGCCCCGGGTGTGCCCCTGCTGCCCGTGATCCAGGCCGGCGAGGGCCAGCTGATCATCGAACAGAAGGCCACTGATGCGCAGGGCAACTTCAGTGTGGACGTGATGAGCGGCCGCCAGCCCGGCGTGCTGAGCGTGGCCCTGATTGAGCCCAGCACGGGCCTGACCGAGAGCTTCAACTTCACCCTGGTCAAGAGCACCGGGGCGCACATCGAGCTGTTCTACAACAACCAGTTCAGCGCCGGCCTTGCCCGCAAGGGTGCTGTGGTCCCGGCGGACGGCGTGTCCGAGCTGAACCTGGTGGCCGAGGTCACAGACCTCTATGGCCTGCCGCTCAGCGGCGTGGAGATCCGCGTGGAATTCCTCGATGAGCAGAACGGCCAGATCCAGGTGATCGACCCGGTCACCGATGCCAGCGGCCAGGTGCAGCTGAGCTACTACGCCGGCACCTTCACCGGCCCGGTCAAGATCCGCGCCTATGTCTCCAGTGGCCTGGACAAGGCCGGCAGCCTGCTCGGCCTGTAAAACAGTTCCTAGCCCCTGATCCGGTCTGTAGTTTCCCACTCCTGCAATGCATCATTCGTGCGATTCCGCGCGCACATGCACAATGATGCATCCTCGGAGATTGAAGCTTTGTTTGCCTAGAAACCCAGTGAGGAGTTGAGCGCCTCGCGGTAGAAGTCGGCGGCCTGCTTGACCATGCTTGCGAAATCACCACTGCCGCCCTGGTCCTCGGCAAAGGGGCCGTGCAGCTGCGGGTAGATCACGCTGCGGCTGAAGTTGAACACCGCGCCGTTGCCATTCTCATCCGTGAAGGCCCGCACATCATCCACCTTGCCGCCCTGGGTGCCGATGCCCGGCACGAGGAACAGCGCATGCGGCGCAGCATTGCGGATCGCCTCACCGTCATAGGGATGCGTCGCACCGGCCACGAGACCCAATGAGCTGAAGCCGCATTCGCCGATGAACTGCTCACCCCACAGCTCGATCTGCTCGGCGACGATCAGGTACAACGAACGGTCATCCACCAGCCTGTCCTGGAAGTCCAGCGCACTTGGGTTGGAGGTCTTGCAGAGGATGAACATCCCGCGGTCCTCGGCGAGGTAGGGGAAGTACGGCAGCACACTGTCCAGCCCGAGGTAGGGGTTGTGCGTCACCGCGGCACAGGACATTGGGGCAGCCGGCTCACCGGGCAGCTCGAAGTAGGCCTTTGCATAGGCTTCAACGGTGGAACCGATGTCACCGCGTTTGCAGTCCATGATGAAGATGCTGTCGGGGTTGGCCCTCAGCAGTTCCTCCAGTACGGCGATGCCGGCACTGCCGAACTGCTCAAAGAAGGCGATCTGCGGCTTGAAGGCGCAGGCCACGGACTGGCTGGCGCGGATCACTGTATCGCAGAACTCACGTACCACTTCAGCGCGGGCTGCCCCGTCCGATGCCTGGTCCCAGGCCTGCTTCAGTTCAACGGGGAACTTGGCCGGATTGGGATCGAGGCCCACCACCACGCGTGAGTTGTTTGAGCGGATCCGCTCACTCAGTCTGTCAGCGAAGTTGAGAGCAGCCATGTGTTAATTCTACTGCCCGCCGCGATGTGGTGAATCAGTGTGCAATCAGAGGTAGTCTCGCAGGTAGACCGGCTCGGCATAGCCCTCCGCGCAGGGCTCGGCTGTGGCGATCATGGCCTTCGGCGCGGTGCGCTCGAGCCAGCCCAGCCGACCCGAGCAGAAGGCCAGCAGGTCCTGCATATGTGCCAGCGAACGGTCGTGGTGCAACTCGGGCGGCACGGCATCACTGACGATGTACGCAGCCTCCGCCACGATGGCAACGAGCTGCTCCTCATCGATGATGCGGCTCTCCCCGCCATCATTCACGTAGAACTGCCCGCGGCGTGCATCGCGCACGGCAATCGCCTTTGGGTCACCGGCCGTCAGGCGCAGGGCGGCCAGGCTGTCGAACGATGCCACCGGCAGCCCGCCGGCGGCTGCCAGTCCGTTGGCAAAACTGAGTGCCACGCGCGTGCCGATGAATGTGCCCGGCCCCTGCCCGGCCACTATCCGCCTGACGGCTGAGCCATCCTGCATCCCGGCGGCATCCAGCACCTGGGCGAACATCGCGCTCATGTCACGCGACAGCTCACTGCGCGGCGCGGCCAGCACCGTTGCCAGCTCATGCCCGTCCGGTTCAGCAATGCTGAACTGCACACCGATGCCGGAACTGTCAACACACAGGATCATCCGAGCATCCCCCCGATCACGGTTTCAACCTCTTTCTCCCAGCTCAACAGCAGGGTGCGGCGGTCGGCATCTCCGTTGCCCTGCCGGAATTCGATACGCAGCCAGGGCATGCCCAGCTGCTGCGGCAGTTCCGTCTTCGGCCACTCCACCGCGAGGATGCCCTCGCCGGTTTCCTCGATCAGGCCGAGCTCCTCGATGTCCGCCTGGCTGCCGGTGCGGTACAGGTCAGCATGCACCAGCGGCAGGCGGCCGCCCTCATACTTCTTCATGATGTTGTAGCTCGGGCTGCGCACCACGCCCTCGAAACCAAGCCCGCGGGCCAGGCCCTGCACAAAGGTGGTCTTGCCGGTGCCGTAGTCGCCGACGAGCAGGATCAGCAGCGGCCCGGCCACCAGCTCACCGATGCGGCCGGCCAGGCGCTGTGTCGCTTCCGCGCTGCCTGTATCCAGCTCAAGCATCAGTGGTGAAACACCACCTTCGAGAGGTCGAACACCGGGCCCTTCTTGCAGACGGTCTCGTTGGCACGCTTGTCGGCGTTGTCAATATGCGTGGCGCAACCGAGGCAGGCACCGACACCGCAGGCCATGTATTCCTCAAGGCTGGCCCAGCAGGGCACGCTGCCATCCAGCCGCGCCTTGAGCGCATTCATCATCGGGTTCGGGCCGCAGGTGTAGATCGCATCGTGGCTGCGGCCGCTGTCAAAGTAGCAGTCCACGCAGTTGCCACGGTAGCCATGGCTGCCGTCGTCAGTGGACAGGATCATGTTGCAGTTGTAGGGTTCGAGCATGCGCAGCACGAGGTCCGGTTTCGAGGCTCCGCCGAAGTAGGCATCGATTTCCATCCCGCTATCCTCGAGCTGCTTCGCGAGGAACAGCAGCGGGGCCAGGCCGACACCACCGCCGATCAGGGCGATGCGCCGGTGCGACATGTCAACCGGGAAGCGGCCGCCGAGCGGGAACAGCACGTTGAGTGCTTCTCCGGCTTGCACGCTGGACAGCGCGCGGCTCATGCGGCCGAGGTGCTTGTAGTAGACCAGCATCGTGTTGGCAGCGAGGTCCACGCCGAGGATTGACAGGGGGCGCAGCAGCGACCAGCTGTCCTCCGGGTCGCACTGCAGGTTGAGGAATTCACCGGCCTGGATGCCGGACAGGTCCTGCCCGGAGCGCAGTGAGATGACCCAGTGTCCCGGGCCGTATTCCTCGTTGGCGGTTACCGTGCAGCGCTCGAAGTGCATATGTCTATTATCGGTGATCAGGCCATGCTGCTGCGCTCAACATTGCGCACCGTGGTGCAGATGCCATGCCCCTGCACCACCTCGACCAGCCGGCCGGGGGTTGTCACGTCGGCGACGACGATCGGCAGGTTGTTGTCACGGCACATCACGAAGGCCGGGCCATCGAGCACCTTGAGGTTCTTCTCGATCGCCTCCTGGAAGCTCAGTTCGCTGTAACGCCGGGCCGTCGGGTCAAGCTCCGGATCGGCGGTGTAGATGCCGTCCACGCGGGTGCCCTTGATGAACACGTCCGCCCCGATCTCGCAGGCGCGCAGGGCGGCGGCGGTATCGGTGGAGAAATAGGGGTTGCCGGTGCCGGCCGCGAAGATCACGACACGACCCTTCTCGAGGTGGCGGATCGCGCGGCGGCGGATGTAGGGCTCGGCCACCGCCTCCATGTGGATGGCTGACATCACGCGGGTGTAGACCCCGCTCTGCTCCAGCACGTCCTGCAGGGCCATCGCGTTGATCACCGTGCCGAGCATGCCCATGTAGTCAGCGTTTGCGCGATCCATGCCCTTCTCGGCAATCTCCGCGCCACGGATGATGTTGCCACCGCCGATCACGAGTGCGACCTGCGCGCCGGTCTCCAGCACCTTGCGCACTTCGGCGGCGTAATGGGTCAGCTCACCCGGCGCGATGCCGGAATCAAGGTTGCCCTTGAGAGCTTCACCCGACATCTTGAGGATGATCCTGCGGTACAGCATGCCGGAATAATAGCACTGGTGGAGAGTCGGTCAGGGGATGGGGAAATCCAGGGATGGGGGATGCGGAATGGGGGATGAGCAGAAGTGCCCGCTGGCGCGGGAGGACAGTGGTCAGTAGTCAGTGGGCAGTAGTCAGTTAGCAATGAGTGAGGAAGAGTGAACAATGAGTTCATGCTGCAATTCGGATCTCATTAAGTGTTTGCACTGCTCAGATAGCTTGTGTTTTTCCTTCTCGTCACCCCCGAGGATCATTAGCTGATTACTCAATACTCATTGCCTGATTGCCAGGCTTGCAGCCTGGACTACGTGCCTGACTCGCGTCAGACCTCCGCGCCTGGCTTGCGCCAGACCTCCAAAGGATCCGGAGTGTGGCCCGAGGGCCACATGGCCATGCCGGAAAAACCGGCACTCCGTGGAGCAATGAGTTGTGAAGAGTGAGCAATAAAACTCGTGACGGTCGAATTCATCTCCGATCCTTGTCAGGCTCATTGCTCATTCGTCATTGCTCGTTGCTTTCCAGCCAAGCTTACAGCTTGGCCTCCTTGCGCAGCTTCGGCTTCGCCTCCGCAACGCAGCTCCGTGGGAATGGGAATCCCCGGCCGGGCGTCGTAGTCCATCCGGCCTGCGATACCTGTTGCCAGGCATCGCACCATATCAAGCGCTTGATGTTAGGTATTATCCTTTGCAGGGAAATTCCGTCAAATAAATTAACACTGGAGTAATGAAGAATGAGTGGTGAGCAATGAGTCAGACTCAGACTGAGCCTATCTCGCTGCCTTTCACGTTCATTGCTCAGTCTTCATTGCTCATTGCTTTCTTCTGGCCGCTGGGAGCTGGCGTTTAAGGCCTCTGGGCACAGGGATCGGACCTTTGCTCGGTGCAACAGAGATGGAAACGTATCTTTAGTATGCCCGAGCCCAGAGCCCTGTGGCCTTGTCCAGCTACCACCACACAGTCGGGTCGTTGTCATCCTGCCGTGGCTGGCGTTTCGGTTCATCCTTCGGCTTGACTGCATCTAGCTCCTGCGATTCGATCTTCTGCAGCAGCTCGGTATAGTCCGCCGGCGGGATGTAGCCAGGCAGCAGCTGGGCCACCTGCAGGCGCCAGTGGATGAACTGGCTGGTGGCGGCATCCTCGTTGGGGTTCGAGTAAGTGCCCTCGTCACTGAGGAAGCCGCGCATGCCGAACAGATCCAGCTTGGCAACGCGCTCGCCGTCCCCTGCCCTGTCCCTGTCCCGGCGCTGTTCATGGTTCATCGAATCACGCAGGTAGCGACCGCCGTTCACCTCATGCTCCACCCCGTCTCGGATGAACTCATCCCCGCTGCCGAAGTAGCCGCCCATCAGGTCGCCATCGCGCAGCATGCTCAGCTCACCGGTGCGCTCGAACTGCTGGATGTCATCGGCATCGAAGTCGCCATCGCCATCACGGTCGGCATGCTTGGCCAGGTATTCATGCAGGGCACGGCGTTGCTCGGGGGTCAGTTCATCGCTGCGCTGGCTGCGCTCGGCCTGCTGCTGCTCATCCGCCACTTCATAGGGGTCCGGCCACCAGCCGTCATAATCGTCAGCGGCATGCGCGGCCGCGCTGCAGGCAAGCATCACAAGCAGGCAGATTGCAGGCAGTCTGAGCATCGCTCCTCCCCGTCCAGCCGTAGCGGGACCTGAGCCGATTGTAACAGAGCGGGGCGCTGCTTCAGCTTTCCAGCAGGTAGCGTGCAGCGGCCTGCATCTTGGCAACGAAGACCTTCTTGTCGAAGCGCTGGGCATGCTCGCGGAT
The DNA here is from genome assembly GCA_020440645.1 of bacterium. Taxonomy (GTDB): domain Bacteria; phylum 4484-113; class 4484-113; order 4484-113; family JAFGCY01; genus JAHEFU01. The sequence continues at coordinate 154,749 of JAGRNR010000002.1, read as the reverse complement.
GCGGGCACTGTCAAAGCTGCCGCGCTCGAGTGCGTCAATTGCGCCGTCCAGCGCCTGCGGGGTCTGCTCCGGGAACAGCACACCGGTCACACCGTCCACCACGGTCTCCGCGGTGCCTCCCTTGCCGAGGGCAACGACCGGCCTGCCGCAGGCCTGGGCCTCCACCGGGATGATGCCGAAGTCCTCCTCGGCGGGGAACACCAGTGCGCGGCAATTCTGGTACAGCACGCGCAGTTCCTCGTCACTGACTGCACCGATGAACTCGACATTGCGCTTCGCCATCCTGCGCAGGCGGCCACCGAGCGGGCCGTCGCCAACCACGAGCAGCTTCTCCTGGCGGTTGTTGAAGGTCTCGATCACAAGGTCCAGGCGCTTGTAGGGCACGAAGCGGCTGACCGCCAGGTAGTAGTCACGCTGGCCGTGCATGTCGGGCACGAAGTAGTCGGTGTCAACCGGCGGGAACACCACCGGGGCCTCGCGGCCGTAGATGCGGCGGATGCGCTGCTGGATCGTGCCGGAGATGGCGATGAACTTGTCAACGCGCTGCGCGCTCTGCAGGTCCCACATCCGCAGGTAATGCGCGCTCCAGCGGAAGGCCTTGCCCGCCAGCGGGCTGAGCCGGGTATGCTCGAGATAAGTCTGGTAGAGGTCCCAGACATAGCGCATCGGGGTGTAGCAGTAGCACAGGTGGCGCTGTCCGCTGTGGGTCAGCACGCCCTTGGCAACGGCATGGCTGGATGAGATCACCAGGTCGTAGCCGCGCAGGTCCAGCTGCTCGATGCTGTATGGCATCAAGGGCAGGTAGCGTTGCCAGTTGCGCGTGGCACCGGGCAGGCGCTGCAGCGGCGAGGTGATGATGGTCGCATTGTCCAGCTCCGGCGGGGAGGTGGAGCGGTCATGCACCAGCGTGAAGATCGGGGCTTCGGGGAACATCTGGTGCAGCAGGATCAGGCAGCGTTCGGCACCGCCGAAGGTCGTGACCCAGTCATGCACCAGCGCGATGCGGGGCCTAGCGGCCATTGTCATTCACCTCGAACTGCAGGACGGACGGAATCGAACTCAATGGAAGGAACTGCATCCTCAGGAAATTACGCGCTCCCTCGTCTTCCACCGGGGCGGTCCCCACATCAAGCAGCTGGTAGCGCAGGTTGGGTTCCAGCACTCGCGGCTTGATGGTCAGCGACAGCTTGCGGGCGAACACTGCATCGGAGCTGATCCAATATATCAGGCGGTACTGCTGTTCTTCCGGCATGTAGAACCAGAAGCCGAACAGGTCGCGTGGGTCGGGATAGACGCGGAAGGACTGGATCGGGTTGATGTCAAGCTCGCTGGAGAATTCCTGCGACATCAGCACGTCGTAAGCCTCGGGCTGCTCGAAGATCTGCACGCTGTAACGGAAGTCCGGCAGCACCTGGTAGCCGTTCTGGATGGTCTTGTTGAGTGTGCGCAGCGCGAAGTAGCTGGCCTTGTAGTTGCCCATGCCGTCAATCAGGCCGCAGCACTGCGCCGGGCGCAGCATGCTGGCATCGCTGTCCTGGATGGCGGCGATGATGATGCGCTCAACCCCGAGCCAGCCGAGGAACAGCACGGCGCGGGCGTAGGCGCTGGCCTGCTGCACCTGGTCGACACCGATGTCGGTGATGTCGTAGCTGGTGCTGAAGCCGAGCGAGGTAACCCAGACCGGCTTGCCACGCTCGCCGCACCACTCCATGATCTCCTGCATGTAGAGCAGCGAATGCTGTGAGCGGGTACGGCGCGAGATGTGCTCGATGCCGTCTGCCGGCGGGAACAGGTTGAAGGCCAGCACGTCGATGCTGTCCATCCCGCCCCCGTCCTCCAGCATCTGCAGGAAGGTCAGGTCGGAGCCGCGGATGCCGGCGCAGACGATGCGTGCATCAGGGTCGACTGAGCGGATCGCCTCGCGGCTGTACTTCAGCAGCTCGATGTAGTCCTTGCTCTGGATGCCGATCTTGAAGTTGATGTCGTCAAGGATCTGGTAGTTGTCAAAGGTCGCGCCATAGCGCTCGGCGACCTGGCGGCAGAAGTCGGTGTAGAAGTCCCGGCTGGCACTGACGGCTGTCAGCACCGGCAGCACCTCGAAGCCGTCGCGGCTTAGCCGGCTGACAACCTGGTCGAGCATCGCCCAGTCCTTGTCAGCCTCGCCCTGGAAGGCCTCCATCGGGATGCTGAGGCGCACCAGCCGGCAGCCGGTCTCGCGTGCCACCTCCACCTGCTGGCGGGTCAGCTCATAGTTGTCAAGGTGGATCCCGAGCGGATGGTGCCCCGGCTCGGCCCAGGAGGTGTTGACGGGCGCCGGGTTGAGCACCGCCATACGTTCATTGCGCGGAATGTCGGGGATGGTGTCCGGCAGGCGGATCCAGTCCGCCTCCTGCGCGACCGAAGCACGCCCGCCAAGCAGGCAGGCCAGGCCGAGCAGCACTGCAAGCAGGCGCCGGCTCATGTATCGAGCTTGCGGATCTTGTTGTACATGTCCAGGTGGCTGGAGGCCACATTGGTGAAGCTGAAGCGCCGGGCGAAGTCCCGCTGGCGCGCAATCACCTCATTCCACTCCTTTTCTAGCCTGCCCGACAGCAGGTCGATCAGCATGACGGCCAGCGAGGTCGGATTGTTCTCATCCGGGGCGTAGTAGGGATGCTCCTCCGTGCTGCCGTGCCCGACGACGAGTGGCAGTTCGAGGTGCGAAATGCTGGCGACACTGGAGCGCTTGGAGGAGAAGCCCTCAGCGAAGGGGAACACGCCCAGCATGCAGCGTGTGGCGAACTGCGCCAGCTTGTCCTGCGGGATATGCCCGACGCGCACCACGGCGTCCGTCAGTTCGAACTCAGTGATCAGCCCGAGCACGTGCTCACGCAGGTTGCTGCCCTCCGGGAACTCGCCGCCGAGGTAGAGGATCGGCTTCTTGCCGGCCTCGCGCATCACATGCAGCGCTTCCAGCATCTTCTTGAAGCCCTTGCCCTTGGCCGGCAGGCCGTAGTGGAAGATGCTCCAGGGTTCACGGGTGGCCGGGCCCTGCACTTCAGGCCAGCCGATCAGCGGCTTGCCCTCGGCTTCATTCCATACATCGGCCAGTTCACGCTGGCTGTCCAGCACATTGCCAACCGGGATGGCAATGATAGTGCGGTCCTTCGTGCGCTTCGAGACGGCCATCATCTCCGCCTCATTGGTGACGAAGAACAGGTCGGTGCGCGGGATCATCTGGTCTATCACGAGCTTGCGCAGCGGATGGCTTGTTGACCACTCGTGCAGGGTGACAGCTATGCGCGAACGCGAATTCATGCCGGCCAGGTTCTCCGGGAGATAGCCTGGCAGCAGCGACTTGCCAAATCCCTTGGACGGGTACTGGATATGCACGATGTCGTACTGCCCGTTCACCAGCTCCTTCTTGATGGATGGCAGGCTGAGCATGCTGAAACCGTCCAGCGGGTGCAGGAACAGCGAATGCAGCTTCTCATAGGGCTTGTTGACCGGCCCGTGGTCCTTGGAGAAGTAGAGGTGCACCTCGGCATCCAGGGCCAGGTGCTGGGCCAGTTCGTAGGTATAGTCCCCGACACCGCAATGCGTGTCCCCCGCGCTGCCGGTCACAAGAGCAATCTTCACGCGCTAATTCTAGCCTATTTGCAGCGGCCGCGGGCGGCGAGGCAGGGCTGCTGCTATACTCGCCTCGGAGGGTCCGAATGCAGTATCTATCACGCGCGGAACTGATCGAGGAGATGAAGAAGATCGCTCTTCTGGAGGGCGAATTCACTCTGCGCAGCGGCCAGAAGAGCCGCTGGTACTTCGACAAGTACCGCTTCGAGGGACAGCCTGCCATCATGCACAGCGTGGCGCACCACATGTCACGGCTGGTCCCGGCTGACACCCACCGCCTGGCCGGTGTCGAGCTCGGTGGCATCCCGATGGTGACGGCCCTCTCCATGCATACGGACATCCCCTGCGTGTTCATCCGCAAGGCCGCCAAGGAGTACGGTACCGCCGCCCAGGTTGAAGGCAGCTTCGAGAAGACTGACCGCCTGCTGATCATCGAGGACGTGGTGACCACCGGTGGTCAGGTGATCGAGATGCTGACCAGCATGCGTGAGGAAGGCTTCAACATCATCGGCTGCATGGCGGTGCTGAACCGCAAGCAGGGCGCTGACGAGGCCTTCGAGAAGGAGCAGATCCCGTTCTGGAGCCTGTTCTCGCGGGACGACTTCGGCTTCTAGCCAAATCAGAACATTCCATGCCTGCACAGCCTATAATCTCCGCGATCCAAAGCGGAGGGCTATGTGACTGATTCCGCAGGCAACGCGAAATTCCCCTGGCGCATCTTCTCAGTGGTGCTGATCGGCACCTTCCTCGGCCCGCTGGGCGGACTGATGGTCGGAGTGGCACTGCCCACCCTGTCCCGCGTCTACCACGTCGACCTCAACAGCACCGTCTGGGTCCTGCTCAGTTACCTGGTGACGACGACCTTCATGTTGCCGATCGTGGGCCGGCTCGGAACGCAGTACGGCCTGAAGCGCATCTACGTAAGTGGCTTCCTGATTGACCTCGTGGGCACGATCCTGTGCGCGATGGCGCCTACCACGAGCATCGCATACCTCGTCGGCTACCGCGTGATCCAGGCGCTGGGCAGCGTGATGGTGTTCGCCCTGTTCAGTGCGATCATCACGCGCTACGTGCCCGGCGAGAAACGCGGCATGGCGTTTGGCATGACCGGCGGCATGGTGGCGATCAGCATGCTGATCGGCTTCCCGCTGGCGGGTGCCCTGTGCGCGCATGCGAGCTGGCAATGGATCTTCTGGGTGCAGGTGCCGATCCAGCTGCTCGGGCTGTTCATCGGCCTCAAGGCGCTGCCTGACGACGTGCTTGGCGAGCGCCAGGCATTCAACCCGCTGTCGGTGATCAGCTGGCTCGGGATGATGGCCGGATTCGCCGTGATCGCCGAGTGCTTCAAGGGCAACCTTGCCAGCAGCCTGCTGATCTGGCTGAGCCCAGCCTGGCTGGCCTGCATTGCCGTGTTCATCGCCGCAGAGCGTGGCTCAACTCCCCTGTTCGAATACTCCATCTTCCGGCGACGGCCGTTCTGGGTCTGTGCGCTGGGCCTGATGCTCAACAATTTCGTGGTGCAGGTCTGGCTGATCTTCACGACTTACTACCTCGAGGACTACCTCGGCATGAACCAGCTGCAGAGCGGCCGGCTGCTGGGCCTGTCCCTGCTGGCGACATTCTTCAGTGCCCCGCTGGCCGGCCGGCTGGTGGACCGCATCGGCCTGCGCAAACCCCTGCTGGCAGGCCTGATCAGCAACATGCTGGCAATGGTGTTCATGGCCTACGGGCTGAAGCTCGGCAGCATGCCTTTGCTGTCCACCGGCATCGTGCTGCTGGGACTGGGCGGCGGCCTGTTCAATGCACCGGCGATGTCCACCATGATGAGCACAGTGCCCGACGAGCAGCAGGCCAAGGCGTCGAGCATCAACTCGCTGACGCGCAACGTGGGCTTCCTGATGGGGGCCAGCGGCGGTGCGCTGGTGTTCTCCGCCTTCCTCGTGAACAGCGGGACGGACGGGCATGCCTACCTGCAGGCCTTCCAGTCAGCTCTGCTGAATCCTGAGAATGTGCCAATCGCGGCCTTCCGCTTCTCGTTTGCCGGCCTGCTGTTCATCTGCGCCGCACTGATGCTGGTGGCGACCGTGCTGTCATGGAGCCTGCCCGACCGCATCGAACGCCTGAAGCCTTCATAAGCCTGGCTCACCTGGCATAGGAAACCCGTCCTTCCGGATCACGAGAGGCCACTGACACGTTTCTCTTTCAGCTGATCGGCACCTCACTCGAAGCACATTGCCACAGATCCAGCGGCAATCCGTGTGGCAGTTGCCCAATCTGCACATGAATCTGGCACTACACGAAAGGAGACAGAAACAGAAAAGGCCACCCCGCAGGGTGGCCTTTCATTTCGGAGTTGGGGTTCCGGCCTAGAAGTACTCGGTCATGCGGGCCAGGTCGGAACGGGTCAGGTCGGACGATGCATCCGGCAGGTAGGCGGTCGCTGCGGGGTGCTGGCCGATGGTGACCTCCACGTCGAACATGTTGCCATTGCGCAGCACGCCGAAGATGAAGATGTCACCACGCTCGGCTGTGGACACCAGCACCTCAAGCTGCTGGACGGTCTTGATCAGCTGGTAGGGTGTCTTGACCGTATCCTCGCCGGTGTTGGCATCCTGGTTGACGACGGTGACCGTCATCAGCCAGTCCATGCGGCGCAGGCCGTACTCAGCCGCCGGGCCTTCACGCCAGACGTCATTGAGCAGGACACCGACATCCCAGTACTGGTCGGGCATGCCGAAGAACATCTTCAGGTCATCGGACTGCGCACGCAGGCCGGAGGTGCCCTGGGATCCGGCGTAGGGCTGGATGCCCAGCCAGGGGTGCCAGACCACATCCTCGCTGTTGGCGGGACGCTCACTCTCATGGTTGGCAATGATCTCGTCAGCGACGCGCTTGATGATCCATGCCGGTGAGAAGAAGCTGATGCGCTGCAGGCCACCGCCACCACCCTGGATGTCGTGGAATGCAATCACTTCACCCTGGTCGTTGAACAGCGGGCAGCCCTCGTTGCCGACATTGATCGGGCAGTCAGCCTGGATCATGTTCGGGATGAGGATCTTGCGACTGTTGCGGAAGGTACGGATCGCGGAGATAATGCCACTCGTGACGGTGCCGCCGTAGCCGCCGGAATAACCGATGGCCAGCACGGGCTCACCCTGCTCATAGGGCAGGGATCCGACGTCGGAGTTGTAGAGCTCACCGCGCATCTTGATCGGCTTGAGGTCATGGTCCGGATCGGGATCGATCTTGATTACGCCGACGCCGTACTGCAGGTCAGCACCGATGAACTCACCCTCATACTCGTGGCCGTCCTCGAAGCGCACGTTGATGTAGATACCGTCGTCGATGGAGTTGCTGTCCGTGAGGATGTAGCCGTTCTCCGTGTAGACAACGCCGGTGATCTGCCTGGTGAGCAGGCTCTGGGTGGACATGTCGAGGGTGGCATAGTTCACCGCCAGCGAGTTGATGTCGATTGACACCACGCTGTTGCGAACCTCATCCACGACGTCAATTGCACCGTAGTCCTGCGCGAGGGCCTGCCCCGCGAGGAGCGCCGCAAAGATTACTGCCAAGCAAAAAGCCCGCATGCCATATCTCCTAAACCCTACCTGATTAGACCGAAAACTCGGAGTCATAAGTCCTCTTGACGCCCACTTCCACGAAGAGGGGCTCCTTCAGTATCTTGTTGTCGCGCTTGACCACAAGCTCCAGCTCATTGCCGATGTCCTGCGAGAACACGTAGAGCCTGAGCTTTTCAGGATCCGTGAACTGCTGGCCGTCGACACTGACGATGATATCACCCTTCCTCAGTCCGGCACGGCTGGCCGGGCTGTCCCGCCGGATATTGAAGACCTCAATATAGTCGGGGCGGTACTTCTCGGTGAACTCAGTGTATTCATCAACACTTACCCAGCTCGGGAAGATGATGTCCATCCCGGTCCAGGGCTTCTCGAAGCGTCCCTTCTCCAGCACCTGGAACACGAAGTCCTTGGCCAGGTTGATCGGGATCGCATGGTTCGAGTTCTGCGCCATCTGGAACGAACCGCCCCAGAAGTTGATGCCGATCACTTCACCGCTGTTGTTGAACAGCGGGCCGCCGGAGTTGCCGGGGTTGATCGGGGTGGATACCTTGAATGCGTAGTCGAAGTTCGTGCCGTACTGGCGTCCAAGATCAGACTGGGCCTGGCGGTTGATGCCAAGCAGGAACTCGATCGGCCAGTCACGTCCGCTCACCTCACCCGTGGTGACGGTCTGCATCAGCATGCCGGCATCATAGGGGTTGGAACGGTCAATGTTGATGGCATCGTTGAAGTCGCCGGGAGCACCCATCGCCATGCCGAGCGCTCCAATCGGGACCGTATCGCTGTCACCGAGCACCACCGGGATGATGGTCTTCTCGCTGTCGGGCAGGTCGCTTTCGTCGGGCAGGTCGTAGACCTCGAGCAGGGCAATGTCAATGCCGGGCTCGGTGGCGACGAGGCGGGCCTTGTAGGCCGCGCCATCCCAGAAAGTGACGGCCGAAACCGAGGATTTACCACTGACGTGGTGGTTGGTGATCGCGTAACCAAGGCCGGTGTCGTAGTCAATCTCGAACAGGAAACCACTGCCGCCGCCCCAGCCTGCGCTGGTCGGGCCACCGAGGTCGATGCCCTGTACCTTGACCACACCCTTCTTGACCGTGTTGACGATGTCCTCAACACTGAGCGCGCTGTCCTGCTGGGCCATCGCCTGGCCTGCCAGCAGTACAACCACACATATTGCGTAAAGAACTGTCCTCATGAGATGACCTCAACAGGTTCCTAGACCGAGAACTCCGCATCGTAGGTACGCTTGGGACTGATTTCAACGAAGATCGGGTCCTTCATGATCTTGCCGTTGCGCTTGATGGTGATCTCGAGCTCGTTGCCGATCTCCTGGCTGAACACGTACAGGCGCAGCTTCTCGGGGTCGGCAAAGTTCTGGCCGTCAACGCTCATGATGATGTCACCCTGGCGCAGGCCGGCACGGGCGGCCGGGCTGTCTCGGCGCACACCGTAGACCTCGACGTAGTCGGGGCGATACTTCTCGGCGAACTCGGTGTACTCATCCGGGCCGATCCAGCTCGGGAAGATGATGTCCATGCCGAGCCAGGGCTTCTCGAACTTGCCCTTCTCGAGGATCTGGAACACGAAGTCCTTGGCAAGGTTGATCGGGATGGCATGGTTCTGGTTCTGGCCAAGTGCCCAGGAACCACCATAGAAGTTGATGCCGATCACTTCGCCCTTCTGGTTGAAGAGCGGGCCGCCGGAGTTACCGCCGTTGATGGCGGTCGCCATGCGGAATGCGTAGTCAAAGTTGGTTCCATACTGGTTTCCGAGGCTGCCGCGGTTCTGGCGGTTGATGCCGAGCAGGAACTCGATCGGCCAGTCACGGCCGGTGACCACACCCTGGGTGGCGGTGGTCAGCAGCAGGAAGGTCTCGTAGGGGTTGGAGCGGTCGATGTTGACAGCGTCCTGGCCGTCACCGGGGTTACCCATCGCAAGGCCGAGTTCGCCGATGCGCACGGCGTCACTGTCGCCAAGCACGACAGGCACGATGGTCTTTTCATCCTCAGGCAGGTCACGCTCATCCGGGATGTCGTAGATCTCAAGCAGGCAAACGTCGATGCCCGGCTCAGTGGCTACGTGGCGCGCCTTGTATGTGGCACCATCCCAGAAGGTCACGGCGGAAGCGGCTGCATTGCCACTCACGTGGTGGTTGGTGATGGCGTAGGCCGTGTGCGTGTCGTAGTCGACCTCGAACACGAAGCCGGAGCCACCGCCCCAGTTGCCGATCGTCGGTGCGCCGAGCTCAATGCCCTGCACACGGATGACGCCCTTCTTCACCTTACCGATGACCTCCTCGATGCTCATCGAGGGTTCATCCTGGGCCCACGCGGCAGCCATGAAGGCCAGCACCGCGATGACAGTCATTGCAAACAGTTTCTTCATCATGCCCTACTCCAATTCAGGTTCAGGTGATCAATGCGCCAACAGGGGTTGCCGGCGCACTTGCTTAACCGTGGGGGTTGCCGGAAGGACCGCTGTCGCCGCCCTCTTCATCATCCTCATCACTCGTGTCTTCCACGATCTGCACCTGGGCAACCTTCTTCTCCCACTCGCCGGTCATGTCGTTCTTGCGGATGAAACGCACGATCACGAGCTGGCCGGGGATGAACTCACGGCGGGCACGGGTGTAGTTGTAGTGGAACTCAAGCGTGGTGTCGTCAATCTGGTAGATGATGTCACCGGCGCGCAGGCCTCCGATCTCGGCGGGGGAGTTGGCATCCACGAAGGAGACCCACTCGCCGATCTCAAGCGGCTCAGCGGTGCCGTTACCGTCAAGGTCGAACTCCCAGGGCACGTAGCCGGCCTTCTGCAGGCCCGGGCTGACGAACTGGGACTCGACACCCCACAGCGTGTCAACGGACTCGCCGTTGATGATGCGGTCGGCCATGAACACGATCTCGTTGATCGGCACGCCGAGGTTGAGGCCGTGGGCGGTGACACTGCGATCGACCATGCCGATCACCTTGCCCTCCACGTCAACGATCGGGGCACCGTAGAAGGTGTGCTCCCAGGCCGCGTCGAACTGGATGAATTCATTGGTGGGCTGGTCACCCTCAGCGCTCGGGATCTCCTTGCGGATGGCGCTGATGATGCCGGAGGTGGCGAAGGTGTCGTGGTTGTTGTTGGACTTCCCGACGATCGCCATCGGCTGGCCGAGCTTCATCTTCTCGCTGTCGCCCACCTGGACGCCCAGCGGCTTGAAGTCCGGACCCCACTCGACCTTCAGCACGGCGAGCTTGTAGGCATCACTCTCGCCGACGACTTCCGCCTTGAAAGAGCGGCCGTCGTTGAGGATCACGCGCACGAACTCAGCATCCTGTGTGATGAAGGTGTTCGTGATCACGTAGTCGGGATCCTTGTAGATGAAACCGGAACCGAACAGGCCGTAGAGCGGACGGGCTCCACGGGTGTACGACCAGTAGGCGTACTCGCTGTCAAGGGTGGGTTCCTTAAAGCGCGTTTCCACGGCGACAACCGAGGGTGTGACGATCGCGGTAGCGGCGTGCACCTTATCCTCATAGCGGTAACCGTCCGTGGACTGAGCAGAAGCCATGATCGGAAGACAGACCATGGCAGTCGCCATGAGAGCTCCGACCAACCCATTGCAGTAGACTTTCATCTACCAACCTCCTTAACACTGTTCACTAGTATGAACTGGCGAAATACGCCATATATTGTGCGACATCCCCCGAAAACAGGCATTTTACACCATTATCGGGTTTTTGCGGCGCCATAACTCGCGTTGTGGCACTGGTTTCTTCCTTAACGCGGGCCTCCGTCGAGGCCTTGCCGTCCCACGGCGCAAGGACGAAACCGCGACCGCTCGAAATCACATCCTTGAATTCGTCGTAGGATGTGACCTCGATGATGCGCGACTCCACCTCGCTCCTGCTGCGTGCATACAGCTGAGCCTGGAACTCATCCAGTTCCTTAGCTATAGACACGCCACCAATGGAACCCGTTTCATAATTCACGTCCACTTTGCGCTTTTCTCCGCTGATGCGGTCCACGAGGATTGCGGCATTCTCCTCGATGTCGCGCGGGCCGACCTCCATGCGGAATGGCACGCCACGCAGCTCCCAGTGGGCGAACTTGTAGCCCGGGCGGAAGCCATCACGGTCGTCCACCTTCACGCTGATCGCCTCGCCGTTGTAGCTTTCACGGCGCAGTCCGGCAGCCAATTTCTGGCAGGCCGCCACTACTTCCTCAGTGTTGTCGCCGCGGGTGATCGGCACGATCGCGATATGGATCGGCGCCACCTTGGGCGGCAGAATCAGTCCCTTGTCGTCTCCATGCACCATCAGCATGCCGCCCATGATGCGGTGGCTGACGCCCCAGCTGGTGGTCCAGACGAACTGCTCGGTGTTGTCCTCCGCGAGGAACTTGATGTCATAAGCCTTTGCGAAATTCTGGCCGAGGAAGTGGCTCGTGCCACTCTGCAGGGCCTTGCCGTCGGGCATCATCGCTTCAATGCCCCAGGTCTCAACAGCGCCGGCGAACTTCTCGCTGTTGCTCTTGATGCCGTGCAGCACATGCAGGGAGAGGTCATCGCAGGCGAACTGGCTGTACTGCTCGAGCATGCGTGCGGTTTCCTCGCGGGCCTCCTGCTCATGGGCATGCGCGGTATGGCCCTCCTGCCAGAGGAATTCCAGCGTACGCAGGAAGGGGCGCGTGGCCTTCTCCCAGCGCACCACATTGGCCCACTGGTTGTGCAGGTAAGGCAGGTCGCGGTAGCTCTGCAGCCACTTGGCCCACATCACGCCGATGATCACCTCACTGGTCGGGCGAATGGCGAGCGGTTCATCGAGGTCCTTGCCGCCGCCTTTGGTGACCCAGGCCACCTCGGGGGCGAAGCCCTCCACGTGCTCGGCCTCGCGGTCCAGCAGGCTCTTGGGGATGAACATCGGGTAATAGGTGTTCTCGTGCCCCGTGGCAATGATGCGGTCATTGAGCAGCTTCTTAAGCTTCTCCCAGATGGCGAAGCCATACGGTCGGTACACCTGGCAGCCGCGAACTGGTGAATAGTCCGCGAGCTCAGCCTGCAGAATCACGTCCGTATACCACTGTGACGGATTCTCGCTCTTGGGTGTAATGAACCGTTTGTCGTCGTTCTTCGCCAACGCTTTTCCTTTATTGATCCCGTCTGGGGGAAGTTTGCCGCCGGGATTATAGCTCAGCGCATGCAAAGGCGCAGCTTTGGCGTGACAGACTCAACCCTCGACCCGGCCGCGGACAGTTATCAACAAACTATCAACGGTAGCAATAAATATCCCGTCTGCCCCTGAAAGTGTCAAGCGCTGCTGGCGGCAAATCCGGCCAGCGCTTCAGCGATGCTGGAAAGGCAGTAGTCCACTTCTGCTTCGGATGTGAAGTAGCCGACGCTGAGCCGGACGGTCCCACCTGATTCCAGTGTCCCGTAGTGCCTGTGGGCAGAAGGAGCGCAATGCAGCCCGGGACGGGTGCTGATGCCGAAGTGGCTGGACAGCACCTCGCTGAAGGCGATCGGGTCTGTTCCGTCCACAGTGAAGCTGATCACCGAGCCGCGCGGATGCTGCGGAGATGGACCAATCAGCCTGATGCCATCTATGGCTGACAGTCCGTCCCACAGGCGGCTGATGACGGACTTGTTGTGCGCACAGATGTTCTCGATGCCTGTCTGCTCGAACCAGTCCATCGCCGCATCCAGTCCGACGATGCCGGCCACGTTGGGGGTGCCGGACTCGTAGCGGTGAGGACGTTCCTCGGGCTGGAACAGCAGCTCGCTTCTGTGGCCGGTGCCACCGATGCGCCAGGGTTCAATCTCGCGGTCGCGGCGCAGGTAAAGGATGCCGGTGCCGGGGATGGACATCATCGACTTGTGCCCGGGCATGGACATCGCCGTGCAGCCCAGCTGCTGCACATCAATCGGATGTGAACCGCCGGCCTGGCTGGCATCCAGCAGGAAATCAATCCCAAGTTCGGAGGCAATCCTGCCGATTTCAGCGGCGGGTTGCATCACACCACTGACATTACTGACCCAGTTGATGATGATGCAGCGCGTTTCCGGGCGGAGCATGCTGCGGATGGAATCGAGGTCGACATAACCCTGGCTGTCTGCCGGCAGGGCATCAAACTGCACCCTGCCCTCACGCCGCATATGGTGCAGCGGACGCATCACTGAATGGTGTTCCAGCGGACTGACTAATACATGTGAACCATCCGGCACCAGGCCATTGATTGCGAGGTTCAGGCTGTCCGTCGCGCTGAAGGTGTAGATGATCTCCTCAGCGGCAATGCCCCCGAAGAAGCTGGACAGCCGGGCACGGCAGCGGCGCAGCACGTCATCGGCGCGGAATGGTGCACGGTGCGTGCTGCGGGCCACGGTAAGCGACTGGTCCAGGCAGTCGCGGATGGCGGCCACCACCCCGGGAGGCTTGGGGTAACTGGTGGCGGCGTTGTCAAGGTAGGCCGACTGCACGGTGGAGGACTGCACTCCCTCCGGTTGTTCTGGTATGGCCATCAGTTCCTAGTATCCCATTCCCCTCGCACTTATCCCACGAGAAAGCACAACGCCGCAGGACGCAAGGGTCGCTGCGGCGCTGCAGTAGTCAATCCTTACCTAGCCGGCGGCCAGGGAAACCTGCTGACGGGCAGCCAGGTTGAGTTCGGAGTCATCCTCAAGCAGCTTGAAGACATCCTTCAGCTGGATGGTGTTGCCACCGTAGAGCTTGTCGTAGATCGCGGAGAGGACCTTGTAATCCTCCTCCGTGTCCAGGGTCAGGCGGTAGTTCGCATTGGCCAGCTCAGCCGGCGGATCCAGGCGGCGCATCACGAAGGGACCCGGGTTGCGACGCAGGTAGAGCGTCACATGCTCACGGTGGTCAGGATGCTTGGCGAGGAAGTCCAGCTTCTCAAGCGTCTTCAGGGTGAAGGTCTCGGTGGTCAGGCCAACGGACATGCCTTCGGTGATAACGTAGTCAAGCTCCGGCTCGCCGGCAAGCATGGAGACCTGCTGGTCGATCACCTCGGTGGCCACCAGCGGGTTGTCCCCGGTGGCGCGCACCACGATGTCGGCCTTGGTCTCGTAAGCTGCCTGGATGTAGCGGGCCAGCACGTCCGAGGCATGGCCACGCACCACGGTGACGTCCATGGCGGCGAGGGCCTCGGCCAGCTTGTCCTCCTTGTGCTCGGAGGGGATGGCCACGCAGACCTCATCCAGCTCACTGGAAGACTTGAGGCGATCAATGATGTGCGCGATCACGGGCCTGCCCTTCAGATCAGCGAGAACCTTGCCGGGGAACCGCGAACTGTCCAGACGTGCCTGCAGAATTGCAACTTTCTTCATGTGCAGAATGCCTCCAAGGGGATGGAATTTGTTTGAGAAAGTGAAGGAGAAGTTGGAATGTCAGAAGCACGGGAAGAAGTGTCCCGTGCCAATAATTCGATTTGTGTATCACCAACCAACATCCAGAGTATACAGGTTTTGGGGGTGAATCTCAAACCTCCGGTTCAAAACGCTCCAGATATCCGTGAAAAGAGCCTGGGCAATACAGAAAGGTATAATCGCCACGCGGCCGAACATGTCCTTCGACCGCGTGGCTATCCCAGCCAAAGAGGTTGAAGAAGGCAATGAGAAGACTTACCCTGCTGCCCCTGATCGCCTGCCTGCTGGCACTGGCAGTCCAGTCCTGCTCCGGAGGATCTGCGGGCAACCCGCCGGTTGGCAATGATGGCGGCAACCCGCCGCAGGCCCCCGCCTCGGATGACTTCCTTGACGCCCTGCTGCTGCGTGATGCCAGCGGCAAGCTGTCCGGCATCCAGGTCAGCTGGGACCCGGTCGCTGACAACGCCGCTGAAGCTGTCACCGGCTACCACATCTACCAGTCGTCGACAAGCATCCCTGATGCATCCCGTGGCGACAGCGCGCTGTGGCTGGAGGATGCCGGCTTCCTGGCCGACGGTGGCGGGAACAACACGATCTTCCCGCATTCCGTGCCGGGTGGCGGTGCCAAGCTGAGCTACACCAAGCTGGCTGATCTGGACTTCACGCTGAACATCGGAGAGTCCTGGTATTACCGCATCAGCGCGGTGAACGAAAGTGGCGATGAGAGTGCACTCAGCCCGGAGGTCAAGGTTGACGTGGCGATGCATTCGATCACGGATGTGAGTCCGGCAACGGCTGGCATCGGTGACCAGGTGGTGATCGAGGGCCTCAACTTCGGGACGTATGATGACACCACTGACGAAGTGATAATCATTGGCAACCAGTGGAACGACACCACGCATGAATTTGACCAGATCGACATCAATGCCACGATCATCGACTGGCAGCCGACAGAAATCACGTTTGAGGTGCCGCCGGGAACCACCAAGGGCCGCGTCAAGGTGCGCATCGACGGCCTGACGGCGCAGTCATTCACACTGTTTGAGAATTCAGATCCCTACATCACAGCGATCTCACCATACGAGCGCTTCCTCGACCAGAACCTGCAGATCAGCGGGGCGAACTTCGGCAGCGAGCAGAGCGGCACTAACCTGGTGGTTGCCAATGACCAGGACCAGGATGTCGCCGGCAACTACAGCATCTACACCTTTGCGAGCATCACGCTCAAGCTGAAGCAGGGCACGACCTTCGGTGAGGTGGAGATCCAGGTCGAGTCCAACGGCGTGCGCAGCAACTCCGGCTACATGTTCCTGAAGGACCGCCTGCCCGTCGCCTCGTTCAGCATGAACAAGACCAGCGGCAAGGTGCCGGTGCAGATCAACTTCAATGCGAACGGCTCGAGCGACGTGGAGGGCCCGATCGCCAAGTATACGATTGACTTCGGCGACGGCAGCCCGCCCGCGGTTAAGCTGCAGGGTGAGGATGCGACCTTCTCGCACATCTACGGTGCGGCGGGCAGCTATGACGTGGTGCTGGTCGTGGAGGACGGCAGCGGCCAGGAAAGCAGCACGCAGAAGACCGTCAACGCCCTTGCAGCCGCGGAAGTGATGCTGATCGAGGACATTGACAACGGGCAGGGTGTCAACAACAACTACGTGCCCAACGTGCAGGCCCTGCGTGATGACGTGAGCGAGACAGGCCTGAACCTGGACTACATCTCCGGCGGCTACTCCGTCGGCATCGGCCAGGTGGCGATTGACAACGGCGTGAAGGTCGTGATCTGGATGCGCGGCGGACCCGGCCCCGGCGACCCGATCCAGGACTGGCCGCGCAACTGGAGCGAGGACGAGAAGACCGACCTGCAGACGATCCTCAACGCGGGCATCGACATGCTGCTGATCAGCCAGAACCACCAGTACAGCGGCGATGACTCAAGCGGCAACGACTGGTCGGCGCTGTATGGCCTGACCAAGCAGACAGACCGCGTGCAGGAACCCGGTGGCAGCCGCCCCTTCACCTGGATGTTCGGTGCCCCGACTGACATCACCTACTCCGACGCCGCGGACAGCATCCCCAGTTCGCCGATCTGCCTGAAGGGCGCTTCCTTCCCGGGCGGCGTGTTCCTGAGCACGACGGCCGCGGAGCAGTACAACGGACCGGGCAGCTCCGGCAATGTCCCGACGGCGATCAGCATCGCCAACAACCGGATCCAGATGGGCCTCGCCGTGGATACTTCACTGATCGGCACCGACATCAATGCGAATTTCGTCCCCGGTCTGGTGGCAAACGATTCACACCCGTTTGAACTCTGCTACAGCCATGGCCTGACCACTGCACCGGACAGCAACATCGGCTTCAGCGGCGGCGGTTACAGCCATACGAATGGCACGGCACGGCTGTGGGTGATTGGCTGGAGCTACAGCGAGATCAACCCGACGGGAGCCAGCCGACTGGACATCCTGCAGAACGTGCTGGCCTGGCTGGACAGCAGCCTGACCCTGCCGTAAGGGTCCGGAACATTCGATATCCACAGGGCGGGGGAGCAATCCCCTGCCCTTTTTAATTTCAATTAATTAAAGGTAATATAGAAGATGTGGCCTGAGGTTGATAACCGGGTCGACTGAGGATGCATCATGACTGCTAGATACCTGAAGCTGATACCCTTGGCATGCCTGCTGGCGCTGGCTTTTTCCTGCGGAACCGGTTCGCAACCACAGCCTGAATCGGGTAAGGGACAGCCCCTGGTCGGACCGGAGCAGCAGAGCAGTGCATCCGGCGAGGTCCAGCGCGATGCCAGCGGCCTGCCAAGCGGGATCCTGCTGAGCTGGGACCCGGTGCCGGATGGTGTCGACGAGAGCATCACCGGCTATCACATCTACCGCTCAAACGAACCGATCCTTGATTCAATGCGCGGTGACAGCTCGCTGTGGCTTTCAGCCGAGGGCTTCGGCGATGACGGCGAAGGCAATGCAACGGTCTATCCGGCGACGATCATCCCCTTCGGCCAGCAGTACAGCCACCTGGATACGAAGGACACTGGTTTCGAGCTCAACTTCGGCGAGACCTGGTACTACCGCTTCAGCGCTCTCAATGACAGTGGCGACGAGGGCCTGCTGTCCGAGGAAGTGATCGTCAACATCAGCCAGCACCAGGTCAACAGCCTCAGTGCCTTGCAGGGTTTCGTCGGCGACCAGATCATCGTCGAGGGTGTGCGCTTCGGGATCTTCGATGCCAGCACTGACAGCGTGACCTTCGTCGGCACCGAATGGAACCCGGACCAGACCACGCCTTCGATGGAGACCGTCGACATCGAAGCCAACATCCTGAGCTGGAGCAACACGCAGATCCTCGTGGAAGTGCCCTTCGGTGCGACCGTGGGCCGCGTCAAGGTCTGGATCGATGGCGTACCGGCCTTCCCGCTGCAGCAGTTCACCTGCCAGAGCCCGTACATCACGGACATCAACCCGTACTCGCGCTACAGCGAGCAGGCATTTGAGATCTCCGGTTCCAACTTCGGCGATGCCTTCGGACCGAACAACATCATCGTGATGGATGGCAAGGACATTGCCAGCTCCGAAGCCTACATCATCTACACGGACCTGCTTATCCGTTTCAGCGTGCCCTCAGGCACGAGCTTCGGTGAGCACCAGATCGAGGTCCGCAGCGGTACGGAGAAGACCCAGGTCGGATTCATCAACATCCTGAACCATCCGCCCGTCGCACAGTTCAGCATGAACGTCACGAGCGGTGCAGTGCCCCTGCAGGTCAACTTCAACGCCGGGCCATCGATGGACGCTGACGACGGCATCGCGGAATGGATGTTTGACTTTGGCGACGGCACCACCGCCTCAACCACGGATCCCACCAAGCTGATATTCCCGCACATATTCGATACGATCGGGATAAAGCAGGTGACGCTGACCGTGACTGACAACGCCGGTGAAACTGACTCCATCACCAAGTCCGTCAACGTGCTGCCGGCGGCCGACATCCTCGTGGTGTCCGACCAGTGGAACGGTGCCGGGCCGGGCAACGAGTTCACTGCCAACTTCATCGCGCTGACCAATGACCTGGACACGCTCGGTGCCAGCTATGTCGTCGGCGGATACAGCGTCGGCATCAGCCAGGTGGCCGTTGACCAGGGCTTCAGTGTCGTGATCTGGAACCATGGCGGCCCCGGTCCCGGTGATCCGATCCAGAACTGGCCGCGCAACTGGACCGACGACGAGAAGGTAGACTTCCTCGGAATCCTCGATGCGGGCATCCCGACCCTGCTGCTCAGCCAGAACCACCAGTTCACCGGTGACTACGGCAGCCAGCCAGGATTCAGCTCCAAATACAACATGGACCTGCAGAATGACACCATCGTGGAAGGTGGGTCCAGCCGCCCGTTCTCCTGGGCATTCGGCACCGCAACGGATGAGGAACTGATCGACGCCGGTGGACTGAGTTTCCCGATCAGCCCGGTCTGCCTGCTGAACCAGAGTGCAACCCCCTCTCTGATCCGGATCAACCCCGCCGCTGCCGAGCAGTACAGCGGAGCGGGCTCTTCCGGGCTGCAGCCCTCGACCTGCCGCATTGGGCAGCGCATCCAGGGTGCGATCATCTATGACACGATCAACTCGAACGGCGCGACCCATCCGGGCTTCATCCCGGGGATGGCCTTCCCGGATGCTGATCCGCCCTTCTGGCTGTGCTTCAGCTACGGGATGGAGACCGCGCCGGATTCCAACATCGGCTTCGGCGGGACCTACAGCCACAACAACGGGCCGGCCAAGCTGTGGGTGATCGGCTGGAGTTACAGCGAGGCGCAGTTCACACCGGACCCGATCCAGCGGCATGATGTGCTGCAAAACGTGCTGGCCTGGCTGGACAGCAGCCTGTTCTAGTCGAAGCTTAACTGATCAAGGTAGGCCGCTGTGCAGTCTGCGGGAGTGCAGGCTGTTAACGGCTAAGATGGTGGGTGATGAGGAAGTTATTCACGCTGATGCTTGCCGTGCTGCTGGTGGGCACGGCCCGGGCCCAGGCACCTGAGGACCTCAGGCCGCTGGCTGCCCGTACATTCACGCGCAGTTTCACTGACAGCAATGTCAGCCTCGAGTACACGCTCAGGGCCGGTCCGCTGATGGAGCCGGGCAAGCGCCGCTTCATCGAGATCGACATCGATACCCTGATGCGCGCGGAAGCCCAGCAGGCCGGTGAATATGCCGTGCCGCTCAACGGCTTCATCGCTATTGCCCTGCCGCGCGGCATCGAGCCGGATGGCGAACTGCGCATGAAGTGGTACAACGATGCCAACGGGCGTTACGACTTCATGTACAGCGCCCCCTACCCACCGGAAGTGCTGGAGGGCCAGATGGCCGGCAGCGCCGAGGACGCGGTGAGCAATGAAGCTCAGCGCATCCTCGCCGGGATGCGCGGGCTGTCCAGCGGGCTTGATGCAAACATCAACTTCAGTGGGCCGCAGGACCCGCGCCTGATGGGTGGCAACCCGGATTACGCAATCACCGGCACCTCCTGGCTGATCCCGTGCGACTCACTGTTCCAGCAGCTGGTGGACCCGTTCAACCCGTCCCGCAGCAGGCAGTTCAACCCGCGGCTGAAGGCCACGCTGCCGGTACGCATCGGCGAAAGCGTCGCCAACCCGCGCATCGTGGTCTACGTCGGCTCGCTGAGCACGGCGGTCACCGAGATCACCGTGATGTCGGACTCGGTCCCGGCGAATGTCAGGCTGCTGGAAGAGCCGCCCAGCCCGCCGGAAGCTGCGCAACCCGCAGCGGAAGATGGCAATGAGGATTCCGCCACGGAAGTCAGCGCGGATGCGGCGGAACCTGCAGCGGCAGTGGAGGCGGCCGTGCCGCTGCGGGCCCTGCTCTATTCATTCGGCTGGGCCGCATGGGAAAACGAGGTGGACCTCTCCCCGATGATCATTCCGACGGCGCTGCTGCCGGACTACCAGCCGATGGAGACGGAGCAGCCGCTGGGGCCGGTCAACATGGACCCGCCCGCTGGCAGCCGGCCTGCCGGCCCGATCACGATCAGCGCCGCGGACCAGACCGAACGCCGTGAGCTGGCTGGCTCAGAGACGGAAATCGGCAGTGAGGAAATGCTTGCTGAAGTCGCCGAGGAAGCCAATGAGCAGATCGAGGACGGCGTTGGCAGCGATGATGAGGAACTTGTGTCGGAGGAGGATTCGGCAGCCGCTGGCGTTGAGGAACAGCCAGATGAATCTGAAGCGGGCGATCCAGAAGCAATGGACGACGTGGCAGATGCGCAGGAGCAGCTGGCCCCTGCCAGTGATGAACAGGCCGCCGGCGAAATGGCAACTGATGAACCTGCTGACGAGTCATCCGCAGGCAGTGCGGACGAGGTGGCACCGGGCAGCCTGGCCGAGCTGAAGGAGCGCGTCGAGGAGCGCAAGGAACGCGAAAGTGGCAACAGCGTGAACATCGAGCTGCCCTCAGACGCAACTGAGACCACTCCGGCCACTGAGGCCCAGCAGGCGGCGGAGACTGTCAACGAGGCACAGGATGCCGAAGTACAGGAACTGGAAGATGATGCGGGAGAGCAGGCGGCAGCTGATGACAGCACTGAGGAGCTGCCGGAACGTGATGACATCCCCGCCTTCGCCTTCCCTGAGGAGATCAGGGCTGCAGAACGGGATGATGCAACGATTGAGGATGATGCAGCGGAAACGGTGCATGAGATGACGAGCGGGGAGGCTGAGCAGGTGCGCGAGGTTACACCGGGCACCCTGCCCGGCCCGGAGAACCAGTACAGCGTGCCGCTCAAGCAGATCACTGGCCGTGATGGGCGCAAGCCCGGCGGTGGCAGCTCCGGCAACACGGCGCCGGACTACACGCAGCTCTACATCGGCGGCGGGCCGAGTGGCAATGCCAGTGGCGGCACCACGCCGGCTGACCTGGGCGACATGGTGTTCGTGCCCGGCGGGAAGTTCCTGATGGGCACCGACGAACTGGCCAGCGCCGGCGATGAGGATGAGCGTCCGCTGCACGAGGTCGAGGTGGCGGACTTCTACATTGACAAGTACCCGGTCACCAACCGGCAGTACTACCAGTTCGTGCTCAGCGACGGCTACAAGCCTCAGGGCAACTGGCAGAAGTACTTTGAGCCGGGCACGGCGGACATGCCGGTGCGCGGGGTGACCTGGGAGGATGCCAACCAGTACTGCCGCTGGGCCGGCAAGCGCCTGCCGACGGAGGCGGAGTGGGAGAAGGCCGCGCGCGGGACGGATGGGAGGCTCTACCCCTGGGGCAACGACTGGTCAAGCGACATCCTGCCGCGCGGTTCCCTGAACTACCGGCTGGTGCTGAACCAGAAAGCCGCCTCCCCATATGGCGCGCTGGCAATGGTCGGCGTGCTGTGGCAGTGGACGTCAAGCTCGCATGCGGCTTATCCGTATGACTCGAATGCCAGCGGCGAACTGAAGGTGCTGCGAGGCGGCGCGTTCAGCAACGGACGCAACATCATCCGCTGTGCCAACCGCTACCCGGAGGATCCCTCGGTGAGCTTCAACACCTTCACCTTCCGCTGTGCCAGGGACAAGAACTAAGCGGTACCGGGAAGCTTCAGTACGAGGTCACGCCGCCAGCTGAGTGCGTCGTAATCCTCGGCCGGCAGGGCATCGATGCACTGCGCAATGCTGCCCGCTTCAAGCTGGAAATCCGCTGCCAGTTCCTCAAGAGGCATCAGCACGAAGGACCGCAGGTGCGCCTGCGGATGCGGCACTGTAAGCTGGCTGCCCTCGCCTTCCCAGCCTTCCAGCCAGATCAGGTCAATGTCAATCACGCGGTCGCTGTAGGTTTCTGCTGAGCCGCTGCGTTCGCGGCCCAGTTCCGTCTCGCACTGCTCAATGATCCCATCGAGATCGGCATCGTCACGGGTAGTGCTGAAGCGCAGTACGGCATTGAGGTAACTGTTGGCGGAATCGTAGCCCCAGGCCGGGGTCTCGACGATGTGGCTGGCGGCCTCGATCATGATCGCCTTGACGGCTGCCAGGCTGTCAACAGCCTGCTGCAGCTGGGCGGCCCTGTCCCCGAGGTTGCTTCCGATTGCTAGGTATCCGATCCGGCGCACGCGCGATGATAGCACCTACTGGCGGGTATCATTGCTGCGTGAACATCCTGCTGGTCAAGCGCTGGCTGAAGGAGGAGGGCCCGCGCCTGATCGGGGCCCGCCTGCGCCGCGCGCGCCAGCTGGATGAACGTTCCGTCGTGCTCGAACTGGACAGTGACTACGGCGAGCAGCGCCTGCTTATGAGCATGCTGGAGGAATTTCCGGTGATCGCGCGGCTGGATGCCGATGAAGAGCCGGAGATGCAGGCTGACGGGAACTTCGTCAAGGCGCTGAACTTCCACCTGCAGGGCTACCGCATCGTGAGCATCGCGCAGCAGGGCTACGACCGCAGCATCGTGTTCACCCTGAAGCACAAGGACATCTACGGCGCGGAAACCACGAAGGAGCTGCGCCAGGAACTGGCCGGGCGCAGTGCCAACGCCTTCCTTATCAGCGAGCGCGGGATGCTCGTGAGCATCTTCAAGAAGCTGCGCTTTGACCCGCAGCGCACGCGCAACATCGCCACCGGGCAACCGCTGCCGGATCCACCGCCGCTGGGCAAGTATGTTGCCAGCGAAGGCGGACTGGCCGGGCTGGCGGACGAGCTGGCAGAGATTGCGGCCAAGGAAGGCGTGGAAGGCGAGCGCGCGATGGAGAAGCTGTTCACCAACCGCGTGGCCTGCAGTGACAACCGCATCTGGCCGGTGCTGGAGCCGCTGCTGCCGGTGGACTACAGCCTCGAAAGCCTGCTGGAGTTCATTGAGCAGCTGCAGAAGGGCGAGCTGACGGGCCAGTTGTTCGGGCTGGTGGAACCGGGCGATGCCAACACCGTCACGCTTGAGCTGTGGCAGCGCGCACGCGGCAGGCGTGGCAAGCAGGCACCGCGCAGCAACCAGCAGCTGGAACAGGCCCAGCGCTTGCTTGACAACCTGCGCGAGCAGTCAACGCAAAGCAGCCGGGCCGATGAGTTCGAGCTGGTGGCACTGGAGTTGCTGCGGGTGAGCGCTGATTACGAGGACCCAGAGCAGGCGGCGGCCTTCCTGCGCCAGTGGAAGGAGGACAACCCGGAACTGGCAGGGCAAATCACGATCGGCAAGAGCGTCTATGACAACGCCCAGGAGCTGGTGCACTGGTGCCAGCGCCTGCGCCGGGCCGGGGCACGGCTGGAAGAGCGGATCGCCAGTGCGGAAAGTGAGCTGGCCGAAGCCCAGCAGCAACCGCTGCAGAAGCAGCCGGCGAAGCCCAAGGCGATCAAGAGCACACTGGAGACGAGCGCCGGCAAGCTGGAGAAACATGGCGTGAAGTACCTGCGCTTCCTTTCCAGCGACGGGATGGACATCCTCTGCGGGCTGAGTGACAACAGCAATGACGGCCTGCTGCGGGTGTTTGGCAACGGGCGGCATATGTGGTTCCACGTGCGGGACTGGCCGGGCAGCCATGTGATCGTGCTGTCGAATGGCAAGGAGCTGCCCTGGACCACGCTGGAGGAAGCCGCGCTGGTGGCGGGCTACCACAGCAAGGCGCGCAATGAGCTGGAGGCGGACGTGAGCTACCTGCCGATGAACCAGCTCAGCCGGCCGAAGAACGCGCGACCGGGACAGGTGCTGAAGAAGAGCGAGAGCGTTGTGAGCATCAGGCCTGATCGATTTCGGGGGATCAGGGAGCATCTGCTGCGCTGGCAGAAAGACTAGGAACTAGGAGCTCGGACCTGGGGTGTAGGGGTGGTGTGACGCTTTGCGTCACCATGTTTGGCTTTTCGCGCTTACATCGCGCTGGTACTTCTTATGCTCTGTTACAACCTGGATCCTAAATCCCATATCTTCGTTTGCTACAACCCAGATCCTAAGTCCAATATCCCCGCTTGCTACACCCTACAACCGAGCTCCTACGCCCTCATCAGTTCCCACGCTGCTTCCGCCTCAGACCTGATCAGGTCGGCCTTGCGGTCGCGGCGGATCTTTTCCGGCAGCCATTTGAGCATGCCGTACTGGAAGGCCGTAGGGCGGTATTCCTTATGGCCCGGGTTGACCATGAACTGCATCATTGCCCCGAGGCAGCTCTTCTCCGGCGGGACCTGCGGATCGTTGCCACTGAGCAGGCGAGAAGCATTGATGCCGGCCAGCAGGCCGGTGCTGATCGCCGACATGTAGCCCTCCAGCCCGGTGAGCTGTCCGGTGATGATCAGGTTCGGGTGCTCGCGCACCTGCAAAGTTGGCAACATTACCTTCGGGGCCTCGACGTAGCTGTTGCGGTGCATGCGGCCGTAGCGCATGATCTTCACCTGCTCCAGCCCCGGTATCATGGCGAACACACGGTCCTGCTCGCCGAAGCGCAGGCGGGTCTGGAAGCCGACTAGAGACATCGCATTCTGGAAGGCGTCCTCCCAGCGCAGCTGCACCGCGGCATAGGGCATGCGACCGGTGCGCGGGTCGACGAGGCCCTTGGGCTTAAGGCAGCCGTGGCGCATCGTACCCTCGCCACGGTTGGCAAGTTCCTCGATTGGCAGGCAGCCCTCGAACAGCAGGTACTTGTCAGCGGCGTTGATCGGGTAGACCTCGGCAGCCAGCAATGCAGCGCGGAAGGCCTCGTACTCATCCTTCTCGAATGGGCAGTTGAGGTAGTCATCCCCCCCACCCTTGTCATAGCGGCTCTGGGAGAACACCACCTCGTGGTTGATGCCTTTGGTGCTGATCACCGGTGAGGTGGCATCGTAGAAGTAGCAGCCACCATCACCGAGCAGCTCGCTGAGTTGCTGCCACAGCCCGTCGCTGGTGAGCGGCCCGGTTGCCATGATCACCAGCCGGCCGGTTGCCAGCTGGGCCTGCAGCTCCTCGAAGCGCTCACGCCGGAGCGTGACCAGCGGGTCGGCCTCAATCGTTTCAGTGACTTTCGCAGAGAACTGCTCGCGGTCCAGCACGAGTGCTGCTCCACCGGGCAGGCGGCATTCGCGGGCGATCTGCAGCAGCCGGCAGCCCAGGCTGTCCAGCTCAAGCTTGAGCAGGCCCTGGGCACGCACCGGATCTTCACTCTTGAATGAGTTGGAGCAGACCAGCTCGGCCAGGCCTTCGGAGACATGCGCCTCGGTCATCACCGCCGGGCGCATCTCCCACAGTTCGCTGGCAATCCCGCGCGCGGACAGCTGCAGCGCAGCCTCGCAGCCGGACAGGCCGCCACCGATGATCAGGGGCGGGAGACTGGCGTCGAGCGGGACCGCCTGCTTGCTGTTGTGTACTTCATCCACGGGGCATATATGTTAACCGCAATCAGGACCAGCGCAGTCAGGCGGGGCGGGCTTCCCTGCTAAACTAGAGCCGATGCAGGATTCCGGAAAATACGAGGGTCCCGATCCGCTCGGGGGCAGTGACGACACCCATCCGGCCGGCCGGCCGGACCCGCGCAATCCATTTGGTGCGATGCAGTCGGACGATCCGCGCTCGCCGCAGCATGATGCTGCCAGCGGGGCCTTTGCACGGGCTGACAATCCGCTGAACCTGGGCAGCGCGGCTCCTTCGGGCAAGCCGGTGCATACCCAGCGGGCGGCGGAGTCACTCTGCCGGGAAATCGCCAAGGCGGTGGTCGGCCAGGACGAGGTGATCGAGCTGATGCTGACTACCGTGTTCGCCGGCGGGCACCTGCTGTTTGAAGGTGTGCCGGGCCTGGCCAAGACGCTCCTGGTGAAGTCGCTGGCGCGCGCACTGGGCGGCGAGTTCAGCCGCATCCAGTTCACCCCGGACCTGCTGCCCAGTGACATCACTGGCACCAGCATCTACGACATGAATGAGCGGCAGTTCTCCTTCCGCAAGGGGCCGATCTTCGGCGACTTCGTGCTGGCTGACGAAGTGAACCGCACACCGCCGAAGACCCAGGCAGCGCTGCTGGAGGCGATGGAAGAGCGCGTGGTGACCGTGGACGGCACGAATTACGGCCTGCCGCGCCACTTCACCGTGTTCGCCACGCAGAACCCGGTGGAGTACGAGGGCACCTACCCACTGCCGGAGGCGCAGCTGGACCGCTTCCTGCTGAAGGTCAGCATCGACTACCCGCCCGAGGAGCATGAGCGCAACATCCTGCGCCGCTACGACCAGGGCTTCAACCCGCATGACATCGAGGCCGCCGGCATCCGCCAGGTGGTTGGCGAGGATGAGCGGGCGCAGATCGAGCGGGAGATCAACGGGATCCGCGTGGAGGACGGCGTGCTGAATTACATCATCAGCATCGTGCGGGCCTCGCGCCGCCACCGCAGCATCGCGCTCGGGGCCAGCCCGCGTGCCGGGATCGCGCTGCTGAAGGGTGCCAAGGCGCTCAGCGCACTGCGGGGCAAGAGCTACATCACACCGGATGAGGTGCTCAGCCTGGCAGCTCCAGTGCTCAGGCACAGGATCCTGCTGACGCCCGAAAGCGAGATCGAGGGGAACATGATCGACGGGGTCGTGGAGAACCTGATCGGCAGCATTCCGGTGCCGCGCTAGGCTCAGGTCTGGACCGGGACTTCCTCGGGAATGTTGAGGCGCTGGCGCACTTCATCCATCGTGCGTTCGTAGAGCAGGTTCGGCTTCTTGCGGCGTGAACGGCGGATGATGCAGCCGCGGATCTCGAAGGCATCGTTGGCGATGTCCACCAGGCCTTCGTTAGAGAGGTTCATCACTGCGCGGTTCATCTTATCGAGCTTCTCGACCTTGAACTCGGCTTCCTTCACGCTCTGGGGCGGCTCGTTGACCTTGATCACGATCGGGCGGTGGCCACTGTTGACCGCCTCGCCCACCATGCTGAAGCTGTCGCAGGTCACGGCCACACCGTCTGCCAGCACGAAGAAGCCTGGCAGCGGGTTGAGGTCGGATGTGCTGGCATCCAGGAAATAGGACACAGCGGGGTTTCCCACGTAGTTGGCTATCAGCCAGTTGCGGCACCAGTCCGGCGTGCGGCGACTGGTGCTGACGAGCAGCTTCTGCTCATGCACCTCAGCCGTCTTCAGCACTTCCTTCAGGCCTTCGATCACCGTCTCCTCACGCCAGGGGGCGGAGTTGCTTGGCCCGCCGATTGCAAGTGCGATGTACTCGAAATCAGGGTCAAGGTTGTTGTCGCGGGCCAGCTGGTTGGCCATGTCGAAGGCCTTGATCTCATCGTGGTAGCTCAGCGCTGCCGGGGTGACGATGATGTTCTCCGGCAGGTGCTCGCGGTCCTTCACGTCGTGCGGTGGCACCAGGTTGAGGCGGAAATGCTTGCGGGGCAGGAGCGAGGGGGTCATGCAGACGATCGGGTCAGCCTGCAGCATGCGGGCCAGCACCAGGTTTGCGGTGGCCACCGATGTGCCGGTGGACACTGTGAAGATGCGCAGGTCCTGGTCCTGAGGCAGCTTGCCGTTACCGAGGGTGGTGAGCCCGATCGGCAGCTCCTCGAACATCTTGCGCTCAACGAGCCCGCGGGCACCGGAACGGGTGACGGCACCGCGTCCCATGGAGGCAAAGCGCAGGCGCAGGGGCAGCTCGTTGAAGTCCTTACGCAGGTTCACAACCATCGGGTTCTCATCGCCGAGCATGCGCGCAGCCACGAGGCTCTGGTTGAAGTGCCCCTTCTTGCCATCTGATGCGATTACGACTCTTACAGCCAATGCTTACCCCGAAAAATGCTCCAGCACGCGGCCGAGCAGCTTCTCCGCCTTATCCATGTCCCCGTACGCAATGAATATCGAAATATCCGTCAATCCGGTAATAACTTCGAGGACATTAATTCTCGCGTTCGCCAGCACTCCCGTGACCTCGGCCAGCACACCGGGTTCATCAATAAAGCGGGAACTGCGCAAACGAAGTTCACCTACATTACCCCTGAGGCTAATGTTTGTCAACTCTGGGAACTCTTTAGTCAACTTTCCATGCAGGCTGGAATAGGCCTTGTCAGCGATCCCGCTGGGCAGGTAATAGCAGATGAAGCGGCGCGAGGTTGAAGCAGCGGCGGGGCTTAGGTGGTTCTCGTCCATCCACTGCACGAGCGCGCTGAGCAGGCCGACGCGGTCCGTCAGGTCGCCCACGAGGGTCAGCATGCTCAGCTCATCGGGGTTGCGGTAGAGCGTAGTCTCACTGGCGCCCAGCACGGATGTGCCGGAACTGTCCAGCCGGTCCAGCTCACGGTAATCGATCAGGCGGGCACGCAGGCCGGGGTTGCGGTACTTCAGCGCGCGAGGGTGGATAACCTGGGTGCCGGCGGAACTGATCACCTCGAGGTCGCTCAAAGTGAGTTCCTCCAGCAGGCGCGGGTTCTCAGCCAGGCGCGGGTCAGCGCTCAACACACCCTGCACATCGGTCACGATCACCACCTCATCAGCGCTGATATGGGTGGCCACGATGAAGGCGGTGACATCGGAGCCACCGCGTCCCATCGCCAGCACCTTACCGCTGCTGCTTTGCACGAAGAAGCCGCTGATCACGGGCACGCTGCCCACGCGCAGCTGCGGCAGGATGAAGCGGCGGAAGCGGCCAACTGTGTGCTGGGTGCGCAGGGTGATGGCGCGTTCCTCGTTGGCCTTGGCCTTGCTCAGCGGGATGCTCTCATCCACGTCGGCGATGATCGGCCAGCGGTCGCTGTGGCGCGGCAGGAATGGCTGGGTGCTGATGTCGAAGCTTCGTAGGGCGGCGCACATCAGCTGCACACTCTGCTCCTCGCCGAGTGATGCGAACTCACTGACGGAGGCGAAGTCCGTGCTGCCGGCACTGGCGGCATCATATGCCTTCAACAGCTCACTGGTTGCATTGCCGGGTGCCGAGCACACGACGGCGATCTGCTCACCGTACTGCACAAGGCGCGCGACATGTTCCGCCGCGTTGCGGATCAGCTCCGGCGTGGCGAGGGATGTCCCCCCGAACTTGATGACTCTGCGCACGGCACAATTCTAGCCGAACACGGGAGAGGGACGGGATTGCCAGCAATGGCCCTGCAACGGATAAAATACTGCGGTGAAAGCAATCCGCCTCCTCCCCACCCTCCTGCTGGCCTGCGCCTGCCTGCTGTGCAGCGCATCCTCCGACCTGGCGATGCGCATTAATTCGCTGTGGCGCAGCGGTCAGAGCAGCGAAGCGATCAATCTGATTGACGAGGAACTGGCAGCCGGCAACACTGAGCTGTCATTCATCTCCTCCGCGGCGGAGGCGATGCTGGCTGAGCACCGCTACCAGAAGGCGGCCGATCTGTATGCGCAGCTGGCCGGAAAATACATTGATGACGACGGCCGGTTCCTGGATGCCAAGCTGCATGAATGGCGTGCGAGCTACCTGGCCAACGGCGAGAACTCGCGCGCTGACTGGATCGCTGAGGAACGCCGCAGGATCGGCAACAGCCGGGACGGCGCTGCCAATGGGATCTTCGGCGAAGCCAAGGCAGGCAGCGTGAAGAACCGCTCGCAGCTGCTGCTGGAGCTGGCCTACTGCCTCGATGAGGAAAGTGGCAACCGACCGGGACGCCCGACTGAATTGCTGGAGCGCTATCCGGACAGCAATGTCGTGCTGCGGCTGGCGGCGGCGGATGCTGCTGAGCTGGGCTCGATAAACAATGACGAGGAACGGATCAAGGCCGTCAGCCAGTTCCTCGCGGGCTGGCCGCGCAGCTACTGGCGTCATGTGGCCTTCCGCTACTGGCTGTACTCCGCCTGGCGGATGCATGACCGTGAGGAGTTCAGCAAGGCCTCGGCAGCATACCTCGCGGAGTACGGCGGCAGTGCCGAGGCGCATGGTGCGGTCAGCCGCTACATGCTGGACCTGGACATGCCTGTCGATGAAGGCCTTGTGCATGCCAAGCGCAGCATGGAATTGTTTGAGCTGGAACTCGGGATCACTGGCGACCTTACCAGCCTGAGCACCATCAACAATGCGACGAAGTACCTGCCACGTCAGCTGCCCTACCTGCCACCGGCGGAGCGACAGACCTTCATCCTCTACCTGTACAGCCGCCACAACATGGCGCGGTACATGAACCGCACGGGGAAGTATGACAAGGCGCTGGACCTCGTCACCCCGGTGATCGGCGTGGAGCCGTTCACGCTGAATGAGGAGGAGTCGCTGGCACCCTTCCTGCTGGAAGCCGGCAATGCGCATATCGGGCTTGGCAATTCCGAATCTGCCTACCGCTTCCTGTTGCGCGCAGCCTTCGTGGGTGACAGCGCTGACCGTTACAGCGGCCAGGCGGACGAGAAGCTCAAGAAGCTGGAGGGCAAGCTGGACCCGGAGACGGTGAAGTACGAGACCAGCCGCCTGCTGCCAAATGGCAGCGAGGTGTCAACCATTCCCGTGTTCAGCGACCTGTCCATCAGCACGGAGATCTACAAGCAGCGCGCGGCGCGGGTCTGCTGGGTGGATGTCGATGGGGACGGTTCCGCCGACCTGCTGCTGGATGGCAACGTGCTGCTGATGAACGAGCTGGGACGCTTCCGCGACCGCACGGATGAATCCGGCCTGCAGGGGGATGCTGCGGGTGCGGTGGCGGGCGACCTGGACAATGACGGCGACAACGACCTGTACTGCTTCGGCAATGGACGCGAGGCAGACCGTGTCTATATCAACAATTCCGGCCGCTTCAGCATGGTCAGTGGCTTCAGCGGGGACAGCCGCGCCACTGAAGCGGCTGCACTGGTTGACCTTGACAACGACGGCCTGCTGGACATCTACGCCGTCAACTTCGAATCCCCGACCGGCATCCGCATGGAGGAAGACAGCGTGCTGCGCAATGAGGGCGCCAGCGGCTTCAACGTGCGCAACGCTGAGCAGCAGGGCATGCTTCCGCCGCTGGGTGAATCCCAGGCCGGACGTGGTGTGAGCGTCGGTGACATGGACAACGATGGCAACCCTGACCTGTACGTCAGTAACTACCGGCTCGGGGAAAACATGCTGTTCAGCTCGATGGGCAACGGCAGCTATCGCCAGCTGGCCCGGCGCTGGGGGATTGCCGGATTCTGGAAGGACGGCAACTGGGGCAACAGTATCGGTTCCGCGATGGGCGACGTCGACAATGATGGCGACCTCGACCTGTTCGTCGCCAACCTGAGCAACCCGCGTTTTGAGCATGTTTCTGATGGCAGCATTCTGCTGATCAACCACCTGCGCGAAGGCGGCACCTTCGAGGACCGCACCCAGGATGCGCACATCGCCTACAACTCCACCAACGCATGCCCGGTGATCTTTGATGCCAACAATGACGGCTGGCAGGACATCTTCATCACGAGCATCTATCCCGGCCGCAGCAGCCACCTGTACGTGAATGACGGCAAGGGGCACTTCGTCGACCTGAGCTACATCTCCAACACCCGCGTGCAGGATGCCTACGGCGCTGCCGTGGCGGACTACGACAACGACGGCGACCTTGACCTGGCGATCGCCTCCCCCAGCGGCTGCCACCTGCTGCGCAATGACAGCCCGACCCGCAACTGGATCAGCTTCACGCTCAGTGGAGGCAAGGGCACCGGAGCGATTGCACCGGCCGGTATGCAGTTCAGCAACCGCAGCGCAATCGGAGCGCGACTGACAATTAAGGCTGGCGGGATGGAACTGATCCGCGAGATCCAGAGTGGCAACGGCAGCGGTTGCGGCAATGAGCTGCGAGCCTGCTTCGGGCTCGGTGACATCCGTGGTCCGTTTGACGTGGAGATCACCTACCCCGGCGGGATCCGCCAGAGCATCTTCATCCGCCGGCCGAACAAGCACTTTGTGATCAGCGAGACGAACCAGGACGAAATGGGCGATGAACGCGAGCCTGAGCCGGTTGAGGAGGAAGCTCCGAGCCCGGTGGAAACCGGTGTAAACCGCGACGGGATGATCCCGGACTAGGCGCTTAACCCGCAGTTAATGGCCAGTTAATCAACGTTATCGGCAAGCTCAATAAAGTATGGGTATTCTCTGTGTGAATGAAGCCAACTGGAAATGCAGTATGTTCACCATGGCAGTACCGAAAGACAGTATCCAGAGCAGCCTGATCTGCATCATTGACAGGATGGAGCAGCTTGCCCGCGGCCAGCGGCGACTGACGGAATTCGGCCGGATCGCGCTGGCCAATGTCTTCATGCAGCTGCGCAAGGAGGCGATGAAGGGCATGCCGGATGACAACCTGGTGCGGGAGTCCCTGCAGACCTGGATGGCGATCACCGGAGAGGAATTCCTCGCCAGCCGGCTGCAACGTGAATTCGAGAAGCTCGGCCGGGAGGACTGAAGCTCAGTAGCGGCGCCAGAATCCCGGCAGCACCAGCACTGAGATGGCCAGCACCTCCAGGCGGCCGACGAGCATGAGCAGCGTCATCCAGACCTTGGCAATTGGATGCAGCAGCGCCCAGTTCTCCGTCGGACCGACTATCCCCAGTGCCGGGCCGACATTGGCGGCGGCGGAAATGGAAGCGGTGATGGACGTGATCATGTCGTGGTTGCAGGCCAGCATCAAAAGCACTCCGGACAGGATCCAGAGCATGAACAGCAGCATGTAGCCAATCACGCTTTCCTCGATCTCGCGGTCGATGGTCTGCCCGCTGACACGCAGTGGCAGGACGGCCTTCGGCCTGAAGGACTTCTCGATCTGCTTCCAGACCCAGCGCATCGTGATCAGCACGCGCACGACCTTCATGCCGCCGCCGGTGGACCCGGCGCAGCCACCGACGAACATCAGCGCCACGATCGCTCCCTGGGCCAGCAGGGTCCATTTCTCGAAGTCGACCGTGCCGAAGCCGGTGGTGGTGATGATCGTGACCGTAGTGAAGATGCTGTCGCGCAGCACGATGCCGAAGTTTGAAAGGTCCCAGCCCTGCTGGTGCAGCAGGTTCGTGGAGAAGGCCACGAATGCCACTGCGATGATCAGCATGTAGAGCCGGAATTCGCTGTCCTTCCAGAACATGAAACGCTTGCGCCAGGCCTGGTAGTACAGCGAGAAGTTGACCCCGGCCACGAACATGAAGAAGGTCAGGATGAGCTGGATATGTGTGCCGTAGCCGGCAATGCTGTTGTTCTTGGTGGAGAAGCCACCGGTTGCCATCGTGCCGAAGGCGTGGCAGACAGCATCAAAGAAGGTCATGCCGGCAGCCCAGAGCACGAGGATCTCGACCACGGTGATGCCCATGTAGAGCAGCCATAGGGTGCGGGCGGTGTCCACTGCCTTCGGATGGATGCCGGATACGCTTGGACCGGTGGCCTCGATCTTGTAGAGGAACTTGCCACCGACTCCAAGGGCCGGCAGGATGGCAACGAACAGCACGATGATTCCCATGCCGCCCAGCAGGTGCGTCATGCTGCGCCACAGCAGGATGCTGCGCGGCAGGATCTCAATATCGGTGATCACAGATGCGCCTGTCGTCGTGAAACCGCTGACGGATTCGAACACGGCGTCGATCCAGGATGGCAACACACCGGCCACCACATAGGGGATCGCGCTGAGGATACCGGCCACGATCCAGCCCACGGCAACGATGAACATGCCCTCCTTGCGGTGCAGCTGCTCGCTGTCGTCAGAACCGGCGGCCCAGATCCGGGCGAGCAGCAGCAGGGCTGCGCCGATGGCGGTGGTCACGCCGAGCGCGACGATGAACGCGAGCCTGGTCGGATACTCGGACTGGTCCTCATTGAGGCTCAAGAGCAACGGCACAAGCAGGCTGCCGACGAGCACCAGCAGGAACATGCCGATCGGCTTCAGCGTCCCGCGGTAGTTCACGTGGCGGGCTCCGCATCCAGTGGCTCGGCCAGCTCGACCACGTCCTCGAACTTCAGCAGGCTCTCAACGTAGGGGATCCGCTCATGCAGCGCCAGCATTACAACTGAATCACCGGGGCTGATCATGTCCTGGCCGCCGGGGATCAGGGCCCGGTTGCCATTGATGATCGCTCCGATCAGGATGCCGCGGGGCAGCTTGAGGTTCATCAGCGGGGTGTTGATCAGCTTGCTGTGCTGCCCGGCCACGAACTCAATCACCTCGGCCTGGCCCTCATGGATCAGGGAGACGCTATTGACATTGCCGCCGCGTGTGAATCGCAGCACCTGAGAAGCCGCGAGGATGCGCGGGGCCAGGGTGGCCGTCAGGCCGAGCTTCGGGCCGATCTCCGCGAACTGCGGCTTGTCAACTATCGCGATGTTGCGCTCGACGCCGTTCTCCTTGGCCATCAGCGCGGTCATGATGTTCTTTTCGTCACTGCCGGTGCAGGCCACGAATGCGTCAGTTGCGTCGAGGTACTCCTCGCGCAGCACATCGATGTCACCGCCGTCACTATCAATCACCTTGACGTGCATCAGCTCCTCGGTGAGCTCCCAGGCACGGCTGCGGTTGTCCTCAAACAGCTTGACCCTGTAGCGTGGCACATCGAAGTAGTGCGCAATGGCAGCTCCGATCTTGCCGCCGCCGACGATCACGATGTGCTTGATGGCATCGCTGTGCTCGCCGACACCCTTCTGCACATAGGGAATCGCCTCACGCTTGCAGATCACGAAGATCCGGTCATGCGCCTGGATGACGTCCTCGCCGCTGGGGATCATCACTTCACCGTCGCGGATCAGGGCGGCTACCAGTGCACCGGGCATCCGCAGGTCCTTGATCGGCTTGCGGGTGAACGGGCTGCCGGACTCAACTTCAAATGGACGGAGGTAGAGGCGGCCATAGCCGAACTCCGCGATGCCGCTGCCGGCGCCGGGGGTGATCAGGGCTGTGGCCTCGGAAGCGGTGAGCATCGGCG
This sequence comes from bacterium, assembly GCA_020440645.1. Classification (GTDB taxonomy): domain Bacteria; phylum 4484-113; class 4484-113; order 4484-113; family JAFGCY01; genus JAHEFU01. Next base: position 119,435 of record JAGRNR010000002.1, on the reverse strand, counting down.
GGTTGATGATCATGTCGATGCCGAGATGCTCGCGATAGAACAGCGGGTGGCCGGTGATCACGTCCGGGTTGTCGATGCGGGCCACGGCGCTCCTGACGCCCATCTTCCTGCCGAACAGGCAGGCCAGCATGTTGACCTCGTCGTTGTTGCTGATCGCCAGCAGCAGGTCAGCGCTACCCACTTCCACCTTCTGCAGGTCGTCCACACTGGTACCGCTGCCGAGCAGGGTCTCGATGTCGAGGTGGTCGTTGATGTGCTGGACGCGCTCGGCGTTGTTGTCGATCAGCGAGATGTCGTGGTTCTCGGTGACCAGGTACCTGGCCAGATAGGCTCCGACTTCACCGGCGCCGATGATCACGATTCGCATTGACGTATTCTACCCGGGCGGCAATTCCGCAAAAAAAAGGATCCGGGAAATCCCGGATCCTGCTTGTGTGGCTGAGTTAATCAGGCCTTGGCGACGTTCACGATCTCGCTGAAGACCTGGGGGTCACGCGCGGCGATCTCGGCAAGTACCTTGCGGTTGATCTGCACGTTGTTCTTCTTCAGTCCGCTCATCAGGCGGCTGTAGGTCATGCCATTGGAACGGCTGGCGGCGTTGATGCGGGCGATCCATAGGGCGCGGAACTCACGCTTGCGAGTGCGGCGGTGGATGTAAGCATAACGCAGGGCGTGCCAGACGGCCTGCTTGGCGGCACGGTACAGGCGTCTGCGGGTACCGCGGAAGCCTGCTGCCATCTTCAATATGCGCTTGCGCCGGCGACGGCTGGCGACTGCTGTCTTTGCTCTTGTCATCAGACCTTACCTCCCGGGGAGATAAGCTTCTTGAAGCGTGGGCTGTCGCAGGCGGCAACCGGCTTCAGGATGGCCAGTTTGCGCTTGCGCTTCTTGCTCTTCTTGGAAAGGATGTGGCCAATACCGGACTGCTTATGCATAAGCTTTCCGGAGCCACTAACCTTCAGGCGCTTTGCAGTCGCCTTGTGCGTCTTCATCTTCGGCATCTAATTACTCCAAATCGAGGCTGACAGCGTTGCACCTATTGCGCGACTTTCTTGAGCGGGGACAGGATCGCATATAACCTGTTGCCGATCATGCCCTTGCTCTTCTGTTCGACCACGCAGATATCGGCGATCCTGGCGGTCAGCTTGTCCAGCTGCTCCAGTCCCTTCGTATCTGCATAGGCTCTCTCCCTGCCCCTGAGGATCAGGTTGAAGCGCAGTTTGTGCCCCTTCTCGACCAGCTGCCTGGCCTTCTTCATTTTCGTCTCGATGTCGTGGTCCGAGATCTTCATCGAGAAGGAGATTTCCTTGAGTTCGGTCTTCCCCTTCGCAGCGACCTGCTTCTTCTTCTTGGACTGATAGGAAAGCTTCCCGTAGTCCAGGACCTTGCACACCGGAGGATTCGCATTGCCGGCCACTTCAACCAGATCGAGACCAGCTTCCTGTGCGACCGTCAGGGCTTCCTGGATAGGAACTACGCCCCTCTTTTCGCCATTCTGGTCAATCAGCAGGACCTCGCGGGCCCTGATCTGCCGGTTTACCCTATGCTCAGCTATGTAGAATTCTCCTCGGTGTGATTATCGAGCCTAAGAATATATCAGAACAACTCAGGCGTGTCAATGAATTTCCGCGGATTAACATCCGTCTCAGCCCGCATTCAGACTGCGCTGCGCGGATGAATGATAAAATCCCGTCCGTGCAGGCTTCCAGCGCAAGCATTCGTGTGATCGTGGCCAAGCCCGGCCTTGACGGCCATGACCGTGGGGCGCGCGTGATCGCACGTGCGCTGCGGGATGCCGGAATCGAGGTGATCTACACCGGCCTGCACCAGACCCCGGAGAAGATCATTGCTGCCTGCCGCCAGGAAGACCCGGACGTATTGTGCCTGTCCATCCTCAGCGGCGCGCATATGACGCTGATCCCGCGGATCCTCGAGGGGATGCGCGAGCAGCAGCTGGATGACATCCCGGTGCTGGCCGGCGGGATCATCCCCGATGCGGACGCCGTGTCACTGCGGGAGCAGGGAGTGAATGAGGTTCTCGGGCCGGGTACCAGTACCGAGGAGATCATTGCGCTGGTTCGCGGGCTGGCCGAGTCCCGCCAGCGTGATATGGAGGAAGGATGAGCAGGATCGAGATCCGTGTGCCCGACATGGGCGGAATGAAGAGTGAAAAGATCAGGTTCGCCGCCTGGCTGAAGACTGTCGGCGAGAGCGTCACGCTCGATGAGGACCTGTTTGAGGTCGAGCTGGACAAGGCGAATGTGGTCTGCGAGGCCCAGGCTGAGGGCAAACTGGCTGAAATCACCGTCTCGGATGGCGAGGTCCATACCGGAGACGTCATAGGTTACCTGGATGCATGACAGAAAGTACCTGAGGGAATGTCCGGAGATCGCCCGGCAGAGCCTCGCCACGCGTGGCGAGGAGTTCGCGCGCAAGATCGACCGCTTCCTCGAGATCGACGTGGAGCGCCGCCGGCAGCAGACCGAGCTTGATGAGCTGCGCAGTGAACGCAACAGTGCGAGTAAGGAGATCGGCCAGCTGATGAAGGAAGGCCGCAAGGCCGAGGCCGAGGACCGCAAGAGCTATACGCGCACGGTCAACGCGCGCATCGAGCAGCTGGAGGCCCAGCACGGGATGCTGGCCGACGAGGAGGAGGAGATCCTGCTCGGGCTGCCGAACTTCCCTGACCCGTCCATCCCTGTCGGACCGGAAGGGAACCAGGTTGAGATCAAGCTGGTCGGTGAGCCGAAGGAGTTCCCCTTCGCCGCCCGCGACCATATGGAGCTGTGCCAGAACCTGCACCTTGCCAACTTCGAGGCCGGCTCACGGATCACGGGCAGCGGTTTCCCGGTGATGCATGGCAACGGCGCCGTGCTGCAGCGCGCGCTGATCATGCTGATGAGTGACATCCATGTGCTGCGCCACGGCTACACGGAACTGCGCGTGCCCTTCATGGTGCACCCGCGCAGCCCGCTGGGCACGGGACAGCTGCCGAAGTTCGGCAGCGAGATGTACCACGTATACGTTGACAAGAAGCTTAGTGAGGAAGATGGTGAGGGCGGGCCACACTACTACCTGATCCCGACCGCCGAGGTTCCGGTTGTCAATTACTACCGCGAGCAGATCCTTGAGCAGCCCAGGTTCCCGATCAAGTTCATGGCCTATAGCCCCTGCTGGCGCGTGGAGGCAGGCAGCTACGGCAAGGATGCCAAGGGCCTGACACGTCTGCATCAGTTCGAGAAGGTCGAGCTGGTGCGTATCTGCGACCCGGAAGACGGACTTAAGCAGCTGGAGGAGATCACAGCTGACGCGGAGCATATCCTCGAAGTGCTCGGCCTGGCCTACCGCCGCATCGTGCTGCCCTCGGGCGACATGGCATTCGGCAGCGCGAAGACATACGACCTTGAGGTGTGGTGCCCCGGCGAACAGGCCTGGCGAGAGGTCAGCTCAGCCAGCCTGACAACGGACTGGCAGTCCCGCCGTGCAAACATCCGCTACCGCAGCGAACCGGGTGGCAAGCCGTTGTTCCCGCATATGCTGAATGCCAGCGGGCTGGCGCTGCCACGCCTGATGATCGCGGTGCTGGAGACCTACCAGAATGAGGTCGGCAACGTGGTGCTGCCGGAAGTGCTGCACAAGTACATGCCGCACGCCTCGATCCTGACTCCCCCGGAGGCCGGTGCTCCGCCGATGATCTGATGGCAGGGCGCCCGTCCTACCCCACCAGCCGGCTGGAGTATGAACTCCCGCCGGAGCTGATCGCGCAGCATCCCGCCAGCGAGCGCCGGGCTTCCCGCCTGCTGCATGTGGACGTTGCCAATGGCAGCTTCTGTGACCGCTCATTTGCCGACCTGCCGGGCCTGTTGCCTGAGGGCAGCCTGATCGTGATGAACAACAGCCGGGTGATCCCCGCGCGGACATACGGAAGGCGTCAAAGCGGTGGCAAGGTTGAAGTGCTGTACCACGGCCGCGAACGCCAGCATATCTACCGCGTGCTGATGAAGAGCCGCGCACCCCTGCCCGTCGGCGAAAAGCTTACGCTGCCGGAGGACTGGCAATGCGAGCTGCTGGAACCGAAGCAGCTGGATGGCAGCCTCGTGCGGATCATGGATGCTGCCGGCGATCCGGTTGACACTGCGCAACTGCACGCCTGGCTGGACCGCAACGGCATCATGCCCCTGCCGCCCTACATCCACAGGGACACGAGCAATCCGGATGAGGAATCCGGAGAGGACCGCGACCGCTACCAGACCGTATATGCACAGGACCGTGGGTCAGTCGCCGCGCCGACAGCAGGCCTGCATTTTGACAACGCGATGCTTGCTGAGCTGCGCGGCAATGGGCATGCGATCCGCTTCGTGACCCTGCATGTCGGGATGGGCACATTTGCACCGCTCAGGGTGGATGACCTGGCCCAGCACAGCATGCACGGCGAGGACTTCTCCGTCGAACTGCCGGTCGTGATGGAGCACCTCAGTGCGCTGAAGGCTGGCCGGCCGGTGATGGCGGTCGGCACGACGAGCCTGCGGGTGCTGCATACGATTGTCAGCGAGGGACGCATGCCGCAGCCGGATGCGGATACCGTACATGGCAGCACGCATACATTCATCTACCCAGGGCAAGCGACGGTGGCAGCCGACCTGCTGCTGACGAATTTCCACCTGCCGAAGTCGACTTTGCTGGCGCTCGTCTATGCCTTTGGCGGCGAGCAGCTGATGCAACGGGTCTATAATCATGCCGTCGAGCAGCGCTACCGCTTCTTCAGTTACGGGGACTGCATGCTGATCGACCGGAGGAACAGCGCCACATGAAAGCACTGCTGCTGATCGGAGGGCAGGCTACGCGCCTCAGCCCGCTCAACAAACACATTGCCAAGTCTCTGATGCCGGTTGTCGACCGCGAGGTGCTCAACTACCAAATCGGCCAGCTGGCACGAGCCGGAGTGACGCAGATCATCCTGGCTGCCGGGCACCTTGTGGACCAGCTGGCTGAATATGTCGACGGCTACAGCGGCGGGCTGGAGTTCGCGATCAGCCTGGAGGAGGAGCCGCTCGGCACGGCCGGGGCAATCGGCAACGCCGCAGAGCTCGTGGACAACGACAGGCTGGTGGTGCTCAATGCGGACATCATCAGCGATGTTGACATCGCGGAAGTGATCGCCGCGCATGAAGCCGGCGGGCGTCCGGCCACGCTGGTGGGATACAGCGTGAAGGACCCTTCGCGCTACGGCCTGCTGCAGGTGGAGGGCAGCGCCATCACCGGATTCACCGAGAAGCCGGAGGGCCAGCTGGATGACGACGGCAAGCACTTCATCAATGCCGGGATCTACGTGCTTGAGCCATCCGTCGTCAATTCAATCCCGACCGACCGCAGGGTCAGCATTGAGCGCGAAACATTCCCGCAGCTGATTGACATGCACGGAGCGCTGACTCACTTCCCGCACGAACGGATGTGGGAGGACATCGGCACCTTTGAGAGCTACTTCCGCGCGAACTTCGCACTGGTGGCCAGCCGCTACACCTACGGTGACAACGCGCTGTGGGGAGGCCGGGAGGACTTCGCGCTGTTCAAGGACATGGTCTACATGCATGACAGTGTGGAGCTTGGCAAGGGCGTCGACCTGTTCCACCGCGTTATCGCCATGGCCCGCAGCCGCATTGGCAGCGAGAGCCGCCTGCAGAACACTATCCTGCTGCCTGGCGCGGAAGTCGGCGAGCGTTGCCAGTTGACCGACTGCATCATCGGGCCCGGCGTGAGCGTTGCCGATGGCACGCGCATCAACAAGATGGTGATGGTCGAAGGCGAGCAGAACACTGCTTTCTACCCCGATGCCTACGACATGGGGATCAGCTAGAAGCTGATCGGCGGGATACCGCTGTCAATGCCGTCGGCCATGCCGCCGAGGCGCGATTCCAGCTGAACGAGCCCGCGGCCCAGCCCCTCGGTTGACACTTCCTGCAGTTCGCTGAACAGCACGGGAGCGGTGTCCTCGCGGGCGAAGTACTGGCGGAAGAACAGCAGCCGCTGGCCAGCGACGTCAGCAAGGTTGATGTAGATGGAGTCATCGGAGGTGAACAGCATGCGCTTGTTCAGGCCTGACACGTCCGTGGCCCAGATCTCCCAGCGCACGCTTTCCTCGCCATCCGTCGGGCAGCAGTAGAACAGCACGCCGTCCTGTTCGAGGATGGTCAGCTTGGGCGGGAGGTCCTCATGCAGGATGTTGACCGTGCCACTGTCCGGGTCGAGCGTCGCCAGCCGGAAGATGCCGTTGTAGTTGGCACGCTGCGAAGGGCCGCGCGCATCCGGCTGGAACAGCAATGTTGCCAGCCTGCCGTCCGGCATGCGGAACAGCGGGGGCAGCCAGCTTTCAGAGGAATAGGACATGTGGTACGGGAAGTTCCACTCCACATCCTCTGGCAAGGTGTTGCCAGCGATATCGACATAGTAGCTGACCATGCTGCGCGCAGGGCTGACCGGATCTGCACTAACCATCATCCATGATGAGGGAGCCGTGGCTTCTGATCCATCCAGTTTGATCCAGCTGGCGCCGTCGCCCAGCTTGCGGGTGCTGTGCAGCAGGCCACGGTCCAGCTGCAGGGCATTGACAGTCCAGCATTCCAGCGAGCCGGAATCGGTGAACTGGGCCGGGTAGAGCGAATCGGCACCTGCTATTGCAGTGGACTCTCCTGTTGCATCCAGCAGCAGCAGATGGGTGTTCTGGTCGGAGATGCGGCCATCCGCATCCGGCGTGGCGGTCTGCAGCAGCACCTGCTGGTGGTCGGGGGTTGGCAGCATGCGCACGGGCACCTGCCCATCCGGCAGCTCGACATCCTCCGCCACCTTGTCAAACACTTCAGCCTGCACCAGCCACTGGTTGTCAGGGGAATCCGGCACTCGCGCGTCATAGTTGCGCAGCTGCACCACCAGTTGCAGGTCCTCCCCGCTGATCTGGTATGCCGCAGCACGGATGTCGACGCCGTCCGGGCTAACCGCACGACGCTCGGTGTAGAGGCGACCGGAGGTATCCAGCCAGCTGGATTCAGCCTGCGGATAGCCGTAGACACGCTTGGCCTCAGGCGGGGCCTGTTCCTGCTGGTTACAGGAAGCTATCAGGAACACGACGAACAGCACTGGTGCAATGCGCATGGGGAATCAGACTAGCATGCTGCGCAGCGCTTGGAGAGAACCGGATCGCTATAATCGGGGCGTGAAACTGGGCATCGGAGCACTGGCGGCGGGGAACCCCACGGGGCTTGGCCGCCTGTGCCGCAATGCCGTGATCGGGCTGGCGGAAGCCGGGGACGGACATGAGATCCATGTCTTCCTGCGCAGCGAGTCAGACCGCAGGCTGATCGAGGAGGAGGCCACCCCTCCCCTGCGCTCAGCCCTGGACAGGCTGCACTGGCATTATGGCACCGTGCCGCGAATGCCGGTGGTCCAGCGTTACCTGCTGGAGCAGCGCTGGATTCCTGCGCAGGCTGCCCAGCTCGGACTGGACGCATACCTGGGTTGCGACTTCAGCCTGCCGCGTGGGCTGCGCATCCGCAGGCGGATGGTGATCCTGCCGGACATGCTGCCCTTCACACACCCGGGCACCGTATCCTTCACGGCAGGCATCCTGTACCGGCAGGCGATCAGGCATGCGGTGAGCTCCGGCGCGGCCCTGCTGTGCATCTCTGATGCAACGCGCAGGTTGCTGCTGGAGAGGTTCCAGCAAGCGGCGGACCAGGCTGAAACACTGCTGCCTCCCATGTCGCCGATGCTGTGGACCTATGCGGACCGCAATGGCAGCATTGACCTCGGGATGCAGGTGCAGGGTTCGCTGCATATGTACAAGTCACAGCGGCCGTACATCCTGGCAGTAGGAGTGCGCGGCCTGCGCAAGAACACGGACCTGCTGGTGCGGATCTACCGGGAGCTTGTGCTGAGCGGCGACTACAAGGGCTCGCTGGTGCTGGCCGGTGGGACGGGTGAATACCATTCCGCGAACAGCAGCCCGAAACTGGCCGTCGTGGCGCTTGGGCAGCAACAGGGCATCCCGGCGGATGACTCACCTGCCGTGCATGACATCGGCCGTGTGAATGACTTTGACTTAAGCCGGCTGTACCGCTCGGCGGACCTGCTGGTCAACCTGAGTGTCGAGGAAGGCTTCGGCTATCCGGTGCTCGAGGCCCTCGCGCATGGCACGCCTGCGCTGGTCAGCCGTGGTTCAGCGATGCGCGAGATTGCAGCAGGCGGTATCGCGGAATGCAACCTGGAGCCGGCGGAGGCCCGGGTTAAACTCTTAGCGACCCTCAATGCGTTGCCGCTTTTGCGGCGTGAAGCGGCTGAGTTTGAGCTGGAGGGATTCTCCGTCGGCACTTACGGCAGGCGGATACTGGAACTGTTTGAATCGATGGAGAGCTGAGGAATGAGGAATTTCTGTGGAATCCTGCTGGGCTGCCTGCTGCTGCTGTTCCTGTGCGGCTGCCCGCCGCGCACCGGTGGCAGCAATGCCGGCAACGGCAACAAGCAACCTGTCAGCAATGCCAGCATCGGCGGCACAGTGCGGCTGCCACTGGAGATTGCCCCGGATGACCCGGACTTCGCCGCGATGGACCTCTCCCAGCAGCGCCTGTATGCCCTGGCACGCGCAGTCGGGATGAACCTGACTGTACCGGTGACAGGCAAGGATGAAGTGAAGAATTCACTGGCAACTGGCTTGGAAGTCAATGTGGACGGCAGCATGTGGCTGTTCAGCCTTCCTGAGCAGGACGACCCGCTGCTGTTGCCCGGCCTGGTGCGCAGCAGGATCACGGCGATTGCCAACGGCCCGCGCAGCATGCTGCATGCACAGGTGCTGGACCTGATCGAAGGTGCAAGGGATGTGGAAAGCGGCAAGGCGCTGGACATCAGCGGCATCCTGGTTGCCGACAACTCGGTCGGCTTCAAGTTGAACCGTCCCTATATGCAGTTCGACAGCTGGCTGAGCCAGCCGGGACTGGCCGTCACGGACATCGCGGTGACAATGGACGAAAATGACCCAGAGCTGGTTGCCAGTGCGAGCTCCAGTGGATTTGGCCCCTGGACGATAGACAGGATGGAGCATGACGAGGCTGGAATCAGCGAACTCGTGCTGCTGCCGAATCCGGACTCACTGCTCGGCCAGCCGGTCGCCACTGAGCTGCGCTTCGTACTGGAAGCGGACCGCGAGAAACAGGTCCAGCTGTTCCGGGATGGCAGGCTGGATGCAGCCAATGTGCCGACCACGATGGTCGGGCAGCTTGGCAATGACCCGGAAATTGGCAACAAACTGTCATCGCATGAGACCGCGGTCTCCCTGCTGGCATTGTTTGACCACGGCCAGGATCCCTGGGGCGACCAGCTGATGCAGGACAAGGTCGGACTGCGCCGTTCGCTGGCGCTGAGCATTGACAGGGAGACACTGGAAGAGGAAAACAACGGCCAGGTGCAGGGCTGGAGCCACTTCCTGCCACGCCACTTCAACGCTGCGATCCCGATGGAACTGATGAACAACCCGAGCTTCCCGCAGACCGCGATGCTGGAGGAAGCGCGCAAGGCACAGAAGGACAGCGACCACGAACAGGGCACGCACCTGCCTGTCAACATGGACATCGCATTCCTGAACTATGACAACCTGGAGTCGCTGGACCGCGACCTGCTGCAATTCTGGAGCGACATCTCGATCAGGCTGCAGCCCTTCCCGCTGAGCAATGTGGACCTGCTGCGCCGCATCGACCTGAACAGCCATGAAGTGATCGTGTTCTGGAACTATCCGGCCTGGCCGGATGCCGGGGCCTGCATCTACCCGCAGCTGTACAGCCCGCTGATCGGCAACGGTGCGAACTATTCGCGCATCAGCATCCCGGAGGTTGATGAGGCGATCCTTGAGGCGCAGGCGACTGACAACGAGCAGCTGCGCAACCTCTACCTCGGCAACATCAGCCGCATCATCGAGGAGAAAGGACTGTTCGTTCCCGCTGCATATGCCAGCCCGAGCCTGCTGCTGAACCCGAAACTCGCTGCCAGTCCGGGACCCTACGACTTCAATGCATCGCTGCAGGGCCAGGACTTTACGGCAATTGGCATCGCACAGGACTGATCAGCCCCGCAGGCGGATGCGCAGCTGTGAGGGGTCGGGCCGTTCGGACTTCCAGCGGCCGTAGTCATCAAGCACGCCGACAACCTGGCGGATCGCCATCAGGTTCAGTCCGCCGGCCTGCGGGATCAGGCCTGGATCAACGCGGAAACCGCTGAGCGTGCCATCACTGAAGCGAGGCCACCAGCCGCTCTGCTCAACCATCAACGTCAGCTTGTCAGCCAGCGGAGCCAGCAGCGGGACACCACTGACCTTCTGGCGGATCATCTCCCCCATGCCTTCATTCATCCACTCACGGCTGGCGTACTGCAGGTTGCGCACGGTTGGCAATACGCTGAGCGGCCGGCTCTCCACGCTGCAGATGCCGTCCTCGATGTGCAACAGGCGCCAGGCATGCGGGTAGCTGACGGCGGCGCTGGTGACGAGGTTGACGAAGCCATCCTGCACATTGACACTCTGGGCGTGGATATGCCCGCTGAGCACCAGCTTCACGTCGTAGCTGCTGAACAGCTCTCGCAGCCGGGCAGCCTGGTGCACCTGCCAGTAGCGGAAGATGCGCGAGAGGATGTGGTTCGATTCCTCGGCGGGCGACTGGTCCATCACGGTATGGTGGATGGCAACGATCGGCAGATGTCCGCTGTCGCGGCAATGCGACAGCACCTGCTCCAGCCAGGCCAGCTGGTCAGGCAGCACGAAGCCGTCATCCTGGGATGACTCGTCGAAGCCCTCCGTCTTCAGTTCATTGAGTGTCAGGTTGCTGTCCATCACGATCAGTGTGTGGTCACCGGGCAGCGGCACGACGTAGCGCGTGGTGGCGCCGGGCAGGCCGTTGCCACGGTAGAAGTCACAGAAATCGTTTCTGTCCAGCACTTCGACGCCCGGGTAGCGGGAACTTTCCGGGCGCTTACGGGCCATGTCATGGTTGCCGGCCACGATGTGGAATGGCACATTGAGCTGCCTGACCAGTTTCGCTGCCACCTCATGGTTGAACAGCTCACTGTCCCGGGTCATGTCGCCGAGGATGATCGCAGCGTCAATGTCCTGCTCCGCATTGATGGCTGCGATGGTGGCCTCGCACAGCTCGACGGACAGGCCATGCAGCTTGCGGCCCGGGTCGATCTCCAGCCGTTCGTCGTTCTCGCCATGGGCGACCGCGACGTGCAGGTCACCGATGATTGCCAGCCTCAGTTGGTTCGACATCCGCGCTCAGCCCCCCAGGAGCTCGCTTGCAGCATCGTAGACTGCTGTGCTCGTGATGCCGAACTTCTCATACAGCACTTCCGCCGGGGCCGAGGCACCGAAACTGTCCATCCCGATCACCCTGCCCTGCGAGCCGGCATAGCGTTCCCAGCCAAGGCGGATGCCGGCTTCGACCACCACACGCCGCTGGCAGGCAGCCGGCAGGACATTCTCGCGGTAACTCGCAGACTGCTGTTCGAAGAGCTCCCAGCTCATCATGCTGACAACACGCACCCGGCGTCCCTCGGCAGCCAGCCTATCGGCCGCCTGCATGGCAATGAGCACCTCGCTGCCGGTGCCAATCAGGATCACTTCCGGTTCGCCCTTGCATTCCCTTGCGATGTAGGCTCCCTTGCGGGCACAGCTGGCCAGCCCGGGATTGTCAGGCCGCAGGGTTGGCAGGTCCTGGCGTGTGAGGATCAGGCAGCTCGGTCGGTCCCTCTGCTCGATGGCAATCTGCCAGGCGACGGCGGTCTCATGGCTGTCGGCCGGGCGCATCACCAGCATGTTCGGCATCACGCGCAGGCTCATCAGGTGCTCAACCGGCTGGTGTGTCGGGCCGTCCTCGCCGAGTCCGATGGAATCGTGGGTGAATACGAAGATCGATGGCAGCTTCATCAGGGCGGCCAGGCGCATCGAGGGCCGCATGTAGTCCGCGAACTGCAGGAAGGTGGCGGTGTAGCCACGCAGCCCGCCGTGCAGGGTCATGCCGTTGGCAATCGCGCCCATGCCATGCTCACGCACTCCGAAGCGGATGTTGTTTCCGCCATGCTCAGCAGCTGCCTGCATCGGGCTGTGCTTCTGCCAGCTCTTGTTGCTCGGTTCAAGGTCGGCACTGCCGCCAACCAGGTTGCCAAGCCGCTCTCCCAGCACGTTGAGCACCTTGCCACTGCTGGCGCGGCTGGCGGCGGAGTCATCGGCGGGGAACAGGTTATCCAGCCCATCGTTCCAGCCAGCCGGCAGATCACCCTTGATCCAGCGGCTGAGCCGGGCTGCCTCTTCCGGCTGCTCCTGCGCGTAGGCATCCATGCCCTGCTGCCAGGCCTGTTGCCATTCCTGGCCGCGCTGCCTGAATCCATCGGCAAGTGATGCAACCGCCTCCGGCACGAGGAAGCTCTCCTCCGGCCAGCCGAAGGCCTCGCGCGTGGCGGCGACCGCATCCTTGCCGAGTGGTGAACCATGGGAAGATGCGCTGTCCTGCTTGGGGCTGCCGTAGCCAATGTTGGTGCGGACCTCGATCAGGCTCGGGCGCTCGCGGTCCGCCTGGGCATCCCGAATGGCGTGGTCAATTGCAGTGACATCGTTGCCATCCTCCACCAGCAGCACCTGCCAGCCGTAGGAGCGGTAGCGGGCGGCCACGTCCTCGGTGAATGCCAGATCAGTACTGCCCTCAATGGAGATGCTGTTACTGTCGTACAGGCAGATCAGCTTGCCGAGCTTCAGGTGCCCGGCCAGTGAGCAGGCTTCGGAGGAGACGCCCTCCATCAGGTCGCCGTCACTGCAGAACACGTAGGTGTAATGGTTGATCACATCATGGCCGGGACGGTTGCTTTGTGCTGCCAGCCAGCGCTCAGCCAATGCGAAGCCGACCGCATGCGAGATCCCCTGCCCCAGCGGGCCGGTTGTCACTTCCACACCGGGACAGTCATGCACCTCGGGATGCCCGGCGGTCGGGCTGTGCCACTGGCGGAAATTCTTCAGGTCCTCAAGTCCCAGCTCGTAGCCCGAGAGGTGCAGCATGGCGTACTGCAGCATCGAGGCATGGCCGTTCGACAGGATGAAGCGGTCACGGTTGAACCAGCCCGGGTCGGCCGGGTTGAAGCGCAGGTGGCGGCTCCACAGGGTCCAGGCCATCGGAGCCATGCCCATCGGTGCGCCGGGATGGCCGGAGTTGGCCTTCTCCACCGCATCAATCGACAGGAAGCGGATCGTGCTGATCGCCAGGTAATCCAGCTCGTCCTGGTTCGCAGGCTGCAGGTTCACTTTACGGTAATCCATCGCGCCATTATCCCAGAGGAATATGTGCGGGCTGCAATACTGGAAGGCATGCGTGCGATGCAGTTCAACGGTGTTGGATCAGACCTGCAGATGGTGGATCTACCACTGCCGCAGCCTGTCCGTGGGCAGGTATTGATCCGGGTCAGTGCCTGCGGGATCTGCCGCACGGATCTGCACATCATCGACGGCGAGTTGGACAGTCCCAACCTGCCGCTGATTCCCGGGCACCAGATTGTCGGTGTGGTGGAGGGTCTTGGACCAGGGGTGGACGGCATTGCCCTGGGAGAAAGAGTCGGCGTGCCCTGGCTCGGGGGCAGCTGCGGCCACTGTGATTACTGCAGTTCAGGGCGTGAGAACCTATGTGATGATGCGGTCTTCACCGGCTACCAGGTGAATGGCGGGTTTGCGGAACACTGCGTGGCGGATGCGCGATTCTGCTTCCCGATACCGGGAAGTTTCCCTGACCTGCAGGCTGCACCGCTGCTGTGTGCAGGGCTGATCGGCCACCGGGCGCACCGTATGGCAGGACAAAGCGGCAGGATCGGTCTCTATGGATTCGGGGCCGCAGCACACATCATGATCCAGGTGGCCAGGCACCTCGGGCAGGAGGCTTATGCCTTCACCCGGCCCGGAGATGCGCACTGCCAGCGGTTCGCCCTTGAACTGGGGGCAAGCTGGGCCGGTGGTTCAGATGAGGAGCCGCCGGAGCTGCTGGACAATGCAGTGATCTTCGCCCCTGCCGGTGAACTGGTGCCGCAGGCCCTGCGTAGTGTGCGCAAGGGTGGACGGGTGGTCTGCGCCGGGATCCACATGAGCGACATCCCGAGTTTCCCCTACTCGATCCTGTGGGGTGAGCGCAGTGTGATGTCGGTCGCCAACCTGACACGGCAGGACGGGGAGGAGTTCATGCGAATCGCCGCGGCAATCCCCGTGCACACGCATGTGACCGAGTATACGCTTGGTCAGGCGAACGAGGCTCTCGAAGACCTGCGCCTAGGACGCTTCGACGGGGCTGCGGTGCTGCGGATCAGCTAGGGAGGCCTACTTCACGCTGGGCAAGGTGTTCAGGACTTCATCAATCAGGCCGTATTCCTTCGCTTCTCCAGGCTGCATGAAGTTGTCTCGGTCAGTGTCCTTCTCAATCTGCTCGAGGCTCTTGCCCGTATGCTTGACGTAGATCTCGTTGAGGATGCGCTTGCACTTGAGCATCTCCTCAGCCTGGATCTCCACGTCACTGACCTTACCCTGCATCCCGCCCCAAGGCTGGTGGATCATCACGCGGGCATTGGGCAGCGCGTAGCGCTTGCCCTTGGCACCACCGGTGAGGATCAGGGAGCCGGCGGAGGCCGCCATGCCGATGCAGCAGGTACGCACATCGGGCTTGACAGCCTGCATTGCATCATAGATCGCCAGGCCGCCATACAGGTCGCCGCCCGGGCTGTTCACAATCATCAGGATGTCCCGGCCCGGATCCTCGCTTTCGAGGTACATCAGCTGGGCCAGAATCGAGTTGGCCAGCGACATCGTCACCTCTTCGCCGACAAACACCGCGCGGTCGCGCAGCAGGCGGCTGTAGAGATCAAACGGGTGCTCGATCTGCTGGCCGGGATCAATGATGGACGGAACTCTGGTCATGTATGCCCTCCGGCGTGAATGCTAGCACATGGCTACCCCGCGCCCCGGCGGTTTGATCTGGATTTCGGCAGGCCAAACCGCGATATGAAAAACCCCCGGGCGGACCCGGGGGTGAATGTACTCTGTTGAACGAAGCGTAGCCTACTTCATGTTGCGCACGCTGTTCATTGCGGCCTGGTGGCTGGCCTTCAGGGCATTTGAGATCTTCTGGTACTTGCGGGATTCCATCTGGATATCGTTGGAAATGAGAACTGCCAGCTCCAGCGTGTCAGGATCAATCGATGCAAACAGATAGAGCGCGCCGCCGTCATCAACGCTGCGGCTGCCATCCAGCACGAAACTGCTGCCGACAGTCATCTTGCCGCCGGTAAGCGGGATCGAACCCTTCGGGGCATCCTCGGCATACATCCGGCCGATAACGATCGGCTGGTCAGGATCTCCCTCCTGGAAGGCAACTGTGACCTCGTCGTCCACTTCAGGCATGAAGAACCAGGTGCCGTCGTGACCCATGCTGCTGTTATCAACCGGGAAGCGGAGCATGTAACGGCCGAAATCTTCCCCTGACACTTCCAGGCTGATTTCTGCAGTGATAATGACACCGTCTACCCAGACATCATCCGTCGAGCTGGAGGAGGAAGATCCGTCGCCAACGGAAAGAAGGTCGATCCAGTTCTTGTGGCCGGTTTCCATTGCGGAACCGCCTGGCAGTCCAAGCAGGTTGTCAATGCCACTGCCGTTACTGTCAACGAAATAGGCATCGGCCCCCATCAGCAGGATGTTGCGCGCAGCGATGTCGCGGTGGACGATGCCAGTGGCTCGGCGGTTGCTTGAACCATCCGCATCCGCACCGTCATCACCAGCCTGCCGACCCTCGTACAGCGGGTTCTCAGCTGTGCCGTTGTCGCCTTCGTAAAGAGGATTGTTCTGCAGCGCTTCCATCTGCTCATCGATCAGTGATTCCCACTCCTGCATCAGCAGGTCAGGACGCTTGCGGATCCTGATGATGATCGCCTGGGCCAGCTCATCATCCTCCGGCTGGGGGACGAAGAAGGTCGTGACACCGTTGACATCACCGACAGCCACATTTACGCCACCCTTGTAGGGGCCCTCAAGCTGCTTCCAGCTGAAGTCAGAGATCATGCCGTCATCCTGCGAGCCACCCGGATCCCGGGAGCTGAGCACGCCGCCGGTTGCCATCGGGTTGGAGGTCATGCCTTCATCACCACCGGACCTGACATTGGTATTGTCCAGGTCATTGCCGAATCCCTCCTCTTCCTCACGGATGGCATCGTCGACATCGGCTTCTCCCGGCTCGACCTCGCCCTGCTTCATGCGACCTACAGTGTCTTTGTCATCATCTTCATCACCGCCGTCAGGGGCGATGTTGCTGCTGGTCTTGTTGGAACGGGAGGAGTTGTGGTCGGTGGCTTTGCCATCATCCGCATCGCCGTCGCCGCCCTGCCCCGATCCATTGCCAGCCACGCTGCTTGGCGGGCTGTAATCCGCCGCCTCCCAGCGGGTCGGGTAGTTTTCGTCGCTTGCCAGCATCTGAGATGTCTCGCCGGGCAGTAAGTTCTGCAGGATGTGCTTGCCCTTCAGCACCATGTCACCTGAGGGAGCGGAACCTCCGCCCTGCAGGCTGAATGATCCACCGGAGACAAAGAGCTCCGGTTCAGGGCAGCTGCCGTCAACAATGGAGGAAACAAGGCTCCAGAGTTCGGGACTGTTCATCAATCCGCGCTTGAGAGTCACATTGCCATAGCGCACACGGCCCGGGCGCTTGCGCAGCACGAGGTCGTTGCCATCCTGGTATTCGATCACATCCTGGCCCTGGTCTGAGCTGAACTCCAGCCCGGTAAAGGTGATGCTGCCAAGTTCAGCCCGGAATGCGGTGGCTGGGGCTGAGCTGAGTGAGAGTGAAGGAGGATCAATCTGTGTCATGCCGTCGGATGTCGTCCGCACGGGGTAGCCAAGATCCATCCAGATCTCGTTCTCCATGCTGATCACGATCCCGCTTTCATCCTCACGCAGGGTGATCACGCAGGCCATCTCCCCAGTGTCGTCAACATCGACAATCGGGGAACCGCCATTCGCGACGAGTTCCGCTTCACGCTCGGCAAGCTCGGCTTCACTGAACTTGCGCTTATTGTAAATCCTTGCGGTTTCGTCACCATCGTTTGTGGGGACACCATCGCCATCATCGTCGTCATCGCCACCGGCAAGTCCATGCGTCTTATTGCTGCGGCTGGAGTTGTAGTCTGCACCTTCGGCACCGGGATCAGAATCGCCACCATTTCCGCCGTCGCCACCATCGCCGCTGTCATCGCCACCGGCCAGGCCATGAGTCTTGTTGCTGCGGCTGGAGTTGTAGTCTGCGCCTTCGGCACCAGGATCGGAATCGCCGCCATCACCGCCGTCGCCACCATCGCCGTTGTCGTCGCCACCGGCCAGTCCGTGGGTCTTGTTGCTGCGGCTGGAGTTGTAGTCTGCGCCTTCGGCACCGGGATTTGAATCATCGCCACCGTCTCCGCCATCACCGCTGGATGATCCTCCGCCGCTGCCACTGTCTGCCATACCATTGATGTTGTTTGAACGGCTTGAGTTGTAATCACCGGCAGCACTGCTGCTGCCGCGCCAGGACACCGACCTGTCCACCGAGACTTCCTTCGGGTTGAACATGGGTGTATAGCCCGGAACGGAACCGTCAAGGCTGACCAAAACCACAGGGCTGCCGTCTGAACCCATTCCGAGCTGGAACATCAGGTCTGCAGCAGCACCGGTATCAAGTACGGCCACCGCGCCACTGACCCCGGCAAGCAGGCTAGCAATGTCGGAATCAGTCATCTCTTCATATACGCCGCTTCCCTGGATTGCACTGCGTCCGGAACTTTCCGTCTCATGTATGCGCAGGCCACCGCCGCTCACCGTACGCCAGCCCCCTTCGCCATCCGTCCGCCAGACCCCGCCGTTCGTTCCACCAATTGCAGTGGAGGAATCCATGGGATCAAACAGCACATGCGCGGTTGAGAGGCCGGTGTTGTCAACCACACTGAGCTCAAACTCATACAATCCGGCTGACTGCGGGACCACGGCAATCAGCTCACCTGAAACGCCATCGTCGTCACTGTCGGCATCATTGGGGTCAGTCCTGCCATCGAGGATGCCATCATTGTCACTGTCATCATCGATGTAGTCAGGCACGCCGTCGCCATTGCTGTCAGCCATGAACAGCAGTTCCAGCGGGCAGCTGATGACGGTGCCATCCGTCAGCCTGACGAACAGCTCACCGGATGAGCTGCCCTTGCCGACCATCTCCTTGTACCATTCCAACATCTGTTTGCGACCACCGTTCTGGGCGGAGCTGATGGTCATCTGGACAGACTTGTGACCGGGGGTCGTGGTGTGGAACTGGTCGGAACCGGTGCTACTGTCGGAAACTTCAATGTTCAGCGCTCCACCGGAGCAGGTCTCCCATGCGGAATCAACATCCGTGCCTTCGCCTGCCCCGGAGATCTCCACTGCAAACTGCACGCCTTCGCCGCTACTGCTTCCACCACCGCCGCCTGAGACACTCGGATAGGGAATCGGGACCGGTCCCGCGGGAGCAGGAGTCCTGGTTGGGTCCACGGGCGGCCAAATGACCATTCTCGGACCTCCACCCCAGCCCTGGTCAGAACCATCGCCGCTGCTTCCGCCGGATACGCTGCTGTCCCGGGCGCTGTCCTTCATCTTGTTGTTGACCCACCAGCGTGCCGTCTCGGCATCAATCGGGATCTCAACTTCAGTACTGACCTGTCTGCCATCCTTCATCAGGCCAATGAGGACTGCGATGATCGCACTTTCGTTGCCACTGCTGCGACCACCGGTGGCACCTGAAGCAATAGCACCTCCACCGGCTGCCGTACCGAACTTGATCCGGCCGGGTCTCTTCCGCAGGATGGGATCATCCCCGTCCTGGTATTCAACCTCGCCAGGGCTTGTTGAACCGTCGGCAAACACCAGCTGGTAGGCCACTTCTCCTTCACCATTGGTGCTGGGGGACTTCCAGTTCTCTTCCACGTCAATCACTAGATCACTGAAAACCAGCACAGGAGGGGCACCGTCCACGAGCTTTGGTGATACTGAACGGTACTCCACATGGCTCGTGTTGATAGTGATGCCGCGCTCCTTCTCCTCAGGCGCATTGTCAATGGAGGAGAACTTACCTGCTCCACCGTCCTTGGTAATTTCCTTGATCGTCAGGCTGCGCTTCCAGCCCTTGCCCTGCACCGTCTCCGTGATCCATCCACGGGTCTGCTCATCGTTCCCGTCGTAGTCAAGCTGGAAGTCAACGACGGAAATCAGGGTGCCGTCGTCTATGTAACCACGCTTGAGGGTGATGTTGGAGTACTTAGTGCGGCCCGGGCGCTTGCGCAGGATCAGGTCATTGCCATCCTGGTACTCAATCACGCCGGGTACCGAGCTGCCATCCGGAAGCGTCAGGCTGCTGCTGAAGCGGAAGGCACCGTCCAGCGGTACACCCGTACTGTTGTCAATCTCGAAGTCGACGACCAGGTCGCATACCCCATCATCGTCATCATCATTGTCACGCCAGTTCTCCAGACGGGCGTCCATCAGCTTGATGTCAATTCCACCCTCGCCGACGTCGCCTTCTGAACCCCCGGTACCGTATGGATTGGACCGCGATGAGTTGTAGTCCTGGGCACGGGTGCCACCTTCGCCATCACCCATAAACTCCCGGCTCAGGTCAGCGTCATGCCACAGCGGCTCCATGGCAATCTCAATCCCGTAGTACGGGCCTTCCGGTCCACCCTGCACATACATGGTGTTGGAGGAGACCACTGTCCTGAGGGAGCTGATCGCGGAACTCTCATTGGCACCCTTGCGGGCTGCCAGCTGCTGCTTCATTGCTTCCGTGTTGACTGTCCAGTTCAGGACCAGTGTCAGCCGTGCCATCTGCGGCGGGCTGACCTTGTAATCGGAAACTACGCACTCAGGGTTGGAAATGCCCCAGTCCTCCGGGTTGTCAACGACTGAACCGTCGGCACCGGAAGCAGCCCACTGTACATTTCGGCTGAGCATATCGGCAAGCAGCAGGGCGTCGGCTTCATCAAACAGGCCATCGCCGTTCATGTCAGCCAGCGTGAGCTCAACCTCAATCGCGCCGCTGGTGAAGGACGGCGAAGACTGGCGCAGGTCACAGTCGAAATGGCTCGTGAAGCACTTCTTGCGCTCCTCGATCATCCCGACGGGTTCACCGCCGCCACCGCCACTTCCACCGCCACCGGCCAGCATCGCGTCCATGGTGCTCAGGCTGTCCATGGAACTGTCGTCACTGCTGTCGCCAACTCCACCGCTACTTGCTGCAGCCTTCGGCTCCAGCCGGATCGGCTTGATATCAATCTCTCCTGCCAGGTTACCGGTGCCGGCTGCAGATATGGACGGGAACACATACCTCAGGGTTCCCCGGAACTCAACACCGGAGGAATCACCCGATGAACTGCCGCTGCTCTGGTGGCTTGTGACCATCACCTTTGTCATCTTGATATTCAGATAGACAGTGTTCTTCTCCCTGTCGGCAAGGATCTCGTAGTCAGATGATTCGATATCAGATCCACCATCGGTACTGTGTACCGCAGGAACACCAGATCGAAGGACGAAGCGTCCATCCTCGAACTGGGCAACGAAGTCCTCAAAGCTCATGCCGGAGTTCTGGTCGTGAACGGCACCCATTGAAATGTCAAACTCGACCTCATGTTCGTCGCCGGCGCTGTGGTCCTCATCCTGCACCACATAACGGACTTCGATGTTCTCAAGGCTGGTCTGGCTGATGCCACCGCCTGGCGAGATGCTGCCGTCATTGCCGAAGTCATAACGGTTGGCATCCGGGTCACCCTGCTTGCGGGTGCCGTCACCGGAGAGGTCAAGCACCAGCGGATCCCAGCTTGAGCTGCTGCGGCCCATTGACTCAGGAGCCATCCAGCGGATCTCAAGCTGCAGAGATTCACTGCGGGCAGCTGCGTCACGCACCTTCTGCACCGCGGGAAGCAGCAGGCCAATCAGGATCTGGGAAGACCCACCATTGTCCCTGATGTCTTCCATGGTCGCGGGCACATCCGTACTATCATCAAGCCTTGCCTGGATGGATGCACCGGATCCATAGATGATCCGGCCATAGGGATATTCGTTCCCCTCACCACTGAAGCTGGCCCAGCAGGAAACGTAGATTGCTCCGCCGTTGCCATCCATGCGCATGGAGTCAGTTTCGCCGTAGGTGACCTTGATCTCCTCGAAGTTGAGGGAGAAGTCCTCGGTCGGCGGCGGGTCAGCGGAACCGCCACCACCGGGGGCGGTGATTGCCAGCTCAAGCCGGATCGGCTTGACCGTTACTTCCTCATAGAGGTTGCCTGTGCCACCGGAGCTGCGGAAGGATCCGCCGCTGACAGTCAGTGAACCACCGAGTTGGATCTTCGTACTGGACTTGTCCAATTCCTTGGAGACAACGATGTCCTCCAGTATTACGTCACCACGCCGGCGGGACTGTCCAGTGGCACCGCCTCCACGTTCAGAGCTGAGGTTTGCAAGCTTGCCACTGCAGCTGGCGAAACCGGGGCTGTCGCTGCTGAATTCGAAGACGGCTCCTCCCAGCATCTCGTCAGTCCAGCCTTCGCCATCGAATACGAGGCTGACCATCAGCTTGAGCTGGGCCCAGTCGTCAATTGAAACCGTGCCGCCACCATCAGAACCCGCGACCGTGCGGGGGGTCTCCCAGTCATCCTCGGCTGTCGTGCTTCCATCAGGCCAGATCCAGCTGAGCTTCTCCACGCCGAAGTCATAGCGGTTGGCATTGGGGTCGCCTTGGCGTCCCTGCATCTTGAGTCCTTCATGAGCAATTTCGACGGCCTCAAAGACGAGTGTCAGCTCCTCCATGGCGACATCATTGCCATTTCCTCCGGTAGCAGGCAGGATCCACTCACTCGGCCAAGCACCGAAATAGTTGCCGCCACCGGAGCTGCGCTCATTGCGTGTGCCCTGCTGCTGTCCGAACTCCTGCTTGAAGTTGATCTTGTCAACTTCCACAGAAGCAGTGCCTGACCATTCAGTATCAGTCTGGCTGCTGAATGCCAGCACGCATTCATAAACCACGCCGGTATTCGGGTCAGTCAGGACCATCCTGCCACCGGGCATGGACTTGTCCAGTTCCTTGCCGACGATGCTGAAGTCAAAAGTGACTACGCACATTCCGTCATTGCCGGTGTCCGCGAGCTTGAGTACCGTCACGTGTCCATTTGACAGTCGGGCAGCCTCAAACAGCAAGGGCGTAGACTTGTCAATCCGCTTGCGGATCACGATCGGTTCGTAGGTACGGCGGCCGGTGGCCATGCCACTGGCGGCATCACGCCTGCCGGTTGCCATTCCACTTGCGGCGTCGCGCGGAGCCTTGACCTCGCCGAAGCTCCAGGCCAGGATGTCGATCTCGCTGCCGAACAGGTTGTCCGTCAGGCGCAGGCCCTTGTCCATCGCGACCGGAACGATCAGCTTCTCCATGCCGGGGCTGAAGTCTCCCTCACCCATCATCAGCAGGCCACCGGGCAGCTCCATCTCCACAATGAAGTGGACACTGCCATCGCCCATCAGCACGTTCACACCACCGGAGTGCTGCGAACCGAAAGCTTCCTCAGTTCCGTCATCGAAGATGATGATCGGGTCGGAAAGCACGGCATTCCCGGACAGCGTGCCATCAGTGATGCTGGCATCCTCGAAATCGATGCTGGCAAAGCGGATGCCCACGGCGACCTTATTGCCGGAACTTGAACCGACGGAGGAGATGATGATGGTGAAGACCTCGGGCTGCTCAACCACTGATGTGCCGCCGTCCTGGTCCTCCACAACACAGCGAAGCTTCCAGACGTAGACATCCTCCTTTGAACGGCTGCGAGCCGCAGCTTCACGGACCTTCTGCACCGCGGGCAGCAGCAGGCCGATCTGGACGGTGGCCTCACCGGAGGAAATCTGGTCAATCTGGGTGTCCATCTCCGTCTCGCTGCCGTCAGTCGGATCGATGAGGAAGACGCGCAGCCTGCCAACCTCGAGGTTTTCCCCGCTTAGCGCAAGGCTTGCTCCGAAGCGCAGGTTCTCGTCATCGGCCTGGGAAACATTCTCGTTGTTGACAAGCACGTTGTAGAGCAGCGGACTTGACTTGTCAATTTCCTTCGTGATCGTAAGCGGCTTGTGCTGGCGCTTGCCGGAAGCCATTCCGCTCGCGGCATCCCGGTTGCTGCTGAGACTACCCCAGCTCCAGCACTGGAATTCAATCTTGTTCTTCTCTTCACTGTCTACGATCTGCAGCCGTTCACCCATGGTCATGTTGACGATGCATGAGCTGTCGCCCGGCCTGTAGTCGCCTTCACCAGTCATCATCTGGCCGTTCGCCATATCCATCTCGACGAACATCCGGACACTGCCGTCACCCATCAGCACGTTGATGCTGCCGGTATGCGAGGAGTTGTATGGTTCCTCACTGCCATCATCAAACACCACCAGTGGCTCGGTCAGGGTGGCAACACCGCTGAGTGAACCATCCCCGAGTTCCAGGCTGTCCAGGCTGATGGCACCGAAACGGATTGCCTCAACTGACTTCTGCGCAGCATACTTGATCATCACAGAACCGTAGTCCAGCGTGATGCTGTCATCGCCTCCGTCGCCGCTGGACGATGAACTGCCGCTCCACTTGATGTGCTTGGTGTTGTCCCAGGCCATCTGGAAGTCATGCTTCCATTCCTTGCCGTCGGCACTGGCCGCTTCACGCACCTTCTGCACGGCAGGCAGCAGCAGGCCCACCAGGACCTGCACTTCACCGCCATCCCTCGAGACAATATCCAGCTCCGTCGGATACCGCTCACCGGTATCCTTGTCAATCATCACGCAGCTCCAGTCTCCCTGGTCAAGGTTCTCACCCTGCAGGGTGGCCTCGAAGGTCATGCGGTTTCCGTCTTCAACCTCGCTGATGTTCTCGTTGTTGACCAGTATGTTGTAGAGCAGCGGAGTGGACTTGTCCAGTTCCTTCGTAATGGTCAACGGCTTGTGCTGGCGCTTGCCAGTCGGCAGTCCGCTGGCGGCGTCACGACGACCGGTGGGCCGCCCACTGGCGGAGTCCCGCCTGCCGCTAGCCATTCCACTTGCTTCGTCCCGCGGTGACACAACACAATACTGGATCAGGAAGCACTCCAGGAATCCACCATCAGCCGTGCTGCGCGGCACCTTGACATGTGTCAGTGCATCCGCCAGCGGGTTCTGGCTGACTTCGAAGTTGAAGCTCTGTCCGCCGATCTCCAGGTCATAACCCCATGTTGCGTTCTCGCCCCCAAAGCGGGCGAGCAGCTGTTCACGACTGACCTCCGAGGCAGGCACGACGGAACCGTCGCCCATCACGCACATGGCATTGGAGCAGACGATAGCCATGTCTAGGATGCCATCGTTGTCGTCATCCGGATCGAGGGCGTCAATCTGGACATCCTCATAGAAGAAGTAGTCAACCTCATCAGCCGTGTCTATCGTGTCATTGTCAGAATCCTCATCGATGTAGTCAGCCAGCCGTACGGAAGTGACATCATCAAACATGGTCTCGCTGCTGCTGCCATCCGCACCGGTGACCACACAGCGCAGCCTCCAGACGTAGACATCCTCCCTGGAGGTGCTGCGGGCCGCAGCCTCACGCACCTTCTGCACCGCTGGGAGCAGCAGGCTGATAAGCACGCTGGTCTCCCCGGAGGACACATCCAGCAGGCTGGCCTCCATCTGGTGCTCCTCACCATCGGGATCAATGAGGTGGACGGACAGATCACCACTGTCGAGGTCCAGGCGCTGGTTGACGATGATCCGACCGCGGAAATCCCAGTTTTCATTGTTACCGTTGTCGAGTGAGAATTCGCCGAGGGAAACACTCGCGGACTGGCCGGATGTGCCATCCATGCCATCGATCGTGCCGTCCCGTATGTCACGGACCAGCGAAGCCTCCGCCTCAAACGGGACGCTGCTGTTGAGAGACTTGCCCCTGACTCCATCGGAACTGACGAGTTCCATGCTGAAGTTGAAGCTCGGCAGCTCGCCGTCATCCTCCATCAGCGAAGCAATGGCAGCAACCTGTTCCTGCGTCAGCAGCTTGCTGACGACGAAGGTGCCACCACTGGAACGCATGTCATCCACGGTCCCGTCACAGTCGTCATCAATGCCGTCATACTGGATGCGGCAGACCGGGGTGCCAAGCTCACAATTCTCACCCTCGAACTTGACATCGAAGGACAGCAGCAGCAGGTCCCCTTGCACGGTCAGTGAACCGCCACCACTGGGGGCAATGCCCAGCAGCAGCGGAGTGGCCTTGTCGATCGGCTTAGTAACGCTGATCGGCTTGTGCTGGCGCTTGCCGGTCGGCAGGCCGCTGGCCGCATCACGCGGAGCTATGATGCTGTACTGGGTCAGGAAGCACTCGAGGAAGCCGGTTTCGCGCAGGCGCGAATCCATCGATGAGTCAGACGGGCAGGTGAAGGTCTTGACCACGCTCTGGCGCAGGGGCACCTGCTCCTCGCCGGTGAACGTGCTGTCGAGCACCTGGCCATCGACGCCGAAGGTGAAGGTTCCGTCCGGGCAGGCTGCATCAAGCAGCTCCTGCGGGACTTCGTCCACCGGTACTTCATCGCCGCCGGGCAGCACGCACATCTGGTTGTCAAACTCAATCGTCAGCAGCAGGCCGTCCGGGCTGAACTCCACGGACTGCAGGACAGGCTCGGAGAAGAAGAAGGACATCTGGTCCAGGCCGTTGTTGCCATCCACATCTCCACCGACTTCAACGAAGTCAATCTCAGCAGTGGAGCTGGAGGCGGTCGAACCATCCTCCATCACCATTGACACCTCAAGGGTCAATCGGACGGCACCACCATTGCGACGGGCGGCCTCGCGCACCTTCTGCACGGCCGGCAGCAGCAGGCCAACCTGGATGCTGCCACCACCCCAGGCAAGGTCATCAATCGGTCCGTCACAGTCATCGTCAACCCCATTGCCATAGATCCGGCAGACCGGACTTGCCATGTCAAGGTTCTCACCACTGACTTCGACGGAGAACTCGACGCGTTCTCCCTCGATCTCGACAGCATCGCCTGTGTTAACCACACCCATTAGCAGCGGGGTAGCCTTGTCAATCGGCTTGCTGACGCGGATCGGCTTGTGCTGGCGCTTGCCGGTCGGCAGGCCGCTTGCCGCATCGCGTGGGGAAACGACGCAGTACTGCGTCAGGTCACCCTCGAAGCTGGCCGCGCTGCGGATCTTCTTCGAGACCTGGGTTGCGTCATTGCCATCATGCGGGAAGCTCAGGACGCAGCGGTAAGGCTGGCTGACCGGGCAACCATTCACTTCATGGTTGAAGTTCTCGCCAAACAGGACAATGTCGAATCCCCATGTCGGACCGGCATCTCCGAAACGCATTGCCATTGCATCAGGGCTGACCTCGTCGACCGGCATGACGGAACCATCGCCCATTACACACATGCCGTTGGAGCACAGCACCTCAACATTCAGCGCCTGAGCATCCGAGCTGATTTCTCCGATGATGATGTCGTCAAAGTAGAAGTAATCCACACCGCCGGATGCGTCACCGCCGCTTGACGTTTCCACGAAATTGATCTCGCAGGTACCAAGGCTGGCCTGCGTGCCATCGGGCCACACCATGGCAACACTGAGCGTCGCCGTCGTGCTGCCACCATTGCGGCGGGCTGCCTCACGCGCTGCCTGCACTGCCGGCAGCAGCAGGCCAACCTGGACCGTACCTCCACCGTAGGCGAGCTCGTCAATCACGTCATCACAGTCCTGGTCCTCACCGTCGATGTTCAGGCGGCAGACAGGAGTTGCCAGGTCAAGGTTCTCACCGCCAAGGGCCAGAGAGAACACACATTCCTCATTGAGGAGCTCCGCATCTGATGCATCACATGTCATCAGCAGCGGGGTGCACTTGTCGATCGGCTTAGTGATGGAAACAGGCTTATGCTGGCGCTTGCCGCTGGCCATGCCACTGGCGGCATCCCGCGGGGCGCGGGTCTCCTCACACTGGATCACGACTTCGACCTCGCCACCGCTCCAGCCGCCATCCACCATCTGGCGCACGATGTCCTTCACTTTGCTGCCGACAACCACGATCTCGCGGGGCTTGCTGCGGGCTTCGTCACCACTCAGCTCACCCTGAAGCTCAAAGCCACCGGGCAAGGTGCAGAGAACAAGCACGCCCTGCAGGTCGTCAACGAGGGCTTCCTCGAACCACTCGATCGAGACCACACCCTGCAGGCTGCCATCTGTCATGCGGCTCATGCCGAAGTCAGAGATCTCGAATGAATCACTGTCCTCGACGGTGTCACCATCGGAGTCAGGGTCAAGGTAGTTAATCTCAAATTCCTCAGTGACCGGTTCGGAACCATTATGGTCGTAATTTAAGTCAACAACACACTTCGCGGCAATCTTGATTTCCTTGCCGGTCTGCGGATTGCGTCCGCTGCGCTGGGCTGCGGATTTGATCTCCTGCGGTTCGAACACGAACACACTCAGATCGAAATCAGTACTGCTTACCGGTGTGATTTCGACGTCGTCAAAGTCAACTTCCTCACCCGCAAGGAACAGCTGGATATTCAGGTCATCGGCTGTGATCCCATCGAGGCCCTGGCCGCTGATCCGGCCAGCAACCACGATGTCTGGCCTGCCGTCACCATTGAGGTCACCAGCAGCCACATTTACACCACCACGAAATTCCATCAGAAGCGGTGTGGACTTGTCGAGTTCATCCTGCAGTTCGCGGGAGAGTTCCAACGGGCACTCAACGTCGAACGGTCCGCCCGGACAGTCAACCAGTGCCTCAAACAGGATCGGGGTACTCTTGCCCAGGCGCTTGCCCGGTCCACTGGCCCGGCACATCATTGTCATTTCAGCGCTGCTGCCATCGTCGGAGATGCGCAGGTCAGTCACTTCACAGCTGCCGTCCATTGGCTCTTCAAAGCCCTGCAGCACGCCCGAGCACATCCCGGAGGACATGTAGACTGCACCACCGCGATCCATCCACTGGTCACCACTGCGGCGCAGTACATCGAGGTTCTCACCGGAGAGCTTCAGGGTCAGTTCTGTTGTCCAGTCTGCGGAAAGCGGAGTCGCACTGCTGAATTCGATGCCGCTGATGACTGGTGGAATCGCGGGGAGCAGTACTGCACACTCGGCTTCAGCCTCCGATGAACCACCATCAGCAGCAATCATCTTGCAACGGAGCTTGATCTTCAATTCTCCGTTATCACCGCCGTTGCCACCGGTGCCACCGTTAAAGGTGATGTTGCCGTACTGTGGCTGACCGGGCTGGTAGCTCCGGTAACTAACTTCGAAATCACCCAGACGATAGTCGTCATCGTCACAATCCGGATACCATTCAATGGAGTTGTAGAGATCATCGCTGAATCCATCAACTTCCATTTCGAAGTCAATGGACAGAGTGCCGTCTTCGCTGATCTGCACTGGCTGTGAACTTGACACTGCCAGGCTGATGATGGCTGGCACCACTTCCTCCGGCCATTCGATCGGCACTGTGCACTGGAGGTCCTGGCTTTCGCCGTTTGCATCAACCAGTACGCAGCTGACCCTGAACTCGGACTTGCGCTCGCCACCGCAGGTCTCAAGCCACCAGTCCGTGGTGTCGCCACCACCGCCTGCAGCGATCTTCAGCACGGTCACATGGCCGGTGAAGCCGTCGGCACCGGAGCTGAGGCGGTAATCCCAGTCAGCACCGGTGGACATTTCGCGCTCGTCGATGACGAGGTCCTCAACAGTGATGCCACCCATGAACTGCTCAGTGAGGTTCTCACCGCTGAACTGGATGGTCAGCCCGAACTCCGTCGTATCGGCCGCACGGACCTTCTGCACGGCCGGCAGCAGCAGGCCGATCAGGATTGCCTCAGGTTCGCCGACTGAAATCTTCAGGTCATGCCGGCAGCTGACGGTACTGTCACCAAGGCTTACTTCAATCGTGAACGGCAGCACCTGCTCGGAACCCCAGTTTGAGGAATCATTGATGATTGACTCGACATTGGCAGAGGCAACCGGGCATCCTTCGATATCAACCTTGAACTTGCCGGCGCCATTTTCCAGGATCTCGTATGAGTTCTCGTTGACTCCGCAGACCTCGCCGTCAACGGTGACTTCAAGGTCGCCAGCCATCTTCGGGTCAAGGTTCTCACCACTCACTTCAATACTGAAGGAGCAGGCGGACAACAGGCCCTCGATGTCCGGTGAACCCGGTGTGATCGATACGCTGGGCGGATCGTTGACAGGAACAACTCCAGTCAGGACCGGATCAAGCTCAACCTTGCCGAGCGTGAAGGGAACGTCCACCGAAATGCGCGCCTCGGCGTCACCGATGCCAACCACAACAACTATCGGAATAACACGGAAGCCGGAGTTACGGCCGTCGCCGGCATCAACCGGCGGGAATGTGCAACGGATCGGCGAGAGGAGCTGGCGCTTGTCCAGCTCAACATCTCCTGCTTCCACGTCAAGCTCCATGCCGCTGAAGATTGAATCCTTCAGCTCCGGAGAGACCATCGCCTCAACTGAAACCTCGGCACCTTCAACGGCGAACTCCCGGCCGATCAACACATCAAATTCGACCGTGTCGTTGTCCCACTCAAAGCCATCCTCGCCAACTTCGCCATTGACACCGTCCTTGAGCGGGTTGACAACTGCCTTGAGCAGTTTCTTCTCTGATTCAACAAGTTCCACCGGGCAGCCAATGGAGGAACTGAGGCGCTTGCCATCAAATTCAAACTGGAGGGTGAGTTCTATCTCATCGCCGAGCTCGTCGGCTCCCTTCACCGCCTTCTTGGAGGTCGGATCCCAGCCTCGAACCACAACCTTGACAGTTGCACCTTCCTCATCAGCATCACTAAGCTCGCTGCTGGAAACCGGCACGGTGGCCTGGGTCGCGTCAATCACACGGACCTGAGCTAGGCCATTCCGGCCACCGCCGCGCTGGGCGACGGGACCGCGCAGTTCACCAGTCAGGACAATCTCTTCCTGGTCGGGAGCAGGCTTGCCATTTGGAAGAACCTTGAGGCTGCCGTCCACGTCGGTCAGTTCAAACTCATAGTTTGCAGGCTGTGATATCGAGCTGGTATCAAGCTTCACAGCCCCAATGAACTGGACAATATTGGGATGGTTGACACTGATCTGAAGCGCCGTTGCACCTGTCCAGCCGCTAGATGGGGGATTCACAGTGAAGCTGAGGCTGTCGTCATCGCAGTCCTCGTCGACAACGTCACAGTCATTGTCAATTCCGTTTCCGGTGACCCTTGCCATGATGTTTGCCTCGTTGACGAATTCCGCCAGCGCCTTGCCTTCTATCACGATGCGCAGGGGCTCATCGGGCGATTCCACGCTGATGCTTGAATCACGGATTCCAGTCAGCTCCGGGTTGCCCAGGATCAGCAGCTTGAAAGTCGTGCTGTCCTCCTGTTCATCGCCGCCTGCAAGCAGATGGGTGCAGATACAGGTGATTTCCACTTCTCCGGGTTCTGCATCCGGGGAGACGATACACATGACATGCAATCCGTCCCGGTCCAGATCAATATCCTTCGATCGTATCAGAGGAGGCTCGAAACGAATCTCCGTCACCTCTGAGACATCCTCGACGGTGAAATTGAGCGTCAATTCCTGTCCCGGGGCGGCCTCTCCGGGGAAATCCCCGAAGTCCAGATAGATAGCCGCCCGGGCCGCCTGGCCCAGAAAAGCGAAAAGCACCACTGCGAGCAGCGATGCGATGCGTGCGTGTCCAAGGAATTCCCTGGATGTTCGGAAAAAGGCAGTTAACCCAGCCATTGACCTTCTCCTCTGTATCCCAAATAAAATGCGGCTCACCGAAATCTAGCAAACCACTCGTTATGCCCTTGAATTTTCAATAGTAAACATCAATTCAGGGAATTTGTAACGTTGGGACTAATCCAGCATAGACACTCACCAATCAGCCGTCAATGAGATGGAGTTTCAAAGAGGTCCATTTTCATGTCAGTCCAGGGGTGCTGACGGTAAGCTTTTGTCCAGCTATGTGGAGCATAACACGCAATTCGTTTTTCGCAATGATGACTGGCCTTGCGCTAGTCCTGGCAGCCACGCCCTCGCAGGCCCAGCAGGCCGTTGAGGAACAGCCTGAGGTCAGGCGCAATGTGGTTTTCAACTCAGTTGACGGAGTGGATGTCGCTCTTGATATCTACCTGCCTGCCGGTGAATCTCAGGAACCTCGTCAAGTATGCCTGTACATCCACGGAGGTGGATGGCAGGGTGGGGACAAATCGGAAGGTGAGATCTTCCTGCGCGGACCTGTCCAGGCTGGCTGGGTCGGGATCAGCACGAGTTACCGCCTGTCCGGCCAGGCGACCTGGCCGGCGCAGATTGATGATGTGCACGACTGCCTGGAATGGATCAGCAGGCATGCTGAAGAGATCGGTGCTGATCCAAATCGAATCGT
The DNA here is from genome assembly GCA_020440645.1 of bacterium. Classification (GTDB taxonomy): domain Bacteria; phylum 4484-113; class 4484-113; order 4484-113; family JAFGCY01; genus JAHEFU01. Next base: position 87,927 of record JAGRNR010000002.1, on the reverse strand, counting down.
TGTGGCTGGCGGCAGTGCCGGGGGTCACCTCGCACTGATGGCCGGGCTTGACCAGCGCAGCTGGCGTAAATACAGCATCATCGGAACATTCTCTCTGTATGGTCCAACTGACCTGCTGGCCGATGAATGGCATTTCCACCAGATCCGTTACATGCTTGTAAACCTGCTCGGCGGGGATCCATTGGAGGACCCGTCACTGGCCAGGGATGCCAGCCCTCTCAACTACGCCGACAAACGTGACGTACCGGTCTTCATGGTGCATGGAGATGAAGACTCGATAGTGCCCTACTCCCAAAGTGTTGCCATGCAGGAATTGCTGGGGTCCCTCGGGGTTGAATGCAGGCTGCTCAGGGTGCCAGGTGGCAACCATGGAAACTTCGACGAGACTGACCCGGACTGGACGGAAATCGCCCGGCAGTTCCTTGAATGGAGCAACCGGCTGGCTGGAGTCAATATGGAAGTCGTAATGGAAGAACCCGCATCTACACAAAACTGAGTCACGCGCACTGTATTCTCTTGCAATGCCTCGCTTCAGACACCTGGTCGCCAATTCGTTTGCTTTGCTGCTACTGGCCATGCAGTCTGCTTCTGCCCAGCAGGCCGATACAGACGTGGCTGACGGGCCATCCACGATCAACATCCGGCCCTTCGGGATCGTTTCCCAGGCAACTGAGATGGAAGGTTGGAGCGGGACCGGCTGGAATGCGCTGCACCTTGCGGTGATCAAGGGAGACATGGCGATCGCCGGAGCCTACACACCTGGGATGGTGAACGCCGGTGACACAGCCGGCCTGACTCCGTTGCACTATGCAGTCGCTATTGGCAATCCCGCGGTCGTTGATACCCTGCTGCAGCAAGGTGCTGACGTGAATGCCAGTGGCTGGGGCGGATTCTCGCCGTTGCATGCCGCCTGCCAGTTCGGGGACCTGCAAATGGTCCAGCGCCTGCTGGACAGCGGGGCTGATGTGCGCCGCCTGTACCGGGGAGACTGGCAATGGCTGAGCGACGGCGTGCTGGCAGATGACCCGGCTGAGCTACGCAGCGGGATGGAGATGATGCTGGCATCCTCCGGCTGGGATGCCGGGATCAGCTGCCTGCACCTCGCAGCCGCCAGTGGCAACGCACAGCTGGTCAGCCTGCTGCTGCAGAAGGGGCTCGATCCGTCGCTGCCAACACTGATGAATTCCGTAACCCCACTGCACCTCTGCGTGGACTCGCAGGAATGTACCGCACTGCTGCTCGATGCCGGGGCAGAGGTCGATCCCATTGAGGACTTCAGTGGACAGACACCGCTGCTTGGGGGCACCTATGAGGTGTGCGCCACCCTGCTGGAGTATGGTGCCGACCCGGACCTGCTGAACAGCTGGGGCTATGGCCGGCTGCATACGGTTGAATCAACCACCATGGCGAACCTGATGCTGGACCACGGAGCTGACATTGAGCTGCGTGGAGCATATGGTGAGACACCACTGATCAGTGCCGCTGACCGAAACCTCGTGCAGGTGGCCGAGCTGCTCCTGGAGCGCGGTGCTGATGTGAACGCCTGTGACTACATGGCACGCACCGCCCTGGACCGGGCCGTGGATGGCGGACATGCCGAACTGGCGAAATTGCTGAGCGCGGCCGGTGGCGAGGGTGGATTTGACCTGCATCCCTTCCACTTCACAGCAGCGCAGGGCAGTGATTCGATCCTTGAGCTGGCTCTGGATGCCGGAGAGGATGTCAATGGGATGGACGACTGCGGCTGGACCGCGCTGCACTACGCCTCAATGGCCGGCCAGACAAGCACGGTCGAACTGCTGCTCAGCCGGGGTGCGGACGTCAACGCGAAAGGAGTCGGGGGGGCAACTGCTTTGTCATGCGGAGCGCTGTCCCCGTCTGGGCTGGTTAAGGCACTGCTGGATGCGGGTGCAGCGGCTGATGCCCCGGACCCCTGGTTCGGCACTCCGCTGCTGCGGGCCTGCAGCCGTGGTGACAATGAAGTGGCAGCGCTGCTGCTGAGGGCCGGTGCCAATCCGGATGCCACAGACCAAAGAGGGAACAGCGCCCTGATGCTGGCGGCGGATACCGGGATTGCGGTGATCATTAGCCAGCTGATCGAGAAAGGCGCATCACTGGAGCAGCGTGACAGCCTGGGCCGCACGGCACTGATGCACGCGCTGGCAGCAAGCAACTACTACGGGGAATCCTGTGCCAGGCAGCTGATTGAGGCCGGTGCGGATGCCAACGCCATTGACGGCATGCAGCGGGGGTCATTACACCACCTGGCCCTGCGCGGTTCAGTTCCACTTGCCAGCAAGCTGATCGAAACCGGAGCGCGGCCGGATGCGGTTGACAGCAGGGGCTACAGCCCTGCCCGGCTGGCAAGGCTGGCCGGCAATGAGATCCTCGCCAGCTGGCTAGAGACCGCGAGATAAAAAAAGAGGGCGCCCCCGTAGGGACGCCCTGCATGCCTGCTCCGGTCAGGGGATCAGATCTCGTTGCCGATCACGATCCAGACCTTGCGGACTTCCAGCCCACCTTCGGTCGGCCAGCCAGCGGAGATCCAGAATCCTCCGGTGAATTCGTTGTTGACGCGGAAGTCATTCCACTGCGGACGGAACTCACCAGCGTTCTCCGGGTTCCAGCCCCAGACGACGTTCTCGTTGTCAGTGATGTCACCCAGTTCGGGGTGCAGGAACTTCAGGCCGATCTCGATCGGGTTCTGCGGATAGACATAGGGGTTGGCCTCGGTACCCTCGCCCTGCTCCGGCGGGTTGGTGACGATCAGCACAAGCTCATTGGGCAGCTCGCAGTCAACCTGCTTGAACCAAAGGGTCTTGATGAGGGTCTGCTGCTCCGTGATGTACTTGCAGGTCACGTTGAAGACACCGAGATAGCCTGCATCAACGACGAAGTCTGAGAAGTCCGGACGGAACTCGCCGGCAGCGGCGGGCTCAGTGAACCAGTGGAGGTGCTCGTCAAAGGTGATCTCGCCAAGCTCACTGTGGAAAACCTGGAAGAAGATCTCGCCGACGCTGCCCTGGCAGAACTTGTAGGGCAGCTCCTGCGTCCCCTCGCCGCCGAGCCCCTCGAGGTCCGTCACAAGGCTGAGGTAGGGTTCCTCAGTGTTGCATTCGATCACGTTGAAGTACTTGGTGTCGGTCAGCACGACACCTTCAGCTTCCCATACCAGCTTGATGTGGAAGGGACCAAGCCAGCCCTGGGACAGGTTGAACTGGTGCCATTCGGGGTGCATGATGCCGGCATTCGGGGAATCCACGATCCAGGTGGTGTGCTCGTTCTGGGTGATGTCCTCCAGCACGCTGTGCCAGCCCTTCACGCCCAGTTCCCAGGTGTCGTTGCAGATGATGTACGGGTTGTCAGGTCCACCGTTGCCATCCACGTAGCCACTGGTGACCTTGATCTCGATATAATTCTCGGTGCCACCGCACTCCAGCGCCTTGAAGTACTTGGTGTCTTCCCAGGCCTGGCCCTGGCGGTGGTGCACGGCGTGGATGCTGAACGGGCCGGTGAATCCCTCCGCCATGTTGAACTGGTGCCACTCGGGATGGACCGCTCCGGCATTCTCCGGGCTCCAGCTCCAGGTGGTGTCACCATGCTCCGTCACGTCGCCATACTCCTCGTGCCAGGCCTTCAGGTAGAACTCCCAGACCTCGTCGATGCAGACCTGGTACGGGTCCTCCTGTGTGCCGGTGCCGCCGGAGACGCCCTCGCCGACCTTGATCTCAAAGACCTTGCCGCCGGTCTCGCACTGCTGCACCTTGAAGTACTTCTTGGCAACCAGGCGCTGGTTCTCGGTCTCCCACACAATCTCGATGTAGAAGTTGCCGAGGAAGCCCTCCGCCACGTTGAACTGGTGCCACTCCGGATGGACCATGCCGGCCGCTTCCGGGTTGACATGCCAGATCAGGTGCTCGTTCTGGGTGACGTCACCAAGCTCGCTGTGCCAGGCCTTCAGGCCGAACTCATGCGTGGTGTCGCAGATGATGTAGGGGTTCTCGGCGGTGCCGGCTCCATCCTCGAAGCCGTCCAGCACCTTGAGCGCAAGCTCAGCCTCGCTGCCGCCGCCACTTGGGTCGACAATGAAGTAGAGGTGGTCTGAAGCGACCATGCCCTCGTGCTCCCAGGCAACCTCGATCACCCACAACCCGGTGAACTGCTCGAAGAAGGTGAAGCCCTTGATGTCCCAGTTGAATTCGCCAGCGTTCTCCGGCTGCCAGCCCCAGCTCAGGTTCTCACTGTCGCTGATGTCGCCGAAGTCGCAATGCCAGACGCTGAAATCCAGGCTGGCACCGGCCGTATCCACGATGTAGGGGTTCCAGATTGAACCGTTGCCATCCAGCTCGGGGGCATCCAGGTGCAGCTCAAGGCAGCCATCAATCTGGAAGAAGGCGCCATCGCCATTCCCCGTTCCAAGGCCGCTGGAGGTCTTGGTCGTCGCCAGCAGCTGGACGTCCTCGCCCTGGTAGCTGCCGCGCATCACGAAGTTGCCGTTGTAGCTGTCGGAAACGTTCAGCATGCCGCCGGACAAGGTTCCTGCGACAGTCGGCTCAAGCCACATGGAAAGGCCAGCGCTCCCGGTGATGTCGCCATCCTCGGGGTCATAGACCACGAAGGGCATCACCTCGCCACTGTTGACAACGAAGGGGTTGCCGGAGGTACCGTCGCCACCCTCGGTCTTGTTGCCGAAGCTGGCGGTCGGTCCGCTGATCACGATATCGGAGAAGATGGAGTCTCCGCTCAGGCCGGCCATGCCAGCGCCGTCAACCGGCTGCACCCAGGCGTAGGCATTGCGGCTGCCGCTGGGGAGCATGTAGCTGAAGCGCAGGCGCTCTGCCGCGGGGTCACCGACGGCGTTTGCGAAAGCCACGTTGCCGACCGGGCTGCCCTGGGCGCCTTCGATGTCGGAGGAGTAGACATTGAATCCGCCGAAAGCATCATTATTCCAGTTTGCACCCAGTACGCTGACGTCACTGATGTTGACCTCTCCGTCCGCGTTGGCATCCGCCACGCTCTGGCGAGAGGAGATGCCAAAGGGCCCAGCGGCCATGTAGTCGCGGGCGATCGGCACCAGGTCAGCGAGGTTCACAAGGCCATCCTGGTTGGTGTCACCGGGGTTGGCATAGAACCAGCTGATCTGGCCGCTCAGGTTGTTGTATTCAATTTCTGCTGCCGCATTCCCCAGGGCAGGCGGTGAACTCAGCGCGCGGGCGGGATCCAGCGGCTGGTTGTCGAACTTCAGGCTGGCCAGCAGGCCGCTGCCATTGAAGCCCTCGCCGGTTGTGCTGACAACGCCGTAGTGCAGTACACCCGGCTCACTGTCAACCGCGAGGGTCAACAGCTCGCCTTCCTCCCCAAGCAATCCACTGGTGGACTGGCTGGAGGGTGAGTAACGGCTGGCATCATAGTTGAGGTGCAGCAGCAGCTGGGTGAGGTCGCGGGCATTGCCTGCGCTGACCTGCACTTCCGTGCTGTCCGCCTGCTCAAGCACATTGATAGAGAAATGTGCGGAACCGCCGTCGGCAGTCTGGTCAGTTGCCAGGCTGAATCCCCTGTCGTTGTCGGCGGACAGGAATTCCTGTGCACCACCTCCCCCGCAGGCGCTGGTGAACAGCAGTACCAGTACTGCAGTGATGAAATACCATCGCGTGTTCGTTATGCTCATCAACTTCTCCTTCCCGATTACATATGTATACATCGGAATTCCCGCAGAGCAAATCACTGATGTGAGAAGTGTACAGACTGTATGCTGAGCATACAGATACACTTCTATACAATTTCCGCCATACACCTGCATATCCCCACTACAGGGATTGGTTTTGGGTGCAAAGCCTGTTAAGATCTGAACTGAGCTGAGGGGCACCCGGAAGTGAATGTACAGCCCTGGACACTGTATGGCAAAACTTAACCCGGGTGTAAGATTCATCAATACAGTGCAACTGAAAATTGATAAAGACAGCAGTACACCTGTCTATCAGCAGATTCACGAGCAGATCGTGAAGCTGGTGGAAGACGGACTACTGGAAGCGGGCAGCAAGCTGCCCAGCGTCCGCTCGCTGTCGCGCCAGCTCGGAGTCTCGCTCGCCACTGTGCAGACGGCATACGAGGAACTGGAGGCGATCAACTTCATCGAGTCCAGGCACGGCAGCGGGACCTTCGTGACCGGCATGCCCCGCCGGGCCACAGGCACAAACCTCGGAACCCGGGCGGAGATGTTCGGGGAACTTGATGAACTGCCTGAAATGCGCTGGGAGCCATATCAATTCCGCACCGACTTCTTCCTTGTTCCGCCGCCACCGAAGCGCGAATCCATGATCCGCTTCTCAATCGGTAACCCTGACCCCGCCCTGTTCCCGTTCAACCGCATCAAGCAGGTCACAAGCAACATGCTCTGGAGTCCGAAGGAGCATTTCTTCGACCTCGGGCACCCGCAGGGCTTCCTGCCGCTGGTGGAGCACCTCGAGAAGGAAATGGCGCTGGCCGGCGTGCCAATGGCGGAGAATGAGAATGACATAATCCTTACCGGCGGTTTCCAGCGCGGCATGAGCCTGATCCTGCGCCTGCTTTTGAACCCCGGCCAGAAGGTCGCTGTCGAATCTCCCTGCTATACGGGAATCCTCAACTTCCTGCTGGCTGAACGGATAGAGATTGAACCGATCCCGGTTGACGAGAACGGGATGGACACTGACTACCTGGCAACGGTGCTGAACCGTGGCGAGGTCAAGGCAGTGATCACGATCCCGACCTTCCACAACCCAACCGGAGTCACCATGTCACTTGAGCGCAGGGAGCACCTGATCAAGCTGGCAGCCCGGCACCGCGTCCCGATCATCGAGGATGACTGGGGCAGGCAGCTGCGCTACGGCGGTGAATCCCCTCCCCTGCTGAAGGCAATGGACCCTGGTGGCTACGTGATCCACATCGGCACCTACAGCAAGAGCCTGCTGCCAGGCCTGCGTATCGGCTGGATCACCTGCCCGGCTGGACTGAGCGTGCCGCTGGTCTGCGCGAAGCTCGGCAGTGACAACGCTGACAGTTACTTCCTGCAGGCGCTGCTGCATGAGTTCATCAGCAAGGGCTACTATAACAAGCACATCCGCAAGACGACACGCGAATACAGGAAACGCTGGCATGCAATGATTGCCAGCCTGGATGCCAACCTGCCGGAGGGCTGCAGCTACATAAAGCCGGATGGCGGCTTCAGCATCTGGCTCAACCTGCCGCAAAATATAATGAGCGTACCGCTGCTGAAGCTGGCGCATGAAGCGGGAGTGGATTTCCTGCCAGCCAGTTACTGCACTCCGGGCAAGAAGGACAGCAATGCCCTGCGCCTGTCATTCTCTAGATGCCCGGTTGAGGAGATTCAACAGGGTATCCCGATCCTGTGCGACCTGATCAAGCGGGTCAGTGGGGATCCATCACTGCTGGAGCCGGGAAGATCATGATCCTGAAAAACATAATCAGTACTGCGGCAATCCTGGCAGCCTTGGCAATCAGCATTTCCCTTGCCGGCTGCCGGTCGGAGTCAGTCCAGCAGCCGGAAGACATTGGCCAAGTGATTGAACCGCAGCTCAGCAGAACTGCGGACTCATTGGAGATCAATTTCCCGCTCGTAGATGAGGCCGGCAGCTTCATTCATATTCCTCTTTACGAAGGTCTTGGCATCGCCGCGGAAAGCTGGTCGGGTGATGAAGGCCTGATCCACCTGAGCGTGGTGCACGAGGGCGAACTGCATGTCGGTGTCTGTGCCAGACCGGGGATGGTCCAGGAGGATGTCAGGCTCCAGATCAGGACGGCACCCGGACAGGTCCGGCACACGAGTGATGCACCGAGCGGTGACATCAACAAGCTGATCGACCTGCAGGCCACGGGGCTTGGCAACGGAGAATATGCACTGCACTGGAGCGAGGTCAACCGCGGGGACTATGACTTCAACGGTGAAGCGAATATTTCGGACATCGTCGGCATTGCCCGCAACCTCGAACAGAGTTATGACCAGGCTGACCCGGACGCGCCCCTGCTCACGGAGTTCTGGGTGGATGGCAACCAGGACGGGACGGTGACCATTGCCGACATCAGCGTGATCGGCCAGAACTACGGCAGCCAGGTGGCAGGCTACGCGATCAGCATCAATGACACCCTGCTGGACCCTGATGCCGACGGGCTGACCCTGACACGCGGGGAAAGCTCTCCCCGCATTGGACTGCCCAACACCTATTCAATCGAATACATAGGAACGATCAATGACAGCGTGGCCGTCGTGCCACGTAACATCGAACTGGTGGATGGTGTGACAACCAATCCGGTTGTCAGCCCGCAGTATGAGCTGCACATGAACATAGACATGCAGCTGCCGGACACGGCATTCTATGACCTGGACGGTTCCGGCAATTCTGGACCATTCGGTGAGGGACGATACGCAGTTTCGATGCTCGATATAGACCAGCTGGAGCCCCTGCGACGGATCCTGCCGGGAGAGATCCCGAGTTCCGCGAAAATCGGCAACACATTGCTGACCGGCAATGGCGCGGAAGTGTATGACCTGCCACTGAACAGGCCGGTGGCGGTCGCGCTGGCCTTCCTGCCAACACGAGACCTGGCCTCGGAAACCCTGATTGACCCGCCCGATGGCTCACCGATCGACAGTTTCTGGGACCTGGAGCCGGTGGTGAATGTATACATGCTGCCGGATGGAGCCCAGCTGGAACAGCAGTCATTCTCCTTCAACCTGCAGGTCAGTAAGGTGAATGAGTTCAAGGTGATCGGACTGACAACCTTCACTGGAATTGACGGCCTGCTAGGCCATCCGCTTGTGCAGGAATATGACGACGGCTTCCTCAGCCGCAACACTGAGGACTTTTCGACTGATTTCCCAGGAGCCTTCGAGGATGACGTACGCCTGCAGGATGGCAAGCCTGACCAGGACCCATGGGGCATCAGCTCCAACCTGCTGCGCCGCCGCTACCTCGAAACACGCAGCCTGGCATTCAACAAGGCCAATTACCAGATGATGGCGAAGATTGACATACTGGACAGCATCAATACCGAGGAAGGTTACGTGGTGGCGCGAGTCCAGTCATTGAGCCTCGACGGCGTACCGGTACCTGAACTGGAGCTACCGGTAGATTCGGTTTTCCTCAAGTTCACTGAGCTCAGTGAATTCAGGAAGGCCACACTCAACCCGGAACAGTTCATCCAGATCCCGCCATCACAGCTGGTGCAGGAACAGATCATCTTCGTGCAGGGCCGACTGCACCGAGAAGGCAGCATTGAGGGCTTTGACATCTACTGGATTGATGAGCTGACTGTCCCGCTGATCTAGCTGCCATCACCTTCCGGCGGGGTTTCCCTGCCATCAGTGCTGGAGCGTGCAGCTTCCTCTTCAGCTTCGGTTGCTTCGGGCGGGCCAACTTCGGACTCAAGCTCGGGAGCCTTCAGTTCATCTTCTGGAATCTCCTCATATTCGACCGGACGCAGCGGGCCGTTGAAGCTGCTGACCCTGCCTGTTTCGTCAATGCTAAGCGTTCGCTCACCATTTGACATCGAAAAGCGAAACTGCGAAGGGGATGCCCAGATCGCGTCCTGTACAAGCCATTCGCGGAAGTTGTCAACATCTGGCAGAGGATAGTCCGCATACCAGCGCTCGACCTTACGGCCAGAATACTCGCCATGCTCATCATGGTAATCACGCTGCCAGTAGTACATGCACATCAGGGCCTGCCGTGCATATTCCTCGCTGTTTAGCTCAGGCTTGCCGGGCACGACGATGCCGCCGGCGAACTCGACCACACCCCACATCTCCGGACAGTGCATCGCCACGACGCCCTGCGGGCTCCAGACCCAGTTCTCCGGGTCAAGCGGCTGGCCATTGCCATCCTGGTCCCGCAGGTATTCACCGTTGTCAACGGTGACGTGGTACTGCACACGCGAGAAATTGATTTTCCAGCGGTCACCGGTTTCAGGGGGTGAGGCACCACCGGTCAGCTCAGCCAGAGCATCCCAGGGAATGGCGAGCTCCACGCTCCAGCCCTGGTCAACATCACTGGCATCGTTGACAGTACCGTCCAGGCTGACTGCGAGCTCGAGCCCCTTGATGTCCCAGCCGTCGATTCCCTCCCCGCCATCGCGGTATGGTCGGTCCAGCAGCAGGTCCCAGACGGTCCCCAATGCATTGACCTCCAGCTCGGCATACAGGTGATTGTCAGCATCCGGGTCAATGAACAGCTCGAAGTCGTTGTCGTGGTAGATCACGCTGTCGTGGTCCGTCAGACTACCCTGGATATTGGGTTCCGCGATCTCCGCGTACAGAAAGAGGGCGCGATCATCCCAGAGCATCTTGAACCTCGTCGGCAGGTAAGGTTCAAGTTCTTCATCGCCGGTGATATCCACAAAGTATTCACTCCAGCCGGCGTTCTTCCACGCTACGTCCTCATTGAGGCCGTCAATCACTGGGCTGGCATAGGCCTTGACGCACTGGTATGTACGCGGCGAAAACTCGATATCAGGGCGTGTTACCGCCATTGCCTGCTGCAGGGTGGCCAGAACGAGGCTGGCGCAGCAGATCACAGTGGCGATGATCTGTCGGGGGTTATTCACCTGAAAATATTACAATCTGACATCAAATGGCGAAACTGGTCAGCAAATCAGCTGATTCCGAACCGACGCTTCACCTCCAGGTTGCGTTCCACGGATCTGTCGATCTGATCCTCAGACAGCTCACCATCATTCACTGCCTGGATGATCCGCTCTACTGTCGCCGTCTGGTCAGCCGGACTGGAACAGATGAGCAGCAGGCTGATACCTGCCTGAAGCGCCTGCAGGCAGGCGTCAGGCACCGGTGTCTCATTCATCACCGCCCCCATCATCATGTCATCTGTCAGAACCATGCCGCGATGCTGCATGGAATCCAGCAACAGGTCTTGCACAAATACCCTGGACATGGTGGCTGGCTGGCTGTCGAAGCGGCTGAATACGATGTGTGCAGTCATTACCGCTGCAACACCCTCATCGATCAGTCGCTTGAATGGTGGCAGCTGCACCTGCTCCAGTGCATCCAGTCCTGTATCCACGACCGGCAGGTGCAGGTGCGAATCCACCACCGTGCCGCCATGCCCGGGGAAGTGCTTGGCACAGGCGGCCACTCCTGATTTCTGCAGCTTGGTTGCATAGGCACTGGCCAGACGGCTGACCGTCTCTGTATCTGATGAGTAGCAGCGCGAAGCCAGCACTTCGCTTTCCGTGGCCTTGAGCACATCGCAGACGGGAGCGAGGTTCATGTTCAGGTGCAGGTCTAGCATCACACGCGCTGTCAGGCTGGCCTGTTCCTCAACCGCCCTGATCGCTGCTGACGGGTCTGTCTCGAACAGCTCGCCGTGAACCTCGTTTGCCGGGAGCGCGGGACAGAGCTCACCTCGCAGGCGAGCCACCCGGCCGCCCTCCTGGTCGATTGCGATGAATGGACGGATGCCGCAGGAGAATTCCACGCGCTCGGATATTGAATCATTCAGCCCCCTCAGCTGCTGGGCATCCTTGATATCCCGACTGAAGAGCACTGCTCCACCGGCTCGCAGCTGGGCCAGCTGTTCCACGAAGCCTGTTGGATCCTCTCGATCACTGCCAAGCATCAGGAGCTGGCCGATCTTCTCTCGCAGTTGCATCCGGAAATGTTAGCCGAGGATCAGAGCCGGCGGTAATGTTCGGCCGGCAGCCCGTCCACACAGCGCAGTTCCGCGCCGATGTCTCTGAAGTACTGGTTCGCACGGGCGGCAAGTTCAATTGAACCTTCCTCATCGCCGCGGGCAAGTTGCAGTCGCGCCCGTTCCATCGTTCCGCTTGCCAACTCGAAACCGAACTGCTGCTCTGCATCCACTTCGATGTTCAGGCACTCTTCAGCGCGGTCCAGCAATCCCGCGCGACGCATCGGCCGGGCTGCCGTTTCCAGCGTGATGTATGAAACTCGCGGTGTATCAGGCAGCAGCAGCAATCCCTGCTCCACGACCTCGACTGCTTCATCGTGCCTTTCCTCCATGCTCAGGAGGTCAGCGCGCATCAGCTGCATCAGATTGATGATCCGCTGGTAGCGAACGTCATTCGCAATCCGGATGCATTGCTCTATCGAGTTCCGGGCTTCCTTGGACATGCTCAGTTCAATATGTATCTGGGCACGCAGGTACCAGGATGTTGCAAGGCTCATGTTTGGTGCAATGCGAGACCAAGCCTCAAGTGCCTGACTGGAATAATCCAGCGACTTGGCGAATTCCCCCATCTGGTGATAGGCACTGCTGAGGTTTGAGAGGCTGGCCGCGAGCGCTTTCGCCGTGAACAGCTCGGGGGTTTTCAGGCTCTGCTCGTAGTTTGCGGCAGCCTGCTTCAGGTCGGCGACCATCAAAAGCGAAGTTGACAGGCAAAGCCGCCCCTGCAGCTCCATGTATTCGTCCGATGCCTGCTCCGCATAGCGGATGCAGATCTCCGAGCAGCGCTTGAAATCCTCCGCCCGGCGCATGTAGTGATAAACACGCGCGAGCATGTGGTAGAGCTTGGACAGCAGGCCGGCAGGCATGTCAGGATCGATAGTGGATTTGACCAGGCTTTCGGCCAGCTCCCAGTTGTTGCTCGGACCTACGATCTCAACCAGATCCTCATCACTGAGCTTTCTTGCTGCTTCCCAGCGGTCTTCACGTGTCCCCAGCGCTTCCAGCCTGTCCATTACGCAAATGGCGGATTCACCAATCTCCAGGATGTCACAAAGCTTGGTCAGGTTTTCCTTGCTGATGCGCTGTGTCCGTCCAGAAAGCCAGCGGCTGATGGTCTTGCGGTCTATCCCCATCCGCCGGGCCAGCAGCCACTGCTTGACCTCGCGCTCGGCGATGATGCGGGAAAGTGCTTCATTATTGAGCAGGACCGTCTGACGCTGCATGCCAGTTGATTCTATCAGGCCGGTCTCAATGCCGGACTAATGCAGTCTGGTCCTGAAAAAGGTTAGTCGCTCAACTGAGACGAAAATGCGCGTAGTATTCAACCGGCAGTTCCTTAAGGATGCGCAGCGGAGCTCCGAACTCAAGGAAAACGGCGTTGGAAAGTTCAATCTCCTGCCATGCCTCAGCCTCACGTCCCAGTGCGACAAGCGTACGCGCCTTCTCCTGGCGGTATCGAGCGTAGTGGAACTGGTCCTCATGCTTGCTGTCAATCAGCCGGTTGATTTCCTCCAGCGCCTGCTCAACCCGCCCTGCCCTGCGCCAGACCCTGGCAATGCTTTCGAGAGAGGCAGGATTGACCGTCGGCGTCTCCCTGAATACCCTGTTCGCCTCATCAGCCAGTTCCAGTGCCTTGTCATGCTCACCGGCAATACTGGCAAGTTCTGCCCTGATCGCCACGCACATGTTTGAGCACTTCGCATAGTTGATTTGCTGTGAGATGGCCTCGCATCTTTCAATGTCATACAGGCATTCTTCAACCATCGACAACTCAACATAGAGCTTTGCCCGCAGCCACCATGCCGTGGTGGTGCTGACCACGGGCTCATTCCTTTCCCAGAGCGGCATGGCTTCGTCGAATGCTGCCTTGGCCCTGCCAAACTCTGCAATGGACCACAATGCCAGTCCGAAGTTGCACAGGATGGACGCCAGCCGTGTTTCACTGTCGAAATGCTCACGACCCACAAGCACTTCCGTGTATCGACTGATGACCTCTCCCATGTTTCCAATCATCAGGTAATAGGTACCCAGCAACTGCTTTGCATACAGGATCAGGGATTCGTCTTCTGCGTCAGTGGCACGGTTGACTGCTATCTCAGCACTGCTTTTCACCAGGTCAGGCTTGTGGGAGTACATTCCGCAGCGGGCCAGCTTGATGTATAGCGACGCCTGCAGGTCAGCTGGCATTTCCACGTCGATGTTGCTTCGAATCAGGGATTCGGCGAGGTCCCAGTTGTAGCTGGACCCGACCATATTCACGAGATCCTTGTCTCGCAGCTGCCTCGCTGCAGCCCAGCGATCCTCCCTTGTGCCCAGCGCTTCAAGGGTGTCCTTCACGGTCAGGTCGTCAACGCTGCAGGCAAGCTCCTCTGCCAGTCGGGTGATGTTGTCCCGACTGATGCGCTGTGTCTTGCCGTTTATCCAGCGAGTGATTGTCTTGCGGTCAACGCCGATGCGCCTGGCCAGTAGCCACTGCTTGACCTCCCGCTCAGCAATAATGCGGGAAAGAGCTTCATTGTTAAGCAATACGGTCTGGCGCTGCATGCATGTTGATTCTAGCAGTGCCGGTAATCCAGCTGGATCAACCGGACTTGTTCTTCAGGCTGTGGAAGTCTATGTAACTCTCACCGGGCAGATCCTGCAACACCCTTTTAGGTGCTCCGATCTCCGTGTACAGCTCATTTGCCTTTTTCACACAGTCCCATGCCGCAGCATCATTGCCATCCAGCATCAGGTGGCGAGCCATCTCAACATAAAGACGGGCGATGGAGTACCTGTCGTCGATGTTCCTCGCCATCAGCTCCTCAAGGCTCGCGCGGGATTCCTCTACATGTCCCGCCCTGCGCAGCACCCGGATCAGGCATTCATTGGATTCGGGGCTGACATTGGGAGTCTCTTCAAATGCGACCTGCGCCTCCCTCACAAGGGCGACAGCTTCCTCGTGGCGCTCCTTCAAGCTGGACAGATCAGCACTGATCGCGATGCACATATTCGCACTCTTGCGAAACGAAATCTGCCTGCAGACTTCGCGGCATTGCTCAATCGAGGCATAGGCCTCATCAATCATCATCAGTTCAGAGTGCAAGCGCGCCTTGAGGAACCAGGCTGTCGTCATGCTGATTACCGGTTCAGCCTGTTTCCAGACTGACACCGCATCATCAAACATGGACAGCGCAGCCAGGTAATCCCCGCGCATGTGAAGTGCCATGGCGTAATTGCTCAGGGTGCCCGCCAGCTTGGAGGGCTTGGCAAACTTGTCCCTGCTCTGGATTGCCTTGTCGTAGTAGCCAACCGCCCTCGTCAGCTCGCCAATCATCAGTGCTTCGTTTCCAAGCATGGTCTCCGCCCGCAGGGCCAGTGTTTCGTCGCCGAAATCCGTCGCCTTGCGCAGGGCGATCTCCGCGCTACTGCGTACCATCTCATGTTTGTGCATGTATATGCCGCAGACCGCCAGTTGCAAGTACAGTGCAGCCTGCAGGTCGAGGGGCATTTCCGGGTCGATGGTACTGCGGATCAGTGACTCCGCCAGTTCCCAGCTGTAGCTCGGACCGACCATTTCGGTCAGGTTGCTGTTCTGCAGCCGCCGGGCGGCATTCCAGCGGTCCTCACGTGAACCGAGTGCTTCCAGTGAGTCCTGCACGGTCAGCTGCTCGATGCTGCAATCCAGTTCAGCAGCCAGTGCCTTGATGTTCTCCTCGCTGATCCGCTGCGTCTGGCCATTGACCCAGCGCGTGATCGACTTGCGGTCGACCCCGATCCTGCGCGCGAGCCACCACTGCTTGATTTCCTTCTCATCAAGCACCTTGCGCAGGGCCTCAGCATTGACCAGTACTGTCTTCTTGCGGGCGATAGCTTGAGTATACAGTGCTGCGGGGACAGGCTTAATGTCCCCACATGTCCCGCATGCAGTGCCGAAAATCCGGGACAAAGCCCGGTTTTCTGGATATTATTCCGGCGTCGGGCAGGGAATTGCCAAATCCGCAGTTGCCAGGATAGCCCGGTAAAGCTCTACGAGGTGATTGAAAATGTCTGTTATGCAGAAGCAGTTTGACGCGTCGCGTGCCGAGGCCTTCGGCGGTCGCATGGTCGGAATTGTCAACGATGCCAGCCTGGCCCTGATGATTTCACTGGGCCACCGCACTGGTGCACTTGAGGCACTGACCCAGCTTGACTGGGCCACCACCCACGAGATCGCCGAGCAGGGCGGGCTCAATGAGCGTTACGTCCGTGAGTGGCTTGGCGCGATGGTGACCGGCGGCGTTGTCGAATTCGACCGGGAAACCAACCGTTACCACCTGCCAGCTGAGCATGCAGCCGTGATCACCAGCAAGGCCGGTGCCCATAATGTGGCGACGGTGATGCAGTTCATCCCGGTGATGGGTGGCGTCGAGACCCCGCTGGTGGATGCCTTCCGCAATGGTGGCGGTGTGCCCTACAGCGAATTCGAGCGCTTCCATCCCGTAATGGCCGACTTCAGCGACCAGACCGTGCTGGCTGGCCTGAAGGACAGCATCATCCCGGCTGTTGACGGCCTGCATGAGCGCCTCAGTGCCGGCATCAACTGCGTTGACATCGGTTGCGGCAGCGGCCACGCCGCCATCCGCATGGCCGAGATGTACCCGAACAGCACCTTCGCCGGTTATGACTTCGAGGCTCCCGCTGTCGAGGCCGCGATCGAGCTTGCCAGGAGCAAGGGCCTGACGAACATCAGCTTCAAGGTGCAGGATATCGCAGCCTGGGATGAGCTTGCCAAGTTCGACCTCGTCACCGCCTTCGACGTGATCCATGACCAGGCTGATCCGGCCCGGGTTCTCAAGAACGTGCGCCGTGCACTGAAGGATGGTGGTGTGTACCTGATGCAGGACATCAAGGCCTGCAGCCACCTGCATGACAACAAGGACCACTTCGTCGGCACCTTCCTGTACACGGTCTCCACCACGCACTGCATGACGGTCTCACTTGCCAACGGCGGCGCCGGACTCGGTACCTGCTGGGGCCGTGAGCTCGCGGAGCGGATGGTCGGCGAGGCCGGGTTCAGCACACTCGAGACCAAGGAACTGGCCCACGATCCGTTCAACTACTACTACATCATGAATGTCTGATGCACCGGGGCGGGCCGGCAGGTTCCGGCCCGCCACCACCCATGGATACAGCTATGCCTACCACTACGACCCAATCGAAGGCTGACGTGCGCAGCCTGTTGTTCCAGGACCGCATGCACAGCATGCTCAGTGAGGCCGCCACTGCGATACTTGTGTCAATCGGGCACCGGCGCGGCCTGTTTGCCCTGTTGGCGAACATGGGCAGCGCCACCGCCGAGGACCTTTCGACCAGCTGCGGACTGGGGGAAAGGCAGCTGACAAGCTGGCTTGACTGCATGAGCAGCGCCGGGATTGTCAGCCGCGACGGCGAAAGTGGCCGATACTCAATTCCGGAATACGGAATTGACGCCCTGCTTGGCAGCGATGCGGGGAGCAGTGCCGCTGCGCTGTCACAGTACATCGGCCTGTTTGGCAAAGTAGAGGGCCTCGTGAGTGATTCGATGGCCCACCGCTGCGGAGTCCATCCACGCGAATACCAGCGCCAGCTGGAGATCGAGGATGGCATCGAACAGGAATCTGCCTGCGTGGCACTGGACGAGGTCCTTTCCCTCGCGCCCGGAATGAAGCGGAAACTGGAGATTGGAGCCATGGTGCTGCAGCCGGACTGTGGCAGCGGCCAGCTGCTGGCACATCTTGCCCAGCGCTATCCGCGCAGCCGCTTCATCGGCTATGACCGCAATCCTGCGGCAATCCGCATGGCTCGCAAGCTGCAGTTGCGCAGCAATGCGCATAACCTCAGCTTCGAGGAAACCGGCAATCCGCCGGAGGGAAGCAGGAGCCGCTTTGACCTTGTGATTGTCAACTGCAGCCTGCGCAGCAAGGCTGATGCCGGAAGTTTCCTCGGGCAGCTGCATGCACTGCTCACAAGCAACGGTGTGCTGCTGCTACGTGAAATGCGCCGACCAGCCGAAGGACAGCAGGACAGGCTGGCTGCCCTCCTGCATGCACATGAATGCATGGTCGGCATTCCCCAGGCAATTGCCACAGGGCAGCCGGAGGCCAGTACGCAGCCGCACCTGGACAGCATGGGTATCCAGCTGATCCGGGCCGGATTCACGCCAGGCAGCCTGAGTGGATCCGAATCTGATCCGCTGGCGGACTGGCTGTTCACGAGCAAGGTGAACATGGCTCCGCGCCTGATTGACCCCGAGCGCTATGAGTTCGGGGCCTTCATCGGCCGGATGTCCAATTAGGCCTGTGCCTGACGGCGCTCCAGTGAGAACATCCACAACACACTGATGACAATGGGAAGCAACATGGCCCCGGCGAAGACTGCATACATCTTCGTCGGGCCTGATGCTGCAATCAGGCTTGCACTGAGCGGCAGGACTGACAGCGGCAGCAACCTGCTTGCCGCATTGAGGATGCTCAGCACGGTGGCCCGGTTGGCCGATCCGGTCAACCTGTTCGCTTCCTCGCTGATCAGTGGAGCAGCCAGTCCCGTCATCAGGTCGATCAGCGCGCGGCCCACGATGAAGACGGCCAATCCGGCCCATGCCCGCGTTCCCAGTAACAGCAGGCCAGCCAGCATTGCAATGCTGCTGCCTGCGAGAACCAGCAGCGGTCGACGGAAATTGACATGACCAGCCAGCCAGTTGCCAAGTCCCTGCAGCAGTTCGAAACCTGCGTACATGATGCCGAGCTGCTCAGGCGTCAGACCGATCGCCTGTTCGAGTTCTGCCGGGAAGTGAAAATGCGAAAGCTCCGGCGCAAGCTCAATGCTCGCTGCAAAGATGAACAGTGGAATCAGCCTGGCCAGGGACGTTAACAGGGCTGGATGAGCTATGCCAGGTGAGTCATCATCCGACTCTCCGCTGTAGGGTGCTTCCAGCATGGAAAGCACAACAAGGAATCCCGCAGTACTGACGACCAGTTCACACCAGAACGGCAGGGTCCAGCTTAAGCGGGTTGCCATCATCCCACCGAGTATCTGCCCGGCTACCATCGCCACGGTGGCAATCGCCATTGAGCGGGACAGCAGCCGGCGGTAGTCAGGCACCCGACCCAGACCCCGGCAGCTGTCATACAGCAGTGCCTCATCAGCACCGCTGCGGAATGTGTCACCCAGCCCGCAGACGGCCATTGCCAGCCAGAAGGTCCAGAAGTCGTTGCCGAAGATGAACAGTACTGCACTGAGCGCCTGCAGGATGATTCCCAGCAGGATGCTGCGGCGGCGGCCGATGCGGTCGGCGACCCAGCCCGTCGGGACTTCCGAGATGACAGTCACTCCATCGCCCAGCAGCACCAGCCATGCCATTTCTCCGAGACTGAGTCCCTTGAAACTGAACAGATAGAGGTACCAGACAGCATTGCTCAGCCCTTCCCAGGTGAGCGAAAGGTACCAAGGATAGAGTTTCAGGTTGCGCGCCAGGGACAGTCCCACGAGAATATGTTAGTGCAGATGAAACCTACAGCCGCTGAAAGTGATCGAACAGGCTGAACAGGAGCTGGAGAGGGAATATGAAGACAACCATCACGATAGTGCTGCTGACAGCCAGCCTGATCATGGGGCTGGCGGTGGCCAGCCTTGCCAAACCAGGTGAGGACGATCTGGAGATCCACCGCGGCATCAGTTACCGGGAAGCCGCGGGGAGCGCTGAAAAGCTGACGCAGCTGGATATCTATGCACCAAAGGACGCCAAGGGCTTGCCGGTTGTGATGATGGTGCATGGCGGCGGCTGGGCCATCGGTGACAAGAGCAACCCAGGCATCGGAACCGTCAAGCCGGCTTTCTTCTGCAGGGAAGGGTACGTATATGTCACGGTCAATTACCGCCTGTCACCGGCGGTTGAGCATCCGGCACATATCGAGGATGTGGCTGCCGCCTTCGCCTGGCTGGTTGACAACATAGATCACTACGGCGGCGACCCGCAGCGGATTAACATCATGGGGCACAGCGCCGGCGCGCACCTGGTTGCACTGCTTGGCACGGACGAGGCCAGGCTGGCGCCCTATGGCCTGGCACCGGCGGACATCGAATCGGTGACCTGCCTGGACGGCGCCGGTTATGACATCCCGACAAGGCTGTCCGGGATTGTCGGCAGGCAGCTGCGGGAGATGATGACAACGGCGTTTGGTGAGGATGGCAGCAAGTGGGCTGATGCCTCCCCTACCCTGCATGTCAGGACTGATAGCGAGTACCCGCCCTTCCTGATCCTGCACACGGACCGGCCGGGCGGGGCATCACAGAGCATCGGACTGGGGGATGCGTTGCGCAAAGCAGGCGGCTACGCATTCAACCGGGAAGCCGGTGACAAGTCCCACCGGACAGTAAATGCGGATGTCGGCAGGGATGGCGACTGGCTGACAGTGCTTGTGCTCGACTTCCTCGACGACCAGCAGGTCGGCGACTGAACTGGAACAAAGCTGGGCCTGGGATTGTCTACCTGCTATCGGGAGGACAGCCATGCAGACAGGAAAAGAACCTGTCGGTGCCGAGCGCGCCGATGCTTCGAAGGATAGGAGGAATCACGGGATCTCATGGGGACGGGTGACAGTGGCAATCCTGCTCTTTGCCATGCCAGCCGCTGCCTGGCTTGCCGGCAGGGAAAGTGCCGCAGCGGCGGTTCCGCCGGCGCAGCTTGTAGATACGACAAAACTGCCAATCCACAGCCGCCAGTTGCGGATTGCCATCCTGCCCCTGCATGCGCCAGGCAATACTGATTCGGCCAGAACTGACTGGTTCAGCCAGGCTGAGCTTGACCAGCTGCCTGAATCCCTCGCCTCCGTATTCCCATTTGAATTTGAGGTGCTGGGTCCGTTGGCAATCCCGGAAGACTGCTATGACAGCAAGCGTGGGCAATACCTGACGGATCGCATGCTGGACTG
This sequence comes from bacterium, assembly GCA_020440645.1. GTDB lineage: Bacteria > 4484-113 > 4484-113 > 4484-113 > JAFGCY01 > JAHEFU01. Next base: position 67,301 of record JAGRNR010000002.1, on the reverse strand, counting down.
GCTGCGCGAAGATCATGACCGGCGCTACTTCCGCGTGATCGGCATCAGTCCTCATGACCTGACGGATGCAGACCACAACTGGTTGTTCGGCCAGGCCCAGATCGGCGGACCGGCATGTGTTGCCAGCAATTACCGCATCCTGCGCGGTGTGAAGTACACAAGGGAGCGCCAGCGTGAACTGTGGCACCAGATCATCCAGCATGAGCTCGGACACACACTTGGATTGCCACACATCGAGGACAGGCGCAGCCTGATGTGCTATGCGGACTCACTCGCGGAACACAATGATACAGGCAACATCATCCTGCCCAGCGAATGGCGCTACCTGGAAAGTATCCACAACTTCATCTGGGACCGGGAAGAATGAGAATCTACAGCAGCGAGTCGAGCTGCTTCATAAAATTAGCCGACAGCTCTGCATTGCCAGACGCCAGCACAGTGATCTCGCTAGCGATGGTTTCCACATCAATCTGCCAGTCATCCGGAATTTGCCAGCTGGCTGCATCTACTGAGAATCCTGTTTTGCCACCCACGACTTCGATGCCAACCTGCTTGTATGCATCCCTGAAGGCGAGACCATCCTGCCGAACTCTGCGATAAGCCTCCTCGGTGGCGAACAGCTCAGACGTGCAGGCTGAAAGCATCCGCTCCCGGTGGAACTCCAGCCCAGGCAGGATGTGGCGGCAGATTGCCAGCAGCTCCAGGATGCCGGAAACGCTGGCAAACAGGGCCGGCTTCAGCAGCTGGTAGTCACGGTGGTAGCTGGAAGGCAGTCCACTGTGCACCTGTTCCAGTTCATTACGCCAGGCACGCAACTGGGCGATCCGGCCGCGCATCAGTTCCAGCACATCCGGATTGCGCTTCTGGGGCATGATGGATGATCCGGTTGTGAATTGATCCGGCAGGTTGACGAAGCCGTACTCCTCGGTACTGTACAGACTCAGGTCCCAGACGAATTTCTCCAGCTGGTTGCCGATGGAACAGATCCAGCCCGCCAGCGCAATCTCATGGCGTCCGCGGGAGTTGGCGCAGTCAATCTCGCTGAGCTGCACGCGGCTGAAACCGAGCAGCTCGGCTGTGTACTTCCGATCCAGCGGCAGGGGCAGGCCGAAGCCAGCGCCACTCCCCAGTGGACAGCTGTCAATCCGCCGCAGCAGTCCTGAGGCGGCATGCAGCTCCTCCAGTAGTCCGGCGCTGAAAGCCAGCAGCCAGCGGCCGACCGTACTCGGCATCGCCCGGCGCAGGTGCGTGTAGCCCGGCATCAGCATCTCCATATGGGAAGCTGCCTGCGAATTGAACTCCTTTGCCAGAATGGCGACATGCCGGCTGATGCTGAACACAGCATGCTTCATGTACAGCCGCAGTGCAGTCAACACCTGGTCATTGCGGGACCGGCCGAGGTGCACATTGCCAGCAGCCGCTGGACAGATACCGCGCAGTGCCTGCTCGATCGCGGTATGGCAATCCTCCTGCTCCGCAGTGATCACGAATGTGCCTGCATCGACCTGCTGCCTGATCTGACTGAGGCCGGCAATGATGCAGTCGACATCAGCGGCAGGCATCAAGCCCTGCCTGCCGAGCATCCTGACGTGGGCTGCGGTGCCGAGCAGGTCCCAGCCCACCAGCTGCAGGTCCAGCACATGGTCATTGCCTACGGTGAATCCGTGGACCAGCCGGTCCAGCGGCAGCTGCTTGCTCCAGAGCTGTCCATCACTCATTGCCAGCCTCCTCGAAGTATCGCAGGACGGTGTCCCGGTAGATGTCTAAGCCGGCCTGTAGTTCCGACTCGAGGATGTATTCCTCGGGCCTGTGGCTGCGTGGGCTCTCCCCGGGCCCAAGCTTGACGGTCGGGATGCCGCCGTACAGCGACCAGTCGCTGCAGGTATCGCTGAAGTATCTGTCCCTGCCGCTGGCCACAACCGCCGCCCTGACAACTGGATGGCTGCGCGGTGTACTGACCGGCAGGTAGCGTGCCGAGCGGCAGTGCACATCGCATGAGAGCTGGCTGCGGATCCAGGCCAGGGTCTCTTCATGGTCAAGATTGGGCGTGGTGCGGATGTCCACCTGGAATTCGCACAGGTCCGGCACCTGGTTGTGGCTCAGCCCGCCCTTGACAACCGTGACCTGTGGCCGCGTCACATGTATATCCTCATATGGTTCGAACTGCATTTCGCTGAGAGAAACCATGTCGCGGGCTGCGGCATGCACCGCATTCTCCAGGCCGAGCTTGTACGCATGCGCCGCATGGCCGGAGCTACCATGGCTGCTGCATTCCAGCAGCAGCATGCCGCGCTGTGCATTACATGGTGCCAGTCCGGTCGGTTCGCCATTGATGGCGGCGTCAACGGGTTCGATCTGTGACATAGCCAGCTGGATGCCATTCTCACCGCCGATCTCCTCTTCCGCGCTGATCAGTACTACAAGCGTGCCGGGTCCATTCCAGCCCTGTTCGGCCAGTTCTCGGGCAGCCAGCAGCATCGCCGTCACGCAGCCCTTGGCATCGTTGGCACCAAGCCCCGTCAGCCTTCCACCCTCAATTCGCGGGGTCCAGGGGTCGGCTAGCCAGCCGCTGCACTGCGGTACAGTGTCGATGTGCGAATTCAGCATCAGGCGCGGCCCACCACTGCCAAGCACAAACACGATGTTGTTGGCAATCCGCTGGGGGCTGAACCCGGCATCCCTGGCCCAGCCCTCGACGAAGTCCGCGCAGGCATGTTCCTCACGCGACAGGCTGCGGATGGAAACGAGCTGTGCCAGCAGATCAAGCATCCGGCACCACCATCGTGCCGCTGCCTTCATTGGTGAAGATCTCACGCAGCAGAGCATCCTCAGCCAGGCCGCTGACGAAGTGCACGCGCTCCACCCCGCCAGCAATGGCGCTGTGCGTGGCAGCCGACTTCGGCAGCATGCCGCCACTGATTGATCCATCTGACTCAAGTGCCTTCAGTTCCGCAAGGCTGAGTTCCGGGATCAGGCTGCCCGGGTCATCAGCATTGGCGAGGATTCCGGCTGGTCTCATCATGAAGATCAGCTTGGCAGCACCGCAGGCAACCGCCAGACCGGCGGCAACTGTATCTGCATTGATATTCAGCAGCTGCCCGGCTCCGTCACTGGCCAGCGGGGCCACCACCGGCAAGAAGCCGTTGTCACTGAGTGTAGCGATCAGCGAAGCGTCAATGTCGGTGATGTCGCCGACCTCCCCAAAGTCCACCATGTTGCCACTGCCGTCATCCACCGGCGGACGGCGACTGGCAACCACGAGGCCGGCATCAGCTCCGCTGACACCGACACTCCGTACTCCGAGGGCCGTTAGCTCGGCACAGATGTGCGACTGCATGCTGCCGCACAGTGACATGGAAACCGCCTCCAGCACCTGCTTATCCGTGATGCGGCGGCCGGCGTGCATCTGCACGGGCAATCCAAGCCGCCCACAGAGGCTGGCGATCTGCGGCGCACCGCCATGCACGAGCATCATGTTTATGCCGAGGTGCTGCAGCATCGCCACCTGCTCAAGGATCTGGCTGGCAATGCGCGGGTCGTCCAGCATCTCGCCGCCAAGCTTGACAACGAACAGCCGGCCTCGGTTGGCGCGCACATAGGGCGTCGCTGTCCGCAGGAATTCATAGTATCCGTGCATCAGTTTCCTCCGTTGAACACTTCATGCAGCAGGCTGCGCTGCACATGCAGGCGGTTGTGCGCCTGCGGTGCCACCAGGCTCAGCTCCGAGTCCAGCGCGTCGTCACTGAGCACCACGTTGCGCCTGACCGGCAGGCAGTGCATCAGTTTGCTGCGCACATTGCCTGCTTCAAGCAGGCTGCGCGTGACCTGCCAACCGCTATGCTGCCTTGCAAGCTCGGCGAAATCCAGATCCGTTGCTCCACCCCAGCTCTTGGCATATAACACTTCCGCATCAGCACAGGCTGCCTGCTGGTCATTGCGAAAGCTGATCCGTGCACCGCTTTCCTGCGCAAGCTGCTGTGCTTCACTCAGCACCTCATCCTGCAGCTCAAGCCCGGGCGGATGGGCAACCGTTATCTCACAGCCCGCTGCTGCGGCACTCAGCAGGAAGCTGTTCGGCACGGCCTGCGGCAGCGGCTTGATGTGTGGCGCCCAGCTCAGTGTCACTTTCCTGCCTGCCAGTTCGCCACAGTGTTCGCGGATTGTCAGCATGTCAGCCAGGCCCTGGCAGGGATGCTCCCGTGCCGACTCCATGCTGACGACGGGCACAAGGCTGTGGGCCCGGATGCTGTGCATCAGCTGGTCCTGCACGTCCACTGCCGGATTGCCGTCGGCAAAGCAGCGCACTGCCAGCGCGTCCACGTAGCCGCCGAGTACGGGGATGGCTTCACGGATATGCTCCGGCCTGTCGCCATCCATCACTGCTCCATCCGCGGTTTCAAGCTTCCAGCTGCCGGAGTTCACGTCGATGACTATCGCATGGCCGCCCTGCCGCAGCATGGCAGCCTCAAAGGAGGCCCTTGTGCGCAGTGAGGGGTTGAAGAACAGCATGCCAAGGATCCGGCCGCTGAAGATAGCGCCAGGTGCAGTGGTCTTCCAGCCCAGTGCCCGGTCCAGCACGCGGCTGACTCCATCTACTCCAAGATCCCTGATGTGTGTGATGTGTCGCATTGCCATCTCCTAGGGGTAGACCGCCGCTGACTGCAGCCCGCTGGTTTCATCAAGCCCGAGTGCGATGTTCATGTTCTGGATTGCCTGCCCAGCCATGCCCTTGCCAAGGTTGTCAATCGCACACATCACGAGCAGGCTGCGATCCTCACTGCTGACCGTGACCTGTGCCATGTTGCTGCCGGCAACCACAGCCACACGTGGCGAGGCGGTAGTGTAATGCACGAATGGCTCGCCCTCATAGCTGCTGGCAACCAGTCCAGCCAGCTCACGCGCTTCGGCGGCACTGTCACAGTCAATCATCACCGTTGCAAAGATCCCGCGCACCAGCGGGGCACTGTGGGGCACGAAGGAGATCCGCACATCCTTGTTGCCACGGGCTGCCAGCATCATCTCCAGTTCAGCCTGGTGCCGGTGGCGCAGCATCTGGTAAGCGCGCAGGTCATGCGCCCTGAATGGATGGTGCGTGCCTTCTGATGGACGATTGCCGGAGCCGCTGCTGCCGGTCATGGCAGCGATGGCTACATGCTTGCTGCTTATTCTGCCGGCAAGTGGCAGCAGGCAGAGGTTGATCGCGGTGGCAAAGCAGCCTGGACTGGCAATCCGGTCTGAGATGGCGATTGCGTCCCGGGCATGTTCCGGCAGGCCGTAGACGAAATCATCCAGGTACTGCGGGCAGGGATGCGCCTCACAATAGTATTTGAGCCATGCTGTAGGGTCACTCAGCCTGAAGTCAGCGGAGATGTCGATCACGACTACCCTCCTGTGCTTCCTGAGCAACTCCAGCTGGTCGCGCAGCGCTGGCCAGGACTGGGCAAACTCGCCATGTCCCATCGCGCAGAAGATGACAAGCGGGTCGCTGGATTCGCCTGAGGGCAGTCCCAGACTGGCCTCAAAGCGCATCTGTGCATAGGCTCCGAGATGCGGATGGACTGACGCGACGGACTCCCCTGCCCGGCTGCGGCTGACAAGCTGAATGGGATTGGCAAGTGGATGCTGCATGAGGTAGCGCAACAGCTCACCGCCTCCCATGCCGCTGGCTCCGATGATGATCACGTCAATCTGTCGCATCGCCGCCTCCAGCAGGACCGTAGCCCAGCGCCTGTAATGCCAGCCCACCGAGTGCCGCCGCATCCATTCTTGCATTTATTGCAGGCAATCCGAGCTCCTCCTCGATATAGCGTCGTCCGACCTGGTTGTCGGTCACAGGACCACTGACCACATCAAGCGCCAGCCCGTGCCGCTCCTGCAGCTGGCGGGCCCCACCGAAGGCTCCGGCCGGGTCATTCGCACAGTACACCAGCACCTTGATGCAGCCGGCGATGCTGCTGTCGTCAAGGATCTGCTGCACACCATAGGTGCCAAAGATCCCGTCTCCCATTTCCACGACAATCACCTGCGGCTTGAACTGCGACAGTCCATTGACCACGCGGCGGGCAGCCATCACGGCATTGCTGGGTACCGTGCTCGGGAATCCGGCATCGGTGAAATCCATCACGTTGGCAGCGCCGTAGTCCTTCATGGAGAGCACATCACGCAGCAGGGATACGCCAGTCAGCTTTGCGCCAGCAACCAGCAGGCCGGCCCGGCACAGTTCACTGACGATCGCACTGGCGGCCACGGTCTTGCCGCTGTTCATGCAGCTGCCGCAGATCAGAACGATCGGCGGGATATTACTGAGCTCAGGCAAGCCTGCATCAGGCTGGCTGATCTCCGCTGCCACCGGACGCCGCGACTGGAAGCCGGGATAGCTCTGGACCTGGCCCAGCAGTTCCAGTTCAAAGGGTGGACCGACTTCAGGATTGGCTGAGGTGCAGACTCCGATCACCCCGCCAAGGTTCAGCAGCTGCAACCTGTCGCCGACTGCCAGCGATTCAGGCACGTGGCCCTCATAGCCATGCAGGGCCTGCCGGTTGCCAAGCACACCGACGATCACGTCTCCGCGCTTGACTGAGGTCATTCGGCCGTGGATGTCCTCCAGCTGCCGGTAGGTGGACTTGTCGTTGAGCACGCGACATGCGACGACACTTCCCTCCCGGCAGAGTATCTCACTGCCCAGTGAGAGCTGGCTGTCCAGCGACAGCCCACGCGTCACACTGGCGATCTTGTCAGCCCTGATCCTCATTGCGCAGCCTCCGCCTGCTGCTGCTGGGCCCAGCACAGCTTCTGCTGCATTGCATGCAGCTTATTGTAGGCAGCGACCTCATCCCCGCTCCAGCCAGTGGACTGCTCGCCATATGCAGCGGGCTGCAGCGCCATCAGCGAATGCGGCGAACGGCTGCCCAGCACCTGCATGTAACCATCCTGCAGCCTGACGCGGACCTCACCGCTGACCATGCGCTGGCTGGATTCGAGCATAGCCTCCAGGTCGCGGCAGAGCGGATCAAGCGCCTGGCCCTCATGCACCATCCGGCCGTAGAGGTTGCCAAGCGTCTCCTTCCAGAACTGCTGGCTGGCACTCAGTGTAAGTTTCTCCAGTTCACGGTGGCTTTCAATCAGGATGTGGGCAGCCGGGGCACTGAAGGCCACGCGGCCCTTGATGCCAAGCACGGTGTCTCCGAGGTGCATGCCGCGGCCGATTGCGAATTGCCCGCCGACTGTATTGAGCATCTCGATCAGTTCCACGGGCGGCATGGACGTGCCATCGACTGATATGGGAATGCCCTGCTCAAAACCGATGATGATTTCCCGGACAGCAACCTGCGAAGAGGCCGCATCTGGCCATGCTTCAGCAGGCAGGCTTTCCCAGCTGCCATGGGTTTCCCTGCCTCCGATGGTCATACCCCACATTCCGGCGTTCACGCTGTAGGATCCCGTGCTGGCATCCACTTCCACGCCATGCCCTGCCAGGTAGGCCACCTCCTGTTCGCGACTGAGGGCCAGATCACGGATCGGTGTGAGTAGCCTGATGCCGGGAGCCATCACCCCGAACACTGTGTCAAAGCGCAGCTGGTCATTGCCGGCACCGGTACTGCCATGCACGATCGCATCAGCCTTATTCTCCACAGCATACTTAGCTGCGTGCCGCGCCTGGCAGAGCCGCTCCGAAGAGACACACAACGGATATCCCGCACCGCGCCGCGCGTTGGCAAACAGCAGGTAGCGCAGGTGCGACTGGAACAAGTCGGCCCGGGCGTCAATGCTGGCATGCTGCTGGGCACCGCACTGCAATGCCCGCTGCTCGATGGCAGCGAGGCCGGCGGCATCAAAGCCACCGGTGTTCACATGCACAGTATGGACACGATAGCCCTGCTCAATGAGCCATACAACACAAAAAGATGTATCAAGACCACCGGAGAAGGCCAGTACCGCCAGTGGTTTGCCTGCATAGTCGTTCATCAGTTGCTCCTGCCTGGGTGTTATGAGGGAATGATCCGGGGCTGATTGACGCTAGAAAACAGAAAGGCCCGCCATTACAGCGGGCCTTGAATGTCGTGGGGGATACAGCTATCCACGCGCGCCATCAGCCCGCCCTCGTCGGCGGCTGCTGCGGCGTCGGCGCTCAATGCTGTTGATGATCTGGGTCATCGGTTCGCGAATGATACCAGAGTGGCTGGGTGAAGTCAATCAGATTGACTGCCGCAGAAAGCAAAAAGGCCCCCCGCCGGGGCGGGGGGCCGGGAATCCACTCAAAAGGGGATCCTAGGTGTTCGGGTTGGTACCGATCACGGTCAGCAGGTCAGCAGCGCCGGTGCCGAAGCTGTCGCCGCCGGGGCTGAGGACACGGTCATTGACCGAAACCTCGTACTTGTGGCCCGGAGCAAGGATGCCCCAGGTCTGGCTCGGCGGAGCGCCGAACTTGACGAAGTCGCGGTTGGTGATCGTGTGGATTGCAAGGAAGGTTCCGGTCGGGGTCACACCCACAAGGCGCAGGCCAACCTCCATGATGCGGACATCAGCAGGCTGGTCAACGTCCTTGACCTGGACATAGATGTTGTCCAGCGAGCCGTTGAGCTTCCAGACCTTCTCCTCGTTCTGCTCCCAGTCGTAGACGTTACCGCCGTTGAACTCGATCCACAGCACGAAGGGCTGGACCGGGTCGTTCACGAAGGAACCGTTGAGGATGTGGTTGCTGTAATCACCGTTATCAAGGTCGCGCTCCTCGCGGTCGAAGGCGTCGATACCCCAGTTGATCGCGTTCGGGGCCACGGTGCCATCCACCGGGGACATGGTGAAGGTGCCTTCACCAACCTCAAGGTAATCCACACCCTGCGGGCTGAACAGGCCGAAACCGTAGTTGATCGGGCCGAATTCACCGTCATCGGTGGGAAGACCGGCGATGTCCACCACAACTCGGCCAAGACCGTGCTGGGCGACGATGATCGCGCTGGCGCCCGAGGCTGACCAGTAGATCGGGCCACTCGGGGTGGCAAGCGGGATGTCAGCACTGGTGACATCGCTGGCGCCGGTGGCGGTGAAGTTCTTGATCAGGACCTGGGGCCAGATCGAGAAGCCCTGCGGGCTGTCGATCGGGGTCACGAAGATCGCGAACTCATCACCGTTGGTGCGCAGAATGTCATTGAAGGCCAGGGTCTTGTCAACCTGGACGCCGTCGTTGTCGAGGCCCTTTTCAACGTCGACTGACTCAGTCTCGGGGTTCGGGAACACGTCGCTCCAGCGGCGGATCTTCGGGTTCGGGTAGAGGATCTGCAGGAAGTCGACCTTCGCGCTGCCCTTGTAGCCGCCCGCGTTCGGGATGCTGGTCAGGTCAGCGGCAGCCGGGGCAGGACCGGACGGGATGGTCTTGTTCTCGGGCATGTTGATGGAGGACCATTCAACGCCGTTGAACCAGCGCACCACGTACTGGCTGCTACCCTGCAGGTTTGCACCGTTGACGACGTACTCAAACACGTACTCGCCGGGGTTCTCAGTGTTCTCACGAATGCCGAACTCACCGGTACCGGGGGTACCTTCGGTGAAGGTGAAGTCGTTGACACGGGAGCAGTTGCCCGGGCCGGTGCCCTCGACCTTCCAGATCTCCATCTCGATGCTGTCGAAGTTGGCGGGAACGCCAAGATCGCCCCAATCGGCGGTGAAGAAGAAGGAACGGGTACCGATGACAAGCGCGTACTCATCCTGCGGGTCGAAGCCCTGCTTCAGGATCGGGCCAAAGGTGGCCTGCTGCGGGTCGCGGAGGACATCCACGGTCCAGTTGTAATCACGCTCGGAAAGCACGACGACCTTGTAGTTCTTGCTGGCCACGGTGCCGGTCGCCAGGGAGGCTGCGGCAGCGAGGTTCACATTCAGGGTACCCTCGGGGCTGAACTCGTCAGACTCGGGGTCGTAATCCGGGAAGACCACACCGGCGCCGGGGTCGCCCACGCCTCCAAGGTCATTACCCGCACCGTCAGTCACCCAGGCGGAGGTACTGCGGAAGCCGGCAGCTCCGGCAGTGCCGAAGGTCCAGTTCGCATTGTCTCGCACAGCAGTCAGGGTATTGGCGTAGTGAGCAGCGTCCATGCCCTCTGGCAGGGTGGTGGCATCGAAGTCAAGGCCGTTGAAGGTACCCTCGATTGCGTTCACCTGGAAGCTCACGTCAGCGTTGGCAGTGACGTCACCGCCGCTGATGCCGCTGTCGAAGATGTTGCTGTCATCACCGCTGCCGCCGCCGACACCCACCATCTGGATGTCGAAGTTGGTGACAACGATTTCATCATCCTGACCAACAACTGTGCCACCCCAGGGCACGAATGCCAGGGTGCCGGTGCCATTGGCAGAGTTGGTGTTGGTCGGAATCACGCAGATCTCGACACCGTTGGTGCCATTAACGTTGGCAGCCGCGATTTCACCAGGGGTGAAAAGGGATGCCACGTTGTAATGACGGAAGATCGTGCGCAGATCAGCCACCGCCGGAGTGCCGGATGCGGCAATCGCGTCCGCGCTGGGATCAACGGTCTTCTCTGCAGACAGCGTGGTGCCGGTATCACCGTCATCACGCAGGCCAACACGATAACTTGCCACACCCTCATTGAGGTGTACGCCCAGCGGGGTCAGCTCGGAAATCGTAACCTGGCCGTTGTTGTCATAGTCCGCACGGGTCGCGAGCGGGTTGGTCTCACAGCTCTGGTTCAGGTAGATGCCGATCGGGGTGATGTCGGCAATCGTGCACTGGCCGTTCTGGTCACCGTCAGCCATCATCCAGCCATTGGTGAACCAGGCCTCATTCTCGGTTTCCTCGTCAGCCACGAAGCTGGCGTTGTCACCGCAACGGTTGACGGCAACACCGGTGCTGCTCTTGTAGACATCACCGGGAATTGCACTCGCCGTACGGCTCGCGCCGGGGGCGAAGTACACAGTGGCGAAGCGGCCACTGATGCTGCCCGGATCGTAGTCACGGATGGCCGTCTGGCCAAGCTGGACACTTTCAGTCAGGCCGAAACTGGCACCCAGCACATCGTCATCATTGCCAAGCAGACCGTGGAACTCGGTGCGCTCGTAATGCATGTTGACGCCGTCGAAGTCGATGTTGAGCGCAATCGTGCGATCCACATCCGGCTCATCAACGTTGATGACCAATGCAGTCTCGGATCCCACCTGCTCAATGTAAGCATCGATGCTCTGGTTGAGGCTAGCATCCTCGAAACCAGCCGCGTTGTATCGGGTGATTTCAAAGGAATCGACGCTGACACCGGTGGTGTTCCGCTGGTCATCCGGCTGAGACAGTCCAACATTCTTGCTGTTGGAGCAGCTCGCGCTGATCAGCAGGATGAGAATGCAAAGCACGCCGGTAAACATCTTACGTAAAGTCATGCTTCTCTCCTTCTCGGGGCCGGCCGCCTCAGGGCAGCTGGCGGCCCACAGAATTGAACAGGGAGTCCAATAACATTAATTGTACCGGATTCCTGTTTTTTCCGGACAATGGGCCTGCATCATCCGGGGGTGGTAACGGCAGGCCCGGCCGGACGCGGATTACTCCACATCCGAACCGGGCCTGGTTCCTGTTACCTGTGTTCGAGCTAATTACTAGTTCACGGTAATGGTGTTGTAGTCGTGGTTGTTGGTGATGTCGCCCCAGAAGAAGTCCGTCGCAGCAGTGCTGTCCTGGTAGTAGGTGCGGCTCACAACGTTCACGGCCTCAAAACCAAGGGTGTAGGTGCCAGCGCTGGCGAAGGTGTACTCGAAGTTGAAGAGCAGACCGTTCGCAGTGATGTCACTACCACCCAGCGGGGTGACGTTGAAGTCGGTACGGCTGGTGCCGTCGCCGAGATCGGTGCCGGTGATGAAGTTATCCGGAGCCAGCAGGAAGCTGGTGGCGCCCATGTCGCCCCACACGCCGTCGATCGGGTTGGCGGAACCAACGTCCGGAGTGGAATCCGGGGTACCGACGTCGAAGCTGGTGGCAGCATAGGATGCGCCGTTCTCGCAGACCACGCCGCAGCCGTTCAGGTACTGGAAGCTGTTGGCGGTGTCACCGGTGGCGATCACGATGCGGACGTTACCGCCAGCGCTGGCGCTGGAAGCGGTAGCGATTGCATACAGGGTGTCATCAGCCAGCGGGAAGGCATCGAAGCTGCCGCTGACGGAATCGGAGGCGGTGCCGCCATTGCCGTCATCAGCCGTCACGGTCACGGTGAAGTTACCGCCGGCAAGGATGTCGTTGGGGCTCACGCCGAAGCTGGCGCTGGTCGCGTTAGCACCGTTCGGGCCACTGACGGTCACATCGCCGCTGTCAAGGGCAGCGCTGAAGGTCAGGCTGTCACCATCCGGGTCAGAACCGGTGACGGAGATCGTGCCGCCCGCGAAGGTCAGGCTGTCGATGCTGGGAGCAGCATTCTGGGTCTCACGCACAGAGAAGGTGACGGAATCAGACTGGCTCACGCCGGCGCTGTCAGTGACAGTTGCAGTTGCGGTGAAGCTCTGCGCTGCGGCAAGTGAGATGAAAGTCACGCTCACAGTGCTGGTGCCGGCCACGGCCAGGGTGCTGGTCGTGTTGGTGGCAGCACCACCGAAGTTCCACGCGATGTTGAACGGTCCGTTCACACCAACGATCGTGGCACTGAAGGTGGCAGTCTCGCTACCAGAAAGCACGTTTCCGCTGGCACCGGTACCAACAGGATCGCTAAGGGTAATTGCCAGACGCTGGGGCTGGCCACTACCAATGTTAAGAGTATCGCAGCTAGACACGAGAGCCAGAAGCCCAAGCGCCACCAGGACGATAAAGTTTTTCACAACATTCCTCCTTAACCACATACACAGGTGTGTCGGAACGGTACAGGTTTAAGTCTGGCAATTATATCCGATACTCAGTTAAACCGCAACAGAAACTGTCACAAAAGTAAATTCCGTGACGAACGGATAATACAGCCGATTCATACCTTATTAATATAGTCACACCTGAACAATAAATACTACCATGATTTCACCATCGGGTCGCGGTAGTTCGCCCGAACCTGGACACCAGGTGTCCGACACCCGGGTCATCCACGAACTGTCCAGGATTCCCCTGACCCAGCGGTGAACATCCTAGATGGTACATAATTTCCCCTGTACTGTGAAGTACCGGGCAGAAATTGCAGGCTACATCCCGGTCAAACTCCGCAATTCCCCTCTCTATCGGCGCCAATCCTGTCCTCCTTAGCATGTAATCCTGAATTCCGGTCCAAACTGCGGCATTGTGATGCCATTGGTTCACAGCCAGCCGACCCCTACTCCACCACAATCGTGTTGTAATCGTGGTTGTTACTGATGTCAGACCAGAAGTGATCTTCTTCCGCTGCGCTGTCCTGGTAGTAGGTACGGGAAACCACACTTTCCGGATTATCCAGGATACCGATGGTATAGGTGCCGGGTTCCGCGAACTCCACCTGGAAGTTGAACAGCAGGCCGTTGGCTGTGATGTCCGAGCCGCCCAGCGGGGTGACGTAGAAGCCGGTCCCGAGAAGACCGTTTCCGATCGGCATGGTTTCGATTGGGAATAAATTCAGCAGGAAGCTCGTCGCCCCCATGTCACCCCAGACTCCGTCTATCGGCACTGCCTGTTCCGGCACATCATCCGGCGCGCCGATGTCGAAGGACTGGCCCACATAGCTGCCTCCCACCTGCCAGGTGAGGATGCAGGAATTGAGGTACTGGAACGACGACGCCGTGTCGCCCGTGGCAACCACGATGCGCACCGGCTCGCCGACAGCGGCCTGGGTCTGGGTGGCAATCGCATACAGAGTGTCATCCGCCAGCGGAAAGGCATCGAAGGAGCCGGAGACTGAGTCTGATGCACTCTCAAAACCTGGCTCGCAAGTGGCACTGACAGTGACGGTGAAGTTACCGCCTGCCAGCACATCCCGGGGTTTTACAACGAACTCCGCAGAAGTCGCGGTTTCATTGAACGGGCCAGTGATGATGACTTCACCGGAATCCAGCTGCGCGGTAAATGTCAGCGCGCCACCATCGGCATCACTGCCGCTAACGCGGATCAGTCCATCGCTGTATGTGAGGCTGTTGATTGAAACAAAGCAGTCAACCTGCGGTTCAATGACAGTGAACTGAAGAGTTGAGTTGGCAGCATTTCCCGCAGCATCACTGACTACGAGCATGGCTGTGAAATTTGTTGTTGCTGCAAGAGGAACAAACAACACGTTTACATTAGCCTGTCCCGGCTCATTCAGATTACTAAACTGAGTTTCGCAGGCACCGCCAAAGTACCACGTTAGCGCATATGGAGCCTGACCACCACTGATGTCCACACTGAATCTGGCTGTGTCGTAGCTGGTTAGGGTCGGGGCATTCCAGCCGGAACCAATCGGATCCAGCCAGCTCACATTCAAATCGCCGCCAACCTGCTTCTCGCCGCCCGATCCGCAGGCCTGCAGCATCAGCAGACAACACAGTAAAGATAGCAAGATAACTGTTCTGGCAACGAGCGACATTTCCCTATTCCACCACGATCGTGTTGTAGGGATGATCATTGCTGATGTCTGACCAGAAGTGGTCCTCTGTGGCAGTACTGTCCTGGTAGTAGGTTCTGGGAATGACGTTGACTTCCTCGAAGCCGAGGGTGTAAGTGCCAGGCTCGTCAAACTGCAGCTCGAAATTGACCAGGATCCCGTTTGCAGTGATATCCGATCCACCAAGTGGGGTGATGCTGCAGGGAATCAATGTCCTGCCGTCTTCCAAATCCCATAGTGGTATCAGCGGCCAAATCGGATCCCTGAGGAAGCTGCTGTTGCCGACATCGCTCCAGACACCGTCGATAGGGGTGAATGCACTGTCATCTCCGTCAGGAGAACCGAAGTCCATTGACTTGGGAACGTACTTAACCGGGCTGGTGCAGGTGACTCCGACCCCGTTCATGAACTGGAACGGATGCGCCGTATCACCAGTCGCCACGATAATCTGGACCTTGTCCCCCACCTTCGCCCGGCTCTTTGTGGCAATGGCATACAGAGTGTCATCCTCAAGCTGGAAGGCTTCGAAACTGCCGCCTACCTGCTCGCTCTCAGTGCTGGCACCATACTCATCCGTCACTGTGGCGATGAATCCGCCGAAGCTGAGATTGCTACCGGCGAGGATGTCATTGGGACTGGGTGCAAGCTCCGCGCTCAGGTCCCAGACTGCTACGTTGCCATCCACGCTGTCCGGCGGACCGAGGTTCTTGTCATCTATCCCCCTGCGCAGGCTGAAGCTCAGTTCGTCGCCATCTTCGTCAGAAGCTGTCACAGTCAGGAGGTTGCTGCTGCTCAGGGTCAGGTCCTCGATCAGCGGTGCGGAATTGTTCCAACCCAGCAGCTGGTAGTTCACACTGTCTGTCTGCGAGTAACCGGCAGAGTCAGTCACGGTTGCAGACGCCGTGTAATCCTGCTGGCCGCTGATCACCTTCATCGTCACGTCCACTGTGCTTGTACCGGCCACTGCGAGACTGCCGGTCGTATTGTCAGCGCCTCCGCCGAAGTTCCAGAAGATGTTGATTGGCCCGTTGACGCCTGTCACCTCTGCCGTGAAGCGGGCCTGCTGCCCACCGGCCAGCAGCGGTGCATCCTTGCCGAGACCGACGGGGTCAGTAAGGGTGATGAACAGAGTCTGGGGATTACCCACCTGGTTAAGCTGGTGACCGCCATTGCAGGAACACAGCACTGACAGCAGCATTATCGCGATTGACAATCTGAACATGGTTTTTCCCTCCCTTCAAACAACTATTCTGCGTTCAGGATTTCGCCGGTGCCAATGACGAAGAAGTCATTGCTGGCGCTGTGGATTTCCTCGTCGTTGTAGATCACGTACATGGTGCATCTCACGTTGTAACCCTCCTCACTCGCGGGAAGCAGAACCTCCGTCTGCACCAGACTGTCCTGTCCGTGCTCCGTGATGATGGGATCTATCGCTGCATCGAATTCCCAGCGGATCTTTTTTGGACTCGCAAGTGTCAGAATGAAGGCCCTGAGAGTTGCCTGTTTTCCGGCGACTGGACTCGAACCGCTCTCACTATCACTGGCAATGAACCTCTGGATACTGACCCAGCTCTGCCATACATTTCCACTCGTTGCCTTGCCTGAAGAACAGGAGACCATCACCAGGGTCGTCAGAATAATGCAGATACTCATGATGTGCTTCATTTTTTTACTCCACAACAATTACATTGTACTGATGATCATTCGAGATGTCAGACCAGAAGAAGTCCTCTGACTGGCTGGCATCGGTGTAATAGGTTCGGCTGACAAGGTTCACAGCCTCGAAGCCCAGGTGATATGTGCCTGCCGAGGCGAAGGTGTATTCAAAGCTGAACAGGATGCCATTGGCGGTGATGTCGCTGCCACCGAGCGGCGTCACATTGAAATCGGTGCGGCTGGTGCCGTTACCGAGATCCTTGCCAGTGATGAAGTTGTCAGGGGCCAGCAGGAAACTCGTGGCCCCCATGTCGCCCCAGACACCGTCAATCGGGTTGGCTGAACCGACATCCGGTGTGTCATCCGGTGTGCCAACATCGAAGGTGGTGGGGGCGTAACTGGCCCCGTTTTCACAGACTACACCGCAGCCGTTGACATATTGGAAGGGATTGGCGGTGTCCCCGGTGGCAACCACCACCCTGACATTGCCGCCCGCGGAAGTCCTGTCCGAAGTGGCAATGGCGTAGAGGGTGTCGGGTTCAAGATGAAATGGTTCAAAAGCACCTGAAATTTTGCCCGAATCGCTTGCACCGGTTCCGTCACCAACAAAAACTTGAATCTCCCAACCTGATCCTACAAACTTGTCACTTAGTTCTACCTTCCACTGTGCACTAACTTCAGTTGTGTTGAATGGTTTACCTAACAGGATTTGTCCTGACAGGACATATGCGTCGAAGTACAGGGAGTCGCCGTCATTATCTGAGCCAATAGCTGTGAGAATTCCATTGTCAATACTCAGTGATTCCAGTACAGGAAAGAAGTTTTCCCCCGCAGATACGTAGAAATTCACTCTGTCGCTTGCCTGCCTACCGTCTCCGGTTGTCATTGTCACTGTTGCAGTGAAGTCTGACGGCGCTGCAAGATCAACAAAGGTAACTCCTACAGAGGTTGTTCCAGCAGAGTCCAATCTGGAAGTTGTATTCGCTGCAGCTCCGCCAAAGTTCCAGTCAAACTCGAAAGGTCCGCTGAACTCAGTTGTCGTAGCGGAAAACGTTGCGGATTCGCCACTCCAAAGTCCAGGAGCATTTGGCCCAGTGCCAACAGGTGCACTGAGAGTGATCTGCAGAGTATGAGGGTTGTCGGTACCTACATTCAGGGTCTCACAGCCAACTACTGATCCACATCCGAATAGAATTAACATCATTAAAGTCAGATGCTTCATGCCTACTCCACCACAATCGTGTTGTACTGATGATCATTCGAGATGTCAGACCAGAAGAAGTCCTCGGACTGGCTGGCATCGGTGTAGTAGGTGCGGCTGACTATGTTCACGGCTTCAAAGCCTAAATGGTATGTACCCGCAGACGCGAAGGTGTACTCAAAGCTGAACAGGATGCCATTGGCGGTGATGTCGCTGCCACCGAGTGGTGTGACATTGAAATCGGTGCGGCTGGTGCCGTTGCCGAGATCCTTGCCAGTGATGAAGTTGTCAGGGGCCAGCAGAAAGCTCGCAGCACCCATGTCGCCCCAGACGCCGTCAATCGGATTGGCTGAACCGACATCCGGTATGTCATCCGGCGAACCGACATCGAATGTTGTGGAGGCATAGCTGGCCCCATTCTCACAGACTACACCGCAGCCGTTGACATACTGGAAGGGATTGGCGGTGTCCCCGGTGGCAACCACCACCCTGACATTGCCGCCTGCGGAAGTTCTGTCCGAAGTGGCCATGGCGTAGAGGGTGTCGGGTTCAAGCGGGAAGGCCTTGAATTCCTGGTTGAAGGTATCGCTGTCCTCCCCTCCCCTGCCGTCCTGTACGGTGACCTGGACTGCGAAGTTACCTCCCGCAAGGATGTCCTCGCTTACCAGACTGAAGCTGGCACTGGTGGCTGTGGTGTTGAAAGGCCTGCTGACGCGAACCGCCCCTGACAGTACTACTGCAGAGAACTCC
Organism: bacterium; assembly: GCA_020440645.1. Taxonomy (GTDB): domain Bacteria; phylum 4484-113; class 4484-113; order 4484-113; family JAFGCY01; genus JAHEFU01. The sequence continues at coordinate 49,187 of JAGRNR010000002.1, read as the reverse complement.
AGGAAGTCATTGTCAGGATCTGAGGCAGTTGCTGTGAGGATGCCGTCTGCAAAAGTTATCTCACTTATCAATGGATTTCTGTTTCGCGGAGGATTGATTTCTACATTCTCACTCGCAGACCCTTTGTTTCCGCGAGAATCTTCAACAGTAATACTGAATTTGTATAGACCAGGAAGTGTGTCAACAGGAATCAATATTTCTTCCGTTGCGATGGTTTGCAATGGTTGGTAGCTTGATTCCTTGGCTGATGAGATGGATTTTGGATATCGCTGGGTGAAACCTTCAGCAACTCCACCAAAGTCCCAAACGGCATCAATCGGTGGGTTGTTCGAATCAATCCTTACACGCACTCTTGCGCTTTCACCTGCAGTGACTGCAGTCCCGCTTTCACCAGTTCCTTCTATCCACTCGAACTGTGCCTGGATGTAATTCAGCAAGCGAGGACCATCACCCACATTCAGCGTATCACGCACGAGCGTATCGCACGACGTTGCCAGCGCAAGCACCAGCACTGCCAGTATCAGTCCCATCTGCTTCATGCAGACCTCCCCAGTTACGCCGCCTGTTGCGGCTTACGGCCCAATCAAATCCCTATTCGGTATATCCCGGTAATCCCTAGTTCACGGTGATGATGTTCGGCACCGTGCTGTTCGTCACATCTCCCCAGAAGAATTCATTCAGGTCGCTGTCGTCCTGGTAATAGGTGCGGCTGATTGTGTCAACGGGCTGGAAGCCGATGCGGTACTCGCCCGGTTCGCTGAATGCGATCTCGAAGCTGAACAGCACACCGTAAGCGCCGTTGATTTCAAGTGCACCCTGCGGGATGATGCTGAAGTCCAGCGCCCCGCGGCTGCCGGGCAGGTCACGGCGGTGGATGCCGCCGATCTGGTCATCGGCGCTGTACTGCAGGTCGTCAGCCTCAAGCAGTTGCCAGATCCCGTCAATCCCCGTCAGGCCATTCGCATCGCTGCTGCTGTCAGGCGCGCCGGCATCAAAGCTGCCGAGCACGTAGTCCGAGCCATCCTCGCAGGTCACGGCGACAGACGCCATGCGCTGGAAGGGCTGCTTGGTCGGGCCGGTGAATACCACCACCCGCACGGACTGCCCATCACTGGCCTGCTGCGGGTCGCGCACAGATGGCGCCGTGCCGGACATGGCAACCGCATACAGCGTGTCATCAGCAATGCTGATCGGCTTCGGTGCATAAGTGGCGGTAGTGCTTGTATCGTCCTGGCCGTCGCTTGCCGTGATCTCGAGGCCAACCTGCGACTGCCAGAAACCGACCCACTGGTCGATCTCAAACTCTGTTTCCGTTCCACTCTGAGCCGGATACTCGTTGCCGAACTCGTCGACCACGCTGACGGTGATATCGTCGCCATCCTTGTCGGAACAGGACACTTGCAGCAGCCCGTTGCTGACGCTGAAGCTGTCAATCACCGGTGCTCGGTTGCCGGGTGTCGGGTCGACAGGCGGCTTGACCGGCGGGTCAACCGGGTCGGGCTCATCACCCGGCGGGTCAACCCGGTAGCGGAAGGTGCTGGTGTCAGTCTCACCGACCTTGTCAGTCACGCTGACGGTGACGGTGTATTCCTTCACCGCTTCAGTGCCGTTCACCATGCCGACCTGCAGCAGGTTCGGGCTGAGTTCATTGCTGAAGTCATGCTCATTGACAACCGCCCCGCCGCCGAAGTCCCAGTGGATGGTGAAGGGGCCGTTGTAGCCGTTGACATTGACACGCCAGACAGCCTGGCTGCCGCCGCGCATCTCAAACGGGGCGACGATGATCGCCTCAACCGGAGGTGCGCCCTGCTGCGGGGGCGGGCTGGATGCACCGCAGGAGGCGAGCGCAGCCATCAGCAGGCAGGATCCGAGGCATGTCAGTGTTGTCAGGATGCGCATGTCTGGCCCCCGGGGCGATGAAAGCTACTGGTCGCCGGCTGGCGGAGTGTTCGGGTCAGGCTGCACAGTGTAACGCAGCACGCCTGTGCCTTCCTTGCCTTCGTCACTGCGGACGTCGACATTGAGCAGGTACTGCACCGGTTCGGTGGTGTCATTGATGAGCAGCACCGTGACGGAATTCTCCGACTTGTCCGCGCTCTGCTCCACGATGAGGTTCGGCAGCGCACCGCCGCCGAAGTCCCAGCTGACGTACAGCGGGTTGTCATAGCGGTCGCCATACAGCCTGAAGGTGACCTCTTGCCCCGCCACCAGCTCGGATGGCGCGAGGATGGACACGCTGTGCTGCTCGTTGTGGTACTGCGGTTCACCGATTCCATGCGTATTGCACCCAACTGCCAGCCCTCCCGCCAGGATCACGGCCAGACCCTGTATCGGAGCTATCCTGCAAATCATTGCGGTATCCCTGATAACAGTCTAGCGGAAAAGCCGGGAACAGCAAGGAACACTAGCGCAGCAGCCCTCGGTGAACACTTGGGCTTACTCAACTGCGCCGTCCTGCCCTTCCGTGGCGGGCATAGCCTCGGCAAGCTCTTCATCCACTTCTGCTTCATGGTCGTGGCTGCAATGCTCGCAGGGTGAGTAGGAGTTCTCGAGGTAGAGCCAGGCTGCGCGCCGGAATTCGTCGTAGTGCTCGCTGACGTAGGCCGGGCGCAGGCGCTCGCGCAGCTGGTCGAGGTCCCAGCCAGGCAGCGGCAAGCTGCCCCAGGGGTCGCTGTCAGTACGGTACTGGAAGCCGTAGTAATCGGCCCAGCCGAGCCGTGACCTGCCGTGGCGGCCCTGGTCGTACAGCGGGATCGGCAGGAAGATGCGGAATCCGCCGGCCGGGCTGGACATGTTCGTGTCGTAGGCGAAGAAGCTGATCTGGGTCGGGCCGAAGTAGCGGGTGCTCGTGATGCGGAAACCGTCGTCACCCTCAAGGAACTCGCCGCCCTGCAGGCTGATGTTGAAGTCCAGCGATGGCTCAAACACCGCCAGCTCGCCGAGGATCATGGAGTCCTCGGGATCGCCGTTGTCATCAGTCTCGATGTAAGCGCCGCTGACACCGAGCTTGAAGCGGTCATTGTCAAAGTACTTGCCGGCCTCGGCCACACCGCCGTAGTTGCCGCGGCTGATCATGCCGGCCTGGGCCTGCAGGAAGAAGGACTCATCCCAGCTGTCATTCCAGTTGATGAAGGCGTTGGTCATCACCGGGTCAGTCTTCTCGGAGATGTCGTCTGTCACGGGGAAGTTCTGGCGGGCAATCAGCTTGGTGCCGCGTGCCAGTGACAGTTCCTCAGTCAGGCCGAGCCCGAAGGCGGTGCGCCAGCTGGGCTGGAATGGGGAGGCAATCACGAAACTGTTGGTGGGACGCACGGACACATCAAGCGCGCCGGGGCGCTTATTGCCCTCACTGGCAAACACAGTGTCCGCCGGGCACATGTTGTATCGGTACGGCACACTGAGGAAACTCTGGCAACTGCCTGCCGGATCCTCAAGGAAACTGAGCAGCTCATCCATGTCCGCGATGAAGCTCATCTGCGGCACATCCTCCAGCTTGGGCGAGATCACCACCCGGCTGATCCCGCTGCCGCTATGCGTCGCCGCCGTCAGCGCCGCCACCGCCAGGCCGTCGACCTGCTCGCGGAAGCGACGGTTTTCATACTCGATCACAAGCGTGTCGCCATCGGTGCCGACAAGCACATTCTCAAAGGATTCGGCCACCAGTGCATCGCGCACCTGGGCGGCGATGTCGCATGGTTCAGTGGCAACGCATTCACAGCGCTCGATGGCAACCGGGCAGCAGATCAGCTCCTGTCCGCGCGGGTCCAGCGGGAAGGAGTAACTGCCCTGGTAGGCGTCGTCCTCATTAATTCGTCCGGCCTTGAGGGTCAGGCCCTTCAGCGGCCTGACTTCGAGGCCGTAATTGAACTGGTCGTTGACAAATTCACCGACCAGGCTGGCATGATCGAAGGGGCTCCAGCGCGCACCACCGAAGAATCCATCCAGCTTGTCCGTGCCATAGCCGGCGCTCAGCTCAAGGTCCTCAATGCCGTTGTAGCCCAGCACGCCGTACATCGCCTCATTGGTCTGGCTGTCGCCGGCGATGTCGATAGCACCGACCGCGCCCTGCCAGCCGTCCTCATTGAACAGCTGCAGCTTGGCACTGATGCTGCGGTCCTGGAAGTTCGTCGAGTTGTTGCTGTCAGGCAGGTCCGGGAAGTCCGCGAAGCGCATGCCGACCTCGACGTTCGGCAGGTAGCCGAGCGTCATCGCATAGCTGCGCTCAAAGAATTCACCGTTGGTGCGGATCGTTGTGTTGAGATGGCGGCTCCATGTGAAGACCGCACGACCTTCATTTACCACCTCGGCGGTCGGAGTGAACAACAGTCCGCTCACGCCATCGACCTGGGTATTCTCGGTTGCTCCGGCAGGAACCAGTGCGGCTACCGCCAGCATGGCTGAGATGAGGACTGGAGCGACCCGACGCATCAGACTATTCTAGTATGCGCCGCTGCCTAGAGGGAGCTGCCGCCGCCCTGGTCGTGGGACACAACCACACAGTACTCGCCGTAGCGTGAAACGTCGAAGGTCACGGTGTTGTCACCGTTGTTGGTGACCGGGACATTCACGAACTCCCATACTCCCACATCGGTGCCGATGTCAGAGCTGGGCGCCTTGTAGTTGCCGTTCCAGCGGAACAGGGCGTAGTCTGCGGTTGAGAAGGCGGTGCCGCTATTGATCGGGATCGTGACCTGGGAGGCCACACTCACATTCGTGTCATAGGGCTCGATCAGGACCGCGCCGCCCTTGAAGAAGTTGTTTGCATTGAGGCTGACGTTGTTATCAAGGCTCGCCGCAGCCTGCGCACTGACCGCGCGCACGCTGATGTTGATGTAGTCCATGATGCCATTGCCGTCGGTGTCGTAAATCTGCTCGACACCACTGAAGAAGGTGTTGTCGCGGATCACGATCGTGACGGGTGTGGAGGTCGCGGTGAGGGACAGGTCATTGCCGTCACCGAGGAACTTTCCCTCGTCCGGGAAGGTGGTGATCCCGCCGCTTTCCACGCCTGTATTGAACAGGTCAATGGTCGGCCAGTCGACTTCGGGGATCAGGGGGATGTCATGCCCGCCGCCCGGGCCGTCACCGACCGTATCGATGCGGTTTCCCGAGCCGCAGCCCGCCACAAGCAGCATCCATGCAAGGAGCAGCAGCACCGTAACTTTAGATGTCATCCCGTTTTCACGCCTTCCTCAAAGAGTTCCGTTGAGAGTGCAATTCTATTTTGCACCCGCCCCTGCGTCAAGCACCGGAGGGCTGCATGATGTCACTCAGCAGCAGGCCGTAGCGCAGTCCGCGGTCGGTCAGGATGAAGGATTCAACCCCGTAATGCCTGAGCAGCCCGCGGATGATGCTCACCCCGGCAAAGACGACCGTGGCCCGGTCCGGGTTCATGTTCTTCATGCTGCGCACCGCTTCCAGGTCCATGCGGGCCATCCGCTCCAGCAGGAGCGCCAGCTGGGCTGAGGTCACTACCTTGAGGTGTGGATCACTCTTCTCCTCACCGCGCAGGCCCTGCATCAGCCAGACAATCAGGCTGGCGGTGCCGCCCAGTCCGGCCAGGGTCACCGCTCCGGCAACCAGCTCACCACCACGGTGCGGCCCGACTGCGTTGTCCGGCAGCTTGGAAAGTACATAGTTGCTGATTCGCTCGCGCATTTCATCGCCGACCGGATGCGTGATCTCCAGCTCATCAGTGAGATAGCGTGCGCCGAGAGCAATCGAGCTGTCACCCTCCAGGCGGCCGTCGTGGAACCAGCTGAGTTCGGTGCTGCCCCCGCCGGTATCGAAAAGCACAACATGCTCATGCTCACCGGGGATTTCACGCATCGCGACTTCACTGGCAATCGCAGCCTCGCGCTCGCCACTGATGATGCGGATGTCAAGCCCGGTGGACTGGTTCATCTCCACGATGAACTGCTTGCCGTTGCCGGCCCGGCGCATGGCGGCCGTACCGGCGCCGACGATTTCCTCGGCACCGAGGTCGCGGGCCCGGGCAGCGAACTGGCGTACAACTTCAATCGAGTTGGCGCATGAATCCGCATCCAGTGCTGAACCAGGTGTCAGGTTGCGGCCAAGTCCGGTGACGACCGACTCATCCGTGATCACCTTGTAGCTGCGGTCCTCGGCGACATCAAGCACCAGCAGCTTGATGGAGTTGCTGCCGACATCCAGGGCTGCCCTGATTGCCATTATGAATCCTCCGGACGGGGTTGTTCCCCGCTTTCGGTCCGCTCAGGCCGGGACGACGCATCAGCAACGTCACGGGCCAGCTTCTGCTGGAACCCTTCATCCTCCAGCCCCTGCCAGAATATCAGAAGTTGCTGGTAGAGCTCGCGACGGCGCTGTGTGAGTTCAGTGAGCATCCGCAGCAGGCCGCTGACCGGCCCTTCGCGGTACTGCTCATCCATCCGGCGTGCACTCTCACTCAGGCCCTGACTGGCACCGATGTGCTGGTCCAGCTCACGCCGCAGGGTACCCAGCTCCTGCATTGCCAGTTTGAGTTCGCTGCGCAGGTAGTCCACCCAGACGTCGCAGTCATGGATCTCCCCGAGCAGGTCCTGCAATTGCTTGAACTGCTTCAGGTGCGCCTTGAAATCAGGGCCGAACAGGGGCTCGAAGAATTCGAAGCAATAGCGCAAACGCTTGGCGGCAATCCGCATGTCATGCAGCTCATGCACCCTGTTCTCAAAGCGCATATGGCGGCTGAGGTCCCACAGCTCGTTCATGCGGATCACGAAGATGTCCGGCAGCTGGGCACGCAGCGGCTGGCCGGCAAGCAGGCTGTCTATCTGTTTCGCCTTCACTGGCTGACCTCCCCACCCTTAAGGTCGAATGGCTTGCTGGAGAAGTAGTCAACAAAGTCGTGGGCGTAGCGGTCAGTCTCGAACTGGCGTAACACTTCCTCCAGTTCCGGCTGCTGCTCTAGCCGCAGCCTGCGCTTGCGCTCCAGCATCCACATCAGCGCGGCCCGCCGTTCACGGTGCGCACCGTGCAGCTGGCCCTCGAGGTAGATGATCATCACGTCCAGGTCGCGGGCGATGCCAAAGGTGTCGGCAAAGTCCGCCAGGTAGCTAGTGTGGCGCTTGACAACGGAAGGCTCCCATAGCGCACTGAATGTCTGCAGGGCTGTGCGCAGGCGGCGGGCGGCGACCCGGATCTGGTGCACACCTTCCTTCTGCTCATTGCGCCAGACCACATCGCGCTGGGCCAGCAGGTCCTGCATGTAGCGCAAGAGGATGTATTGGCACCAGGGTCCGAGCTGGCCGTCAGGATCAGGCGGGGAATCAAGCACGGCAGGAAACACCGGAACGCTGAAGTCCGGTATTCCCGCCGTACTGCTGTCGTTGCTGTCAGACATCGACGCTCATTCTATCCATGCAATGTGAAGATGCCGGGAATGCCTATTTCCCCTTGAGCTGCGGGAAGGCAATCACTTCGCGGATCGCGGGAGTGCCACTGAGCACCATGATCAGGCGGTCAATGCCGATGCCCAGACCACCGGTCGGCGGCATGGCGTATTCCAGTGCATTGAGGAAGTCCTCATCCAGCTCCGCAGAAGCATACTCATCCGAGCGCTCGAATGCCGCCAGCAGTTCCTTGCGGCCCGGCATGTCGTAATCCGCGGCGATGCGGCGCAGCATGCGCGCTCCGGTCGTGACGGACTGCAGCCGCGGATGGCGCAGGCCGACCAGTGCGAGTGCCTCATTGAACTCAATCAGCCAGGGCACGAGCCCGCTCTCCGGCATGTCGTCAAATCCGGCCTTCTTGTTGCCTTCATTGCCGGACAGCCAGTTGACCAGCTGCTCGAACTGCTCCAGCGCCTGCTGCGCCTTGTCACCAAGCAGCACCTTGCCCTCAGCCTGTCCCTGCTCGTACTGCTGCTTCTCCGCCAGGCAGTCCGCCAGCAGCTCATCCGGCACACGGTCGCGGATCTGGTCCTCGAAGCGCTCGCGCTGCTCCAGCGGGTCGTTCAGCTCGCTGAAGGAGTTGGCCATTTCCATCGTGGCAATGAACAGCTCGAAGCGGTATGTCAGTTCCGGGTTGTCAGGATGGCTCTTGGCCAGCGGAGACAGTCCCTTCGGATAGTCATAGATGAATGTCGGCTGGATCAGGTTGGGCTCAACCTTCTCCTTGAAGATCTCATCCAGGCAGGCCTCGAATCCGCGGTCCTCGGGCAGCTTGATGCCGAGGCGCTTGGCCTCGCGCTTGACATCCTCAAGCGTGCGCAGCTTGTCCAGCCCGACACCGGCCCACTTCTCCATCGCCTCGTTGAAGGTGATCTTGGCAAAGGGCTTACTGAAGTCCAGCAAGTACTCGCCGTACTGCACTTCCTTGACCTTGAACACGGCATCCGCCAGGCGGCGCACGAGTTCCTCGGTCAGCTTCATGATGTCCGTGTAGTCGACATAGGCCTCATAGAGCTCAAGCATCGTGAACTCTGGGTTGTGCCTGGTTGACAGTCCCTCGTTGCGGAACACGCGGCCGATCTCATAGACCCGCTCGAAGCCGCCCACGATCAGTCGCTTGAGGTGCAGCTCCAGCGCGATGCGCAGGTGGTAATCAGCCTTCAGCACGTTCCAGTGCGTCTTGAACGTCTCAGCGGTGGCACCGCCCGCGGTTGCATGCAGCACCGGGGTCTCCACCTCGAGGAAACCCTTGCCGTCAAGGAAGCGGCGGATCTCGCTGATTGCCTTGCTGCGGTTGCGCAGGCGGGTCAGCACCTCACGGTTGACGATCAGGTCAACGTAACGCTGGCGGTAGCGCTGGTCCACATCCGTCAGGCCGTGGAACTTCTCCGGCAGGGTCTGCAGGATCTTTGACAGCAGCGTGAACTCATGGACCTCGATCGAGATCTGCTCTGTGCGCGTGCGGAACACCTTGCCCTTGACACCGATTATGTCGCCAAGGTCCAGCAGCTTGTACAGCTCGAAGGCTTCCTCGCCGATCACGTCCTTCTTGAAGTAGAGCTGGATCCGGCCGCTTTCATCCTGCAGGTCAGCAAAGCCGGCCTTGCCATGGATTCGTTTCGCGACCAGGCGGCCGGACAGGTTGACGTCCCGGCCCTCGAACTGAGTGAACATCAACAGCACTGCGCTGCTGCATTCCTTGCGGTCGTAGCGCACATGCCTGAACGGGTCATTGCCCGCCGCCTGCAGCTCCCTGAGCTTTTGCAGCTTGATCTCGCGGTAATCGCCCTCGTGTTCCTGCTGCTGCTCGCTGCCGTTCAACTGGTTCTCATCCACTGTTCTACCTCGCGCAGGCCCAGTGGGATTGGTTGTGGGGGCTGCGCAAGAGTATTATCCATGATGAATCACAGACTGCCACGGACGGGAACAATGCGGGTCGGGATTATTCGCGGTCGGACCTGCCGTAGAAATAGGTCTTGAGCGAAATCAGGCCGGCTTCCTCAGTGTTAGGGATCCGCTCGCTGCCGCCGATCATCAGCACACCGTGCCTCGCGAGTGCCTTGGAGAATCTGATGAACAGTTCCCGCTTGGCCTGGTCGCGGAAGTAGATCACCACATTGCGGCACAGGATGATGTCCATGTTGGACGGGAAGCGGTCCTCCAGCAGGTTGTGCTGCTCAAAGCGGACGCGGTTGCGGACAAACTGCTTGACCTGGTAACTTCCGTCCGGCAGCTTGTCAAAGTACTTCTCAACGACTCCCTTGGGGGATTCCTTGAGCCGTTCCGCCGGATAGATTCCCTCGCGGGCCTTGGCAAGAGCATTCTTGTCAAAGTCCCAGCCCAGAACCTTGAAACCAGCCGGTGCGCTGTTCTGTTCCAGCATGATGGCCAGGGTATACGGTTCATCCCCTGTACTGCAGCCGGCACTCCAGAGCGTGGCCTCCCGGCGGGTCTTGATCAGCGGCTTCAGGTAATCGCGCTCAAGGATGTCGAACTTCTCAGCGTTGCGGAAGAAGTTGCTCACGTTGATTGTGATGCGGTCGATGAAGCTTCTGTACTCCTCTTCATCCTTGCGGATCTGGGTGAGGTATTCCACATAGGTCTTGCAGGGAGTCTTGCGCACGATGTGGTTCAGCCTGCGGCGCAGCTGGTTCTGCTTGTACAGGCTCAGGTCTATCCCTTCCACGCTGTAAAGCGTGTCGAGGAACTTGATGTAGTCATCCTTGCTGTGGATGTAGTCAGCCTCGGCTGAGAGGTTGCTTTCAGAATCGAGATCAGTGTACTTGACCATTTCTTCCTACCTGATAAGTCATATAGGGATTATCCTGACAACGCGTCGGACTTGCAGTGCTGCTGCAGACTGTTAACCAATAATTGACTCAAGTATGGGCGTCCACCTCCGAAATATTGGCCGGAGATAAGTAACGAGCGATGCTCAGAAGTATTTACACATCAACAGCCGCAATGCTCACCAACATGGAGCAGACCGCCACCACGGCCAACAACCTGGCCAACGTGGATACGGTCGGATTCCGCCGCGACCTGCTGTTGTTCGACAGCCGCCCGGGACGGGAGATCTGGCGCACTGATGACCCGACCTACCTGGACATCAATGGCCGCCAGATTCCAAAGTACATGGGCAAGCTTTCCACCGGTGTGACGGACACGGAGATCCACCGCGACACGAAGAAGGGCAATGCCCAGACCACTGGCAATCCGCTGGACATCCTGCTCGAAGGAAAAGGTTTCCTGCGTGTGCTCACTCCGGATGGAGAGCGCTATACGCGGGCCGGCAACCTCACCGTCAATGACGCGGGGCTCTTGTGTGACCATGACAGCAATCCCGTGCTTGGGCTCGGTGGACCGATCAGCCTCCCGCAAGGCTCCGTGCAGATCAGCCGCGAAGGCAATGTGCAGGTTGATGGCGTGGCCGTCGGCGCGTTGTCACTGGCGCACTTCGAGGATGTGGCAATGCTCGAGAAGGAAGGCAGCAACCTCTGGCGCAATACCGGATCAGCAGAGGAACCCGGGATCACCCGGGTCTATGCCGGAGTGCTGGAGCGCAGCAACGTGGAAGTAAGCCGTGAGATGGTGGACCTGATCTCCCAGTCACGGCACTTTGAATTTGCAAGCAAGTCCCTGCAGACTGGCGACGAGATCCTCAACGTGATCGTCAACCAGCTTGCAAGGATGCCGCAGTAGGCACTGCGGCCTGACCCGCGGTAGCGGGAACCGGATTATCCGGAGGTGGAAGACCAAGGCCGGACCGACACCCCAGTGGTGAAGGAAGCCAGGCGCGGGCCCGAAGTGCCCCGCCGATCGATCCGCCTCCGACTGGAGGAATGAACGACATGATGCGTTCACTGTTCACGGGAGCCAGTGGCATGGCAGCCCAGCAGCTAAGGATCGACGTGACCTCGAACAACCTGGCGAACGCCAACACCGTTGGCTTCCGCAGCGGTCGGGCGGAATTCAAGGACCTGATCTACCAGAACCTGCGCGTCCCGGGCGGCACAAGTGCCAATGGCACCCCCTGGCCTGACGGCCTGCAGATCGGCCTTGGCGTCAGCACGGGTGCTGTCACCAAGAATTTCGAAACAGGCAGCCCGCTTCCGACTGGTGACCCTCTTGACATGATGATTATGGGAGACGGCTTCTTCCAGGTCCAGCTGGCTGACGGCTCAACTGGATACACGCGAGCTGGCAACTTCATGAAGGACTCGGAAGGCAATGTCGTCATGAGGGGCTCGGGTAACTACCTGGTCCCAAACATCACAATCCCGAATGATTCAACCGGAATTGTTGTTGGAAAGGATGGGACCATTTCCGCCATTGATACCAATGGCCAGACGAATGATGTTGGCCAGGTGACCATCGTGCGCTTCGTCAATCCAGGCGGCCTGTCAGCGGAAGGTGACAACCTGTTCCGTGCTACTGCGGCTTCAGGCGATCCGATCGAGGACATCCCCGGCCAGAACGGCTTCGGATCAATCATGTCCGGCTACACAGAGAACTCCAACGTTTCCGTGGTTGACGAACTTGTCAACCTGATCATCAGCCAGCGTGCCTTCGAGGCCAGCTCGAAGTCCGTCAGCACCAGTGATGAAATGCTGCAGACCGCAGTCAACCTGAAGAGGTAAGTGATGCCTGAGCGCTTGATCATCATTGCCGCAGTGTTCATCGCCACCGGCCTCTGCCTGTCCGGCAGGGCCATGGCGGCGGAGCTGCTGCGCCTTGAGATTGCAGACACAGTAGAGGTTGATGGCAACGCCTATACGGTGTCCGATGTGGTTCTTTCGCACAGTGGCCGCGAGGACTTCTGGAATGCGATCAGCGGTGAGCAGCTCGGCAAGCTGCGGGGCAACGGCCAGGCGATCCTCAGCACCCAGACCCTGCTGGCAACGCTCGCCTCACGCGGTTATGACTGGCGCCTGATCGGCATCGAAGGTGCAGTGGCGGTGCGCATCTCCCGGCTGGGAGACACGATTTCCGCAGCCCGGATGAGCGACTTCATAGAAGCGCAGAGCAGTGCGGACCTTGGCGTTCCCGTGGAACTGATCACTCTGCCAGATATGGAGCTTGCCGACCTGAAGCTCTCCCAGACTGGCTGCACCTTGGAGCTGCGCTATCCACAGAACAAGGCCCGCAGCCTTCCGGAAGCCCTGCTGGTCAGGCATGAAGGCAACGTCGTCGAGACGATCGTCCTTACCCGTTACTTCAGGTTCAGGCTTCCGGTTGTGCGCAGCATTGCCCAGATCGCAAGGGATGCCGTGATTGACGACAGCCTGCTGGCAAGCGAGTACGAGGAAGTACGTCCGGGAGTCGCCGTCGTGACTGACCCGGCTGATGTGGCAGGCCTTGAAAGCACACGCAGCATCGCAGCCGGCAGCCTGATGGACATGGACATGCTGCGTGAGCCCTGGCATGTGCATAAGCGCGAGGCCATCACGATCCTGATGAATGCAGGCGGCCTTTCCTGCAGCGCGGCAGGCGAGGCAATGGCCGACGGCCGCATCGGTGAGGTGATCACCGTCAAGAGACTGGAAGATGGGGAGAAGTTCCTCGGCACCATCATTGCCGCGGGAAAGGTGGAAATCAGATGAGATACATGGCAATCACGATCCTGCTTGTACTGGCCTTGACCGGCCATGCCCTGGCAGACAGCCTGTTCAGCCAGCCTGAGGACCAGCGCCCGGGCAGGAGTGGTGCCACCGGCCGTCCGCCGGTCAGCGTGGATGTTGGCGACATCATCAAGGTCAAGGTCCGGGAGAAGACCGATGCCAACATCGACCTCGGACTGGAAATCGCGGATGAATCCAGCTCCAGCGGCGCCAATGCCGTGACAGACAAGCTGCTTAAGAAGGCGATCGGCCCGCTGTTCGACGTGATCGGAGTCGGCGACATCGCCTACGACAGCAGCACGGACTACAAGGGAGACGGCAAGACCGACCGCAAGGTGCGCGTGGACAGCATGCTCAGCGTGCGCGTTGTCGACAAGGAAGACAACGGCCTGCTGACCATCGCCGGCGTGAAGTACGTGACCGTCAACAACGAGAAGCAGTACATGCTGATCCGCGGCACGGTGGACCCGCGCGACCTCAACACGGAACTGGTCGTGGAAAGCGACCTGGTGGCGGACCTCGAAATCGAATACATCGGCGAGGGACAGCTGTCAAAGAAGAGCAAGCCTGGCATCGTCACGCGCTTCTTCGACATGATCTTCTGATCAGGGCAAAGGGAATGGGAAACACAGTGAGCAAATTAAATTACCTGACAATCATCGCTATCGCCGTGGTTTACCTGCTGGCAGGCGGTCGGCCCGCCCAGGCAGCGGCCATCAAGGACCTGGCCCAGCTGCGCGGAGTACGCGACAACCAGCTGATCGGCATGGGCCTCGTCAGCGGTTTGGCCGGAACCGGTGACGATGTGAAGAGCACGCCGCAGGCCGGCGAAGCCCTGAGCAACCTGCTCTCGCGCTTCGGCTTCCAGGTTGACCCGGCGCTGCTCAAGTCGAAGAACTTCGCCGCCGTAATGGTGACAGCCAACATGCCGGCCTACCTCAAGCAGGGTGACCGCCTGGATGTGCAGGTCAGCGCCATCGGCAACGCCAAGTCCCTTGAGGGTGGCATGCTGCTGATGACGGAACTGCGCGGCGCGGACACCTTCTACGGTAACGAGGATGGCAACGCCCCGATCTATGCACTGGCCCAGGGCAACATCAGCTTCGGCAGCGTGATCGGCAGCAAAGTAAAGGTGGCCACACGTGGCGGCATCACCGGCGGAGCGATCATCGAGCGTGAAATCCAGAGCACGATCACCAATGAGCGTGACAGGCTGGAATACAACCTGCGCGATCCTGACTTCACGACCGCTTCACGGATCGCAGAGGCCATCAATGAGGATTTCAATGGCAACGGCTTCGGCAGCAATGCCCGCATTGCCAGCGCACTGGATGCCGGCACAGTCGAAGTGCTGGTGCCGATCGAAAGCCGCCTGACGCTCGTGGACTTCATTTCCCGCATAGAGCAGCTGGAGGTCCGTCCGGACAGCCAGGCCAAGGTGGTGATTGACCAGGCCACGGGCACGATCGCCATGGGTGGCAACGTACGGATCCGTCCGGTGCATGTCAGCCAGGGCAACATGAGCTTCAGCTTCGGAAACGGTCTTGTGGAATCCGGTTCTGAAGCACCCAACAACGTGGTCGTGCCGGATGCATCCGATGCCGATATGGCGCTGCCGCTCGGTCCGGTGGATCAGTACACGGAGGATACGACGGCTGCGGAGGTCGCCGCCGGCCTGAACAAGCTTCGCCTCAGCGCGGAGGACATCGTCGAGATCTTCATCCAGATCCACAAGGTCGGTGCAATGGACGCCGAGCTGTTGGTGATCTGATGCCGGAGCACAACTAACAACGAATCCCAACCTACAAAGTGGCTGGGGCGCGCCACGGAGGGCTAGCCCACTTTTTCCAAACAAGCTACCACCACACCCACTTCCAAGCGGGACCGCCCTGGCGCAAGGGGCGGTCTCTTTATTTTCTCGGCTTGCGCTTCACCACCTGTCCCGGCTTGCCCTTGCTGACGTGCGGATTGCCATCCACGAAGAATCGCCAGTCAAGGTCATCCTCAAAGGAAAATCCGATCCGGCGTGAGCTGGCGATCCTCTCGTCCGTGCCTGTCTGGCCGCGAACCAGCCTGACGGCGGAAGCTGGGTTGAGCAGGTCCAGGCCATCGTGGCTGCGGTCCAGGCCAAGCGCCCGGCACAACAGCCCCGGACCCTGGCTGCGCAGCCCGCTGCCCGCCGGCGGCTCAAGCGCCCGGACAAGCACGGCAGCAGCTACATCCTCATTTCCGCAGACGATGTTTGCGCAGTGGTACATCCCGTAGATCAGGTAGACGTACAGCAGCCCTGCCCGTCCGAACATGGTCTCGTTGCGTGCAGTCCTGCCCTTGAAGGCATGGCAACCGGGTTCACGCTGGTGATATGCTTCAGTTTCGACGATCCTACCGGACAGCTCTGTTCCGTCCGGCTGGCGGTGCACCAGCGTGCAGCCAAGCAGCCCCCTGGCGGCCTGCACAACGTCGCCGCTGAGCAGTGGGCCGAGTTCCGGGTGGGATCGCATGCCGGCGATTATAGTTCAATGGGGAATGAGGATGAATCGACTGCTGATTGCCATTCTGGCCCTGCTGCTGCTCGGGCTGGCGGCCTGTCGCGACAACAAGCCAACCAGCGGGTCCGATACACAGGCCACTGACACACCTACTGCTGGCGAAGTGTCCAGCGAGGCGAACGAGCCTGACCTTGACATGATGCCGTATGGCCCGCGCAACCTGAGCGCAATAGACTTCAAGGGGCTCTACAAACGTGCCCCGCTGGCGCTGGATGTCGGGCGTACTGGCCAGTTCGTCTTCTACAAGTTGTTGCTAGATGATGGTGAGCATGCCATCTACAGCGCATCGTTGGCAGGCAGCGGAAAGCCTGAACCCCGGCAGCTGGCCCACGGCAGCAAGTACAACATCGCATTCATTGCCGCTCATCCAAGCCAGCAGGAATGCCTGGTGACCACGAACTACATGGCAGAGGACGGGCATGTCCACAATAAGGTCTGGCGCGTCGGCCCCGACATGCTCACGGAAGTACCTTACGAGTCCTGCCCTGGTGTTCCCGCACAGCATAACGAAAGCAAGCTGCAGGATCTCAAGCCATTCTATTCATGGGATGGGAAGCAGGTCGTCGTGCCCCTCAGTGACCTCGGTGTGGTGGTTGCGGATATCGAAAGCGGCAACATGGAATTCGTCGCCCTGCCCGATCCGAAGATCGTTGTGGCAGCCTGGCAGTATGGTCCCCTGCCCCCCTCCGGACTTGGCAACCTGCTTTATTGCAGCGTCTGGGAAACAGGCACGCGTGACGAGAAGTGCCGGCTGTTCACCCTTGACCTGGACAAGCTGGATACTTTCCAGCTACAGCTTGATGTGACCTGGATCGTCTACCGCTTCACCAGCCCGGACCTCGAGTTCGAGCCCTGGGTATTGCATGGGTCTCGCCTGCCTGACTACCTTGAAGCCAAGCGCCAGCCCCGAATGAGCATGTATGATCGCGACAGTGGCAATGTCGAGGACATTGAGCTCGGTGGCGATGCAGAGTTCAATATCCGGCTCAATTCGCTGGGAACGAAGATTGCATTCATGGATCGCAACCGGCAGGCCCTGGTGTTGCTGGACCTCGGAACAGAGGACAGCATCGCAGATGAGCGCTGGTTCAGCCCTGAGGCCGAGCTGTTTGTGACGGACGAAGATGACTGCTATCTATGGCACCGGGACATCTTCATGAAGTGCTTCGAATGACACGCGTTTCCACAATCCCTCAACACGCTGGAAGATAAACTGAATAAGGGCTAGAATGTTCCCTGTTTGGGAAATTCATTCGAGCCTGGTGGCATACAGGCGGGAAATGCAATCAGCTTTGATGCAAGAGAGTAAGTCGGTTCTGGTAACGGAGGATTCCGGGGAATCAGTAGCTGCGTTCGCAGAACTGTTCGATGAGATAGATATCAATGTCGAGCATTGCCGGGATGCGGAAAGCGCCCTGCAAATGGCCGGTGAAAGTTCCTTCAGCGCATTCATCGTGGTGGATGACATCACGGATTCAACCGGACTGGAACTTGTCCGCAAGTTCAGTTCAAGGAACTCAGATTGCCCGATAGTCCTGATTGCCGACCTCAACAAGCGCCGCATTCCCCTTGAAGAAGTCAGCATCGGCTGGAATGGCTGCTACATCCTGCGGGACAAGCAGACCAACTACATCAGCTCCGCATTCTCCTGGATCAACCATGCCCTGCAGCTTGCCGAGAAGGAAAAGGGCGGCCGCAGTTCCGCTGCCAGCGACGAGAACCGCGAACTGCTGCGCAGCCAGCGTCTGGAGAGCGTCGGCATGCTGGCGAGTGGGATCGCGCATGACTTCAACAACATCCTGATGGCGATCCTTGGCAACACAAGCATCGCCAGGGACAAGATCGGCAAGGAACATGAGGCGCAGCGCTTCCTGAACATCATTGAGCAGTGCGCCGAGCGGGCATCCGCCCTCAGCACCAGCCTGATGCGCTACGCGCGCGGCGAGAAGTCTGACTGGATCCCGATCTACCTGCCGGACCATGTTGACGAACTGCTGAACATCATCAGCACCGGCCTGCCGGGGCATGTGATGATTGAGAAGGACTTCGAGAAGGTCCCGCCGATCGAGGGCGACAGCACCAAGCTGCAGCAGGTGATCATGAACCTCTGCCTGAATGCCGGCGATGCCATGAACGAGCGCAAGGTGCGCAGTGGCGGCCAGTCCTACATGGGTATCCTGTCCATCAGCATCCAGCCCGCCCAGCTCAGCGAGGAGCAGATCCAGCAGTATGGTGTGCTGGAGCCAGCACTTGCCCGTGGCTTCATCCGGATGGATATCGGCGACAACGGAGTCGGCATGAGCAGCTCAACCCTGCAGACGATCTTCCGCCCGTTCTTCACGACGAAGAAGTCGGGCCGCGGCCTGGGCCTGAGCAGTGTACATGGCATCGTCGAGGAACTCGGCGGCTTCATCGAGGTTGCCAGCGAGCAGGATGTCGGCACAACCTTCAGCGTTTACCTGCCCTGCAGTGAACCGCTGGAAGATGACGCCCACAACCTGCCGGACATGCTGGCAGAATCAGCGGTGCTTGTCATCGAATATGACGAGGAAATGCGCAGGCTGCTGGCACTGAATCTGCAGAACATGGACTACCAGGTACTGCTGGTGGAGAACCTGGACGAAGCGCTGGCCGTGTTCCTCGAGCACCAGGAGCGCATCTCGCTGATCCTCTGCGGGATTGCCAGGTCACTGCAGCAGGCCATGCGCGACATGGAGAGCCTGCACCGTGTGAATGCCCGTACGCCGATCGTGATCATGTCCGAAGCGGAAAAGGCGGAGCTCACACCGCTGTTCGATGAAGGCCTGGTGACGGGCTACATCCAGCAGCCGATCAAGCCGGATGTGCTGATCCGCGTGATCCGCGAGGGCATCCGCAAGTCTGAGATCGGCTGATCAGCCCTTGTTGTTGCCCGCACTCTCCTGCAGTTCCTCGAAGGCCTTGAATGCCCGGCGGATGTGCGGGATCGTGATCGAGCCTCCGACGATCAGCCCGATGCTGAGTGTTTCCTCGATCTCCTCCATGCTCGCTCCCTTCTGGAAGCTCTCGTTGATGTGGTAGTAGATGCAGTCGTCACACCTGAGCACGAGCGAAGCCACCAGTCCAAGCAGCTCCTTGGTCTTCTCCGGCAGCGCGCCTTCACGGTAAACCGCCCCGTCAAGGTTCCAGAAGCGCTTCATGCTCTGCCCGGCATGGCGCATCACGACCTCGTTCAGTTCGGCACGCTTCTCGTTGTACTCATGGATATCGCGGTAAGACATTCTAGGCTCCTTGCAAAAAAAATGGCGGACATCCATCCGCCAAGATTCAGTTCGTTGTCAATTGCCCTCAGGCACGAGCCGCCGAGGCCTGCTCAAACACCTTGAGGTTGGCATCCTTGGCGGAGGATGGACTGATCTCCAGCAGCTGCTCACGGATGATGTCTCCGGTCAGGCCTTCCACCAGCTCGAAACTGGCAATCCGGCCGAGCACCGCCGTGTTCTGCATGCGCACGTCCGGCAGGTCATCGATGAATACTCGTTCCACCTTGCCATGCCTCTCAGCGACAGCCTTCTCGAGGTCCTCGTGGCTGGGATACTGGGTCAGGCCCATGCGTACGTGGATCGGCTGCTGCTCTGCATCATAGTAGATGCAGGTGCCGCTGTCCCGCATGTAGTTGACGATCCCGCGATAGGCCTCAAGGCGCTCCAGGCCGACGATCAGGTCCGCCTCGCCCGGTGTTATGCGCGGGGTGAACAGCTTGTCCTTGTTGCCGATGCGCAGGTGCGACACCACGATGCCGCCACGCTGGGCAAGGCCATGGGTGTCAACCCCCAGCACGGCATAGCCTGCCGCCAGGCATGACTGGATCAGGACCTCGGCCAGCAGGCCGATACCCTGTCCACCCACTCCGCTGATGAATATGTTGTAGCTCTTCATTACTTGCTCGGCACCTCCCGGGCAGGACGCTTGATCGCGTTCTTCGGGCAGACCTGGATGCAGGATCCGTTGCCATTGCACAGATCAGTGATGATGTATGCCAGGCCGTCGGGCTTGCGTCCGATCGCCGGGCAGGCGAATTTCTCATAGCAGGTGCCGCACTTCTCACAGGCACTCTCATCGACATAGACAGGGGGCATCAGTCCCATTTGCGAATCTCCTTCTAGCGGTTCACGCTCTCGGCCCGCTTGGTGGCCTCGGCGCGCTTGCGCTTGTCCCTGATGAACTTCAGCATGCAGGGGTGCTTGGCGATCACGACACCGAACCCTTTGTGGTTCATGGAATCGCGGATATGGTCCTTGAGCTTATCCTGCATGTATGCGTCAACGCTGCGCAGGAACTTGACACCGAGCGCTTCAAGCACCTCTGGGATCTTGATCTTGTCACCGATTTCACCCGAGGCGGCATGCGGCTGGTGCCCGGTCATTGCCGTGGTGTAGTTCTCCAGCACGACGAGCGTCACGTTGCGGTCATACAGCACGTTGTTGATGATCCCCGGCAGGCCGGCGTGGAAGAAGGTGGAGTCGCCGATGAAGCAGACCACCTTGCGCTTGTCATTGCCGATCGCCAGTCCGCCCGCGGTGCCGTTGCTGTGGCCCATGCACAGCAGCACAGTGCCCATTTCGTATGGCTTCATGCTGCCCAGTGAATGGCAACCGATGTCCGCCACGGTGATCGCGTCCGGGAATTCCTCGTCGATCAGCTCGCGGATGGCGAAGAAAGCACTGCGGTGTCCGCAGCCGGGGCACATCTGGGCCAGGCGCGGGCTGACTTCCTCAGCGGCCTCGGCGCGCTGCGGCTTCGGCGCGAAGCAGTCCGGCCAGAACCCGCTCAGCAGGTCCCAGACGCGGGCCGGGACGAACTCATGCATCAGGTGCTCGATGTCCGGACGGACCAGGATCTTCGTTTTTACATGGTTGTCAAAGGCGATTGCCTTGATCTCATGCTCCAGGATCCGGTCCAGCTCCTCCAGGATGAACACCTCGTCATGCTCGTTGAGGAAACTGACAATCTGCTCCGGGTTGAGCGGAAATGTGATTCCGAGCTTCAGAACGTCAATCGAAGAGCCGGATTCGTCCATGCATTCGAGCACGCTGTATGCCGGAATCGAATGCGTGATCACACCGAGCCGCTTCCCGTTCTCCGGCTCACTGCCATTGGGCGAGAGCACCTTGTTGGATGGCGAGCTGAGCGCATGCTTTTCCACAGCTGAGAGCTTGGCAAATGCCTTACGCTTCAGCGGGAACACAGCGGTCGTGATCGGCCAGTATTCCAGGCCCTCTGCGTGGAAGCGCGGGGTCCAGTCGTAATCAAAATCAGGGATCGCACCGAACTCGATCAGCTCGCGTGCGTGGCAGACATGGGTGGTCATGCGGAACAGCACGGGCATCTTGAGCTTCTTCGACAACTCCGCCGCCTCGAGGAACATGCTGTAGGTCTCGGAGGGGCTGCCCGGCTCGAAGATCGGCATCATCATCAGGCGGCCGACATGGCGGTTGTCCTGCTCATTCTGGCTGGAGTTGGCTCCGGGGTCATCCCCGATCACCACCACCATGCCACCGATGCAGTCCAGCATGCTGAGCTGCACCGCTGTGTCGAGGGCGACATTGAGGCCGACGGACTTGAAGAACACGACGCTCAGGTGGCCATTGATGGACGCGCCGAAGGCGGTCTCCGTGGCGACCTTCTCATTCGTGGCCCATTCGAAGTGGATCGGGCGCTGTTCCTCGGGAATGATCTCGATGGCAGCCGCGATCTCCGGGGTCGGGGAGCCGGGATATGCGGAACAGACCATCACGCCGGACTCAAGCATGGCCCTGACAAGGGCATGGTTTCCCATCATCAGGCCGGTCCAGGCATCTTTGCGGATCATGTTGTCGGCAAATTTGCTCATGAAGTCTCCTTTCCTCGTTCGATGCTGGCTTTGATCAGCGGGAGCAGGCCCGCCAGCCGCCAAGCAGGGTTGGCGCGGCTACATTATAGGGCATCATCCATCCCGAAACGTCATCGCTGGCACGCCGGACACCAGAAGGTTGATCGCTGTGCCTGCACCGCCCGCAGTATCTCAGTACCACAGTGGCGGCAGCCTTCACCTGAATGCTGGTATACACGCAGGTACTTCTGGTATCCACCGACCTCCCCGTTTGCGTTCTGGAAGTCGCTGAAGGTTGTCCCGCAGTGCTTGATCGCCTTACGCAGTATCTTCTTAGTGGATGCCGCCAGCAGTCCAAGCTCATCCTCGTTCAGGGAAGATGCCGGCCGGAATGGGTCAATCCCGCAGTCATGCAGGATCTCACTTGCATAGATGTTCCCGATCCCGCAGATCCGGTCCTGGCGCAGCAGCCAGACCTTGATCTCCATTGAGCTTCCCCTGATCAGCTCGCCGATGCTATCTGCATTGAATCCCCGGTCCAGCGGTTCAGCACCGGCCGGTTGTGCTTCCGCCTCTGACTCGTACAGCTTCATCGTGCCGAAGCGGCGCATGTCGTGGAAGCGTACCCTGCCCTGCTCAAGCTTCAGCACAGCACGGAGATATTTGTCGCCCCGCTCACTGCAATCGGATTCTCCCTGGTAGATCAGACGTCCGGTCATCCTCAGGTGCACGGCCAGCAGCAGGTCGCTTGCCTTGCCCCTGGGATCCTCCAGCTGGAACACGACTTCCTTGCCGATGCGCCGGACCTGGTTGATCCGTCGTCCGATCAGGCGTTTCTCCTGGCTGAAGGCCAGCAGGGAGTCGAGGATCTCAACTCCCCGGATTAGCTGCCCGCCCGCCAGCGGATCCAGCTGGCGCGCAACAGTTTCTACTTCAGGCAGCTCAGGCAATTCTCAATCAGTCTCCGTCGTAAGGTGTGAAGTCGTCCTTGGTAACGCCACAGACCGGGCAGTACCAGTCATCGGGGATGTCCTCAAATGCAGTTCCCGGCGGGATGCCACCATCCGGATCTCCCTCCTCCGGATCGTAGACGTAACCACACGGCTCGCATATGTACTTCTGCATTCATTCTCTCCTTGCTGCCCGGACGCACGATCCGGTTGCGCATATTTTAGCGAAGGGCGCAGCCTGTATACCCGGCTCGTTTCAGTTCTATCTGAGCCTAGTCAGGGAAGGAGATCTTGCCGCCGTAGTAGCCCAGGACGAGCACGACGGGGGTCATCAGGTACACGCAGGCGGAGTACCACCAGAAGGCCTGTCCTCCGGTGGTTGATGCACGCAGCGGAGCCATGAACCATATTGCCATGGCCCCGATGGAAATCACGACAAGGACCGCGGAAAGCACGTTCTTCTGCAGATAAGGTTGCGCCCAGCTCTTGTTGTAGTCGTACCACCAGGCGCACAGGCCGGTCACCACGGCTGGAATGGTGAAAATGGTGGCGATCGCCATGTTGATGAATGCCGCGAATCGCAATTGCTCACCGGTGGACGGGTCTGTGAACATCGAAGCCGCCTGCAACAGGCTGGCGACCATTCCCAGTGCGATCGGGTAATGCACCGTCACCGGATGCAGGTGCCGGCGGTTGCTGTAGTCCCACAGCCAGGGAACGCGCTGCTCATCCTGTGCCTGTTCCTCAACCAGCCTCCCGACCACCTCGAAGCTGTCCATCACGTCTTCCTCATGGGGCGCCGGCCCCATTTCGGTGGTCAGGTCATTCCCAGCGTGGTGCTTGCGGACATGCACGCCGTTGCGCCACAGCTTGCTGTCGGTCACATCGTAAACGAGCCCTTTGTAGGCGACGTATGAACGCCGGCCCTCCTTGCCATCAAAGGCACTGAGCTCTTCAGCAGTGAATGTCTTCGCGGGTTCCGTCATGCGGCGCTCATATTCTAGCGAGTGCCACAGTCAACGTGGACGAGCTTCAAGAAGTCAGTTGAGCTGCCGGCATCAGGGGGCGAATCCACCGTCGATCCAGTCCTGGAACATTTGCCTCCATGCCGGAAGCCACTTCGTTCCATTTTTCGGCATGAATCCAAAGGATCCTTCCATGCGGTTAATCCTGTCCACGACCTTGTCAGAGCGGTCCACGACATCCGCATAGACGGTCATATTGAGTCCTTCTTCCGGCTCACTGCCGGAATGGCATTCGATGCAGGCATACTCCGATCCAAAGTCGCCCTGGATAATCGGCAACAGGTCCTCGGAAAAGCTGATGACAACTGCATCCTCAGTGCCAGTGAAGTCCTGGTCGGTCACATTACTGCTGACAACGATAACGGTCCGGTTGGTCGGGTCAAAGCTCCAGCCGTTGAGCTCCGGGGAAAGGTCATACGGGCCGGGACTGACATCATTGATCTGGAAGAAACCTGCACCGTTGGTGATGGCCTGCTTGCCACCCGGTATCAGGGTCAGGGTAACCCCACTGAGCGGGGCCGCGAGTTCATCAAGGACTGTCCCGCTGATGCTGAAGCTGGTTATCTCAGTACCCGTGAAGTCCTGGCCGGTCACATCCGCTGTCGACACATTGACATTGCGGTTTGTCGGGTTGAAGCTGAAACTCGTCTTTGATGGAGTAAGCGTATAGCCGCCGACTTCCACTGCGGGGAATATGAAGTCTCCCTGGGCATCAGTGGATGTCGTCATCCCGCCGGGATTGAGCGTCATCAGCACACCGGAGATGGGGGCCATGCCCGCATCCTGCACCGTGCCACTGACTGCATGTGTGATGATCGGGATCTCCGTTCCCGTGAAGTCAATGCCACTGACCGCAGCATCAACAACATCGAACGTCGAGCTGACCGGATCGAATTCCCAGCCGTTGAGGGTCGGTGTGATTGTCCAGTTGCCCGCCGGCACCGCCAGGAAGCTGTAGTTGCCATTGGTGTCAGTCTGCAGGCTGCCGCCACCGGGGCTTAGGGTGATGGTCACGCCATCCAGCGGCAGCTCATTCTCATCGAGCACCGTACCGGACACCGGGAATGTCGGCACCGGGGGAACGTCCGCCAGCAGCCTGATGTTGTTGACGATCATCGTCTGGTTGCCCTGTCCAAGCAGCAGGAAGTACAGCTTGCCTTTGGGGGAGATCCAGCCCGTCTCGCTCAGCGTATTGATTGAAACATTTGCGGGCGATGATGTGTAGGGTCCCATGAATTCCCAGCGACCGCTGCTGTAGTTGGCAATCCCAACCACCAGCTTCTGTCCCGCCGCCGTGCCGAAGTCGACAAACAGGTTGAGGAATTCCATGTCTGCCTTGTCAATCGAATAGAGCGCCCAGGCCGCTTCCGCCTGTGTGCTGGTGAACAGCACGCTCTCATTCTGGTTGGCGACATTGCCACTTGTGGCGATATAGAACTGGGTGCCTAGTTCCACCTGCTGGATCTCCGCCGCAATACGCAGCGCATCCAGAGATGCAATTGAGGGCAGGTCCTGCTGGTCGACATTGCCGGACAGCGATGCGCTTTCAATTGCCTGCTGGTTGCCACCGCAGGCCACTGCGCCGAATACGAGCAGTGTAGCCATTGCCAGAATTCCAATCCACTTTCTCATAATCCCGATCCTGTAAAATCCGATGTTGAACAAGGGCGGACCACAGCCTCAATGGACAAGCAGCCCGCCCCGTGAAATTCCAAAGTCAGCCTACTGCTCAAGCAGTCCGTCGTCAATCCACTGCTGGAAGAGGTCCAGATGTTCCTGGCTCCACTTGTCGCCATCCTGAGGCATCCAGTCCATTGAATTCGTTTTGTTTATCAAGTCGTTAATCTTGGTAGCGTTGTCCTTGACGGAAGTATAGGTGGTAAGGTCCAGATCCCCATCAGGGAATTTACCGGAGTGGCAGTCAAGGCAGGACTTCTCAGTGCCACCGGCACCATCAATCAGGGCTTCAATGTCAGCCACATATGTAACGGGCTGGGCCGTAGATTCACCGACAAAATCCATCCCCGTGACGTCCGCACTGGATACATTGGCGGTCCGGTTGACTGGCAGGAAGCTGTAGTTGGCGTCACTCGGAGTGATCGTGTAACCACCGGCTTCCATGTCCGCGAAGGAAAAGTCACCGTTGGCATTCGTGGTTGTCTGCAACCCGCCCGGATTTAACCCGATCAGGATCCCGCTGAGCGGGGACTGGTTCTGGTCCTGCACATGGCCGCTGATCGTGAATGTCGGCGGCGGCGGCAGGTCAGCCACCATCAGCAGGTCCGTGATCACCACGTCACGGTCATCCGCACTCATCACCACGAAGAACATATTGCCCTTCGGTGACACATAGTTTCGGTTGGCATTCGTGCTGAGCTGGTATGTGACCTGGGTCAGCTGGGCCTTGGGCTGCCAGTCCCAGCGTCCGGTCTGGTAGTTGGCAAGTGCCACCCATGCTCCTGGTCCGTTGGGATAGGTAAAAGTCAGCCTGAGCGAGATCAGCGGGTCAGTGCCGGCCTGGTAGCCATACATCGCCCAGCTGGCGGTACCGGTTGCGCTGTTAAGCAGCAGGTCCTGGCCCTGGTTGCTGACCTGGCCACCGGTTGTGCTTGTCTGCTGGGGGTCGATCGCAACCTGGGTTGCGACGCTGGACTGGCGCATGGAGTCAAGACTGTCAAGCGTCGGCAGGTCGCTTTCGTGTATCGGGAGATTGTTTAGCTGTAGCTCCGAACTGGTGCTGCCGGAATGGCCGGAGCAGGCACCAAGAAGCATGAGGAATGCGGCAGTGAATGCCACGAAGAGGATGCGGGAGCAGATTCCCATCTTGAGACCTCGTGTTAGTTTGATTCAGCCGGCCCGGAAATCCAGTTTCCCCACTGGTGAGGGGCAACCGGCTTCCCTTGCCGATTGCATATCCCATAAGCATCCGTTACTTGAGACTACCATATCAAATAGTTGTTCCGCAACTGAAATTTAATTTTGTCCGGATAAAGAACAGGGCCTGCGACTGCAGGCCCTGAACAGAAATCGGTAAGCTATGCGGGGGGAATTACGACTCAGGTTTCCCGGCGTCAATCCAGGCCTGGAACAGGTCCTGGTTGGCCTGGCTCCACTGGGAGCCATTGGGAGGCATCCATCCGGATGATTGCTTCACGGAAGCCATCACTGCATTCGCGTTGTTCTTCACAGCTGTATAGGTTTCAAGGTTGGGGCTGATTCCGCCGTGGCAACCAATGCAGGATTTCTCACCGGTGCTGCCGTCGAGCAGCGGCGCGATATCAGCGATGTAGGTTGGCGCGGCCACCTGTACGTCATGGTCTATCTGCAGGTCTGAGACCGTCACGTCATTGTCATCATAGGCCAGCACGATGAAGTACAGCCGGCCCAGCGGTGACTGGTATTCATTTGCACTCTGGATCAGCGAGCGGCTGTGGGGCCCTGCCCCATTGAGCTTTTGCCACTGCCAGCGGCCGCTGTCGAAGTTGCCAACACCGACCCAGCACTGCTCGGCTGCACTGAAGCCAAGCTGCAGGCGCAGGGCCTGCATGTCACGGTCCTGGATCTCGAAGGAATACATCGCCCAGCTGCAGTTGCCGACTGCGCAGTCAAGCTGCACAGTGTTTCCCTGGTCCGTCACGGTTCCACCTGAATCAATGTAGTCAATCGGGTTCACACCGACTGATTCGAATGCGGCCACTGCGCGCGGTTCCTCAGTGTTTCCTGTTCCCGGCAGCTGAACCACGCCAGCCAGCGCTGTGTCATCTGCGGGAGTGAAGTCGATGTAGCCGTTCCCGCTCGGGGCGGTGCACGCTGCCAGCGTCAGGGCAGCAGCAATCACAAATACCTGGTTCCTTAACTTACCGACCATTGCCACACTTCCTTGTAAATGCCTTGAGGCAGATTCGGCTTGTGGTCATTGCAGCCTTGGCTGCTGGATGATCCAAGTCACAATTGCATTACGGAATGAGAATACCACTTATCAGACATTATTACTCTGTAATATCCACTGTTTATCAAAAATGAGAGCGATTTTCAGTCAGCACTTGCACCGGGCACGGTTCGAAAGTAGACTTTCGCTCCGTGAACGAGGAGTAAGTGATGTCTGGAGAACGGAATCAGAAGGTGAAGGCGCGACTGCTCAAGGGTATGCAGGACAGCTGGCCCGAGCTGGCGCGCGCGCGCAGGGAAATGCTCCGTGAGATCGAGGCCGTCTGCCAGACTTTCGGCTTCCTGCCGCTGGACACCCCGGTGATGGAGGCCCGAGAAGCCCTGCTTGGAGCAGAGCCCTCGGCGGAGCAGCTTGCCAACATCTTCCATTTCGAGAACCAGGACAAGGAGCAGGTCGGCCTGCGCTATGACCTGACAGTGCCCCTGTCCCGCCTGTTCTGCCAGAACTTCCAGGACATCCCGCGCCCCTTCCGCCGCTACCAGACCGGCAGCGTGTTCCGCTGGGACAAGCCGGAGCCGGGCCGCTTCCGCGAGTTCCAGCAGTTCGACATCGACACCGTTGGCAGCGCCAGCCTGGCGGCTGATGCGGAGATTCTCGCTGTGGTGGATGCGATCTTCCGCCGCCTGCAGGTGCGCAACTACGTGATCCGCTTCAGCAACCGCAAGATCCTCAATGCGCTTGGGGAGTACTGCGGAGCTAATGTGCAGCAGGGCCGCGACATCTACCGGGTGATTGACAAGCTCGACAAGTTCGACCGCGAGCGCATCCGGCTGGAGCTGGGCCCCGGCCTGAAGGATGAAAGCGGGGCGCTGATCCCCGGGCTTGGGCTTGACGTCGACCAGATCACCAAGATTGATGCCTTCCTGGACCTGCCTAATTCCGGCGATGCAAATGAGTCACTGGCTGCAGCACGCAGCCTGTTCGCCGGCAACCAGCTTGGCAACGAGGGCCTGGACGAGATCGAGGAACTGATCAGCATGCTTGATGCCTTTGGCATGCGCGGTTCCAACTGGATCTTCGACCTGCACCTCGCCCGCGGGCTGGGTTATTACACCGGACCGGTGTTCGAAGTGACACTGACCGACCTGCCAAGCTATGGTTCGGTGTTCGGTGGCGGACGCTATGACGACCTGGTTGAGCGCTTCCTTGGCGAGGGCCAGGGAGTGCCGGCCGTCGGGGCCAGTGTCGGCGTTGACAGGTTGCTGGCCGCCCTGACCGAGCTTGGCCGCATCGACCAGCGCCGGGCCACGAGCGAAGTGCTGGTGACCGTGATGGACAAGTCGCGCATGGCGGACTACATCGCCATCACCAGCGAGCTGCGCAATGCCGGCATCCCGGCTGAGATGTTCCTTGGCGGCGGCAACCTGCAGAAGCAGCTCAAGTACGCAGACCGGCTGGGCATCCCATACGCTGTGATCGCCGGAAGTGATGAGTTTGAGAAGTCAGAGCTGAGCATCAAGGACCTCGAACTTGGGCGGCGGATCGCCGAGCAGGTGGAGGACCGCGATGAGTGGAAGGAGCAGAAGCAGCAGTTCACCATCAGCCGCAGTGAACTGGTGGCAACCATCCGCGAACGGCTCGAAGCGAGTCGCTGATCAACCGCCGTTCAATTCGCGCCCTGTATCCCCGGCCAGCCCGGCAAGGAATTCGCGTGCATCCTGTGGGCTGCTGATCCAGCCTTCTGCCGTCGCTTCCAGCATGGCGCGCTTGTAGCGGCCGACCGCCGGCCCCGGGCGCAGTGACAGCAGGCGCATGATCTCCTCACCGTTGAGCAGTACGGGCGGACGGGCCACGTGGCTGTCATTGATGTAGTTTTCAGCGACCTGCCTCGCGGCGCGGATGTGCCGCTGCATGCTTTCCTCACTGTCGCTGCCAAGCGCGGCAGCGCAGTCCGCCAGGCTGTGCAGCAATTGAGGCAGGGTCGCATTGCCGAGCGTCCGGATGAAGCGGTAGATCAACTTGGCCGGCAGCGGGTCATTGTCACTGTAGAATCCGAGCCGCAGGTGCTCATGGATCATCGTATGCAGGAAATCCTGCTCCGCCGTGGAAAAGCGCAGCCTGCGGAAATCCTCCTCGACAAGTTCCACCCCGACCTTCTGGTGCCCGATGAAGCTGACATAGCCATCGGCCTCATCCCTGCGCGTGGCCGGCTTGCCGACGTCATGCAGCAGCAGGGACAGGCGGGTCAGCGCCAGCGCGGATGCACCACCATCGAGCTGCGCTGCCATAGCCTGCGAGAACGTGCCGGTGAATTCCACAAGCGGTCCAGGCAACTGCTCCAGCAGGCCGTCCAGCTGGCGCAGGGCAAGCAGCGTGTGGTCCCATACGTCCAGGTGGTGGTAGTGGTTCTGCGTGCAGCCCACACTGTCACTGAGTGCCGGGAACAGCTGCCACAGCACTCCACTGTCGGCGCTGATCTGCAGGAGCCCGGTATCCAGCTGTGCCAGTGAAAACCAGCGCACCAGTTCCTCGCGCTGGCGTTCTCCGGAGGACTTGCGCAGGTCAGCAGCATGTACCCGCCAGGCCTCACGGCAGGCGTTGTCAGGTTCCATCTGCAGCTGGGCTGCCAGCCGGAAGCCGCGCAGCACCCGTAAGGGATCATCGGTCAGTGCGGCAGCGCTGACAAGCCGGAGCCGCCCGGCTTCGAGGTCGTCCAGCGCATTCGGGTCGGCAATCACGTCACGCGGTTGCGCATTGCCTGTCAGCACCACGGACAGCGGTACAGCCAGTGCATTGATGCAGTAGTCCCTGCGCCGGAGGTCCGCTTCGATGCTGTCCCCGTTCAGCGGCGTGATGTCTATCTCATAATCGTTGGCAACGATCCGGGCGGACGCGAACTTCTGGTTCACCGTATGGGCATTACGTCCAGTATGGCGCTCAAGCAGCTCGACAACAGGGGAAATCGGATCAGGCACTGCGAGGTCAATGTCATGCACGGGACGTCCAAGCCAGGCGTCACGCAGGGCCCCGCCGACCACCCAGCATTCCCCGCCGGGGTCCGGCAAGCCCGCGAGCAGCACCTTGAGCTCCTGCATTCCCTCTAACAGCCGCCGCAATCCCACGGCTCATTATGGCACGCGCTAAGCTGTGCCTGTGCCAGTCATCACCCAGCTCAGGCCGCGGCGCAGCGAGAAGTGGACGGAGGTGGTTCCCGAGGAAGGGGAGCCGATCCTGCTGCCTGCGGGTACCGTGCCGAACTGGTGGGAAGCCGGCTTTGAGGTCCCGCTGGAGGAATGGCAACGCACTGAGCGCATGTCGAGGTTCCACCTGATGTACGACCGCGCCTGCCGCCTGCTGACGCGCCGTGAGCACTTCGCCCGTGAACTGGAACGCAAGCTGGCCCAGCGCAGCAGGGAGATGGACCTTGTTGATGAAGTGATCCGGCTCTGCCGTGAGCGCGGATTCCTCGATGATGAGCGCGCCGCCCAGCAGATTACTGAGCAGCTTATGGCCCGCGGCTCGATTGGCGCTCCGAAACTGCAGCAGGAACTGCTGCGACGGGGCTGCGACAGGCAGCTGGCCCAGCGGATGGTCAGCGAGCACTGTTCCGGTGTGGACAGCTTCAGCGCGGCGATGGAACTGCTTGAAGGCAAGCGCCGGACCTATGAAGGAAAGCTGGAGCAGTACCGTCGGCGGACCGGCAATACCGGCGACCGACGCGTTGAAATGGAGATCCGGGGCAAGCTGTCCGCTTCAATGATGGGTTTCCTGGCCGGTCGTGGATTCGGCGACTCCGAGGCACGGCAGGCGGTGCGAGAGTTCTGCAGCCGGTTGATGGATTCCGATGAGGACTGAACTCAGGATTCAAGCGCCCTGATGTCAGCCTCCAGCTGGCTGCCAACTTCAGCCACGCCAGCCGGATCATCACCATGCACCTTTATCTCCGTGTACCACTCCCCTTCCATCTTTGGATAGCTGCCGAAGTCCAGTTCCGGAAACCTGCCTTGGTAATCCCGCAGCACTGCGGCAAAGCGGGACTCCGGCATGCGCACCTGGAAACTGGCAACGTGCTGCACTGTGCCGCTGAATTCTTCCGCGATCGCGGACCACATCTCCTTCATCACCGATGGCACGCCGGCCAGCACGTAGACATTGCCGATGGCAAAGCCCGGCGCTGGTGTGCTCTGCGTCCTGATCAGCCTTGAGCCCTCGGGCAATGTGCACATTGCCAGCTGGCCCTCGTTCAGCTCCGTCCCCCGGCGGGCCTGCCATTCCGCCACGGCATCCTCAAACAGCACGAGCCCGACATCGAATGCCATGGCAACGGCATCGCGGGTCAGGTCGTCCGGTGTCGGTCCGATGCCTCCGGTGGTGATCACGCGCTCATATTGCGCTGAGAGGCTGCGCAGTTCGCTGGCAATCAGCTCCAGCTCATCCGGGATGGTCAGGATCCGGCGCAGGCGCGCACCACGTTTCGCCAGCTGTCCCGCCAGGAAGTTGCTGTTGCTGTCCAGGGTGTCCCCCCGCAGGATCTCGTTACCGATCACCAGCAGGGCCACTTCCATGTGACTGCGATCCATATTGGTTACAATATCACCAAGTTGGCATTCAAGGTATTCATCATGCTGATCTGGCTCAGCGTGCCACTGGCCGCTTACCACTTTGCCAGCCAGAGTTACCACGATTACCAGCAGACGGAGATCTCCCAGCAGAAGGTGCTGGATGCCTGGGAAGCCTACCTGCGCGTCCATACAAGTTCCCTGACCGTCCAGAGCCGCAGCGTAACCAGGGTGCTGGTCCCGGGCGAGCGGGAGGAGTGGGAACAGGAATGGCAGCAACTGGTGGATGCACGCGATGCGGAACGGGCCAGGCTGCCGAAGCTGTCCACCAGCCACTACCCGAACACACAGGCGAAGCTCGAGGACCTTGATTCCCGGCTGGACAAGCTTACGAAGGACATTGAGCGTGCCGAGCAGTACTGGTTCGACACGATCCGCCTGCGCTCCAGCATCGAGCAGCTCGTCAGCCAGATTGATGCAGCCCGCGCCAATGCCCGCTACTACGAACGGATCCGCGCATTCGGGATCCACGCCATGCTGCTGGAGGACATCAGCCTGATGGAGGACGCCCTGCGCCAGCGCTGGAATGACCTGCGCCGCGCCGAGCAGCAGGCCTCCGCACGGCTGACTGATGCCCGCATGGACTCCCAGGAGATGTTTGCAGAGCTGGACGGCCTGCATGAACTGCGTCGGCAGGATGGGGAGGAGTCCTACGAAGCTGACCTGCGGCAGCGCCTGCAGGAGTTCAACCTGCCCGACGAACTCAGAAAACTGGCAGCCGGGGACGACGAGGACGCCGCCCCCGGCCATGCCGGAATAGTCTGATTGGTTCCTAGCTGACCAGTCCGCTGAACTCAGGCGTGGAGAGGATCTCCGCCTTGAGGTTCGGGTTGCGGGTGATCGCCGTGTTGAGGCACTTGCGTGCATCGTCGATGTTGCGCTTCATCACGTAGGCCAGCGCGCTGTCAACGAGGAAGCGCGGCTTGTCATCAAAGCGCTCAAGTGCTGCCTCAAACACCTCAAGGGCCTTGTCATACTCCTTCTGCTTGATGATGGAGATGCCCTTGAAGTGGTAGGCCTGCCACTTGTCGGGGCGCAGGCGAATGGCGTTGTCAAAGTGGTCAACAGCCTTGGCGAACTGCTCCAGCTCAGCGAGCAGCAGGCCTCGGCGGTAGTAGCTGTCGGCATGGTTCTCATTGAGCTTGAGCGCCTGGGCGAAGGTGTCGGCGGCGGACAGCTGGTCACCCAGCCCGTCCTCGGCGATGCCCTTCTGGTAATAGACCTCAGCGTTCTTCTTGTCGTAGCGCAGCAGGTAATTGATGCACTCAAGTGACTCATCATAACGGTGCAGCCTGTTGAGGGAGACTGTCTTGTTGAGCCAGGTCTCGAGGTGGGTACGGTCGCACTCCAGTGCCTTGTCATAAGCCTGCACAGCTGCGGTGTAGTAGCGCACCACTTCCTCACGGGACTCGGCAGCCTCACCGAGCTTGCGGTTCGCCTCACCGAGTTCGAACCAGCCTCGCAGGTCCTGTGAGTTGCGGTTCAGGAACTTCGTGAGGAATTCGATCTGGCCGCCGTACTGGCCGATGTTGCCAAGCAGCAGCGCCTTGCGGTACCAGACCATGTCGTTGTCATTATTCAGCTCAAGGGACTTGTCAAAGGCCTGCATGGACTTCTCACGGTCACCGAGCTGCTCGAGCACAAGGCCGCGGTTGTACCAGATGCGCGCATCTTCGGGATAGCGGTCAAGGTACTTGTCCGTATACTCCAGCGCTTCGTCGTAATGCTCTGTGCCGAAGTATGACAGTCCGAGGTTCGCCCAGGCCTCCGGATCGCCCGGCTGCGTGTGGGTGTACTCCTCGAAGCTCTCCTGGGCCTTGTCATACTTGGAGATCATCAGCTCGGCCGTGCCGCGCTGCTTGAAGGACATGTCATCGTCTTCATTGAGCTCGATGCAGTGCTCGAACTCAGCGATCGACTGGCCGTCCTGGCCCATCTTGCCAAGCAGGATGCCGCAGTTGTAGCGCGCATTGAAGAACTTGGCGTTGATGTCGCGAGCCCGCTTGAAGCAGTTGAGCGAAGTGAGGATGTTGCCCTGCTCGTAGTAGCACAGGCCGAGGTTGTACCAGGCCTTGTAGTAACCGCCATTGACGGCGACTGCGCTCTCGTAGGACTCGATCTCCGCATTGCGGTCACCGAGCTTGTGGGCGGCAAGGCCGCGGTTGTACCAGATGTAGTCAATGTTGCCCTTCAGCTCGAGCACCTTGTCGTAGTTCGCCATCTCCTCGCCGTACTGGCCGAGGTCGTGCTGGCACATCGCACGCGCAATGTAGGTGCCCCAGCTCTTGGGATCCAGAGCCAGCGAGCGGTCGAAGAACTCAAGCGCTTCGCGGTAGCGGCCCATGCAGTAGTTGGCCCAGCCGAGACCCCAGTAGACATGCGGGTTCTCGGGGAAGTGCTTGGCAACGTCGGTCAGCTTCACTTCCGCATCAGCGAACTGCTGGTGCTTGAGGTCGTTGAAGCAGTGGTTGATCAGCTTGCGCTCCGCGTCACGGGCGGCACGTTCCTTCTCTTCCTTCTTCTTGAACATGCCGCTGGTCTCGGACTTCCAGACCTCGTGGATCAGGTTGTAGTCGCGGACAAGGAAGCCCTCGTCAAGCAGGTCACGGTGCACGAGGTCAGTCAGGTTGGCAACCACCCTGCCCTCACGCTCACGCAGCTCGCCGTAGGTCATCTTGTTGAAGCGGAAGAAGGCGACGTCCAGCTCGCTCTCGATGCTGGAGAAGCCGAGCTTGGTGGCAACCTTCTCGAAGAGGAAGTCCGCGTCGTCAGTTTCGAAGATGCGGAAGTCCTTGCCCTTGTCCAGTCCGATCGCCATCAGGTCGGTGATCGACTCGGGCACATGCTTCATGTTGCCCTGGTAGCCCCAGTAGAGACCGCCGGACAGCACGTCCGGATGGTCATGCACGATTTCCATCAGCATGTTCATCACGGAGTACTCACTGCCGCTGTATCCCATGATCACAAGGCCGACATTGCTCATGGACTTCACGAGGAAGTCACGTAGGTCGTCATTGTGCTTGGCCATGCCCTCACGCAGGTATCGGACATCGTAGCGGTCAAGGTCACCGTGCATCTTGATGACGTAGCGGTGCTCCTCGTCCTTGACTTCCACAAGCTGGTCGGGACCCTTGATCGTGGTGCAGTTGGTGCCACGCAGCCAGTAGAAGGCATCCTCAGTCAGCGTGTCCCAGTTGGTGGTGTACACACGGTTGTTGAGCTTGCCTTCCTTGACGCCAATGGCGAAGTTGAGCTGCGCCGGGCTGGGGAAGCGGCCTTCCATGTAGCGGCGGAACAGGTCAGTGCGCAGGTAGGCTGAGGGGTATTCCTTTTCAAGCGCTGAGATGTAGGCGTAGTTCGGGTTGAACCACTTCTCGCGGCTGACCCAGTCGGACAGTTCGTCCGCTGACAACTGGCCGCGCTTGGCCGGGTTTGACTTCTCGAAGACCTTGACGATGATCTCGTCAATGATGTCCTTGGACAGGGGTATGCCCGCGCTGACTGACATGCCCGCACCGAAGAAGAACTGGAACTTGCTGGGCCGTGAGAAGAACTTCTCGAGGAACTCATCCTGGGAGATGATCGCCTCGTTCAGCACGTCCTTGCGGTCACGCTGCTCCACCTTGATGCGACGACGGATTGACATAGGAAACTACCCCTTGCAATGTAATACGGTGAGACTTCAGATTATAGCAAAGTAAGGGTTAAACAAAGAGTGCCCGGGAGCCAGCACTATAATCCCCGGATGCGGATCACCTCCGGCGAACTGAAGGGGCGGGAAATCAGGCTGGCGAAGAACAGCCGGGCCCGGCCGGCCACGGGATTCGTCCGTGAACTGGTAATGAACCTGTTCACTCCTGATCGGCTGCAGTCCGGGGCCTTCCTCGATATCTGCGCCGGCAGCGGGATCGTCGGCCTTGAGGCCATTTCCCGAGGCGCACCGCTGTTGTTCAGTGTTGAAGTGGACCGCCGCACCTGTGATGACCTGCGCGCCTCGGCCCGTGATTTCGGGATTGAGGAGCGGGTACGGGTGCTGAAGGTTGATGGACGCAGGTGTACGGGGGTTGTAGCCAAGCAACTGCCCGAAGGTATGAAGGTCTCGTGCTGTTTCCTCGACCCGCCTTACATCACCGACA
This sequence comes from bacterium, assembly GCA_020440645.1. GTDB lineage: Bacteria > 4484-113 > 4484-113 > 4484-113 > JAFGCY01 > JAHEFU01. The sequence goes on along the minus strand of JAGRNR010000002.1, from coordinate 13,138 downwards.
TGGCCCGCTCTCTGCTGCCGGGGCTGGCTCAGGCACCGGACATCTGGTCAGCGGATGCGCTTATAATCATGCGAACACCGGATACCCTTCCTGAGTCAAATGCAGGTCTTGAGCTGCTGGAACGGCGAAAGGCCGGGAATGCCTCGCTCTGGGTATTCAGGCCCAAGACTGGCAGCGAAAGCTGAAGGCTCATAAATGAGAGACCTTACTGTTCCCGAGCAAAAGGAAATCTGGGACCGGCGCAACGCCAATGAGGCTCTTCGCAGCCTGCCGCCTGATCCGCGGGTACTGAGCTACATCGGGGACCTGCCCCAGCAGTCGCGTCGCGCGCTGGATATCGGATGCGGAAACGGACGGCACCTGAAGCAGCTGGCTGAGATCGGCTGGCGGGCCACCGGCATCGACTGGTCCAATGAAGCTCTGGTCCAGTCCCGTGAAACCCTGGCGGGGTTCGAGCAGACGGTCAATATCCTCAGTGCGGACTACCGCAAGCTAAATTACGGTGGAAATTACTTCCACGTGATCCTTGCAATAGACGTGATCCACCACGGCAAGAAACGCGACCTGGAACGGGCTATTGCCGAGATCAAGCGCATCAAGGCCATCAGCGGCACCGCTCTCATCAGCCTGCCGGGCATCCGCAATGCTCCAGCTGAACACCAGGCTGACTTCATTGATGAGCAGACAGTAGTCCTGCGCAGTGGCCTGGAAGTCGGCATCCCACATCACTTCATCAAGGAAAGCGATATCGGCACCCTGTTCCGGGCCTTCAAGAACATCAGTGCGGACAAGGTAGTGCTTCCAATGCCGGCGGGCATGGAGCCATTGCACAGCATGCATGAAAACGAGTGGTACTGGATCAAGGTCAGCGGCTGAGGGACGGAGGAAATCCAAAACGGAGAGGGAGGGATTCGAACCCTCGGTACGTATTACCGTACACCCGCTTTCCAGGCGAGCACCTTAAACCACTCGGTCACCTCTCCTGAGGGCTGCTAATTATAGCGCCAGAGACGTCGAAAGTCTTTTGCTGATCAGTCAATAAGCTGTAGTTGGATCGGGTGAATCAGTGCCGGATATTGCTGCGCGTCTTGTGGATGGTGGCATCCGCATGGCGCTTTTCGATCAGCTCGATCACCTTGCCGGCAATGTCAATACCGGTGGCCCCCTCGCTGCCTTCCAGCCCGGGACTGCTGTTCACTTCCATCACGACCGGGCCATGGTTGCTGCGCAGCATGTCCACACCGGCAAAGCCGAGACCGAGCTTCTTTGCGCTGCGCACGGCGGTCATCCTTTCCTCTGGAGTCAGCTTGACCTTGCTGGCGCTGCCACCGCGGTGCAGGTTTGAGCGAAACTCACCAGCCTGCGCAGTACGCTTCATCGCGCTGACCACCTTGTCACCGATCACAATTGCACGGATGTCGGAGCCACCCGCTTCCTTGATGAATTCCTGCACGAGGATGTTTGCACTCAGGCCACGGAAGGCCTCGATCACGGAACCGGCCGCCTGGTTGGTTTCAGCCAGCACCACACCGATGCCCTGGGTTCCCTCAATCAGCTTGACAACCAGCGGAGCTCCGCCGACCAGCTTTAGCAGGCCATCGACATCCTTCGTGCTGTGTGCAAAACCTGTAACCGGCAGGCCAATTCCTTCCCTGGCAAGGATCTGCAGGCTGCGCAGCTTGTCACGCGAACGTGAGATCGCCTGGCTTTCATTGACGCTGAATGTATTCATCATTTCAAACTGGCGCACCACCGCAGTTCCGTAGAACGTGTAGCTCGCACCGATTCGCGGAATCACTGCATCTCCTGTCAGCGGATGGCCCTGGTACATCACCTTGGGACGATGCGAGGTGATATCCATGTAGCAGCGCAGGTAATCAACCACGCGCACCTCGTGTCCCCGGGCCTCACCGGCTTCCTTCAGCCTGCGCGTCGAGTAGAGCGACGGCTTGCGTGACAGGATCAGAATTTTCATCAGGATTCCTCCCCGATAGTGGTAATGCTTTGTTCCCTTGCTGCAGGGCTCCGGCGAGGCAATCTACCGGATAGGTAGGATTCACCTGTGTTGACCAGGAACCGGCCCCGCAAAGCCTGCCGTCCGATCAACATCCTGAACTTCATGCTGTGCCGACCGACAAGCGTCAGCTCAATCGGCAGGCGCTGCCCCAGAATTTCAAGGGTTGTCAGTATAACCGGACGGAATGTGGTTTTACCGTGGCTGCTGCGAACATGGCGGTGATCTATCACTGGTGCCGAAATGGTGATCGCCTTTTCCTCATTTCGTTGCCTTGGATGGATGGTGAAGCGCACCATCTCCACGCCATTTTCGGTGTAGATCCGCAAGTCATGGGCATGCAGGGCAGAAGTGCGTGCTCCGGTATCAACCTTGGCCTTGATGTAGGGGCGGCACAGATCCGGCAGGCGCACCCATTCACGCCAGCCTACGACTGGCAGTTCACCTGCATCCAGTTCAACGCCCGCTTGCCGCTTCCTGCCTGTCATGCAGCGCCCCGCATTCCAGCCATCCGAAATCCGCTATTTGCCATATGGCCTGATTGTACGTTATGGGCTGAATTGTCACCCGATTAGCAGACCAGATCCTGCTTGCATGGTCTAGTCGCAACCCTATGCGGATTACCGGTCTTGCTGAACTATCTCGAGTGCCCGGCTGCCGGCCATTGTGCGGAAGATCATCGGTACCACGATCAGGGTCAATCCCGTGCCGACAACCAGTCCGCCAATGATCACCCAGGCCATCGGTGCCCACATACTGCCGCCCCACAGTCCCAGTGGCAACAGGCCACCGATGGTAGTTGCAGTGGTAAGGATGATCGGGCGCAGGCGCCTTTCACCTGCCTTTACTATCGCTTCCTCCATATCCTGTCCCTGTCGCAGCCGTTCCATGATGAAGTCCATCAGCACGATGCTGTTGTTGACAACGATGCCGGCCAGCGAAATCAGGCCGAGGCCGGCTGTGAAGCCGAATGGCCAGCCACTGACATACAGGCCGAGGATCGCCCCGATCAGGGACAGGGGTATTGCAATGAATACCACCATGGCGATGCGGATGCTGCGGAACTGGGCTACCAGCACGAGGATGATCAGCAACAGTGCCACCACACTGCCGCTGCCCAGCCCGGCGAAGGCCTCACCGCTTTCCTCGGCCTCACCGCTGATCACAATCCTGTAACCAGGGGCCATCTCAAGCGCATCAAGTCTGGGCTTGATGTCCTTCAGGGCATCACTGGCCAGCCTGCTGTTGGCGAGGTTCGCGCTGACTGTCAGTTCCCGTTCACGGTCCGTGCGGCTGATCTCGCTGATCACATGGCGGGATTCGTAATGTGCCACGGAACTGAGTGGAACGGGCTGGAATCCCGGGCCGGCATGCAGGTAGAAGGTGTTGAGGTCGGTGGCGGAATCGCGCCGCTCTCCCTTGACCCTCATCACGACCGGGATCGTGCGGCTCGGTGCTCGGTATTCAGTGACCTCCAGGCCGCTGGTGTTGATCAGCGTCACCCGGTTGATGTCGCGCCTGGTCATGCCGATCGCCCGCAGCTGGCTTTCATCAACCACCAGCTCAAGGTGCCGGCTGGCAACGCCGAAGCTGTCACGGATGTCGATCACATCCCGGGTGTCCGCCAGGATATCCTGGATCTCGTTGCCGATCCCGCGCAGCTCCTCCAGGTTCTCGCCGCGGACCTTGATCTGGATCGGGGAACCTACCGGCGGGCCCTGCTCCAGCGCACGGATGATCACATTTGCACCCGGCACACGCTGCTGGGCCTCACGGCGCAGCTCCGGCACCAGGCTGCGGGTCTCGGCGCGGTCAACGGTGTTGACAAGGAACTCGCCGTACCATGACGCCAGTGAGCCGGGCACACGGTTGTAGTAGTACATCGGCCCACCGCGGCCAATGGATGCCATGTAGGTCGTCACACCGGGGTGCTGGTCAAGCACACGCTCCATTGCCTTCACGGCCTGTTCGGTTTCGCTGATCGGCGTGCCTTCCGGCATGTACAGGTCAATGCTGAACTGGTTGCGGTCAGCGGAGGGGAAGAACTGCACTCCGAGCAGCGGGAACATTGCCAGGCTGCCGATGAAGGTCACGGTCACGATTGCCCCGGTGACGATCCTGTTACGCTGCGTCCAGGCCAGCACGGGGCGGTAGACCGCCTCAAGCCAGTTCATCAGTGGACCGAGCGGCCGGCTGTTCATCACTCCGCCACCCGGACGGATCAGCATGCTGCACAGTGCAGGCGTGACAGTCAACGCGATGAAGTAGCTCATCAGGATGGCAATGCTCACCGTCACCGGGATGTCCCGCACGAACTCGCCAGATTCCGCGCGCATCGCAGCCAGCGGCAGGAAGGCGAACAGGGTCGTCAATGTGCTGCTGAGCATCGGCATTGCCAGCTCGGAAGTGGCCTGGATGGCGGCCTCGCGCCGCTCGATGCCCTGTTCCATGTAGCGCATCACGTTGTCGCTGACGACGATGGCATTGTCCACCAGCATGCCGATCGCAATGATCAGTCCGGCGATGCTCATCTGCTGGAGCGTGGTGCCAATCAGGCTCATCACCGCAAAGCATGAAACGAGCACCAGCGGGATCGCCAGGCCGACCGGGATGGTCGTGCGCAGTCCCATGAACAGGAACACGATAACGACCACCAACAGGATCCCCGAGAACAGGTTCGAGAGGAAGTTGCCGATCTGGATCTCGACCTGCTGCGGCTGGTCATGCACAACAGTCAGCTCAAGGTCCCCCGGGATGCTGTCCCGGATCGCATCCAGTTCCGCATTGATCTGCTCTCCGAGCTGCATCACATTGCGGCCACTCTTCATGACCACGCTGACAAGCACAGCAGGTTTGCCATCAACGCGGATGATGTGGTCTGAAGGATCCTCGTAGCCGTAGTAGACATCCCCGAGATCGCCGATGCGCAGCTGGCCGGCCCCCCCGGCACCCGTCACGGGCAAGCGACGGATGTCCTCCAGCGATCTGAATTCGCCGCTTGAGTCAATCGTCCAGCGGCTGCCCTCACTTTCGATTTCCCCGCCGGGCATCAGCACATTCGTGCCCTGTACGCTGTTCAGCAGGCTATCGAGGTTGATGTTGTAACGCGCCATGCGCAGCTGGTCGAACTCCAGCCAGATGCGTTCCTCCTGTTCGCCGAGGATCTGCACCCGGCCAGCAGCAGGCAGCAGGCTGATGCGCTTGCGGATGCGTTCGGCAAAGGCTGCCAGCTCTCGCGGAGAGTAGTCATCTCCACTGATGGCGATGATGTGGCTGGCAGTCTCAAAGAACTCATCGTCAACCACCGGTTCCGTCGAGCCTTCCGGCAGCGTGTCGCGAATGGCGGTGATCTTCGTCCGCAGCCTGTCCCAGATCTGGTCAACATCCGCCACTGGAGTGTCGTTGTCAAGTTTCACGATCACGAGGGACAGCGAAAACCGCGATATGGACTCTATGTCGCTGACTTCTGAGAGTTCAGCCGCCACGTCCTCGATCGGCTTGGTGATGTACTGTTCAATATCCTCCGGCATTGCCCCGGGGAAGTAGGTGATCACACGTGCGGTTCGGATCGTGATCTCGGGATCCTCACGCCGGCTCATGGTGAAGAAGTATCCAAGTCCCCAGATCACGAGCAATGCGACTGCTATGAAGGTCAGTGTCGGGAAGCGGACGGCGATCCTTGTTATCAGCATGCTCAGTTGCCTTCGCTGTCCAGACCTGTGATTTCCGAGATGCCCAGGGCATCAACCACCTGCACCGCATCGCCATCAGCCACCCTGTGCTGTCCGTTGACAATCACCTGGTCAGTTGAAGTGACGCCGCTGACAAACACCAGTCCACCACGGTCTCCCAGAACCTGCACGGGTGTCTCCACTGCCCTGCCCTCATGTACCACGAATACGTGGCCGTCAACAATTGCATTCTCACGTACCACCACCCCACCCGGGTTCTCGTTGAATGACAATGACACCAGTGCAACCATCCCTGTCACTATGCCCTGCGGCACCTGTTCAATTGCCAGGGTGACAGGGAAGGCCCGGGTCTGCATGCTGGCCTTCGGGGCAACCGTTATGATGGTGGCAAGCGCTTCAATCCCCGGACGGGCCGGGAAGGTGACCCTTGCCTGGTCACCGATGGAAGCACTGAGCAGGTCGCCCTCAGGGATCTCCGTAATGATCTCCAGCACGTCCAGGTTGGCGATCTCCAACACGGGACTGCCCGCCAGCACGGTCTGTCCCGGCTCCAGCTGCCTGGCCACGAGCGTGCCCGTCATCGGCGCCCGGAGCAAGGTGTATTCAAGCTGGACGGATGCAAGGTCCACTGAGCCACTGCCGGCGGTGACTGCGGCACGGGCCTGGTCAATCTGCTCAGTGCGCGGGCCCTGCCGCGCAATGGCCAGCTGCTGGCTTGCCGCATCGACCGACTCGGAAGCCTGCTTCCAGCTCATTTCAACTGCATCTATGTCTGCCTTGCTGACAACGCCCTGGCTGAACAGCAGCTGGACTCGCTCAAGATCCTTGCTGGTCCTGTCCAATACCGCCAGGGCACTGTCAAGGTTTGCCTGGGCTGCTGCTATCTCCTCCGGACGACTGCCATTTTCGAGCATTTCAAGTTGGGCGGACGCCTGTTGGGTGGCACCCAGGGCCTGCGTGCGCTGGGCCTGGTAGACGCGGTCATCCAGTCGAGCCAGCACCTGGCCTTTCCGCACGTGGTCGCCTTCCTCCACCAGCACTTCCGTGACCTTCCCGTTGAGCTGGAAGGCCAGCTGGACCTGGCCATTGCTGCTGACTGTCCCGGACAGTGGGGCGCGGAAATCAACTTCCGTTGATTCACGTGGATTCTCCACCCGGACCGCGAACGCAGCAGGTGCTTCAGCCACTGCCTCTGCCTTCTGGTAGCGCGGTCCATTGCATGCGACTGCGAAGGCCACCAACAGCAAAGGCAGGATGGCTGCAAATCCTCTTCCATGTCCAATCATCCTGATATCAACTCCCGTTCCCAAGCGTAACTGATTCACTTAATTACCTTTATTGATCAGCTTTATTTTCGATACGCTGTTATTTTAATACATCATTCCATCAAGGGAATCATACTGTCCGACCAAGTAGTGGAACTGGCCTGAATGCTAAAATCAGCACTCCCAGCTGGGACCCGGGATCGGATCAATCAATGCCACATCGCTTTCAGTCAACTGAAGTGGAACTTTTCGAGTTCCTGCTCGAGGATGAGTTCGAGTTCAACGTTCCCGCCTCCGCTGTCTGGCGGGCATTGACCACCGAAATCGGCCAGTGGTGGAAAGCCCCCTATACCCTGCTGAGCGATACCACCGAAGTCAGGCTGGAACCTACCGTGGGCGGCAGGTTCATGGAATCATGCGGCGGTGAGGACGGAGCACTGCTCGGACTTGTCACCGAGGTTGTCACGGAGCGGCTGATCCGGATCCGGATACTGAGGCCACGTGCCGGAGTGTTCCCGCATGAGGTCTGCTTCACGATTGACCGTCCGAGCGAGGAAAGCAGCCTGCTTAAGCTGCGCCATGAATCCTGGTTGAAGCGCGGTGAGCATGCTGAGATCAGCAAGCATTCCATCCTCACCACCTGGCAGAGCGTGCTGGACGACAGGCTGCGCAAGTACCTGAGCAGCGGCGGACAGACAGGAGCTTAAGGCCAATCCACCCCGAAGCGGAAAAAAATGGCCACCCGGAGGTGGCCTTTTCTTTTCAGCTAGGACCAGGATCAGTCAGCCGCATACCCTTCATCAATGTTGGATGCCGGGCTGTTCACATAACCGGTCTTCCTGGATACGGCATAGTAGTAGTATCCGGTGTTCCCGTTTACATCCGAATCAATGTAAACGGTATCGATCGTTGTTCCGATCGAGACATATGTGCCGTCGATCGTGTCCGCGCGGAAGATCTCATAGTCCTCCGGGTCCGGACCAATAGTGGGAGGCAGCCAGGTAACTGTCACCTGGAAAACCTCGTCGTCCGAGGCGTTGAGTGACTGAGGTGCACTGAGACCGACATAGCCACCGTCCGGGTCACTCAGGGCTGACTCATCCCAGCCGGCCTTGTAGGCACTGACCTTGTAGAAGTACTCCGCCCCGTCCGTGGCAGCGACGTCATCCCAGGTCTCCACATAGCCAACCGTACCGACCTTGATGTAGGAACCGTCAACGGCATTCGCCTTGTAGATGTTATAACCCGCCGGAACCTGGGAACCACCGCTATGGGTCCAGGTCACGGTGACGATGGTCGGGCTGGCATCATCGCTGGCCGCCACATTTGTCGGGGTTTCGAGCTGCGAGACGAATCCGGTCGCCGGCTCGCTGAAGTCACTGTTGCTGAAATTGGTGCGGCGGCTCTGGATGTAGTAGTAATAGGTCTTGCCGTCAGGTACCGCGTCATCCTGGTAGAAGTTGACGAAGCCAACCCCGGCAACGAAAACCTTGAGGCCGCCTTCGGTCTGGCTGCGGAAGATGTCATAACCTTCCGGTGTCGCGCCGTCAACGGGATGCGTCCAACTGATGCTGATCTTGTCAGGCAGCAGTCCCTGACCGCAGATCAGGTCGGTGGGCGGGTTGAGGATCCCCATGAAGCCGTCATCGGACTCGCTCGGGACACTGTTGCCGGCTGTGTCATGCAGGGAGCGGACGTAGTACCAGTAGACGGTCTGGTCGGAGACGGTATCGTCATCAAAGGACTTGAAGGCGAAGCTGACCGCACCGATGGAGGTATAGCTCCCGTTCTCGGTGTCTGCGCGGAATATCTCATAGCCCTTCGGGTTGATGCCGCTGCTGGGATCATCCCAGCTGATGTGCACGATTCCTCCGTAGGTACCGTCGCTTGCCTGGACATTCTCCGGGGGGTTCGGGGGAAGCACGCCGGTCACGTTGATTGTGCGGAAATTCGTGCCTTCCATTCCGTCATTGTCAACGGCATGCACTCGTGTGATGTATGTCCCCGGCACCTCAAACACATGCTCGAGGGTCGGCTCGGTGGTCGTCTCATCGATCACGCCGTTGTTATCGAAGTCCCACTGGTACTCAGCGAAGTAGCCGTCAGTGTCAACGAAGTTGGCGGTGAAGTTCACGGTCAGCGGATAGGGGCCGATGGTCACATCCGCCAGCAGCGCTCCCGTCGGCGGGAATCCGGTGCCGATGCGCACGAAGTCCACATTGGCGGCATCGATGCCGGTCATCGCCACGGTGAAGAAGATATGGCCGGCGGGGCTGATGTAGTTCGTGTACTCGGTCAGTGACAGTGTGCGGCTGCCGTCGCTCTGGCGCCATTCCCAGCGGCCGGTGGCATAGTTGGCAATTCCGAAGTAGAGGTCCTCCTCTGTTTCCGGCGGGTCAGACACACCAAACACGAGCTGGATCTCCTGGTCGTAGTCGCCCAGGTTGAACACGTATACGCAGTAAGCGGGGTTCACCAGTGCCGGGTCAAGGTCCGGAGCAAATTCCGGTGCGAACTCGGCGGAAGTGCCACTGGCCACAACACGGGCGTTTGGCAGCGCAGTGGCGAAATCAGAGCCGGGAATCAGGCGATCGGCATCCGTGTAATTGACCTGCCGATCAAGTCCGTCAATACCGCCGATATTGAAAGCGGGAGTTGACTGGGTGGGTTCCGCAAGGGAAGTATTCGTGGTTTCGGGCTGGCTTGCAATCTGGCCCCCAAGCTGTCCCTGGCCTGATCCGCAGCTGTTGATGCCCAACAGCAGCAGGCCTGCGATTATTAAAATTGTGATGTGTCCGAATGCGAGCTTACGCAGCACGATTTTCTCCGGTCTTTACAAGATGAAGTCAGAGTTAATATACCATCTAAGGTAACTGACTGTAAGAAACAATCAGGCTTCAAGGCATGAACGCAGCTTCTCAACCCAGTGTCAGACTGTATGCAGGTTGCTTCCTGCCTGTAAAGACATGCTAAACATCATTTCCAACAGGACAAGCCAGCTTGAAAGGGGTTTCCGCGACCTGCTTGCATTGATTGCCATTTCATGCCTGCTGCTGTTTCCAGTGTTTGCCTTGGCCCAGGTTGATGAAAGCCCAAGCGGTCCTGTAGTGGAGATTGCCCAGGGGAGGCTGCAGGGAACAGCCAATGAAATCAGCCAGCTGTTTCTCGGTGTTCCCTATGCCGCGGCACCAATTGGAGAATTACGCTGGAAGGCACCACAGTCTGCTCCTCAATGGGAAGGCACTCGCCAGGCGGTGCAGTTTGGTCCATCCTGTCCCCAGCCATTCAACCTGCTGTTTGCGGATGTGGGGGAGCAGTCAGAGGATTGCCTATACCTGAATGTCTGGACTCCGGATGTGCAGCAGCGAAACCTGCCGGTCATCGTATTCATCCATGGCGGGGCGTTTCGCTACGGCAGTGCCAGCCAATCCGTCTATGACGGGAGCGCTCTCGCCGCAAAGGGAAACGTGGTGGTGACCTTCAACTACAGGCTCGGTGTGCTCGGATTCCTTGCCCATCCGGAACTTAGCGCTGAGTCAGGTACCGGCAGCAGCGGAAACTATGGCCTGCTGGACCAGATAGCAGCGCTTAGGTGGGTGGAAGAGAACATCCGGCAATTTGGTGGTAATCCGGGGAACGTAACCCTGATGGGTGAGTCCGCCGGGGCAGTCAGCATCTGCGCCCTGATGAGCAGTCCCCTGGCGGAGGGCCTGTTTGACAAGGCGATTGTGATGAGTGGAGGTGCCCCGGACAGGCTGCGCTTCCTGGACAGCCCGCGCAACGGACTGCAGAGCATGCAGGAAATTGGGGAGGAATGGGCAACACGGAACATGGATCGGCTCGGACTGGAGGATTTTTCTGCACTGCGCCGTGTCGACTGGAGGGAAATCCAGGGCTCCGGCAATGTATCTCCATTGCGTACGGACTTTGACATTGTGAATATGATGTCGATGGACGACAGCATCTGCATTGACGGGTACGTGCTGCAGGAGAGTCCTGCCGAAGTATTTGCAGCGGGCAGGCAGGCCAGGATTCCCGTCATGGCGGGCTCGCTGCGCAACGAAGGGGGAATGTTCACCCTCGGTCTTCGCTTCCGCAGCCTCAGCCAGTATGAAAACATGATGGCGGGCATCTTCGGCATCCATGCATCGCTGGCCGTCAATCTCTACCCCGCGACTGATACGGAACTGGCACTGTCACAACTGACAAGCTTCATCAGTGACGGATTTGGCGCAGGGGCTCGGGAGATCGTGGACAGCATGAAGTCAATTGACACTGAAAGCTGGCTATACCGCTTTGACTATGAAAGCCCGGCGGCCCGCCTGACCGGTGTCGGCACGTTCCATGGCTCAGAACTGCCCTACTTCTTCGGCACATTCCCGATCAAGATTGCGTATGGACGGGGCAGCGAACTGCTTTCCGAGCGGATCGGGGATTACCTCTGCAACTTCGCCAGGTCCGGCAACCCGAACGCGGATGGCCTGCTGTACTGGCCGCAGTTCGACGACGAAACGGAAGCGCTGATGCAGATCAACCTGCCGATGTCCGCAGGCACGGTCGAGCGCAGCGCCCAGTACGACCTGATCGAGCAGAGCGGCCTGTGGTGAGCTCTGTTAGTCGCTGCTGAGGATGTTGCCGAAGTTGTAACCGACCAGGCTGAGGTCAGCCTCGGTCACCGTACCATCCTCATCCGTGTCCCACCAAGGCATGATCTCCAGCGGAGGCAGCGGGTTCACGATCAGTGGCAGCAGGGCATCCCGATCCAGTTCATCCACGCTGCCGTCCGCGTTTACGTCGCCAACCAGCGAGTAGAGCAGGATGCCGATCGGATCGCTCGTGACGGAAATGCTGCGACGTGTGGCACGCAGTTCCACGTCATAGGCACCATTGATGTAGTCAGCGATCACAAGGGTCATGCCCTCGAAAGGTGCGGTATCCGAGCTGGCTACCACATTGCCGCCGAGCAGCAGCTCGACGAGTTCAGCATCATCAGCCGTTGTCACCCCGGCCACCGGGTCATCACCAGGACGATAGACCTGGCCAGCCGTGAATCCATCCAGTGACACGCTGAGCGGCTCACCGATGTTGTAGTCAAACGTATTGCTTGTGCCATTGGCATCTGACGTGAGGATGATGCCGTGGGCACCGGCGCTTCCGGCAAGCAACAGGGTGACTTCCGTGTCGGTCCAGCTGCTGATGGTCAGTACAGTTGCATCATCAAGGGCGGCGGTTCCCTCAACGGCCCCGAAATGGCGGCCTGTCAGGGTGATTTCCTCACCTTCCTGGAATCCATCGTTGTCAACACTGAGAATCTCCGCGCGGGGAATAAACTGCAGCTCATTGCTGTTGGCTGCATTCTTGACCACCTGCACGCTCGAGGCAACTGCATCTTCAGGAATCACGATCTCAATTGCGCTGTCAGACCAGCTGCTGATCGTACCTGTGAAGCTGGCACCACCGAACAGCAGGTCGTCACCAACATCCTGGCTGGCCCCGAAGCCGACGCCATTGATCGTGACAGCCTGGCCGACAAAACCCGGATTCGGATCGAGATCCCCTATGACGGGATTAAGAATGGTCAGGCTGTTGTCAGTGAAGGAAACCACACCATCGATCAGCACGCCCAGAGGACCGCTGACCGCCGGCTCCGGCACAGTGACAGTGATCGCGGTGTCCTGCCAGTCCACGATTGCGCCCTCAATGGTGCCACCATCGTATGTCGGGAACACGACGAAGTCAGTGGCCGCGTTGTAGCTGAGGAAGTTCGTCCCGTCCACCACTACGTCATTACCCCAGTACGCACTGTCTGGTGTCACATTGCCAGCGGTATGCAGGCTGATGGTCCAGCTCAGCTCATTGCTGGGATAGCTTTCATCGCCATCAAGGTTGACGACCGTCAGGCGGTAGAAGTAGGTCTCACCCACCACGACGGAGAAGATGTCATTGAATGTCACCGTGGCACCGCTGTCAGGGTTGGCGATCAGTCCGCCACCATTGACGCGCAGGCCCGGGTCGATCACACCGTCCACCGGCGGATCCGGAATGGATGCCGTGTCACGGTAAAGGTAGTAACCCGTCACGCGCGGGTCGTCCACGCGGTTCCAGGTCACAAAGATTCCCGCAGGCGCCCCGGAGACGGCACGGTCTCCCGTACCGACTCCGAGGAG
>JAGRNR010000029.1:0-48737 GCA_020440645.1 bacterium | reverse complement strand
ACCGTAGATGCCACTCCAGCCGTTGGTGAAGAACAGGTCTCCATCGTAGCCGTGGTTCTGGCTCATCAGCATCACGCCGAAGCCGTCGCTCATCAGCTGGATGTAGTTGTCCATCTCACCGCTGGTCCAGGCGGTGGTGTAGGTCGCGGACTCACCCGCGCCACCCGGTCCACCACGGTACCAGATCGCGACCTTCGCATTCGGGTTGGCGGCGAAGTCGTCAGCGACGGTTGCGCTGTAGTCGACCACGCTGTAGCCAACGCCAAGGGCGTCAAGGTCGCCGGTCAGGGCGTCAAGGTTGAGCTGGAAGTCACCGCCGTCGTTGCGGATGACCCAGACTTCGGTGTCACCACCGCCACCACCGGCGCCGCCGTGTCCGAGGTGCATCGGAAGGCTGTCACCGTAGGCGATGTTGTCATCGGCGTCCACGACCTGGTTGCGGATCGTGTACACACCCTCGACATTGGTCTTGATCGCATTGCTGCTGTAGGTGTGGGTACGGGCGAACTGGCTCGGATCGAAGGCCGTGCCGGCTGCCGTGATCGTACCGTCACGCCATGACCAGGTGCTGTGCTTGTACAGGCAGTTGCCCCACTCGGGGTGGCCCACATCGGCACCGTCAGCGGTCACACCGCCGAAGCCGTGCGCGCTGGCAGCGATGGTCACGCTGCTGATACCGGTGTTCTCGTCCAGCAGCATGCCGATCTGGTAGTAGCTACCATCGTCGGAAAGCTGCGGGGAGGACCAGTCGCCGCCGCCGTAGCGCACGCCGTCAACGGTGATGCCGACACCGAGGTCGCCAGCGCCGCCGTAGAACACGTCGGGCTCGACCTTGGAGTACTCACCCTCGCAGAAGGTGTTGTTGCCGTCGTAGACGTACATCTGGGCTTCGTCGCTCGCGGTCGGGTTCGTGTTCTGGTCGTAGTCGATCCACCACATGAAACCCTTCTCGAAGAACTGGCCGAAGGCGTAGTACGCACCGTTGGCATTCAACAGGGCGGCGCCGTTGTTGTATGCGAACGGACGGGCCACGGGCCAGCCGATCGTGCTGGCGGCACTCGGGAAGCTGCCGTCGCCGAAGAACTGGCTGTTGGAGTCAGCGTTGCCGCCGGCCCAACGGGCAAGGATCACGCCGAAGATCGGGTTGTGCAGGATGTTCGGGTAGCTGTTGCCATCCGCCGTACGGTCCTGCCACGGCGCGTTGGAGGCCTCGTCGAACATGTCGCAACCGCTGTCAGCGGCGTTGATGCCGACGATCATCGCATCCCCGTAGCACGAGGACACGTTGCCAAAGTAGAAGGTCTGGAAGTTCGCGGAGGTGTCCATCGGGCTGACCTGGTCCGCACCCTCATCACCGCTGGGGGCGATCAGCACGTTGTACAGGGCAGTCGCCTGGCCGCTGGGCAGGGCGAAGAACTTCTCGTTGAATGTCATCCAGAACGCATTGCGGACACCGTAGGCGGTTCCGTCGCACAGCGTGCCGCTGGGGCCGCTGCCCTGGCCGTAACCGATGCCATAGGGGCCGAGGTCGGCACGGTAGCCGATCTCACCGATGTCGTTGTTGCCCTGGTTGCTCGGGTTCGCGGTCTCGCTGTCAGCGAACAGCTGGTAGATCGCGGTGTACGCATCGTCACCACCACCACCGACGCTGTTGAAGTGGTTGATGGTCGACAGACCCTCAGCCACCCAGCTGATCGCCTGGGCCGGCATGCTGCCGCCGTAGGCGAAGATCACGTCCTCGATGTCGGACTGGCCGTTGTCGGCCATCAGTGCACCGGAGGCGTTGCAACCGAAGTCCGGCACGCCATTGGCGCCGGTGTCGGCGGGCTTGTACTGGCCCTTCACAAGGCCACTGTCAACGCCCGGGTTGAAGCCGCGCTGGTCAAGCCAGCTGGCTCCCTTGGTGCCTTCTCCCTCGACGCCGCGGGGCAGCATCTCGACGCCGCGCTCAGCCATCTCGCGAAGCTGTGCCATCAGCATCTCATGGCTCGGACCCTGGATCGGGGTGCCGGCCTTGGGGACGATGTAGGGCTGGTTCCAGCCCGCGTCTGAAAGCAGTGCCTGCTGCTCAGCACTGAGCTTGCCGATCTCATTCTCAGAGACGGTAAGCTCCGCTGATACAACACCGTTGCGACCTCCGTCGATCACGGTGTTGGAGGTACCGGTCGTGGTCTCGACATTAGCCGAGATACCACCGCCGTTACCACCGCAGGAAGCTGCTACGAAGACTACCGTAAGCGCCACGAGCGAAAGCCCGAGATGCTTACACCAGTTCACATGAGTCTTCATGATAACTCCTATAGATGTTGGTATGGAAATAATTAATAAACGCGATTGACCCGCCCTGGGGGCAGGGTTTCGAGTGGCAACGCGCGTGCCACGACTGGACATCAGGTACCTCCTCATGCGGTGAGTTTCAGCCGGTTAATCTCGGCCGGTCCAGGACGGCCGGAATGTTGGGAAGCAATAGTTGCCGCACGGTCGGGATGTGCGGTGAGTGGGATTGAAAAATGCGCGCAAAGGACTGCGAGGTTCACAGCAGCCCCTGTGATCCGAAAGTTCGAATGCTTTTCAAGCAATTCCTACTTCCTCATTTGCGCGTGTCTTCCAGCATGCTCGAGGAGAGCAGCCGAAGCTATGAAAACAGTATACGTACACATTAATCAAATTTCAAGTACCTTTAATCATATCTGTTTCACGAGATCACGTGAAACAGATATGATTGGTAGGTTGCTACTCGATTACAACTGGAACCGGCCAGTAGTAGAATGCCGTCTCATTAATGCTGTTCGTCACCATTAGAGAGAAGTAATAGGTACCTGGTCCACCAGCAGGTGTGAAATCCACACTCACTGTTTCGTCGAGTTCGCCTTCCACCGGGAATGTCCCAACAGGCTGCGTGTTTCCGGACGTTCCCCACAAGCCACCGAGGTAATTCCAGTCCAAATCAACATCCAGTGGTCCGGGTGCGCAGTCGACGATGAAATGAAGGTCTATGTCGTAAACGTATTCCCCGTGATCAACCTTGGTGATTAAATCGTGTGGATCAAACTTCTCCGGATTGTCCATTACGACCATGCAAACGTTGCCCCTGCCTGCAAGTGAAACGTAGCAGCCCCCTTCAATGAAGCTGTCCGCCGGGGGGAACTGGTCAGGCCAGGTCCCGCCCTCAGCTGCATACTTGCCATATGCTTCGTAATCAGTGATCAGGCGGACACGGATCGGAATCTTGTCTGCCGTGCCGGCAGCATTGTCGTCATCCAGGTCGCCGTCAAAGGCCAGCACCGTAGCGTAATCAAACAGCATGCTGCGGCCATTGCCATCGCCGACATGGCTGAAATCTCCCAGCAGGCGAAGTACATCTGCATCGCCGAAATTCTTCATGCCAGGGTCGATATCGTTCGTTCCGACAAAGAAGCCCCAGGGGATGGGGGATTCACCGGCATATCCATCAACCCAGCTGGTGCCCGTGATGTAGTTGCGAGACTGGACCTTATGGCCAGGGAACATACTCCAGCGCAGCACGGGCGTCTGGCCACCGTAGGCTGCATCTGCTGGCCAATGGGCTACTGCCTCCACAAGCAGCTTCGGTCGGGATTGCGTAGTAGCCAGCTGCGGCGCTGCCGTGCCAAAAGTGGCCCGGAGCTCATCACCACTGTCACCCGTGAATGACAGGTAGTATCCGGCCACGGCACGCTGAATGTTGAGCTGGCTGGGCTGGACATAGTTGCCGGCATTGGGATTGGCCCGTTGCCAGTCAATGTCGTCCTTCAGCAACAGGCCGCCATAGCTGATGTCGAGGATCTCTTCAGGTTCGATCACGCCGTTTGCCTGGCCCTTGCTGTCATCCCAGGTGATGTAGGCGTAGAAGGGGAACTGCAGGTCAAGGTCATTGGCATTGATACCGTCCTCATCCGAGTCATGCTCCGGACTGACAACGAGGTGGTTCTCATCCGGCAGGTTGGGACTGCTGCGCAGCACATCGCTGCCGCTCGGGTCCGGATAGTCAACTCCAGTATGGGAAGAGGAGCCGGGAGTGATCTGCCCGTCTGACTTGATCAGGTATGGCGTGACCGAGAGGATTTCCGGCTCACCTGAATAGCCACGTGGTCGCAGCGGGTCAAAGTAGCGGGAATCATTGTCCAGCCAGCGCAGGATGTTCTGAAGCATCCTGCTCCTGGCAACGGGCACGCGATCGCTGCCCTGGTAGCCTACAGGAGAACTGGCTGCCCAGCTGAGGCCATAGACCCACAGGCGCGCATTGCCATCGGAAATGACCGGATCAGGCAGGTTGCCATCAATGAAATGCGGAGCCGCAGTGCTGCCCCAGCTCAGCAGGGCCTGGGCCGGACCTGTGGATGTTGAAGACAGGAAGCTGCCCGCAGTGAATGTGGGGCTGGCTCCCGGCCAGTTGGTGGTGCTGCCAATGCCGCAGACGGGCAGGGCGGGGTCGACGGACACCAGCATCGGCTGGGTACCATCATCGGCGGAGCCGCGTTCCACGGCGCCACAGATCGCCTCGAGCGAAGCCAGTGAAGCGGCAGACATGTGTTGGGCGGACGAGGGAAGCCAGCCGCCGCCGAAATCGGCAATCCGTCCGCCGGGAACCTGCCCCCACGTATCCTGCAGGCCGGTGCCGGACTGGCCTCCCGGCAACAGCTGCATGCCGAAACGCTCGGTCCAGAAATTGCCGGGGGTGAGGTCCGGATTGTCAGCGACATCCTGGCTGAGCAGCAGGACGGCAATGCCCAGCTCCAGCAGGCCGGTCAGTGAGTCACGTTCTGCGCTGGTCCAGTCGGCCTGTATGTTTCCAAGTTCGTCCAGGCTGCCCGGTCCGCCGTCATACCAGATTGCCAGCTGGCAGCCCTCGTCTGCAAGCTGCTGTTCGATACCCGATTCCCAGCCGCGTGTGCTGAATGGCAGGCCGATTTCCCCGAGGTCATCAATCAGTGCCTCATAACCGCTCGGATACACACCGTTGTCAGCGCGCAGTACGCTCAGAGAGGGAGCAGCCCCCGGGCTGCCGTCGCCGATCTGCAGCGGCAGGCTGTCAACATAGGCGATGTTGCCGTCGGCATCCACAACCTGGGCTCTGATGCGGCGGATGGCCTCGATGTCAGTGCCATCCTCCAGGTAAGTGTGCAGCACGTCGAACTGCGCCGGGTCGTAGTCAGTGCCGGCTGGTGTGACGGTGCCATCCTGCCAAAGCCAGGTGCAGCTGCGGTACAGGCCCTTTCCCCACTCCGGATGGCCGATGTCAACACCGTTGACGGTCACCCCTCCATAGGGGTTGGCAAGGGCGCGGACAGTGGCACTGCGCTGGCCGGCCCCCTCATCCGTCCAGGGTACGCGCAGCAGCCGGCCATCCTGGTCCGGGCTGACAGTTCGCCAATTGCCATTTCCAGTTAGATACTGGTCAACCAGCAGGTCAGCGGCAAGCGGGGCACTGGGTTTATTGTTGTAATGCAGGTAAGGGTAGCTGCGCGTGAACGTGCCATCGCAGAATGTATTGCTGCCATTGAAGGTGTACAGGATTGCGCGGTCGCTTGTCGTCGGATTGGCCTGCTGGTCGTAGTCCAGCCACCAGATGAAGCCGCGCTCGAAGAACTGTCCAAAGGCATAGTAGGGGCCGTCCGCACTGAGCAGCTGCGCTCCATTGTTATAGGCAAAGGGACGGGCCACGGGCCAGCCGAGCTGGCTGTTCCATTCGTCCGTATCCGGTATGGCTGACTGCTGCCAGCGTTCCGCAAGGATGCCGTACAGCGGGTTGTGCAGGATGTTCGGGTAGGGCTGGTCGCCACCAATCACCCTGTCGCGCCAATCGGTGTTGGCAATGTCATCGAACATCTGGCAGCCGCTGTTGGCAGATTCAATGCCGACGATGTAGCCAGTGCCGTAATGCTCGATCCAGGAACCGAACAGGAAGGGCTGCTGGCCCGCCGTGGTGGAAGTTATGGGGTTGGTCAGCCCGCTCTGTGCTTCACCCAGCGGACCAGGCAAAATGTTGAATAGCGCAGTGGTCTGGCCCGAGGGCAGCGCGAAGGATTTCTCATTCCAGCTCATCCAGTAGGCATTTCGGATGCTGTATGCCTGCAGGCCGCAGTCATTCGGGCCTCCAGGGCCACTGCCCTCACCGGGTGAGACGGAGAAATCCTGCGCAGCGAGATAGGCAATGCTGCTGATCGCAATGTTCTGGGACTGGTCGTCCTGCTGGGCCAGCGCCTGCGAGATGGAAGCAGGAGTTGAGGTGAAGCCGGCATATTTGTTGAAATGGTTAGTAGTAGGGATGCCCTGGAACACATAGCCAACAGGGGACTGCAGGAGCAGTTGCTCATCCAGTGGAAAACTGCCAATCACATCCTCAATGTGGTAAATGTCGATCATTGCCGGGTCGGCATTGCAGCCGAAACTGGGAATGCCATTAACATCAACATCGCCAGGCTTGTACGCGCCGACTGGAACCGGGTCAAGCGCGGAAGTGCCACGCGAGAATCCAGCTTGATCAGTGCCTGCAACTGCCTGCTGCTGGAGCAGCTCCAATAGCAGTTCAGTGCTTGGAGCAGGCAGGTCATCAGATTCATCCCGCTCAACCGGAGCGGGAACTGCATTCCAGCCGGGGTCGGAAAAGAGCGATCGTTGCCAGTCATTCAGTGTGCCGATTTCGGATTCGCCAATCGCATTGCGATAGACCGGTGCGGTTTCACTGCGAATCTGAGACGGTCCAGGGACAGTGCCCGAACCCATGTTGCCGCCACAGGCACTCAATGCCAGAGCGAGCACGACAATTGGCCACATTCTTTAGTGGCCTGCAGTACCAGTTCGCATATCCGATACCCCCAAGTATCGAAACAGATTTCAGCCGTTTGATTCTAACCCGGAGCAGTGGTTCCCGCCACAAGCCCGGGAGAAGCGCTGGTTCAGACCCGCAATTCACGGTCCAGGTTCCCGGCTGCTCGTCTTGCGAACCAGTAGAGTGTCCCGAGCAGCAGGAGCAACTGCACCGGGAATACCGTGAAGCTCATCCAGTGCAATGCGTAGCCCGGCATACCAATACGTGCGAAGTCCTGCAGGGGATAGGTCAGGTAAAGCGGGATGATGCACCAGTTGGAAGCAAGGCTGAATAGTGGTCCATCCAGCGGATAGGTCGAGGACAGTAACTGGTCATAGACCAGTGACATCACACCCCAACCGAATGCCAGCTGCAGTCCAACAACCGGCAACAAGGCAAAGGCCGCATAACTGCGCGTATTGCCTGCACGGCACATCAGCTCCAGCAGCAGGACCATGATGACGGGCATCAGCATTCCAAAGCCGAAGGAAACCACGTCCAGTGGATTCACATCAAGCAGGGAGGGGTATTCGGTGTAGTACCCATCAGGTCTCCAGATCGGCAGCACAAGCTGGACTGCCAGCATCAGCAGCTGGAGCAAGTAGGCATTCACAGCCAGCAGCATCGGCTGGGCAGGATGCTGCTGTGGGCTGCTGGTGGAGATTGCCAGCGCGCAAAGCGTGGCAACGGCCAGGCTGGAAAGCAGCAGCATGCAAAACAGGAACAGTGGCGGCAGCAGCCAGCGCCAGAAGCTTGCCAGAACCGGATTGTCATGCATCAGATCAGCCACCCATATTCCGGACATCACGGCAAGCACAAGCTGGCTCAATGCCAGCGGCGGCATCACGCGCCGCAGTGCATGCCAGATCGCGGCGGCGATGATCTCCCGGTTGCCAAGCTCAGTTGATGCCACCACCTCATCAAAGGCCCAGCGCCGGCGACTGTCCCGCATTGCCAGCAGGCTGCCGCAGAACAGGATGCCGTGGTGCAGCCTGGCCATTGCCAACAGGAATGAGATCATCCCGATGAATGCCAGGGCCACACCGAACCCCATGCCCCGCAGGCTGTGGCGGATCACCGGGTGCGCTCCCTCCTGCCAGACTGCGCTTGCCATTCCGAGCTGCAGAAAAAGCAGGTAACAGGCCAACGCACTGCACAGGAAGGCCAGCAGCATGTATCCGGGGCTGGACAGCCAGCGGCTGCGCTGTCCGCGCTGGCGCTGCTCCTGCAGGCGCCACAGTGCCGGCAGGGGGTTGTCACGCAGACCGCGGACAGCGGAAGTCCAGCTGGCGCTCACGACTGGTCACCAACTGAAGCCTCCCGGTACATCCTCTCGCCGGGATTATTGGCAATCTCACCCTCCGCAATCCGGAGGTCTGACGCGGAAGGCGTCCAGCCATCGGGGAAGGCCATTTCGCTGTAACTGTAACCCGCAATGGCGTCCCAGTCGGATTTGATGCCAAGCAGGTCCGCATACTCATCCTGCAGCAGTCGGCCATAGGCAATCCCATACCCACTGTGGAAGCCCCGTCCCCCGCTGAGGGCACCTTCCAGCGTGCAGCGGCCGACCAACCATGGGCTGAGTTCCCGTCCGATGCCGGAACGAACCTTGTCACGCCACACTCCCTTGCGCGCACGCAGCTCGAGCATCATTGACAGCTCATATGGGTCGGTAGTGATCTTGTAGATGCGGCTGTCAACCTTGCCGAGATTGACGGTGGTCATCAGCTGTCCGAGGATCGTGCCGGAAGAGCCCCGGCCGCTGTCGATGATCGCCTGGCGCAGGATGTCAATCGCCTCGTAGTCGCCGGCCAGCCAGGCCTGTTCCGCCAGCTCATCCAGTCCACTGCGCAGGTCACTATTCACCACGTAAATGCTGGACGGATACTGCATGGACCAGCCCCGGCTGGCCATGACCGCCGTGTTCGGTCCGGCTGCCGACTTGATCATCAGCTCATTCATGTCAGGCAGGGAAGGGCCCGGCTCATGCCTGATTGCCAGCAACTGTTCGCGGGCACGCCCGTACTTCCCGCCACAGCTCCAGTATGTTGCCTGCAGCAGGCGGCTGACGCTGTCCTGCACAGGCAGCTGTCCCGCCTGTTCAAGCATTGCTGTCACATCCTCCGGGTGATTCCAAATGAAGCTGGGACGGCCTTCCTTGTTGCCACGGGTCACACCGTCAGCCAGCACTGCGGCTTCGATCTTCCTGCATTCGAGGGGAATGAACATTTCCGGGCTGCCGCCGGGGCTGGGCAGGCCCTCACGCATCACTGCCTCATAGGCTGCTTCCGAGTCCTGTTCGGAATAGTTGTCACCACTTCCGAACCAGAGCTCGGCGCGTGTCAGATCGGCATACTCCATCCAGTAGCGTGGATCGCCACTGAACGAGGTTCGTGCTTCCTCGAAGCGCTTGCGGAAATCCGGCAACAGATAGTAATCGCCGGTGCTGTAGTAATCCGGCAGGAGCGGATCCGCTGCCATCACGCGGTCAGCGCTGTCCATCAGCTGGTTGCCATACCAGTCAAGATAGGCGTCACCGGTATCCATGCGATATGGCTTGAGGGTATAGCTGGTAATCACGCAGGCTACTGCCAGCAGCAGAGGCAGTCCGATGAGCAGCAGGTCCAGAGCGCGATCTATCCGCTGCCAGCGCGGGCGCTTGGGTCCTTCAGGTTGTTTGCCTGCTGTATCCATCCCCGTTACTGATTGTCTCATGTATCAGTCGAGGCGGCCTGTTCAGCTGGATCAACGAAGTCAGCAGGCTGGGCGGCACTGAGGTCGAGGGATGTCCAGTCAAGATTGCGAACCCGCTCAAACTGTTCTACTGCATTAGGGCCTAGTTGTTCGATTATCCGGGAACGAGTTGGCTGTGAAGTGTAGTAATCCTGGTAAATGGGGTTCGGTCCATATAGACCAAGCCTTTCTCCACTGAGCTGGTAATCAAGGTAGAGAATTGCCTGCTGCAGCAGGCCTGGGTCATT
This sequence comes from bacterium, assembly GCA_020440645.1. Lineage (GTDB taxonomy): Bacteria > 4484-113 > 4484-113 > 4484-113 > JAFGCY01 > JAHEFU01. The sequence goes on along the minus strand of JAGRNR010000029.1, from coordinate 38,927 downwards.
CGCTGTCCATGAATTGGAGGTCAGGGCATAGATGTCCTGCTGGGCCAAGCGGAATTCCTTGTTGACAGGATCATGCAGGACAGATGGTGGCAAGGCAGACAGCATTTCACCTGTGTGCCCAAGTTGGTTGCCCGGGCTGCCCATCCCTCCAAGTTTCCACAGGAATCCGTGGAGCTGCTGGAGCTGATCCAGGCTGCCGCTTGCCAGCAACTCACGGCTGGCCTGCTGCACTTTCGGGTAGTCCATGCGCAGGGAGTTGTTCCAGTTGGCAAGGCCGAAGAACTGCAACTGGGCACGCGTTATGTCATCCAGGCCGTCCGGTTCCTGCAGCCCGAGGCTGGCAAGCATGCTAACGTCACTGGGAGCTGCCTCAAGCCCGGGATACCGGCCAAGCAGTGCCAGGGCCTCGGCAAAGTCGTCGTTGTTCATCAGCTGCGTGAACCGCAATTCAAGGTGCTGGGCATTGCCGGGAGGCAGGCTGTCAACCCGCTGCAGAATATCGGCCACCTGCTCACGCACTTCGGCTGTCAGGGCAGACTGGGATGGATCGCCGAGGTCGAAGTAGGAAAAGTTCAGTCCCCGCCAGCTTTCCTGTTCAATCAGTTCAAACGGTCCGACCTGGTTAATGAAATATGCCAGCAGCTCCAGACCCTGGCGGTCCAGCATCCCCTTTGCATCCTGATCGAGTAGGAAACGGGAATTTGCCTGTAAGCTGTTGTCATAATCGCGGTAGTCAACGGGCATGCCCGCGGCAGCCAGCCAGATCACTCGGGGTTCCTGCGGATTCTCTGCCAGCCGCTGCTGGATTGCGTCGGCGAAGAGGATGTTGAACAAGGTGCTCTCACGATGGTAGGCATCCGATTTGTAGTAATAACTTTCAGGTATCCAGCCGTCCGTCGCCGGGTTCGTCCTCACACCCTGCCAGCAGGCATCATGCTGGGCCTGCAGGGCGGCATTGAACAGCCAATCGGCAAACTCATCACCGCTGTTGAAATGAACAACAGGCATCGCAACTGCAGTAAGTGAGACGGTTAATGCAAGCAATGCGGGCAGGCCGAACAACAGCAGGCTGAGTGCACGGTCGAGCCTGAGGAATTGCCGCGGAGGACCAGGTGCAGGGGAGGGGTCGACTGGCATGGCCGAATGGTTGTCAGTCATGGCTGCCAAGCCTCCGTTTTTCCATCATCATGAGGGCAAAGTGCAGGGCTCCTGTGATGCAAACAGCCTGCAAGAGGAATCCAGCCAGCGGAACGCTGTAGGTGTAGACAGGTTGCCAGACACTGAGGAAGAATGCAGGATCCTGCCGGTTGCCAAGGATGACAGCCAGCATGTGCTGGTAGACAATCCCTGTCAGGGGGGTGCAGCTGAAGACCTGCAGGCTCTGCTTGCCGACCTGCAGGCCCATCCCGACAGCGTTCGGTTCAGCCAGCCAGATCCGCAGGTCTGACAACAGGCAGATGCCATACAGCAGGGTCAGGGCAAAACCCATCCACAGGATCAGTCCGCTGGCCAGGATGCGCCTGAACAGCGGGCTGAAGCTGGCGAAGTACACCGGCAAGATCAAGATCAGTAAGGGAAACAGCCCGAGTCCGGCCATAACCAAGCGGCTGCCATCCACCAGGCCAACGTTGAAAACCTCCCTGCCGGTTGCCATCAGGAACAGCAGCCAGGCCTGGATCAGCAGCACTCCGGCCGCCGCGCCGACCTGCAGGCGGGAGCTGTCAGCCAGCAGGCCGACCCCGATCAGGATCGCGCTCAGGAGCACAGTGCCAAGGATGCTGCCGATTATCGAAAGCAGCGGTATCAGCAGCAGGTTCTGCAGGCTTTCCAGCGCACCCGGCAGGTTGTCAAGGATCCGCGCGTAGCCGCTGAGCTGGGACTGCAGCCCGAGCAGCAGGGCCAGCGGGATGTTGGCCGGCAGCACCAGGCGCAGGTTGTCGGCGAGTTGGGCAATGATGATCTGGCGGCTGCCCATTTCGGTGATCACGAGGTTGTCATCGAGCCGCAGGCGCTGGTTGCCATGGCCCGTTTCCAGCAGAGCGACGGAGTTGCGCATGGCGAGGAAGATCCGCCCGATGGACAGCATGCCGAAGTAGATGATTGCCAGCCAGAGGATCGCATTCACGGAGATCCAGAAGGCGGCGGAGACCGGCATCGGGTTGACGGCACCGGCGGTCCGGGCTTCCACCAGTGCCAGCAGCTGCCTGACCAGAACGATGCAGGCGAGTACGCTGACAATGGATGTTCCCGCCAGCAGGGCTGGGTTTGCCAGCCAGAAGCTGCGGTTCGCCGCCCTGCGCCTGTCCTGCAGGATCCACAGGTTCAGCAGCGGATTCTGGCGGATGGCAAGTGCAGCTCTGAGCCAGCTGCCTTCATTCGATTGATTGCCTTGTTGTAGATCGCGGTTATCTGCTGGAGCGGTTTGTCGCCGGATAGCTCCATCCAGCTCCGTTCCAGGTTCATGTTGTCGAACCGCCATACTGCTCCCACCCGGATACGATGGATCCAGCCGTCTCCGGTACTCTTCCCTGATCATAGCCGAGGGCTGAAATGCATTCAATCCCGCCCGCAGGAGCTCATGTTAAGGGGACTGCGATTCTCCTGCTTCCTCAGCGGAATCAGTCGAGTCCGCCGCCGGTGAGCAATCCAGTGCAGTCCAGTCAAGTGAGATGATTGACTCATACTCCTCTCGCTCAGCCTGCGTCATTGCTTCCAGCACGAGCTTCTCATCATTCAGTCCCAGGAAATATGTATATATCGAAACGGAATCCGGATGGGCGCGTGTAAATGCCAGATATCCTTCCAACTGCTGCAGTACGTTGAATGGAAACGGGCCAAACATGATTGATGGTTCCTGTCCGGACACTGCCCCGGAATAGTGCAGGCTGCCCGCAGCAGCCTTTGCCTCCCGGAACTCAAGGTTGACTTCATTCGCAATGCAGTTTGCCGGAATCCCCTGCAGCATGGCTCGGTGGATCTCGTTGGCATCATAGGGCCCAAGCAGCTTGCTGAAGCGGAGGATGTAGTCATGCAGCAATTGCAGGTCGTCTGTACGGCCTTCCTTGCAAAGCTGGCGACTGGCTGAAAAGAAGTCTGAAAAATAATAATTACTCCTGCTCTGTAGCCGATTGAACCCTGGCCAGTAAAGACAGAATCGGCTAAGTGGATCAAGCTTCTGTGGTTCGTCCATCGCAAGTGCTGCAAGCAGATTGAGTCGCGTGTCTGCCAGCTGGGCATTGCTGCTGCCACGAATCACTTCCATTGCCCCATTCAGGTCGTCATTTGCCAGGCGGCGGCAGACTTCCAGATGGTAGGGAAAAGCATTGTCTGCGAGCGAATCGTCAATTGAAGCATAAAGCTGCTTCAGTGCCTGGTAGTCATCCTCCGGCATCCAGTCGCGGCTGTAGAAGGCTGATTCCGGATCTGATGAAAAGACCGGTCGCGTATTCATGTACGCCGGTGCGAAATCCTCCCAGCCAAGCTTCTGCAGCCTGACCTCGGCAATGATGGCAATCGCCTGGGGGTCATGCTGCAGGCATGGATACCGCGCATACAGCTTGATCCATTCCTCAGTCAGCTGGGGATAAGCCACGGAGTGACTGGTTTCATAGGCTATGAAGCACAGGCGAGCCAGCCTGGGATCAACATCGCCGGGATTGCCGGTTTCGAGACGGACGGCAGCATCCTGCTTCAGGTAGTTGATTGACTGGTCGATCAGGTCGTCAGTGTAGCTATAACCCTGTCCAAGGACCTCAGACATTCCCAGGCTTACCGGGCTGAAGCGCAGGTCGGTGGTCCAGGCCGCCTGAGATTGTCCGCGCTGGAAACAGTCCAGGAACCATTGCTCGAAGGGATCTTTTGACTCCAGCAATGGGGGACGAATCAACCTGGCGGAGATCATCGTTGCCATAGTCAGCAGTAGTGGGATACCGACGAGCAGGACAGTGAACACTGCATCTGCTCGCTGGGATATCCTCGATTGCTTCCTTGCCTTGCTTGCTGTGCTACGCGGAGACTCGTTACCGAACTCCTGGCGAGCGCGGCGCTCAGCAAGGCAGCTGGTAGCAAAATGAGAGGACACACGCAGTAGCAGGAGCTGCATCCCGACGAGCAAACTGAGCATCATCCCCGGGAACACTGCATCCGGGCTGCCATATGGATTGCCAACCAGGCCCATGAATTCGAGCGTGTCCGGCAGAACAGGCAATACCGAGATTGCCTGGAGGTTTACACAGGCCTGGAAGACGCAGAGGCCCGACTCGATGTTCTGGTCGCTGAAACTCAACATGAACATCCTGTCACAGAGCAAGCCCGCCAGGGCAATGCCGGCGAGTGGGATCATACCCAGCCCGCTGGCAAAAATGCGAAGCAAGCCTGCGGATCTGGATGCGAAGCCGGCGACGAACACCAGCAGCAGGCCAGGCAACAGGCCCGTCAGGGCAGGCAGCATGACCAGGCAGTCGTCAATGCTGATGAAGTTGTCAGTTGCGAAAAAGTAGAGAGTCCCCGCGACGCCGAACTGGCAGACAGACATCCCGGCAACACCAATCAGGAACAGGCGGCTTGATGCTGCTGCGCTGCCGGCCGCGATTGCGAAGTTGCCGAGGATCAACAGGGCCACTGCCGCCAGCAGGCTGGACCACAGCGGATGAAGCACAAGCTGGACTGCCAGCCCGATGGCATCCGGGGCTTCGACGGTGGCGTGGCCATATGCGCACACAACCCGGTGCAGGCCCAGCAAAAGAGACAGCAGGACGATCCATGGATACAGCAGGCGGAAGTTGCTGATGTGCTGGGCGGACACCAGGTGCCGGTCATCCAGCATGCTGACAGCCATTGCATTGTCAAGCTGTGCACGCTTGCCACTCCTTCCATCCAGCAGGCTGCCACTGTCCGCCAGCACCCTGTACAACCTTGCGCAGCAGATGAAGATGACAACAAGAACGAGGTACTTGATGCCGGCATTGATTGCCAGCCAGAACACGGATGATGCGAGGATCGGGTTCATTCCCTCGTTGCCAGCTGCATGTGCCAGGATGCCCAGCTGGCGGACCAGCAGCCAGTAGAGCAGGATTGCAAGCGGAGTGGCCAGCAGCAGCAGTCCCGCGCTGGACAGCCAGAAACCACGGGTGCTTCGCCGTGAATCCTGCCGCTGCCAGAGCTCCAGCAGCGGGCTATGCCAGGCCTCACGGAACGCAGCGATCCAGCCCTGCTTCACATCACGCCCCACTTGCAGTGGCGCACAACCACGCCCGCGGATTCGACGAAGGCCTGCTCATGGCTGATTAATGGGTTCCTCTGACCCGACAGCACTATCCTGTGGCTCTGGAAGCATCACGCTCGAGAAATCCAGTGCCCTGATACGCTCAAGCTTTGCGAGGTCCGTCACGTCAAGCTTGTCTGCCTCCGCAAACCTCGGTTTGCTGAAGTAACCGAAATCATATGGATTGTAGTAATCCCCCTGCCAGTTTAGCTTTCCACCGCTAAGCGTGTCCGCCGGCCAGTCGATTGCAGATGTGTTTCCGTTGCCAGGGCCGAGCCACACGCCATTGAGAGCGCCGGCGCCGGCGGCTGTATACATAGTGCCTGCATCGCTTGCGGCATCGCGGAATTCGCGGCCTGCGTCCGATGTCACGAATGACTGCGGCAGGCCGCTGAGCAGACCATCTTCCAGTTCCGCGAACTTGGACGGGACAGTCAGTTTCTCCAGGCGCATGAAGGAAGCGTGTAACTGTTGGATGCGACCCGCCTGCTGCTTGCCCGCCCAGTACTGCGAAGCTGCCTTCACCTTTGCCATCTCAAGCGTGTCGAGCATGGGCCAGCTGCTGCGTCCGAAATTCCAGAGCGTCGCCCGCGTGAACTGGTCCATGTTGCCGGGTTCGTCAATGCCGAGTGCTGCCAGCAGGGCGATATCCGTGTCAGGCATGTCCATCGATTCCGCAGCATCGAGCATTTGTGCTGCCAAATCGAATTCGCCGATGTAGATCCGGCGAAGCGCTTCCATGTAAACGGGGAATGCATTATCACAATCTGTTGTGTCAACATCGGCATAGAGATTGTTCAGTTCCGCCTGCTTGTCGTAATCAAGCGGAACTGACATGGCAATGCTTGAGCTGCCTGCATTCGGATCGTATACGGCTGCCTGGTATTGGAATGCGCCGAACCCAAACTGATTCATGCCGGTTTCATTGATGAATATGAACTGTGCAAGCTGCATCCTGCCGGCGAATCCCAGTGCTCCCCTGTTCTGCAGCTCAAGCAACTGCTCGTACCAGACCTGTTCGTCGGGCATGCCCATGATGAAACTGTAATCCGACCGTTTTTCCATCAGCTTGCAGATTGCCTGCAGAATCGCCAATTTCTCATTGGCATCGTCGTATGCCGGTGCTGACTCAAGCATATCCGGCATTGCCTTGGCAAGCAGGGCTGGTGCAGTGCCGGTCTCGAACAGGAACTGGATTGCCATGTCCTTACTGGAAACATCGCGGGCACCGCTGCCCCAGGCAATGGCTTGTTCCGCATCACTGATGCTGTCCAGGATCAGCCCTTCGACGGCTGCTGTCGAGCCGTATTGCGGAGTCCGGGCCAGCCTTGCCCTGATAGCCAGACTCGATGCAATCAGGACCGGCAGCACGAACAGCAACAGGTTGATTACGAGGTCAATGCGCCTGGCGGCAAGCGGGCTGAGCCTGCTGGAGCGCGGCCGGTCCTTACTGGGCATGTCGTCCCTCCCGCCGCTGTCTCATCATCGAACGGCTGAAGCTGGCTGCCACCACGCACATGGCCAGTTGGAGAGTGCCTGCCAGCACCGGCAGGATGACCGCATAGATCACTCGCCAGTATTCAGCGTGGGGAGATGCAGGATCGGAATCTATCCCGTCGTAGTTCGTTGGCAGCATGGGCAGGTGACTGACCATGCTGAGCAGGTCCACCGCAGGAAACAGGCCACGCAGATTTGCGATGGCCCAGATTGATGAAGCTCCCCCGAGATCGGGATACGGGGAATAGCTCATTGAATTGACAGCCTGGACGGCCAGCAGTGTCAGGCCGTAGCCTATCAGGCACCATACGGGCAGTCCGCCGGCGAGAATCCTCCTGAACAACAGGCTGTGGCGCGCTGCCAGGATCGCAAACAAAATGATTCCCAGTGGTATCAGCCCGAGCAGCAGCTGCTGGACTGCACTCTGGACAATGGTTCTGTTGTCAATATAGAAGTACAGATTCGGAAAGCTGAGCATTAACAGGACCAGTACGAACAGATAGCCTCCGGCCCCCAGTACCTGGGCTATGCCGCTCGATGGAATATTGCCGGCCCCGATGAGGACAAGACTGAGCAGCAGCACCGCCAGCAGGCTGGCGACCAGGTCAAGCAAGGGAATCCCGATTGAATGAACCATGGTCCAGCCGCTGTCAGGCAATACGACGCTCAGGTTGCCACTGATGCCCTGCAGCTCCAGCAGGCTGCCAATCACGGTCATTCCCAGCAAGGGTGGGAACATCAGCTGCAGGTTGCGGTACAGTCTGGCAACAAGCAGCTCATGATCCGTGATCCGGGAAAGCAGTACCATGTCATCAACCGGTCCGCTCGTCTTGGGGCCGGGCCACTGCAGGAAGCCGATGGTTTCCCTGATAATGCGGTAAAGGCGGATGAACATTGTCAGTAAACAGAAGACAAACAGCAGGAGCAGCGTTCCATTCAGGGATGCATCGTACATTCCCCTGGTAAAAATCGGGTTGGCCGTCCCGTCGGCAATGTTCGTCAGCCGCAGATGCTGGGCCGAGAGTGAGATGCTCAAGGATAAACTGAAGACAGCGAAGATGACCAGCAGCAGCCGGTTGGAAAGCCAGAAGCTGCGCCCGGAATTGCGGTTGAGGTCCTGCGTCCGCCAGATCTGCAGCATTGGATTATGATGTATTGACTTAGCAGCCGCCAGCCAGCCATTGGCATCCGCCTTCGGAATGGATGTTGCTTCGTGGCGCTGATCCTCCCTGCCTCCGTTGCCAGTAATCAGTTCAATGCCACCGGAATCTCCTTCCGATTGCGGTACTACCATCCAAGTTACCCCCGAAGTCCCGTGGAGGCTATCCACGGTGCATACCAGTCCAGATGATAGCTGAGTGGCGCTGCATCTGCAATCAGGACAATGGATTCCAGGTAATCAGCATTCCAGCATCGCCAATCGCAGCGCTTCTGCTGCCGGTTGTCCGATACATCTACGAATGCCTCATTCCAGCCCTGATTTACATCACGCCCCACTTGCGCCGTCGCACTGCATCACGGGCAAACTCTGCGAACAGGGCGAGGTAGGCCAGCTGCACTATCAGCTGAGAGACGATTGCGTAATACTCAAAGCCGCGGTCCCCCCTTGCCCAGTAGGGATGATGCAGCTGCTGCAGCCAGCTTGCCTGCAGCGCCGTGGCGGACAGGCTCAGTGGCCGCAGGCCATCCGCCGCAATGCTCAGCATGTTCAGCCAGTCGCTGTCCAGCGTATAGGCATAGGCCAGTGGCAGTGCACAGAACAGGTGGAATGCGCCGAGCAGTACAGGGAAGCCCTGCTGCAGCAGCATGCGTAGCCAGTTCAGCCGTCGGGCGAGGTATAGCATCAGCGTCGTCACCAGGAAACTGATGCTGAACATCACATTGCCGAAATCGCGGAACACCGCATCATTCGTGAAGCCCCAGTACTGGAATTGCGAGTACAACAGGTAGGCCGCCAGCACGATCAGCAGGAACTGCACCGTGGTGTGCAGGAATCCGCCGACCTGTGGCGCGGTACGCTGGCGGGAGCTGAGGCTCAGGCTGATTGTCAACAGGAACAGCGCGATTGCCGCCAGCATCCCGCATGTAAACAGCATCGGGACCGCCGGGATCATGTGCGCGACCAGGCCGGAAACACCCCCCTGCAGCTCACGGGCGATCTCACTTTCGAAGAAGCTGTAAGTGGAGTAAGCGCAGAATACCGAGAACGCCAAAAGGGGTAGGAACACCAGGCGGACGCAGTAGTAAAGTGCCCCCAGCAGCACTTCGTATTCGTTGAGCTGCGAACAGGCCAGCATGTCGTCATAGGTGATATGCGTCTGCTGGCGTGGTTCGCTGTCGAGGAAGCCCAGCGAGGTTGTGATCGCCTTGCGGAAGCTGACAAGCAGCCAGGCAAGGGCCAGCAGCAGGCACCAGGCAGCGCCGGGCTGCTGCAGCAGCCAGTTGCCAAGGTCTTCCAGCTCGAAGAAGTAGTTGTTCACGAAGCTCTGGTTGTTGTAAGCCAGTTGGTCACCGGTCAGGTAGCTTGCGCTGGCGATGATCCCGAGCCAGCTGGCAATGCCGTACAGGCCCATCCCGATCGCGAAACGCTTGAGGTAAGCCGCATTGCCGCGGGCTTCAGACATGCCCCAGGCTGCTGGCAGCGGGTTGCGGCGGATATCCAGCAGGGCAGTGACCCAGCCGCGGGTGATGCGCAAGATATGGGCAATAAGCCTGCTGATCATGCTGTCCCCCGCCGGTGGATGGACAGCATCCGCCGGGCAAACTGCAGGAAGGCAGCCAGGTAAGCGAACTGCAGCACCAGGCTCAATGCCTGCAGTCTGCCGACATGGATGGATTGCACGGCAGTATTGTTGCCGACAAAATGCATGTAAACCACATCGAGATTGACAAATGAAAGCGGCTGGCTGGCGCGGCTGATGAACCTTAGACCGGTCAGATAGGAGAAATTCTCTGGATCAATGTACTGCAGACTGAGGAGGAAGGTTGTCAGCAGGATTCCGCAGAGCGCCGGCCAGCCCAGCAGCATCAAGCGGCGCAGCCATGCACTGTGTGATGCAAGATGCAAGAGTAGCAGCACTGCCAGGAACAGGATCAGCAGTAGTCCCAGTTGTGAATTGCAGTAGTAGATCTGGATGTCAAGCAGGTGTGGATTGAAATACTGCCTCCTCCAGTAACTCTGGTAGTCAACCATCCATTCTTCGTCAAAAGTAATGAACCAAGCGGCGGTGGTTAGCAGCTGCGTAAAGCCCGCCATGGCTGTTCCGGTGGATGCGGCAAAGCGCTTCTCCTGTTGCATGCCCAGTCCGAAATGCAGCAGCAGTATGCCCGTCATTGATGACAATGAAAGTGTTGCCAGTGCCAGCCACAGGGCGAAACCGGATCCCCAGGTTTGGTCCGCATCCATTATGAAGTCCGAGTGGAACAACATCACCACCGCGAGGCAGAGCAGGGCGGAGGGGAGCAGCAGACGTGGCAGGCTGACCTGCAGCATCGCCAGGATGAAGTCCCGGTCAGGCAGGCTGCTGGCCGCCAGCGCTTCATCGATGATCGGGAAGGTGGAGGATGTCTCGCTGCGCATCAGGTTTCCGGCAAAGTTCAGGCAGGAAGCGAATTCGAACAGCAGCCAGAAGAATGAGAGCAGGGTCCCGGCTATTACCAGCTCAGTCAGGAAGTAGGCACTGCCTCTCAGGTCGATCAGGTAGGCCGGGACACATAGCAGCGCCAGCACCTGGAAGAACAGCACGGCGGCGGAGTAGAACTGGAAGATCGGACGCGTGCGACGCCGTTTCAGCAGGGTCAGCTGCCAGATGCCGGGCAGGGGATTGTCACTCAGCCAGCCGGGCAGAATTGTCAGGCCAGTTCGCCGGTTATTGGCCTGCTCCTGCAATCCATCCATCTGCTGTTCCCCTCCTTCCCACGGACTGTCCGATTACCTGATGCAATTGTTGGGCAAATCGTTACAGAGTGCAAGCCAGAGGTTCCCAGCAGCCGCCCTCGGCTATCATCCTAGCCGTGCAGATCGTATACATCGAGCCGCATTACTACGCCGTGGACCGGGGCACCGGGGTGGCGATGGTGCGCGGCGAGGACAAGCCCGAGCGCGGCGTGCTGGTGAATTTCATGCGCGGCAGCACGGCACAGAAGCCGGGCACCGTTGTGCCGATCTGCTGGGAGATGATCCACGACTACTGCCGCGGGGTGGGGGACATCCCGACCCTGTTCCAGTGGCCGCAATTCAGGGAGTGGCTGGAACAGTGGCCGCATGACGAGGCCGAGTTCAAGCAGATGTGGCGGCGCTTGTTCGGCATGCCAGACAACGACCTGGCGGATGCGGCGCTGATCGTCTGGGAGGAACACTAGCTTCTGCGCTATGCTTTCAGCAGATGCAGCAAGCGACATCCCGCGAGCACAGGCTGATTGCCGGCACGATGCTGGCCTGCCTGCTCTTGTGGCTGGCGGGAGCGCTTTACCTGGGGCGGGCACGGATTCAGGACAAGCTGAATCCCGTCTGGCAACACGACTTCCGCACTGACACGCTGGTAGTCAGTCTGATTGAGGAAGACGAGGCAATCCTGCTGCTGTGGCGTGACATGCAGTGGTCACTTGCAAGGATGAACGCTGAGCAGGGATTACTGTGGCAGACAGATTACAGGAATGGTTACGTTGAGTCAGTCTGTCGGCTGGATGAACTGATAATTGTCATGAGCCAGGCAGCAGATACTTATGCACTGAATTTTAAGACCGGCGCGGAAGTCTGGCACTACCGACCGGTCTACTGGGACGCTGTCACCCTCACGGAAGATGAAACCGGCCCGGACGCCAGCCTGCTGGTATGTGCTGGAGCACTGGCTTACGGCCTTGATGACAACGGCAATCTGCAATGGAGCCGCAATCTGGTGGATTTGATTCCGGATGCTTCGTTGATCGGCTGGTGCGGAGACAGGAGCCGGCCTGATGCTTTGCTGTTTGCCGGGGAGTCAGGAGTACATGTCGTAAATGCAAATGGATCCGTTTCGGTCCCGGCAGGTGGTGACATCAGCCTGAAGCGGGCATTCCTGAGGCAGAAGCTGCCGGATGGAAGTCTGATCCTTGACACGTCTGAAGGCAAGAAGATCTTCAATCCCAGCGGTTTCCTCAGTGACTATGAGTTACCGCCTGTTCTGGGAATCAGTGACGAAAACTGGACCGAGCTGAGTATTGCCCCAGATGGCAGGATTGCCCTTGGATTGCGCGATGAAGTGCACGCCACGGATGAGCATGGTGTTGCCAGATTCACATACAAGGCGCGTGATGAGCACATTGTCGACCAGGCACTGGTGCCGGACGGCCTGGCCGTGATGCTCTGGCGGGACGACATGCTGGCATTGTCATTCAACCGGCTGGTGGCCCTTGAGGTCATTCGGGTCAAGGGTGGTGCTCCGCTGATGAATCCGCCAATTGCCAGGTCCCAACGTGATTACCGCCTGATGCTCCAGTCACGGGACAGCATTGATATTCTGCTCAACTGGCCTCATCTCTGCCGCCGCGACAGCCAGGCGGGAATCTCCATGGCGGTCGAGTCGTTCGGGGAACATATCCTCATCCACAACCGCGATGGCAGGGTTGCCTGCTACAGGGTGGCTCGACAATGATCCGGCTGACAGCCATGCTCCTGATGTTCAGCTTCGTTGCATCCTGCGCTGGCGAGGTGGAGCCAGCTGCAGTCTGGCCGCTGAATGTGCAGGTCACTTCCGCTGTTGCCACACCCGATGGCGCAATGCTGTTCTATGCCCGGGGAACGATGTACCGGGTTGATGGTGAAAGTGGCCCCGAAGTGATAGCCACCGGTACGGAGGCCTCGGATGGTAAGCCTGGCCGCAGTCGCAACCGATTCCTCACGGAATTCAGTCCCGGCTGTTTCATCGCTGAGGACAGCAGGAACCGGATGGTGCTTCTGCACCGAAACGCTGATGATTTGGTTCTTAACTACCTCGATACTGCGGCGCATGCTGATGATCTGGATCAACTGATGATGGAGGGATTCATACAGCCACCGCAGGAAGGCCTGGCGCTGTTTTGCAACCACGACCAGGAAGTACTGGCTTTCAGTCCGGATGGAAAACTGCAGTGGAGCTTCATGACAGGGGGCCGGCCGCAGGCCAGTTGCATGCCTGATGACAACCATGTGATGGTATTCAGCACGGATGGCAACCTGTACGGCCTGGATGGAGCAGGCCAGTTGCAGTGGATACTGGAAACGGACTATACCGGTGGTTTCAATTCGCTCGGCTATGCCTGTTTCCTGAAGGATGGCAAGCTGCACTGTGCGGACCGGGATGGCAATATCCTTTGGTCAAAAGTGATTGAAGCACAACTGCTGGGAAGCATGGTAATCGCATCACCACTTGCGGAGAATATCTGCTTCAATTCAACCTCAAACTTGTTTTGCTATTCCGCAAGCGGTGATGAACTGTGGAGACTCAGGCATGAAAGCGTTTCCTTTGACAGCTACTACTATGGACGGATATCCCCAGACAATTGCGTAATCCTTGTCAGGTCAGTACGTGTGATCGAGGGCATTCTCGGTCGCAGCACCAGTCAGACCTATGGCCAGGTGCAATCCATCCGAGTCTACGGACCGGATGGACATGTGATCAATGAACTGCGCGAGATCAACTTCATCTGGCCATCGATGGCACCGGGCCTGAACGGCACCCTGTACCTGATAGATGACAAGGCGGGCGAGATCGAAGTCTACCGGCCCTAGCCATCAAACAGTTTGCCGGGAATTCCGTTCAAGCTTCCCTGCCTTACAATCCATCCATGACACGAACAAGGGTGACGGGACTTATGGCCTTGCTGGCATGCCTGCTGGCGGGCGGGGTGGCGATGGCGCAGGATGATCCGCTGCAGCTGAAGTGGAGCCTGCCAGCGGCAGCAGGCGAATCATCCGTGGTCGTTGGCAACAAGGGTGGCCTGTATGTCAAGGATGTCAACCTTGGCATCTCCCACTATGATGCCACGGGACAGCTTATCTGGCATGCGGACTGGCTGCGCTGGAACATTGCCTGGCGCTGCTACGAGTTTCCCGGGTTCACGATATTCACCGGCATGGGTGGCCAGGCTTGGGCAGTGGACAGGCAAGGGCAGCCAGCCTGGGAGTTCTATCCCGAACCGTGGAAAGCACTGGAGCACCTGCCTGGGCCGGACGCAGCGCCTGCAGTAGTGCGGACCTCCGACGGGCGCTTCGATTACGGACTGGACAGCAGCGGCGGCTTGTGCTGGATGTCTGACAACGGAGAACTATACGACACCTGGCTGGATCCATTCGACCCGCAGCAGCTGGCGCTGGACCTGCTGTGGATGTATCGTACGCCGGACCGGGAGCTTCTGTGGCTGGACAGCCAAGGCATCAAGCACAGTATCAACGGCCCGGAAGGCACCCGCTGGGGGGACCATGCAGCGGTGCTGCCGGACGGACGGATGCTGGTGTATGGCGATGATGGCCGTATGCAGCTGCTGGACCAACAGCTCAGCTTCTCGCTGGAGTCGAGCATGCACACGGAGTCACTTGACAGCGGCGGATTCAAGGACTTCCAGTTCGGAACTGGCAACATTGGCTGGGGAGGCAGGCGCTGGGGCAGGGTGTTTGGCCTGCTTGACGACAGCCTGGTGGTCCACAGCGACACGCTGGACCTGCCAGGGCAGGTGCTTGATGTGGTGCAGTCCGGGACTCGCGTGCTGCTGCTGGGCAGCACGCCACTGGCGGATGGCCAGGCAGCCGGGACTGCTCTCGAGGGCCTGCCTGCCGCCGGGGAGCTACCTGCGGGCAAGGATGGATCCGCATTCGTGAATGACATCATCATGCTTGAGGTTTCAGACGATCGGATCGCCTGGCAGCAGTCGCTGTTTGGCCCTGTACTTTCCGAGGACTATCACATGTCAGCGATTGCGGGAGGAGGCATAGTGGTCTGGCATGCGAGGCAAGGCGTCTGGGTATATGGTCTGGAGGCGGGACTATGAAAGCGCTCCCCATCGCACTGCTGCTTGTTGCCATCCCATCAGCTATGTTGCAAGCCCAGCCTGAAGTGCTGCCGGCCTCAGACACACGCAGTTACTCCCTGTCCGGTTACTACTACGCTGAGCTGGAGGATGGCAGCATCCTTTCACTGGACATGCCAAGCTTCAGCCTGTACCGCATGATGCCGGGAGAGCCTCAACAGCTGATTGCTCAGGGGTCCGCTACGGATGCCGTCTGGCCGGATGGGTCGGAAATGACTTTTGAGCCATCCCGGCTGCGTATCCGCGGCTGGAATGCTGACTGGCTGCTGATCACGGATTCATATTCCCGCCCGCTGCTTGTATCTCGGGCTGACCCGGCCATCATGGTGCCGCTGGACACTGAACTGACAATGGCGAAGTATGGCCGCTCATCCGACGCTCAGTTTGGCAATGAAGCGGCATTCCTTGACGGAATCTTGGTGATTGCCGACGATGACTCGCAGATGCTCGGGGCATTCGACATGCAGGGCCAGCCGCTGTGGGAGCTCAATGCAGGACGTTATCCCCAATTGCTGCCGGCCGCCGATGGACTGGCAATGTACGTATCTTGCGCGTATGGCTTACTGCTGGCAGTGGACAGGGAGGGAACAGTCAGCTGGAGCAATCCGCGGATGCAGGACTGCGTCACGGATGGCAGCAATTTCTATGGCTACGGTTCAGACGGCAGGTTGCGAGCACTGGGCCTTGACGGCAGTCTCCTGTGGGAGAGGGAAATGGACAGCATCTGCCTGCCTCTGGCAGTGTCTGATGGCAGGATCATGGCCCACGACAACCGGCGAACCGTGTTGTGCATCAGCACGGCAGGCGAGGAGCTGTGGCGAACTGAGTTGCCTGTTGGCGACACCGGTTTCGCATACTTTGTTGGTGCGCCGGATGGGCATGTCTTTGCCTTTGCGCGCTACCAGCAGCCCTACGACGGCAATTCGGAACGTGAGGGTATGTTTCCGATCCGTATAGCGGAGCTGGGATTCTGCGTTGATCTTGAGGGCCACATCATCTGGCAGACCGGGGATGGTGAGATGGTACGCAGCCATGGCGCGCTGACTCTGCCCGGCGGCCTGATCGGTCAGATCGAAGTCGGCGCGAACAGTGTTCTCACGATCCATGGCCCGCCGGGATCATTGTGGCGCGGCTTCTGAACTCCGGACACTCCATCGGCGTCCTGACTTACAATTGAGCAATTGATTGCCCGGCGCAATAACCGTCTGGGCATGTTCGCAGGGACTGGCAGGGAAACATGGCAAGCAGGATCCACCGGAAAATGGTGCTGGCAATTGCGGTATTCGCCGTGCTGTGGGCGGCGGGCTGGATTGTCCACAGGCTGGCAAGCGGCAGGGACAGTGGGCTCACGCAGCTCTGGAGCAGGCAGCTCGATGCGACCTGGTGTGCCGTAGTGGATGCATCCGAAGATGGCTGCCTTGTCTACACCCAGGACATGCTGGCCGGACAGCTCCAGATGATCACTCCCGATGGCAGGGTGTTATGGAGCCGGGAGCACACGATTGACAGTATCCGCTCACCGATCCAGCGGGTGGACGCCATTACCTACCTGACCACAGGCAAGGGTGAGCTGCTTGCCCTGGACGAGCAGGGACAGGAACTGTGGAACTGCCGGCCCGATCCGCAGCAATACCGCGAATTGCTTGAGCCACGGGCTGGCAGCCAGGCGGTCGCCTTCCTCAAGCAGGGCATCCTGCTCTACGGAATCAGCGCGGCCGGCGAGCCTTGCTGGGTTGTCAATACCAGGCAGATGTATGACCCGTTTGGGCTGCCAAGCTATTTCGAGTACGCCGGCAGCTACAGCTTCCTGTGCAACGATTTCTCCAGCGCAAGCATTTTCACGATTGATGGAGAGCGCATTCCGCTCGAACGTCCCAGCAAGCCGAAAACTCCCGCTAAGACAGCCGGTGGACAGCAGATCTACTTCAGCGGGGAGATACTGGACCTGCGTGGAATTGTCGGCAATGGCGAGCTGCTGTACTCCGGCGGCAACCAGCTCTGCCTGGTCAGGGATGAGGAGCAGATCCACAAGAAGATCAATCAGCTGGGTACATCACCCGGCTTCTACATCAGTCCCAACCAGGTTGCCAGTTCCGCCGGGCTGATCCTCGTGCCGACCAGTGATGCAGTGGTGCATGCGCTCGATTACCAGCTTGAGGAGCAATGGAGCATTCCACTCGAAGCCGGCAGTGTTTCGGATGCCCAGGACCTGGGGGATGCATTCGCACTGGTGACGGGCAGGACTGACAACCTGCTGACCGCACTGGAACACCTGTCCGCCTTGTTTCCCATGGTCTCTGCAGCCCTGCCTTTCGCATCGCCGGCTGCCGGTCAGCTGAATCCGAGGCTGCAGCAGTCCCAGGTGTTCCGCTTGGAAGTGATCCGCGAAGGGGAGAGGCTGGCTGCACAGGATATCGGCAGCGGGCAGAATTTCAACGGCTTCACGGCGATGCACTGCAGCAGGGACCGGATCTACCTGATCGGCAACGACAAGCAGCTCAGGTGCCTGGCACTGGAGGCTGCCGATGTATAGCGTCGTCCTGTTGATGGCATTGCTGCTACTGGTATCCTGCGGCAGGGTTCCTGTTGCCATGGAGCGTGAACTGAATGTGCTCGGGCCGATGCTTGTAGGAGATGACAACATGGTGCTCAACTGGCAGGG
This sequence comes from bacterium, assembly GCA_020440645.1. Classification (GTDB taxonomy): domain Bacteria; phylum 4484-113; class 4484-113; order 4484-113; family JAFGCY01; genus JAHEFU01. The sequence goes on along the minus strand of JAGRNR010000029.1, from coordinate 21,462 downwards.
CAGCGGCATGCTCAGCATTGATGCGGAGAAGGAGGCAGGTGACACAGCAACCACCAGCCAGGCATCGCAGCAGGGCTACCCAGTCTATTCTAGCCAGCTGACCGAGATGGTAGCGGGGCCGGACGGACAGTACCTCTTCCCCGACAAAGGGCCCAGTGGCGGGGTGCGGCTAGTTTTCAGCGACCGTGGCAATGACTCAGTATTGCTGAGTCGGCCGGATACCGCATCTGATGGAAGTTCTGGCAACTTTGTCAGGTACTCCGGCCAGGATGGCAGCATGGGCTTCCTCGGAACGGACCCGTTCGTGGTTTATAACCAGCAGCAGATTGTCGGATTTGACCAGCAGGGCAATCCCAGCTGGGAATACATGGGCGGATACATGATCAGCCACAGTCAGGCGCAGGACTACCAGCACCTGCTGGTGTTCGGGCGGGACGGGGAGCTTGCCTGCCTGGACAGCCAGGGGCGGGTCAGCTGGACCCGCAAGGGTGTGCAGCAGGCCCAGGCCTTCGGTGACAGGATACTTGTCACGGGATCTGATTCACTGAACCTCGTATGCCTGGATTGGGAAGGAACGGAACTCTGGATCCAGGATCACTCCGGTGAGAAGCTGGGCTACGTGTATGCAAAGGTCGATGAAGCCGGAAATCGATTTGCGATCCAGCGGAGCTGGGGGATTGATTGCTATGATGCGGATGGAAAGCGGCTCTGGCGCTGCAGGCTGGAATCAATTGGCTGGTCCAGTTTGGAGCTTTCCAGGGATGGATACACCTTTTTGAGGATCTATGACAGGGATTTCCGCAACAGCTGGTTTGGGGGCCGGATAGCAAACCGTGTGAATACTCCCTTCCACTGGCTGTGCATCAATCCACAGGGAAAGGTACTCTGGCGCAGCAAGAAGATGGATGGTTACCCCTATTTTGCACATACCGGAAGCGGTGGCACCTTGTTTACCGCAACGCAGGATAAGCAGGGCCTCGGCCTGCTTTCCGCACCCGAGTAACACTGTTGGTGATCCAGTCATGTAATGGGAGGGAAAGCTCAGGGACAGTGCCCCGCTGAGCTAGAATCAGGTCATGGATACAATGCAGCGCTGGCAACGCAGGGCCGTGATGGTGAGTGCCGCGCTGCTGCTTTGCTGGTTGGCCGGCATGCTGATGATGCTTGCATCCCGCCTGTTCAGTCCGAATGAACTGCTGAGCCTGCATACGCTTGGCAATCCGGATTTCGGCGAGCTGCTGTTTGAACCGATTGACGATGGACTGGGCGGCCTGGTACTGCAGGAGCGTTCCGGCCGAATAACGCGGATCAGCACGGAAGGCAGGCTGGACTGGCAATTCGCGGCACCGGCCCATTTCACACTCAGCAGCGTGCAGGCAGGGGATGGCCTGATGGTGCTGACCGGTCGCTATGGCAGGGCTATCGCAATCGATGCAGAGGGATCGGAATCCTGGCGTTACGAGCCTGTACACAATGAAATGCATACTCGCGTGCGTCGAGGCAACGAAGCGGAGGCGACATTCTTCACTATGGCAACCGCCCTGGTTTACGGGCTTGATGCCAATGGCAAGAAGCTCTGGGTTCGCAGGATACCCAATGCGACCTCCATCCTGGTCAACCGGCCATGGATGCAGGTGGACAGCGAGGGAAACCTTCAGACTGTCTCCAATGGCGGACGCGTGCGGGTCAGTCGAGACGGGCAGATGGAGCTGGTCGGAGGTGGCAACATCTGGGATGTCTCCGGGATTGAGCTGGCCGACAGTGGCATGGTGCTGGAGCGGGGCAGGAGCACCAACCTCAGCAGGCTGGACGGGAAGCTTGTTGCCAGTCAGCTGGGCCAGCTCAGCAGTTACAGCGCCGGACCAAGCAGGTACTGCTGGCTGACAGAGGATGGCATCGCCCGCTTCCGTGACGGCATCTTTGCACGCTACAGCGTGGATGGGACTGAGACACGCCGCACTGAACTGAGCGAGCTGTACCTGCTGGATGGCACGGCGATCCAGGATGACCAGCTGCTGATGTATGCCGGCCGTTCACAGTACCCGCTGCTGGCAACCCTGCCACGCATGCTCAGCGGGATGATGCGCGGCGAGTTGCCGGACTTCGAGCTGGCCTACGAATCTTCTTCCAGCCCAGGCATCATGCAACTGCAGCTTGAAACCGCGGCCCTGAGCGTGCCGGTCAATGTGCCGGTCTGGCTGGAACTGCACTGCGACCGCATCTACGGCTTCGGAGAGGACAAGCTGCTGCTTATCAGCGATGACGGCCCGGACCGCATCTGCCGGCTGGGAGGTGCGCGATGAGCAGGCTCGTCTGCTGTGTCTTCACGGTGCTCGTTTCCCTGGTCCTGCTTGCAGGCTGCAGCAGGCAGGCTGGCAAGAGCCGCGTGCCAAAGGCCATGGAGCTAGCCAGCGGCGATTACCCCGGCGGGCATTACCAGCTGCAGGTCGGAAACCGGCTGCGAGTGATGATGAACTTCAATGACGCCCTGATTGAGGACGATGCCTCACTCGGTGGCTGGAACTACTACGGCAGCCGGCCGATGATGCTGCCGGACCAGGAGGTGCTGGCGGACCGTGAACTGCTGCTGGGCCCGGACGGCTGGCTGGCAACAACCCGGCGAGATGGCTACCTCGAGGTCTGGCGAAACGATGACCCGGATACCGGCTTCGCCCGCAGCGGTGAAATCTGGACACCGGAGCCATTCTGGCCCGGTTCGCAGTATCCCGCTGCCGACACCTGTGTATTGCTGGATGATGTGCTGTTGACGACGATCCTTGAACAGTCCGTGACCTGTTTCAGTTACGAAGGGCAGGAGCAGTGGAATTTCCTGATGGGAGCGCCGGCCCGCCTGTTGCTGGATGATGGCAAAGCCTTTGCAGCAAGCGATGATGGGTTCCTGTACTGCCTGGACATGGATGGGGGATTGCGCTGGAAGAAGTACAGCGCCAGCCACCATGCCGGCCTGCTGGATGCGGGGAGGATTGCCTATACCGCAATTGACGGCGGTGTGGAGTGCGCGGATCCATCCGGCGAAGTGCTTTGGAATGCATTGCCAGGAGCAGAGATCAGGGAATTGCGCAGCAGCGGAGGCAACCTGTGGCTGCGGATCGGCGATGGCTTGCAGGGCCTCGATGCTGATGGGCAGTCGCTTGCACTCCGGTGGCCGGATGATCTGGTCGTGCGTGACATCGTGGCTGGCCTCAACGGTGAGACCTTCGTAAGCGGTTTCCCGGCGGAGTATCCGGATCCCACTGCCGGATCTCCAAATGCAACATCGATGGTGGCAACCCCCGTCACCGGACTGCTGTTCTGTTATGACTCCGCAGGCAACCGGCTCTGGCTGTACCAGGGCTTGCAGACAGGCATGCGTATAATCCCGGCGCACGACCGCCAGTGCTGGCTCGTCGACCTCAGTGTGCAGACCAACCTGCCGGTCACGCTATGGCGTGTCGGCCTGCCGATCACAAGCCAGGGCGCCTGACCCTTCCTGCTTACAGTCCGCCGATCTCCGTCAGTTGCGGACTTGCCAGCTTGACAACGATGCCGACCTCATTGCTCTGGCGGCCGTTGACTGTCACACTCAGGTTGCCACTGCGCGCGCCGGCCGGTACGGCGAACTGGATCTCCTCATCGGTCCAGCTCACGACGTCAAGTGGCTGCAACACGGTTCCCTCGGTGAAGTTGAGCTGCTTCGTGATGTCGCAGCTGCTGAAGCCCAGTCCGCTCAGGGTGATGATCTCGCCGTCAATCGCGATGCCTGGGCTGATGCTGTCAATCACAGGAGTGGCATTCGTGACTTCAACATCATCCAGCCAGATGCCGGCTGCGTCGCCACTGGAGCCAAACACCCACCAGACGATGCGGCCACTGTGGCCGATGCGGCCTGACAGGTCGAACTCAACATCGGTCCACTCGGCCCAGTTGTCACCCCAGCCACCGATCTGCTCCCAGCCATACCATGTGGTGTAGAGGTATAGGCCGCGGCCGCTGCCATCCGGGAAGTTGCCCGTCATCTTGTAGCGCAGCACCGGATCCACGACCTTCGGGTTGGCAAGGTCGACGCAGATGCGGCCCTCGCTCACCCCGCGGCTGCCCCAGAACCAGACGCCCTCACTGTCACCGGAGAAGCTACCGTCGCCGGTCCATGCCATCGACTGCACGCCACTGAAAGCGTCCGCCGTGCTCCACTGCCAGTTCGGCACTGAGCTGCCGCCGTTCTGGAATGACCAGGCGTTCGGGCCGGTGTCATCGCTGATCTCACAGTCGTCAAACAGCGGGAACGGGCGCTCCGTGTCCCAGCTGATCGCGACCTCGTCCGGTTCGCTGGTCAGGCCGTCACTGTCGGTGGCGACCACCCTGACCGGGATGTCCGGGCGGTTGTCATCGTTTACCAGATTGCGTTCGTATTCATACGGCGCTTCGCTGTCAGTGAAGGCCAGCCCGCCATTCACGTAGAAGTCCACGTGGTCAATGCCGAAGTCGTCGTTGGCATCCGCCGTGAACAGTGTGCTGCTGCTGATGTGGTCGCCGTCAACATGGCTCGTGATCTGTACCGTTGGCGGGTTGCTCGGTGCCTCATGCACACTGATGTTGTCGATGTTCGCCCCACGGCCGCTCTGGTTGTCACCGCGCACGTTTCCGCTGTAGCGGAACTCCAGGTAGAACTGGCTGCCGCGCAGGTCCACCACCCGGTTGTAGGTGGCCCAGTCGTTCGTCTGCGTGAGGTTGTCAAGCAGGGTCCAGTTCTGCCCCTCGTCAGTCGTGTACCACAGGGAGAATCCGTCACGGGCACGGTACTCGAAGCTGATGCTCACGAGGTACTCGAAGTCCACCGCGTTGACACGCTGGCTGCGGAGGTTGTCCAGCGCGTTGTGCCACTCATTGTCATTCAGCATCGGGGCCACGTAGGCCTCGTTGCCACCGGAGATCGGCGGCGGGCTGGCCGGGCAGGCCCGGGTCTCCCACTGTGTCCAGGTGCCACGGCGCACGTCCGGGAAGTTGATGCTGCGCCACAGCTTGAAGCCGATGTTGAAGTAGTCGGCAAAGCTCACCACGCCGCTGTTGCTGACAGTGACGCTCACGGTGTCAGTGGCGCTCTGGCCATTCACATCGTAGGCCCGGGCCATCACGTCCATCGTCTTGTTGAAGTCCACCAGCGTGTTCCACAGCGGAGTGGAGCTGCCGGAACCGGTCTTCACGTCCACCAGTACTCCATCCACCCAGAGCTGGATCTCCGCTATACCCGCAGCTGAGGTCGTCGTGATCGTCAGCGGAACGTTGCCACTGACCGTGCTGCCCGGTGTGATTCCACTGAGCGTCACCGTCGGCGGGGCGGTCGGGTAAAGCGTGAAGTCAGCCGTCATCGTGGCGCCGTCAGCCGAGATGTCGTCCACCACCATGCCGGTCGGGGCATCGTATCCGTCACTGCTGGGAGTCGTGCCGGGAGCGAGGCTTTCGCCGAGGTCATAGTAGTCGCCTGCATCACCGCTGTGGTTCGGGCCGTTCTCGATCTCCTCGAGTCCGTCAGCTTCCATCAGGCGGATTAACTTGTGGTCGGTATAGCTGTTGTTGAACAGGAAGCCACCACCTGCATTCAGGCGGGCATCAGCATGCCAGATCAGCACGCCGTCCGTTGGCATCTGGTAGTCGATCCCGCCGCGCCCGCGGTTCTGGGCCATGAAATATTCGTCCCAGGGCGTGGCCGGGTCATAGCCCGGCATGAACAGCACGCAGTCCGGGTTGGCATCCGCCACATCCAGTGCTTCGTCATCGAGGTTCGTGTATGCGATCGTCGGTTGCAGCCAGCCGAGGATGTACTTGGAGAAGCAGCCATGTTCACCGCGGTAACCATCCATGCGGTCCATTGAGCCAACACCGCCGTCCGGTCCGACACTGCCGTCATAGTCGTAGTAGTCCGGCAGGCCGAAGCCGTGGCCAGTCTCGTGGATTACTACGTCCGCACTCCAGATGTCGGGAGTCGGGGGTTCGTTGTTGAAGTAGTAGCCGCGCTCCCACTGCCAGGAATAGCTGCCGAGGCGCACGCCGTCGTAGGTCTTGCCGTTGCCCATCCCGGTGTGGTAGCCCCACCAGAAGGTTGCCCAGTCGCCATGCGGGCCGGTCCAGATCACGATGAATTCGTCCACTACACCGTCGCCATCGTTATCGTAGTCATTGAAGTCGAGTCCCGCAGCATCGGCTGCGTCACAGGCCTCGAGGATCAGTTCCTCGCGCTTGCCACCACCGCTGTTGTCATCGGGATGGTAGTAGGTGCGGGGGTTCTGTGCCATGTACCAGCCGAAGGTGTCGCCATCGAGGGTGCATGCACCATAGCTGGCCTGGTCGTAGAACCAGCGCATGCTGCCAAGGTGGTAGTTCGGCAGCGGGGTCGGGCTGTAGCAGACGTCATGGATTGACTGCGGATCGAAATACTGCGGGTAGTCCGGGAACTCGATCAGGATCGTCAGCATCTTGTTGTAACCGAGGCTTGGGATCGTGGCTGTCTGCTTCGGCTGCGGATGGCCGAGCACCAGCAGGTCACGCTCATCAACCATCCCGTCGTGGTTCAGGTCAAGTTCGACCCATGCCAGTTCGCTGCTGGTCATCTTGCCGACATCACTCGTGGAGCGCTCATCGAGGCTGCGACCGAGGTTGGCGGAAATCAGGTCCGCGACCTGCTGCGGGCTGTACTGGTCAATGTCCAGCGCTCCGCGCTTCGGACGCTTCATTTCATGGTTGCCAAGCTGGCGGGCAAACTCCTGGGCATCGGCCAGGGTGCCTTCCTGCGCCATGCGCTCAAGCATGCCTTCCGGGGGCGGGTAGGTGGCAAGCGCGGCATTGCTGCCAAGCAGGATGGCAAGGATGCTGAGCAGGATGATGTGCTTACTTGACATCGCTGCCTCCCGCCTCGGTTCCGAGGTTGAAGCGCAGGCGCTCACCATCGCGGTCTCGCAACTGCAGGAAGTCGTTGTCGCTGATGAAGGAAATCCGTCCGGCTTCATTGCCGGCCTTCAGCAGGCGGAAGCGAATGCTGAACAGCTCACCGCTGCCGGCGGCCACGTCAGTGCCACCCGGCAGGGCCGTGAAGGCCAGCGGAATGAATCCCGGCTTGTCGAGGTCGGCAATCCGGACCATGCCGGAGGGCAGCATTGCGCCGGGTACAACCTCCACGGGTTGCAAGGCCAGGCTGTCAAACATCAGGCGCAGCACACCCTGGTGCACCTCATCACTGAGGTCAACGCTCAAGGTGGCAGTGAATTCGTCACCGGGGCCCAGTTCTGCAAGTGCTGGTGTGCGCAAGGTGACCAGGTTTGAACCCGCATCGCCATCCGCGAGGGGCAGGCCGGCTCCTTCGGCCACCTGTTCCTGCAGCGGAAGCTGGCGGTCAACTTGTGGAGCGGCATTCAGCTGCTCCTGCTGGATCGGTCCACCGTTGCCACCGCATGCGATGAACAGCATCGCGGTCATGACCAGCGTCAGGCTGGGAATGATGTATGCCAGTCGGCGTCTGAGCATAGAAGTACCTCGCTGAATGTGCCAAACCAGAAGGCTGCCGTTAGAAGGATTGTGGCCCTGGAGCAGGGGGAACCCTGGCAGACCTGGATTTCACCCAGTTAACATTATATATGTACCCGCCGGAAAAGTCCTGACTGTAGGCTCTACGCAGTATTATGCGCCCGTGGCGTATTGCTTGCTTGTTGCGAGATGGAGTGAACCGTGGAGCAGACACCGCTTGATGTTGCCGGAGGCATTGAACGTCTGGGGGATGCAGAGATCTGGCAGGAGATCGTCCAGGACTACATAGATGTATGCGAAGGGCTGATCACGGAAATCGGCAACAGCATCGCAGCCGGGGATGCACTGAAACTCAGGCAGGATTCCCACGCAGTGAAAGGCAGCAGTGCTGAACTGCTTGCATCAAGGATGGCCTCCCTCTCTGCCGACCTGGAGCATATGGGGCGCGAGAACCAGCTGGACGGCGCTGAACGGAAATTCAGCGAACTCCGCGAGGAATTTGCTCGGCTCGTGGATTTCGTTCGAGATGCGTCAATCTCAGGCTGAACGAAAGATGCTGCCCTGACAGGCGGAACTGTTTGCAGTCCCGGCCTGCAGCAGTTGCAGAGCCAGCCTGCTCAGTTCATGGATGTCAAAAGGCTTGGCCAGCACTGCGTCAATCTCCAGTTCGGATATTCTTTCCTCATCCAGGTCCGGCGTGTAGCCCGTGCACAGCACTACATTGATATCGGGATTGGCATAGCGCGCAGCCTCAGCCAGGTCCATGCCATTGAAGTCTGGCATGTTCTGGTCCGTGACGAGCAGTGAATAGGAACGCCCATTTGTCTGCAATTCATGCAGGGCTTCATGCGGGTCAGTCGTTGCAAATACATCCATGCCGGATTTCATAAGCATGCGGCGCCCAAGGCGCAGAATCATCTCCTCATCATCGACTAGCATCACCCGGAATTCTGGTACGAGTGCATGTGCGACAGGCTCAACCATGCATTTGGCGGGCACCCGGCGCAGCAGGATCCTGATGCATGTTCCACCACCATGGACTGGGCTGGCCCAGATAGCACCACCCAGTGAGCTGACGATGCCCATCACCATGGTCAATCCAAGGCCGATACCCTGGCCAACCGAACGTGTGGTGAAGAAGGGGTCGAAAATACGGTCGATGTACTCCCCGGGGATCCCGGCACCATTGTCCTGGACCTCAATCAGCAGGTAGTTCTCAAGCCGGCAGTCAGCCACCGGCAGGCGGTCGAGCATGCTCTCAGTCGGGTCAGCCAGCCTGATCCGCAGTATCCCGGACTCTTCAGGGAGGTACTGCATCGCATTGCGGATCAGCTGTACCAGTACTTGTTCAATCTGCTGCTCGTCAGCCTTCAACAGGTCATTCTGGGTAAGTAGCTCGAGGCTGCATCCGGCTGGAATTGATTTCCTCAGGGCAGCAACACCTATCACGCGACGCACAAGCTCAGACATCCTGAACTCGCTGCCATCCGGCTGCTCGTCCTTGCTGAAGCTCAGCAACTGCTTGAGGATCCGTTCGGCCCGCTGGGTGCTGGCAATGATGTCCTGCAGTTTTTCCCGCGGCATTCCAGGCTCGGAAGCCAGCAGCTGGCAATACTCGGCGTTGGCGCGGATTACCTGCAGGATATTGTTCATCTCGTGGCTCAGGCCGCCGGCAAGGGTCCCGATCCGGTCCATGTGGCGGGAACCGAGGACCTGTTCCATCAGGTAGAGCTTTTCCTGCTCAGCGCGCCTGATGGAAGTGATGTCAGTGAACATCACGAAGTTGTATACACTTCCGGCATCCTGGCACGGACCGGTGCTGACCAGCACATTGCGTGTCTGGCCGCTGATGTCAGACAGGGTCAGTTCAAGGCTCTGACGTTCACCACGGCAGATCCGCTTCATATGGACCTGCAGCTTGAAGCGCTCATGGTGCGGAATCACATCGGGAAGCAAGCGACCTTCGATCGAGTGCTGTTCATGGACCATTTTGCGCAGTGATTCATTTGCAAAGATCAGCCGTCCATCACTGTCAATGATGCACAGGCCTTCATCCAAACTTGAGGCGGTCTGCGAAAGCAGTTCAGCGCTGTCAGGAACCGGACACATGCGTGCGTCGACTGGCAGCACATTCGGTGATGCCTTGGTTGCCTCGGAGAACCGGCCATCCTGTTCAGCTTGTTTGAACATCTACAGTCTTGGTCACTTTCGAATTCAGTCAATTGAACCTGTGTGGTCTATCGAGCCCTGCCTGAGGCAGTTCGTTGCGCAGTATAGGCGTGAAACTTTGCTGATTTGGACTGTTAACCCGGTTTTGACATCTATTTAACAAATGAAGTTAAAAACAGATGAACAGGGGCATCTGATAGCATTTCCCGGTGTCAGGCGACTACCCCAAAGCTCCCAGCAAACAGGCTGCGACCGCATTCTTCAACAAGCTGTCGAAGCTCTACACCACCCATCCACTGGATGTGACACCTGATGACCCATTCCGGGTGCTCGTCGGCACGATCCTGTCCGCGCGCACAAAGGACCCGGTCACCAATGATGCGATTGCCAGGCTGTGGGCCGTTGCCAGGACTCCGGAGGGAATCCTGGCAATCCCGGAGACCCAGCTGGCCCTGCTGCTCAAGCCGGTCGGCTTCTACAATGCGAAGGCGAAAAACCTGCATTCCATGTGCGAGATGCTGATCAATGACTTCGGCGGGGAGATTCCGCGCACCCGTGATGAGCTGCTCATGCTGCCCGGAGTCGGCCGCAAGGTTGCCAACCTCGTGCTGAACATCTGCTTTGACATCCCGGCGATCTGCGTTGACACGCACGTGCACCGGATCTGCAACCGGCTCGGCTGGATCGAGACTGAGACCCCGGAGCAGAGCGAGTTCGCCCTGATGGATATCATCGACGAGAAGCACTGGGCCACCCTGAACCGTGTGCTTGTCAACCACGGCCAGCAGGTCTGCAACCCGGTCAGCCCCTGGTGCAGCCGCTGTTTAATCAGTGCTCAATGTCCTAAAATCGGCGTGAAAACATCCAGATGATGATGACAATCTGACCTTCGGTCGGTATATTCCTGACAAGTGGAAGGTTTGATAATAGTTCTTCTGGCGATCATGTCCGGGATCATCCTGTACATGCTCCTCAACCAGCGCTCATTCCAGCGACTGGACCATACCCGCCTCAACCGCGAGGACGAGCAGCGCGAGCATTTCGAGCATCGCCTACGGCGCCTGGAGCAGGCAATGCAGCAGGCTGCCCGGCCGGATCCGGAACTTGCTGAACGGCTGGCCGGTGAGTTGCGTGAATTCCAGAGCCAGGGCCGTGTGGCCCTTGAGCGCACCAGCAGCCTGATGCAGTCCCAGCTGGCAACATTGTCAGCCAGGCTGTCTGAGCTTGAGCGCTACGGTGGCAATGGGGATACCACTGTGGTGAGGGATGCCCTGCTTGAGACACGTGAGCAGCTGCAGGAGCTTGACATCAGCCTTGCCGCCGAGCAGGACACCAAGCGCCGGCTGGTGCAACGGGTGGAACTGCTTGAGGACCACCTCAGGCGGATCGATCCCCAGTTTACTGCTGACCAGGAGGACCTGGCTGCAGTGGCAGCCGGGCGCAGCATCTCTCCCGCCGCCTCCCAGTTCCTGCTGAGCAATGAGAAGTATGAACAGATCGCTCAGATGATGATCCGCAACGCAGACTTCGCCGACATCTGCCGCAACCTGAATGTCAGCCGCAGCGAGATCGAACTGGTGGAAGCGATGGCCTTCAGGCGCAGCGCCTGAGTTCAGTCAAGCTCTACCGCTGTGAAGGCATCGTAGAAGCCACCCTGGTCCTCCACCTCATCGATGTCCGGCTGTTCACCTGGCATTAGTGGAGTCGCCTGCAGGCTGACAATGTCAACGCCTGTATAGAAGTACTTCAGGATCGCCTGGTAGTCCAGCCCGTCCTCTGCCAGCTTGCGTGCACCCCACTGGCTCATCCCCAGACCATGACCATAGCCGTCACCCCTGATCACCAGCCCGCCAGACAGTTCACTACGGCTCATGCGCGCATTGACAACCTCGACTGCGGGCAAAGGTTCAGCGGGCACTGTGGCTGCCGGGGCTCCACCGGCTGAAGCCATCGTGGCAACGGCTCCACCATCCTGCGCGCTGAGCATGTGCATGTCGCGGTTGCACTGCATCAGCGAGCTGCCGTCGTAGGCGAACATGTTGCGCATCTTCACCATGACCTGCATGTCCGCGCTTGCCACCCAGGGCTTGAGCCAGCCGAAGCTCTCCTGTGTGGCGTAGTTGCCGTCACTGTCAGTATAGGAGGCACCGCTGACGCTGACTTCAGTAGCTACATTGACGACGCTGCTCTCCGGTGCATGGTGTACCTGGCCTTGTGGAGCACTCGCGATCACAGGCTGCGGAGTGCCGCCGGCGGGGTAGATCCGGCAACGCGTGCTCTTCATCCGGCTGCGTCCCACCAGCTTGCGCAGGGTGGTTCCGAACAGCTGCTTACTGTCATTTGCCCCATGCACGATCAGGGACAGCAGGTGCCCGCTGTTGGCATCATACTCAGCCGTCACGTCCTTGATCGGGCCGATGTCGGCCCCGCTGTCCTTCACCATCCGGCTCAGGTCCTCAAGGCTGATCGTCACTTCCCAGCCATGGTGCGGGGAGTCCGGGTGGTCAGTCGGCACACTGCGCAGGTAGGGCTCGGTGCCCTGCTTGGTCATGCCGCCGGCGCAGGCGCAGTAGAAGGCCGTGATCACCTGGCCGTGGTAGTCAATCACCTGGCCTGTGGTCTCCTGCACGGCGCGCGTGCTGGTGTCATGCTCGCCACTGACGCCCTTGTAGGCCTGGTCGCTGACATTGCCGTACACGTCGTAGGTCCGTTCCATGTTGGCCATGATCCGGCTCAGGGCATAGGTTCGTGCGGCGACGGCCTGGCTCTTCAAGGCTTCAAACGGCCAGCTCGGGGACATCTCCGATGGCACGACCCCGTAGAGGTACTCCTCCAGCGGCAGCACGTTGAGCACGACCACGTTGCCATTCTTGCCGACGAACAGCTCAATATGGCCGCGGTAGCCCCGTCCTCCGTACTGCACATACCCGGACTGCGGCATGGCAATGAAGCGGGTCGAGTCGTAGCTGCCGCCATCGAGCACCAGCCGCAGCTTGCCGGCATTGACCTTCACTTCAGCGGGATTGGCACTGGACCTGACCGGGCCATTCACGGTGCTCCAGCCCATGTCTCCCTTGATCCCGGCGCTGGCCGCAGTGTCGTCGATCACCACGCGGATCATCTGTTCGGACTGGGCGCTGGCCGGCAGGCCGCCGCTGGCAAGCAGCGCCAGGGCAAAGAGCAGGCAGGCTGTGGTCCGAAGCTTCATCTCACTCCCAGCGCATATGGTACACGCGCAGCTCAGCGCCGGCCTGCACCTCGAGGCTGTTGTTGCGGCCCCAGCGCATCTTCACCGGCCACCAGCCGGTCGGCAGGTTGCCAAAGCCATCCACCTCGGGCAACCAGACATCATCCACCACGCCACTGCGCAGGTCGATCAGGCGGATGCCCTGGCCCTCGCCGGCCAGCTCGCCTTCAGCGGTGATCGGATGGGTGATGGCCAGCAGGCTGCGGCGGTCCGGGCTCAGCACGAAGTTGTCGGGATAGGAGCCCTCCGGGAAACTGAGCACCGTATGCGACTCCTCCTGCCAGTCCTCGTCATACCAGACAAGCTCAATCGGGTCCACGATGGAATCAGCAACGTTGTATTCAGGCCAGTAATATTCGGGATCCCGGATCGTCACGAGCATGTAGCCGCGCGGATTAAGCTCGAAGGCTGCCAGCACGAAGCAGTGGCGCAGAGAGAAGGGCTGGACCTGGTAGGGATGCACCACGGTGAATCCGCCGTTCATCACGTCCCCGTCCCCACGGGACACAGTCCCGAGTTGCCAGTCGATGCCTTCGAAGAAGCGCTCAGTGCGGTAGTCAGCCACTTCCTCGCCAATCCAGTCCCGTGGCCAGATTTCAGTCAGGGTGAATTTCACGCGCTCGGAACGGGCCTCGGACCTGACCGGGACAAGCAGGAGCAGCGTGCAAAGCACCAGCCAGCGCATGGCAGTATGGTAATACATGCGGGTGGCAAGATTCGTGCGCATCCGCCGGCCGTGGCGCAACTGGGACATCACCGCGCTCAGACGCAACCTCGGTGTGTACGTTCACATCCCGTTCTGTCCGGCGATCTGTACCTACTGCGACTTCCTCAAGTTCGGCCCGAAGCGCCCCAGGGGATTGGACGAGGCCAGTTACGAATCCAGCCTGCTGCGCGAGATCGAAGCGCGCGGGGCCTGGTTGACGGCAAGACTGGCAGGCACTGGCCGTCGCGTGGACAGCATCTTCATCGGTGGCGGTACTCCGACAATGCTCCCGGCGGCAGACCTGGCACGGATTGCCAGCGAACTGATGAGCAGTTTCCCTACCGCAGGGGGCCCTGTCGAATTCTCCTGCGAAGCCAATCCGGACACACTTGACCAGGAGAAACTGGCAGCGATGCACGAGTCCGGCGTTAACCGGCTGTCAATCGGCATCCAGTCCTCAAACGACCGCCTGCTGAAGTTCATGGGGCGCACCCACCGCTGGGCCGAGACGGTTCCGGTGCTGGAGATGGTGGCGGATGGTCCGATCCGCAACTACAGCTTCGACCTGATCTACGGCCTGCCCAACCAGAGTGTCGGCACATTGCTGGAAAGTGGCCGCAGGCTGCTTGAATTCCGCCCGCCGCATTTCTCCGCCTATTGGCTGGTACCTGAGCCGCATACCGCCTACACACGCTGGGCCATGCGCTACCCGCAGCAGATCCCTTCAGACCGGGATGTGCTGTACCAGCAGCACGCCGTGGAATGCCTGCTGCGCGGCTATGGCCACTACCGCTATGAAGTCAACAACTATGCCATGCCAGGTCATGAAAGCATGCACAACATCCGCTATTGGCAGGGCGGGGACTACATCGGACTCGGACTGGGCAGTGCCTCGCGCCTTGGAACGGCGGTAGTGAGCAACCCCAAAAGCCATATCGTCTGGAACACCGCAATTGAATCCATCGGTAGTGCGGACGATCCTCTGGGGCAGGCTATGGCGGAGCTCGATCCAAAAGCCAGTGCCCCGCCGGCGGACAGTTTCCTGCAGCTGCGCAACCGGCTGGGCCACGAACTAAGCGGCCAGTCGGTCAATCCACGCTGGATTACCGGTGGATTGATGGAAATCCATGCCGGCCGCCTGGAAATTCGCTCAAAGGGTCTGAATCTGAGTGAACAGTACTCACTTGAGATGGAGTAAAGGCTCCCGCTGGTTTTAATTAGCAGACTGGCTAAGCATTAGATCCAATCAGGGAAAAACGCTGGCTAAATTAGCCTAAGGCACGATATCGCACCTTATACCGATGGTACACTTCAGAAGCCAGAGGTATGCATCCCGGTGAGGTTTGACCTTCACCCACACTGTTTCCGCAGGGTCGGGTGAGGGCTGTTTTGTTTATATTGTCTGCCGGGAAATCAGGAATTTGGCCTTATCGGGATATGGATAATCCTGACCAATCATTGGATGTTCAGAGCCTGGCCTTCATGGAAGGCCTGTATGAGGACTACCTGAGGGATCCTCAGAGCGTTTCCGAGAGCTGGCGCAGGTACTTTGCGTCCTTCGAGGGTAACGGGGACAGCGGCGCCAGGGAATTCCAGCTCGGACCGAGCTTTCCCGCGCGCAGCATCTTCAACGGCAATGGCCATGGCAGCAACGGCGCCAGCATGGCGGCTGCGGACCTGCAGGATCGCGTGGACCAGCTGGTCCGCCTGTTCCGTGTCCGTGGGCACATGATCGCCAAGCTGGACCCGCTGGGCCGCCCGCGCCCGCACTTCGAAGAGCTCGACCCGGACTACTACGGCTTCACCGAAGCCGACATGGAGAAGCGCTTCAGCTCCAAGACGATCGCGGGTCCGGATACGCTCACCCTGCGCGAGATCATCGAGGCGATGCGCGAGACCTACTGTCGCAGCATCGGTGTGCAGTTCATGCACATCAACTCGACGGAGAAGCAGGACTGGCTCGAGCAGCGCATGGAAAGCACACGCAACAGGCTCGAGATGAGCGCCACCATGCAGCGCAAGATCCTGCAGATCCTGATCGACGCCACCATCCTTGAGGACTTCATCTTCAAGAAATTCATGGGCAAGAAGAGCTTCTCGCTCTCGGGCGGCGAGACCCTGATGCCGCTGCTCTACATGGCGCTCGAGAAGGCCGGCGAGAACGACATGAACGGCGTGATAATCGGCATGTCGCACCGCGGCCGCATGAACGTGCTGATCAACCTGCTGGGCAAGCGCCCCTATGAGATCTTCCAGGAGTTCCTGGGCACGCACCCGCATTACGAGAACAAGCGCGGTGACGTGAAGTACCACCTTGGTTACGGCACGAAGTATCAATGTGACAACGGCAGGGAGATGCACCTGTCACTGTGCTTCAACCCGAGCCACCTTGAATTTGTCAATCCCGTCGTCAGTGGCCGCGTCCGTGCCAACATGGACCGCCATGGAGACAACGAGCGCCGCAACGGGCTGGGCATCATGATCCACGGCGACGCGGCCTTCATCGGCGAGGGCATCGTGCAGGAGACGCTCAACCTGAGCCAGCTCAAGGGCTACCGCACCGGCGGCACCCTGCACATCATCGTCAACAACCAGCTCGGCTTCACCACTGACCCGGCGGACTCCCGCTCGACGACCTACGCCTCCGACATCGCCAAGATGCTCGAGGTGCCGATCTTCCACGTCAACGGTGAGGACCCGGAGGCCGTGGCCCAGGTCGTCAACGTTGCGATGGACTACCGCCAGCGCTTCCAGACCGACGTGGTGATCGACATGTACTGCTTCCGCTACTGGGGGCACAACGAGCAGGATGAGCCGATGCTCACCCAGCCGCTGATGTACAAGCAGATCAAGGCGCACCCCTCGGTGAAGGACAACTACCAGGAGAAGCTGCTCAAGCTCAACGGCATCACCCGCGCAGAAGCGCAGGCGATTGCCAAGGAGCGCCGCAGCACCCTCAGCGAGGACCTGAATCTCCTCAAGAATGACGAGAAGCCTGAAGTCGAAAGCCCTCACGGCACGCTGGCCGAAGTCTGGGCGCACTACAAGGGCGGGCTGGACAGCGACCTGTTCAAGGTTGACACCCGTGTGCCGGAACCGCGCCTGCGTGAGCTGCTGGCGGCCACCATCAGGCTGCCGGAGGGCTTCCATCCGCATGACAACGTGGTGAAGCACAATGCCAAGCGCCAGCAGATGCTGGATGGCGAGGCCCCGCTGGACTGGAGCGCCGCCGAGGCGCTGGCCTACGCCAGCCTGGCGGATGAGGGCATCCCGGTGCGCATGAGCGGCCAGGACTGCGAGCGCGGCACCTTCGCCCACCGCTATGCCGTGATCCACGACCAGGAGACCGGCGAGATGTACCGCCCCTTGCAGCATGTCTCGACGGGCCAGGCCCCGGTGCGGATCTACAACAGCCCGTTGTCAGAGGCCGGCGTGCTCGGCTTCGAGTTTGGCTACAGCCTGGACTACCCGGATGCGCTCGTGATCTGGGAGGCCCAGTTCGGCGACTTCGTCAACACGGCCCAGGTGATCATCGACCAGTTCATCTCAAGCTGCGAGGAGAAGTGGGAGTACCTCACCGGCCTCGTGATGCTGCTGCCGCACGGCAGTGAGGGAATGGGCAGTGAGCACTCCAGCGCAAGGCTTGAGCGCTTCCTGACCCTGTGTGCGAATGACAACATGCAGGTCGTCAACGTGACTACCCCGGCGCAGATCTTCCACCTGCTGCGCCGCCAGGTGAAGGGCATCTGGCGCAAGCCGCTGATCGTGATGTCACCGAAGAGCCTGTTCCGCCACCCGCGCGTGGTGTCTGACTGGGATGACCTGTCCGAGCGGCGCTTCCAGCGAGTGCTGCCCGATATCCTGCCCGACCAGGACCGTGATGTCTCACGCATCCTGCTGTGCAGCGGCAAGGTGTACTACGAGCTGGAGGCCGAGCGTGAGGCACGCGGCCTGAGCAATGTGGCGATCCTGCGCCTGGAGCAGATCTATCCACTGCCGGATGCCAGCCTCAAGAAGGAACTGAAGAAGTACAAGGCCGGCACCCCGCTGGTCTGGGTACAGGAGGAGCCGGAGAACTTCGGTGCCTGGCGCTTCCTGCGCGTTAAGTGGGGCAATGAATTCGCGGGCCATCCGTTCAGCGTTGTCAGCCGGCCGGCCAGCCCGAGCCCGGCCAGCGGATCGGAGACCGTGCACAAGGCGGAGCAGAAGCGACTGATCAGCTTCGCCATCACCGGGGAGCAGGCTGAAGAGGCCGGTTCCTAGTCAAGCAAGGAGAAAAAGGCAATGGCTGTGGAAATCAGGATCCCGAGCGCCGGAGAGTCGGTGACCGAGGTGATCGTCTCTGAATGGATGAAGAAGGAAGGTGACTACGTCGAGGAGGATGACTTCATCTGTGAACTGGAGTCAGACAAGGCCTCGATGGAGCTGCCGGCTCCGATCTCCGGCATCATCACGAAGATCCTCAAGCCGGCCGGCGAGCCCTGCGAGATCGGCGAGGTGATTGCCACGATGGAGGAGGCCGAGGCCCCGGCGGACGAGAAGCCGCAGGAGCAGCCGAAGCAGGAGGCTCCCAGGGCTGAAGCTCCGAAGCAGGAAGCCCCGGCTGCATCAAAGTCTGACAACGGTTCCGCCGGAGTGGCAATGCCCTCCGCCCAGCGCATCCTTGCCCAGAAGGGCATCGATGCCGCGGATGTGAAGGGCAATGGCAAGGACGGCCGCATCCTCAAGGAGGATGCCGAGGCCGCGACACCGGCGAAGTACACCGAGGCCGCCCGCGATAGCTCTGCCCCGCAGGGACCGCGCAGTGTCGAGAAGGTGCGCATGAGCCCGATGCGCAAGACCATCGCGCGCCGCCTGGTGGAAAGCAAGCAGGGTACCGCCCAGCTGACGACCTTCAACGAGATTGACATGAGCGCGGTGATGGAACTGCGCAACCGCTACAAGGACAGCTTCGAGAAGAAGTACGGCATCAAGCTCGGCTTCATGAGCTTCTTCGCCAAGGCCGCGATCGACGCCCTCAAGGAGTTCCCGCAGGTCAATGCGGAAATCACCGATGACGGCCACCTGGTCTACCACAATTACTACGACATCGGCGTGGCGATCGGTGGTGGCAAGGGCCTCGTGGTACCCGTGATCCGCAATGCCGAGCTGCTCAGCTTCGCCCAGACTGAATTGGCAATCGCCGACTTCGCGAAGCGGGCCCAGGCCAATGACATCGAGCTCGAAGAGCTGGAGGGCGGTACCTTCACCATCTCAAACGGTGGTGTGTACGGCTCAATGATGTCAACGCCTATCCTCAACCCGCCACAGTCCGGCATCCTCGGGCTGCACAACATCGTCGAGCGACCCGTCGCCATCAATGGCGAGGTGAAGATCCGGCCGATCATGTACGTGGCGCTGACCTATGACCACCGCGTGATCGACGGACGTGAAAGCGTGACATTCCTCAGGCGCATCAAGGACTGCATCGAGGACCCGTCACGCATGCTACTGGAAATCTAGCAAGGAGGAACCGCATGTCAGACCTGAAGCATATGACGGTCAGCGAGCTGAAACAGCGGCTTGCCGAGAACCCTGACATCCTCGTGATCAACACGTACATGATGGAGGCTGGCTACAATGCGACACGCATCGAGCCGGCGATCCCGATGTACGAGTTCGTCAAGATCCAGGACGAGCTGGACCGCGACCGCGAAATCGTCTTCTATTGAGATTGACATGGCGATTCGTCAGCTGTCGGTCGGGCAGTCAAGTACACGAGGGAAGGCTGGAACAACGCATACGTGCTCAAGGGCGGCTTCGACGCCTGGAATGCCCACAAGGGCTGAGCTGCGTTCCATCACCTGATTAATCAACACCGGCGCAATGCGCAGACAGCAGTTCGCCTGCTGTGGGGAATGAGATGAGCAACGAGAAATTCGACCTGATTGTCATCGGCGGCGGCCCGGGCGGCTACGTCGCCGCGATCCGTGCCGGCCAGCTCGGCCTGAAGACGGCCTGCGTTGACAAGAATGAGCTGTTCGGCGGCACCTGCCTGCGTGTGGGCTGCATCCCGAGCAAGGCGCTGCTGGAAAGCAGCTACCGCTACCATCAGGCGAAGGACCTGCTGGGTGACCACGGCATCGAGGTCAAGGGCGTCAAGCTGAACCTCGGCCAGATGATGGCCCGCAAGGACAAGGTGGTGCAGATCAACGCCGGCGGTATCGACGGACTGTTCAAGAAGAACAATGTCACCGGGCTGCGTGGCAGCGGACGGATCGTCTCCGCCGGCAAGGTTGAGGTGACTGACTTCGATGGCAACAGGCAGGTCTATGAGACCGAGCGCATCCTGATCGCCACCGGCTCCAAGCCGGCCCAGCTCAAGGGTGTGGAGATTGACAATGACCGCATCTGCGGCTCGAAGGGTGGCCTGAGCTTCCCGGAGGTGCCCGAGACGCTTGTCGTGATCGGTGCAGGCTACATCGGCCTTGAGCTCGGCAGTGTCTGGCACCGGCTCGGCAGCAAGGTGATCGTGCTCGAGTACCTCGACCGCATCCTGCCCGGCATGGATGCCGGACTCGCCAAGGAAAGCCTGCGCGTGATGAAGAAGCAGGGGCTGGAATTCCGCCTCGGAACCAAGGTGACCGGCGCAAAGGTCAAGGGCAGGAAGGTGATCGTGGAAGTGGAGGGCAGTGATCCGGTTGAATGCGACCGCCTGCTCAGTGTGGTCGGCCGCTGGCCGAACACGGACGGTCTCGGAGCGGAGGAAGCTGGCGTGAAGCTGAACCAGCGCGGCCAGGTCGAGGTTGACGACCACTACCGCACGAATGTTGACGGCATCTTCGCGATTGGCGACGTGATCCACGGCCCGATGCTGGCGCACAAGGCCGAGGAGGAGGGCATCGCCTGCGTGGAGATGATCGCCACCGGCTACGGCCATGTGAACTACGACGTGATCCCCGGCATCGTCTACACACATCCGGAGATCGCCACAGTTGGCAAGACTGAAGAGGAGCTGAAGGAGGCCGGCATCGAGTACAAGGCCGGCAAGTTCATCTTCAAGGCCAACGGCCGTGCGCACTCCATGAACGAGACTGATGGCAGCGTGAAGATCCTCGCTGATGCGAAGAGCGACCGCGTGCTTGGCGTGCATATCATCGGCCCACAGGCCGGTGACCTGATAGCGGAATGTGCCACGGCGATGGAGTTCAGGGCTTCAGCCGAGGACATCGCCCGCACCTGCCATGCGCACCCCACTCTGAGCGAAGCGGTGAAGGAAGCAGCGTTTGCGGTTGACGGAAGGGCAATCCACGGCCTGTAGAAGTTTGGCGTTTGGAGTGAGGAGTTTGGAGAAGCTTTGAATAAGTCGGAATGGATCACAGAATTCAAAAGAACTTTGAACCTCTTACTTGGTCGGGAGCTCAGCGGTTGCGAATTTGTTGCCATATATGACAAGCTAATGGCCGATGATTGGCCAGATGAAGTAAGTCAAGATTCTGAACTTTATAAGCTTCTTGATGTATATCAAATGAAGTTTGCCATGTATGTAGCAAACCCGGAGTGGCGTACAGAATACGACGGGTACGTTGGAGAAAATGAACTGATTGCACAAGCTAGTAACTTGACAATTGAATTGAATAGTTACTCTTGAAGCGAAAGTCCATTGCACTTTAAGATTAGTGTTGGTAGATTGGTTTCTCGAATACGTGGTGGTACAGGTTCAATACATAGGTAATGGTTTAGGTTCAGAACATAGGTAACGGTTTCCGTGAGAATCACCCTTCGAGAGGAGGGTGCCATGCCGTGGAAGGAGGCCGATGTAATGGACCTGAGAATGCAGTTCGTC
>JAGRNR010000028.1:0-50376 GCA_020440645.1 bacterium | reverse complement strand
GTGATGACATTACCGCGATCAGCACACTGCCGCACCTGCTCAGGCTGCTTTTGGTGCTGCTCGGCTTCGGGGCCGTGATCACGGCCGTGATCCTCTCTCCCGTGGGCAGCATCAGCGGGGCGCACATCAACCCGGCGGTCAGCCTGGCTTTCGCCCTGCGCGGTGACCTGCCATGGAAGTACCTGCCGCTGGTAATCTGCGGGCAAGTTCTCGGGGGCTGGCTCGGGGCACAGGCGGCGGTCGCCATCTGGCACCGCACGCTCGCCGGACTGTCCTTTGGTGTGACGCACCACAATGCGCAGTTCCCACTGTGGGCCACGATTGCCGTGGAACTCGGCGGTACCCTGCTGTTGGTCTGGCTGATCTTCTGGCTGGTTGCCAACAGCAAGCGCCGGGAAGTGATCGCCGTCGCCGTCGGCGGCTACATCTGGCTGTTCGGCTGGGCGACGGCCACGATCAGCGGAGCCAGCTTCAACCCGGCACGCAGCATCGGCCCGGCGATCGCCGGCCATGACTACCGTGAGCTGTGGATGTACATCCTGTTCCCCGTGCTGGGGGCGGCGATTGCCGCGGTCTGGTGCCGGCTGGCCCCGGCGAGCTGCGGCTGCAATATGCAGGAAGGCTGCCGCTAGAAAATGGAAACGGGGACCCGCAGGCCCCCGCTTTTCAATCAGCTTCTTTCGTCTGCTCAGTTGTAGATGATGCCGAAGTTGATGAAGTTCTCCGTGTTGTTCTGCCAGGCCACCACCGGTCGGCCATCAGCTTCGCCAACGGCCAGCACGATCGGTGCCGCCGCATCGTAGCTTGTCAGGATGACCGGGTCACCCCAGGCGTTGCCATAACCATCCAGCGCGGGCACGAAAATGAGGCGGGCGTGGTTGGTGTCCTCGTGGTAGACGAGGAAGGGCAGGCCGCCGGCCATGCCGAGCTTGACCTCTCCGTAGGACTCGACCTTGGCCACCACGCGGGAGTTGACCCACTGGTTGATGTGCACATTGCGCATGTAGCGCGTACGCAGCTCGAAGCCGTTGTTCACATTGACATATGACGCAGCCAGTGAGCCGGTCGGGATGTCGATCGCGTTGAGCTTGTAGGAGTTGGTGGCATCCACGTCACCGCCCTGGTTGACGGAGCCCCAGGTGGTGCCATCCGCGTCGTCGCCGTCGCAGGAGCGCCAGCTGGCGGGCACGTCACTGGTGCGGATGAACACCGCGGTCGGGCGCTCGACGGTATTGAGCAGCACGGGCTGCAGGCCGGTGCCGACAGTGTTGTCCACCGTGACCGTGGCGTTCCATGCCGTGCCGTTCGCATTGCTGGCACGGGTGTACAGCATCGTGTTCGGCCCGCGGTGCAGGATCGCGGGGTTGCCGTTGATCACAGCCAGGTCGTTGATGCCGCCGGTGTCAAAGCCGGGGTTGTATTCAACCGGCGTGCCCCAGGCACTGCCGTTGGCATCGGTGGCCCGTACGAACTTGCCGCGCAGGTTGCCAAAGTCGTAGAAGGCGATCGCCGGATTGCCATTGACAACGGCCATGCTCAGGCTGAAGGTGACCAGCGTGGTGTTGTAGACGACAACCGGGATGTCCCAGCTCTCGCCAGCGCTGTCATCGGCGCGCAGGAAGTACGGTGTGCTGTTGAGCTGGTTGATGAAGGCGATCGACGGATTGCCATTCACGGTCGCCAGCTCGATGTTGCTGGAACCGCCACTTTCGGCGATCGGGAAGAAATTCATGCCGCGCACGGTGACACCGATGCTGGCAACGGTGCGGTCACCGTCGTCATCAGTCACTCGGATGCGGGCCGCGTAATGGCCAGCCTTGTCATAGGCCCAGCTGGCGGAGGGGTCGGTGCCACTGTCCAGGTCATAGACGTCGTCACCCTCGAAGTCCCACTCGTACTTGGCAACCAGGCCGTCCAGGTCGATGCTGCTGCCGGCGTCGAAGTTCACGACCTGCCCGACGGCGACATTGTTGCTCGAGGCATTGATGTCGGCGAAGGGCGGCAGGTTGCCGATGTTGATCAGCACACTGAGGCCGCTGAGCGCGGTGTAGGTCCCACCGGCGTCGTAGCCATGCACACGGGTGCGCAGCACGCCGGCACTGTCCATCTCCATCTTGTATTCGGTGTCACTGGAGCCAGTCACCTCGAACACGCCGTCGCCATCGAAGTCGACGTCATACAGTTCAGCGCCGGAAACCGTGATACTCAGTTCCGAGCCGACCGGCAGCAGTGTGGTGGACGGTGTGACCGAGATCTGCTGCACGGTGTCATCCTGGATGTCCGCCGTGATGATGCCGCTTGCGAACGGGCCATGGTTGCCATTGATGTCCACCGCGGCGACGCGGATGTAATAGACATCCGGCGGCAGGGTCAGCAGGTGGCGGGTCGTTCCCTCAAGGTAGCCAATGTTCATCACCCCGGCTGCATCCGGACTGCTGAAGCTGTTCTTAGAATAGTAGATGGCATAGCCTGCCAGGTCACCATCGGCAACAGGATCCCATGAGAGGTCAATGCTGCTGCCGGTGATCGGACCACCGATACCGCTCACCTCGCCTGGTGCATCGGTGTCCCCGATCGCACGCTGGGCAAGGGCCAGGCTGACGAGGTCGATTTCCGAGCCGTCGAAGGCCAGCACAGCCACCCAGGCATTTCCGAGCCCGCTCAAGTGGCTGGACTGCGGGTCAAGCAGGATGCGCACGTGGCTGTCGCTGAAGGGCCCGCTCCAGTCCCAGCGGCCCGTGCTGAAGTTTGCAGCGGCGGCGTAGTATTGCATTCCCGGCTGCAGGTTGGCATCGACGCTCAGCACACCCGGTTCACTGCCCCCCATCGGGAAGCGGTGCATGGTCCAGGCTGTCTGGTTTGCGCCTGCCAGCAGGGTGGCGGCGGCGGCGTCCTTGCCAACCAGGCCGGAATCGTCAAAGAAGTCGCGGCCAGCCTGGAACTCGTCGTTGAGGGACAGGGCACTGGCCACCGCATTGCGCTGCGGGATCACGAAGCCATCGGCGTCGAGGCTCTCGCCGGGCTGCAACTGGTCCTCGGGGAACTGCGGCAAGGCTGAACTGTCCGCCTGTAGTGCGCCTAGAGCAGTCTGGTCATCCTGCTGCACTGGAAGCTGCGATGTGCCAGTCCCCCCGCCGCAGGAATTCAACAACAACAGGCACGCGCCCGTTATCGCAATCAGAAAGCGATACATCCTGGTCTCCTGATGTTTCGGATGAGTAATAGTAGGTCAATCACGGAATCAGCACAATAAAAAAGGGGACCCCGCAGGGTCCCCCGTTTCGCCTGTTCAGGTATGGAAACTCAGTGATACACGATTCCGTAGTAGACGAAGTTCTCATTGCTGGGCTTGAAGGCCACAGCCGGCCGGCCGAGCACCTCCGCCACCCCGATCTCAAATGTCATGCTTGCATCGTAGGTCTTCAGGATGATCGGCTCTCCCCAGCTGTAGCCATACTGGTCCATGCCGGGGACAAGGATCAGCCGCGGATGGTTGGAGTCCTCCGTGTAGACGATGAAGGGCAGACCGCCGGCCATGCCGAGCTTCACGTCGTCAATCTGGTCAGACGTCAGTACCGGGATCGGTGCCAACCACTGGTTGATGTGCACATTGCGCAGGTACTTGGCACGCAGTTCATGCCAGTTGCCATCGCTTGCGACATAGGCTGCCAGCGATCCGACCGGAGTCATGATCGCATCCAGCGCCACGGCATTGTTGATGTCCGTATCGCCGCCGTTTAGCACACTGCCCCAGGTTGTGCCGTCCGCGTCATCCCCGTCGCAGGACAGCCAGCGGTTGGGGACATCGGTGAAGCGTATGAACACGGAAAGCGGACGCTCGACCGTGTCAAGCAGGATCGGGCTGATTCCCGTGCTCGCCGTATTGTCAATCGTCACCGGGCCGTTCCAGGCAGTGCCGTCCGCGTTGCTGGCGCGGGAATACATCATCAGGCTGTTGGCATTGTGCACAACGGCTGGGTTGCCATTGATCACAGTCAGGTCGGACTGGAAGCCGGTATTGCTGCCGGGGTTGTACTCTACAGCTGTGCCCCAGGCCGTTCCATCGGCATCCGTGGCCCGCACATACTTGCCGCGCTGGGCCACACCGTCATAGAAGGTCATCGCCGGGTTCCCATTGACGACAGCAAGGGACACGCTGCTGGAGCAGTCGTCGTCGTCATAGACTTTGACCGGGATGCCCCACTGGTTTCCGAGCGGCGTGGTGGCCCGCTGGAACCAGGGCCGGTCGCCGACATTGTTCGTGAAGGCGATCGCCGGGTTGCCGTTGACGATCGCGAGCTCCAGGTTCTGTGAACCACCGCTTTCGGCAATGATTTCGAAGTCCCCGCCACGCACCAGGATCCCGATCACCGCGATGGAACTGTCACCGTCATCATCTGTCACCCGCAACTGCACTGGGTGGTAACCGGCTTCGCTGAATGTGTTTGCGGCGAATGCATCCTGCCCGCTGTCCAGCTCAAACACGTTGTCAGCATTGAAGTCCCATTCGTACTGCTCGATCGTTCCGTCCAGGTCCGCGGAATTGAAGGCATAGAAGGCCACGACCTGGCCAATGGCGACATTGCTGGCGGAGGCATCCAGGTCAGCGAAGGGCGGCAGGTTGCCGATGTTGACAAGCACGCTCAGTCCGCTCAGCGCGGTGTATGTACCACCGCTGTCATAGCCGTGCACGCGGCTGCGCAGCACGCCGGCCTTTTCCATCACCATCTTGAATTCGGTGTCGCCGGATCCGGTCACCTCGAACGTACCGTCACCGTCGACATCGACGTCATACAGCTCTGCTCCGGAAACAGTGATTGTCAGTTCCGCCCCGATGGGCACCAGCGTGGAATCAGCGCTGACGGTGATCTGCTGTTGCGTATCATCCTGGATGTCCGCGGTGACACTGTCGCTGAGTAATCCGCGGTTGCCATTGATGTCCACCGCTGCCACGCGGATGAAATAGACATCGGGTGGGAGCGCAAGCAGGTACCGGGTTGTGCCCTTCAGGTAGCCGATGTTGCGGACACCTGCGGCATCAGGGTTGCTGAACTCACTGGTGGAGTAGTAGATGGCATATCCGGCCAGGTCGCCGGCAAGCACCGGATCCCAGGAGAGGTCAACGCTGCTTCCGGTGATCGGGCCGCCGACACCATTCACCTGAGCGGGTGGATCCGTATCGCCGATCGCGCGCTGGGCCAGCGCCACACTGACGAGGTCAATTTCCGAGCCGTCATATGCCAGCACGGCTGTCCAGGCGTTGCCAAGGCCGCTCAGGTGGCTGGACTGCGGGTCAAGCAGGATGCGCACATGGCTGTCACTGAACGGCCCGTTCCATTCCCAGCGTCCGGTGCTGAAGTTGGCAGCGGCGGCGTAGTACTGCATGCCGGGCTCAAGGTTGGCATCGACACTCAGCACTCCGGGTTCCACGCCTGCCATCGGGAAGCGGTGCATGGTCCAGACGGATTCTTCGGCACCAGCCTGGATCGTCGCGGCCGCACCTTCCTTGCCGACCGTGCCCGATTCGTCAAAGAAGTCCCGCCCGGCCTGGAATTCGTCATTCAGCGAGATCGCACTGGCAATCGCACTGCGCTCAGGGATCACGAATCCATCAGCATTGAGCTCTTCACCCGGCTGGACTTCATCTACCGGAAAGTCAGGGAATGAGATGGATGCTGGAGGAAGCCCGGTACCCTCAGCTGGGCTGATGCCGGCCTGCTGCTCAATGCCATTTCCCGCGCCACTGCAGGAGCAGAGCAGCAGCATGCAGCTGCCTGTCAGCGCGATCAGTAGTCGTTTCATCCTGGTCTCCAAATCTGCTGGATAGGTTAATAGTAGGTTAAAGCGCTTCAGGGCACAAATGAAAAACGGGGCCCCGTAGGACCCCGCTGTTGGTTCTGACAAAGGGAAAGGAGTGCTACTTGTACACGGTTCCCAGGGTTATGAAATTCTCACCTTCAGCCTTGTAACAGAACAACGCTCGCTCCGGCGTACCGAGCACGGTTAGCTGCTCCACATAGTCTGCTCCGTGTTCAAGCAGCACGACCTGCGGATCCCACTCGTAACCATATACATCCCGCGCACCTACATAGATCAGGCGCTTGGGCCAGGTCGAGAAGTCCTCATAGACGATGAAGGGCAGGCCATTCATTATGCCGATTTTCGCAATTCGTGGAGTGCCACCCTGGCTGACGATGCGCGGCTCACCCCAGTAATCACTGGGCAAGGTTTCACTTAGGTAGGCAATCCGCAGCTGGTTGCTTGAATCCGTATCCGCCGTATAGCAGGCGAGGAATCCGGGACCAGTGGCCACCGAATCAAACCAGTTGCCATCATCAATCGTGTCGTCACCGGCGATTACAGGTGCCTTCCAGGCAATACCGTCGGCATCATCGGCCTCCACCCCGTACCAGTTGAGCATCGGGGCAACCTGGAGGAAAGAGGCTGACGGACCTCCATTCGTCGCATAGAGCTGGGGGGTATGCCCGCTTACCGGTGAATCATAGAGTTTCACGCCTGGATTCCAGGCGGTGCCGGTGGCATTGCTGCTGCGGTAGTACCAGAGTTCATCCTGCGAATTGTTCTGTGTCAGGACAGCAGGATTGCCATTGATGATTTCCATGTCAATTGCATTGCCAAGTCCTGCGGCGCCGATCTGTATCGGGGTGCCCCATGTACTGCCATCAGCATCAGAGGCGCGCATGTAGAGCAGGCGGTCCAGGCCTGAGCTGCGGAATGCGACTGCAGGGTTGCCGTCGACATCCTGTACGCGCAGGGCTGCGCCGACATCCGAGCTGTCGTAGATCTTGGTCGGGTTTGGCCAGTCCTCGCCGCGCTCGTCCATCGCGCGCATGTACCACAGCCGGGAATTCGCACCATTGATGAAGAACAGTGCCGGCTTTCCATCAACTGATTGAAGCTGCAGCTTGCTGTTGCTGCCCGTTTCGGCGATGAGGATGCTGCTGGCACCGCGCACTGTCAGGGTGGCAAAGGCGGAGGAAGAGTCTCCGTCCTCGTCTGTCACCCGCATTTCGACGTCGTAGTAGCCGGGCTCGGTGTAAGTGTGGCTCGTGAAGGGTGTGCTGCCCGTGTCGTCATCGAAGCTGCCATCGCCGTCAAAGTCCCACTCAAACGTGTCGATCACGCCATCAAGGTCCTGGCTGTTCACTGCACTCATGCGGATGCTCTGGCCGGGGGCGATGCTGGTCTGCTCAAGCTCGAGGTCTGCGAAGGGCGGCAGGTTGGCAATCGTCACCAGCACACTGAGACCGCCAAGTGCAACATGATTACCATCGGCGTCATGGCCGCGTACACGGGGTCGCAGGATACCAGCGCCGCTGGCCGGCATCAGGTACTGGCTGTCGCTGCCATCGCTGATCTCGAAGCTACCATCGCCGTCGAAGTCAATGTCATACAGTTCCGCACCGGATACATTCAGCTCGACCTGGCCTCCAATCTCGCTGAAGCTTGAAGCAGTGGTTACAACGAGGCCGCCTGCAGGCTGCCCCGTGACTTCCACCTGCTCCAGTTCGCTGGGCGAACCTTCATTGCCATTGACATCCAGTGCACTGACAGCGATGAAGTAACTGCCTGACGGCAGGTCGAGCAGGTGCCGTGTGGTTCCCTCAAGGTAGGGCAGCCGCCTTACACCTGCGGAATGCGGGTTGATGAAGCTGTGATCGGACCAGTAAACTGCATAGCCGGCCAGGTCACCCTCGGCGTTGTCATTCCAGACCAGCTCGGCCCCGCCGGAGACAGCCGTGGCGTTCAGGCCGGTGACTGCATCCGGAGCCTGAGCATCACCACCACTGGCCGGACTGACGGATACGCCGACGACATCGAAGCTGACATCGTCATAGCCCAGCACGGCGGTCCAGGCATTGCCCAGCCCGCTCAGGTGGCTGTCCTGCGGGTCAAGCGGAATGCGTACATGGCTGTCCGTGAAGGGCCCGTGCCATTCCCAGCGTGAACTGTCGAAATTGGCAATACCGACAAAGTAGCTGGCAGCATTCACACCAGGCAGCAGGTTCACATCGACGCTGACAACCCCGGGCTGCTGTCCGCCCAGCGTGAAGCGGTGGACCAGCCAGGCGCTGCCGCCGGGAGCGGCCTGCATCGTGGCAGCCACGCCGTTCTTGTCCGCCAGCCCGCTGGACTCCATGAAGTCCACGCCCGGCAGGAACTCATCAGCGGAGCCGATCGCACTGGCAACGGCATTGCGGTTCACCAACACATTTCCGAAAGAGTCGATGTCCTCGCCCGGCAGCAGGCTGTCAACGGGGAAAGCCGGCTGGCTGCCAGCGAGTGGAGCATCAGTCGCTTCAGGAGGCGTATTGCCGACTGCGGTCTGGCCGCCGCCGCAGGATATCCCAAGCATTGCCAGGCAGATGACGGGAAGAAACAGAAGTCTGCGCATGGTCCGGTCCGTATATTGAGAATGGCCAATTCTATTGCAAGGTGCATGCAGGGGTAAAGAGCTGATCCCGATTGGCGAAGGGGTGCGGTGTCCGGAGGGCGATGAATGCTGCCCTGTCTCAGTTGGCAGAATTGCTGAGCATTGCGGGAAGCGTGTCCAGCCAGTTGCGGATTTCATCGCGTACCCTGCGGTAGATGGCAAGCACCTGATCCTCGTCATCCATGCCGGCGGAGAGGCTGGGCGGGTCGTCAAATCCCTGGTGGATGATGCGGCCGGCGCTCGGCCAGTGTGGGCAGGTCTCATGGGCATGCCCGCAGACAGTCACTACGTAGTCAAAAGCCGGCAGCTCGCCGCCGTTTACCCGACGGATGTCAGGGATGCTGCGGCTGGGCTGGGCCGAAATGTCGATCCCGAGTTCCGCCATCACGGCGACGGCACGCGGGTTGAGGCCATGTGCTTCCAGTCCCGCGCTTTCACTGTGCCAGGCCGGGTGCAGGCTGCGCATGAAACCCAGTGCCATCTGGCTGCGGCAGGAGTTGCCGGTACAGAGGAACAGGATGCTTGGCATGTCGCGCACAGTCTAGTTCCTCAATGTGAAGATTGCGTGATCACTTCGGTCTGACATTGCCCTTGAACCAGTGCAGCCAGTTGCCAAGGGTGTTCGTCAGCAGCTCGCGCTCCAGCACATAGATCCGCTGGCGCCCATCGCGACGCACGGATACGAGCCCGCTTTCCTCCAGCTGGCGCAGGTGGCGGGAAGTGGTCGGCCAGGAGCAGCTGAAGCGCTCGGCGATGTCCCCGGCCCCCATTTCGCCTCCACGGAAATGCAGCACCAGCAGCACCTGGCGGCGCAGCGGATGTGCGAGCGCGGCCATCACGCGGTCCAGCTGGTCAAGGCCTTCGGTGGCGGTGTTCTCAGTCACAGGGAGAGGTCCGTCACATGGATGAAGTCCATCGGCGGCTTCGTACCGCGCATTTCCACCAGGCCGCCCATCGGTTCCCAGATCGCCATCACTTCCGGCAGCTCATGAGCCCGGCGTGAGGCATCCTCGGACAGCCACTCAAACACCTCGATGTAAACCAGGCCGCTGCCCTTCTCGTCACCTTTGAAGAGCTGTGTCGGACGATCAGTCACCAGCCCGAGCTGGCTGAGTGTCGGCCAGTGCCGCTGAAGCAGTTCCTCGAACTGCGCATCGGCTCCTTCCTTCACACGGAAGGTGCAGACAACAACGATCCCTTCTCCGGCCATGGTGCTCTCCTTTAGCGCATTTGCTAAGTAACATTTATTAGGATATCCGCTAATCAAGGATTCCGCAAGGCCGCACCGGTACCAATGAAAACCTGCGATACCGGTACCCGCACTCGTTTAATGGATTCGTAACATATATGTATGTTCCTGACGATGCGGGATTCCCGCCAGATCCCCAGGTTTTCGCTGGGAATATTGCTAAGCCTTGTTGCGTTGCTGCTGGGAGGCTGCGGTTCCGGTGGACCGAGGAGTCTGTACATCGGAGACGTGGTGCTCAGTGGCAGCGCCATCACTCCCGACCCGGACACCGCCGTCACGCACCCCGAGCTGGTAGATCTGCTTAATCGCGTCAGTGCGCAGCGTAACTTCCACCTGGGCAGCGTTGACTTCACCGAAGGCCAATTTGAACCGGACTACAGTGCGATGCACCTGCGCGACGGCTGGACCAAAAGCCAGGTGCGCAAGGGTGGCCAGGTCTGGCGGGCTGGCGTGAAGGATGCCACGCCTGAAAAACTCAGCGGCGAAGGCAGCATGTACACGGCCGGGCCCTACATGAAGCTGACGCATGTGATTGAAAGCGATGACCCGACGCTATTCAACCTGATCCTGCGCGGGCAGTTCAATCGCACCGAAGTGCAGGAGCACCTCGATGAGATCAACCCACGCATGGTGAAGAACGCCCCGCTGGAAAGCGATAGTTTCCTGGCTAGCTTCATCCTGACCGGGGCCTTGGATGGCAAGCCCTTCACCGTGGAGTTCGTGCAGACGATGCGCGCGGAGTTCGGCAAGTTCTGAGTTACAGGAATTTCCTGGTTCCGCTAGAATGTATACGGGTCGAATACCGGCTGGCAGTGGCTGGCCAGAAGTTGGGGATAGATTCATGCTTTCAAGGGAAATGACTGGGACAGTGCTGTCCTGCTTAGCGCTTCTCTCCATTTTGCTCATCCAGTCTTGCAGCCAGCAGATCATTCGGACAGAAGAACAACAATCCATCCAGGTATTGCAACTCAGGACTGCCAGTGTCACGTCGGCTGAAGGCATCGAACTTGCCGATGCCCAGGCCCAGGTGCAGGCGGCCCTCTCAGAAGGCAGCATCCCGATTGATATCGGCTTTGCGGAACACCACCGCACTATCGATCCCGGCCAGCTGCTGCGTCAGGGGCTGCCGGTCGGGAATGGCACCGTCACTTCCGATCTGGCACCACGATTCACTAATTCGAATACGGGGCAATACACAATCACGGTCCCGTTCTTCCAGCAGGCAGCCTACCAGAACGGCGCGGGAGTGGATGCACTGCTGCTGGCCAGTGGCGTTTTCAGCCGCAGCGACTGGCAGGCCAGCAAGGAGCACATCTTCGAACCGACAATCAGAGATACCCCTCACCCGGGCAGCTTTGAAATAGAGTGGACAGTGACCGGCTACCGTGACGGGCAGCAGTGGACAGCCCAGGCATCGCAACAGGCATTCCGTCGGGCCCATGGATTCTGGTACGAGCAGGGTCAGGGGGACCCGCAGCTAAACTGGCGCTTCGGTGACGTGGTGATTGAGTCTGACAACAGCCCACACCCGGAAGTCGGCCCGACAATGTCCGCAATGCTGGAAGGGATCCGCCAGGACCGGATTGACTACAGCCTTCCTGCTGACGTGCGCAGCCTGCTTGAGCAGTACGGGCTGCTGGACCAGGTTGACAGGTTGCAGCCCCTGCAGCAGATCACATTGTGGCAAGGCGATGCCCAGCTTGAACAGCAGGTCTACTACAGCAGGCAGCATCCGACGCCGTTCCTCGGTGGCAAGCCGGTGCAGCTGCACTTCATCGACACCGGCTCCCAGCTGCAGCTGGAGAACATCCTGCCGCTGCAGCTCGTGCTGTCTGACAACAGCATTGCCTACATCACAAGCGTGCAGGCCAGCCTGCCCCGCGATGAGGTGGAAACCGCCCTTGGCAACCCGGTTGCCTCATTGACTGAGCCGGACAGTGGCAACCCCGCCAGCCTGCCCCTCGTATGGCAGGTGGAGGGCAGCCACGGTGACCGGCCATTCAGCATGACCATCAGCCAGCCGAGCTGGATCAGCCTGGACTGAGGAATGCTGCGGGCACTTCGCTCAATCCTGCTGGCGATGTTCCTGCTGTCAGGCTGCCTGCCGCTGCCGATTGCGATCCAGCCCTACTCCAGTCCGATAACTGATGGGCTGGCGCTTGGAGAAGCTGAGATCAGGGAATCCAGTGGGATCAATGTGGAAGATGCGCAGGCAGTCGTCGATGAGGTGCTCGAGCATGGATTCATCCCCCTGCTTTACTCCGGCAATGAGCAGAGTAAGGACAAGCTGAAGTTCCACATCGGGGAAACCATGCATCCGCCGGGGGACACGCCGGGCAGTTTCCATGCCCGCATCGACTCAATCGTTGGTGATTCGGTTGCCATTTCGATGCTGCTGCCTGATTCACGGCCAGAGCAGGACCAGCCGTCCGGACCAGGGCGTTTGCAGTGCCGGGCCGGTTTCAGCAACACGCGCTGGAATGCAGGACGCAATTCCTCGTGGCAGTGGAATGCAGCGAGCTGGAGTGACCAGTCACGGCTGATCATGCTGGACTGTGAGATATCCGGAAATGACAACGGACAGGGCTGGAGCCTGACTGCCAGCCAGCCGGCGCTGCGATTGAGCTTCCACAACTGGCACTGGGGATATGGCTGGTTCGCGGGTGAATCACCGCTTGGTGCCTTCCGGCCCGCTTACTGACACTCCCAATCACGGCAGGATCTTCATAAGGTGGTTGCCTTCCAAGGCACAGATGACGCTGCCGTCACTGTGCAGCAGCGGGGCTCCCGTGTTGATGGTTTCACCGGTCAGGACTCCATATTTACCATAGAGCAAGTAGCTCCAAAGCAGGCTGCCGTCAGCCGGATCGTAGCAGTTCAGCTCGGCGGCCCGTTTGACGAACAGATTGCCATTGCCATCAAACACCGGGAATCCGTTTGCATCCACCAGCTCGATCACTTCATTCGGCTGTGACCAGAGTTCACTGCCGTCCGCCGGGTCCAGGCCTTTGGTGAAATCCGAGTCTGTCGCTCCAATATACGCACCGTCGCCGCTGACGGCGATCTCCCGCAGACCCGTAGCAAAAGTCTGGCTCCATGACTCGTTTCCTGATGGATCAAGTAGCAGCAGATCAGCGCTTGTGAATGAATTCTGCAGGGCCAGCAGGCTGCCGTCTCCCAGAACGTGGACCGACTTTGCACCGCTGCTCCAGCCGCTGTCATGGCTGTACTGTTCGTTGCCGGATGCATCATAGCAGAACAGGGAGTTAGCGCTGTTGGAGCAGTAGACAAGGTCACCAGCCTCCTGCCGAAGCACAGCCAGGGCATAGTCAGCAATCGTTTTGCCATTGGCACCGCCCAGATCCACGGACCATTTCTCCATCCCGTCTGAAGCCCTGAGCGCCTTGAGCAGTGGTGCAGTACTGTTGACCCTGTCTGTCAGCAGTACATAGACCGTGTCATCAGATCCGGTTCGGACCTGGCTCGGCCAGTAGTCGTTGAACTCGGTATGCCATTCCTCAGCACCGGCGGGCTTGACAACAAACACATGGGCAACCGGAGACCCGGAGATGAAGTCAGAGTAGGACTGGGCCAGGCTGCCATCGCTGAGAATCGCAGGACCACCGCGCGGGTTGATGAAATGGTTCTCCACCGGGGCCAGCAGTTCCGTGTCCCATTTGAGCTGCAATCCGGCACTGTAGGCCTGCATACGTCCGGCCAGCGGCACATAAACCGTGCCGTCGGCAGCCTGGGCCATCGCACCGCTGGTCCCGCCTGCCGCAGGTTCGATCTGCCAGCGCAGCTGTCCTGATGGGTCCAGGCTTGTCACCAGGCCGTTGACGATAACCTGGAAGTTGTCATCAGCATCAATGCTCGGCAGGCTCATAATCAGGTCTGGGTAGTACCACTCAGTGGCAGGGATGCCGGGAATGACCGATTTGATGCCGAACTCCGGATTGCCGGAACGGACCCAGACACGTCCTGAGTCGCTCACTGGACCGAGGTCAAACAGGCCCGTTGCAAAGTTGTGTGATTCCACCAGTGCTCCACTGTTGTCATACACCTCGACTTCAGTGACAGTGTCACCGGCAGGAATGATGTACAGCTGCTGGCTGGGACCGAGCTGCCATTCATCTGCAGCGACTGACCACTGCAGGTTGGCATCAAGGTCCAGCACCTGCAGGCCCTGGCCTCCACCTGCGTCAAGGTATATCAGGTCCCAGTCAGAAACCACTATTGACCTTCCAGCTCCGGCTTCCACCTTGCCGGGTGCGTCCATTTCGCTGAAAGTGCCGCTGCCATCAAAGCCGTAGGTGGCAATCTTCCCCGTGGGCTCACCCTGCAGTGCAACGAACAGCCTGCCGTCGGGGGCAATTGCCACTTCATTCTCGAAGTTGTTATCCGGAATCTGCTGCTGCTCCACGAAGCCACCGTCTGAATCCAGCATCAGCACCTGGGTGGTCCAGGGCAGCTTCTGCAGCGTGATTGCAGGCTCTGTGATCCAGAAGATCACGTTGCCACCTGGATGTACATAGGCGAAGGAGGGGATCTCTCCCTCCACCAGGGTGTACTCCCAGAGCAGCTGGCCGGCACCGCTCAGGGCGAATACGGTGCAGTTTGTGGATGCAAGGTAGAGCACGCCGTCAGATCCGAGTCCGAAGCTGCGGATCCGGGACGGATGGGCGTATGTCCAGATGATGTTCCCATCCGTATCCCGCTTCTCCAGCTGGTCCGCGTTGTTGAGCGCATAGAGGAAGTTGTCACCGAGGACCCTTGCCGTTGCCAATGAAGGCAGCAGCACTTCGGTGATGGAATCGCCTGGCTTACTGGCCGGGCCGCTGACCGGGGTGTTGTTCAGGTTCTGCGGGCCGCCGCCGGGCTGGCTCCAGTCGCCGGGCGAGGGGTCTGACGCCACGAGTGCGGCAACATTGCTGGGCGGGCCGTCCAGTCCCTTGTCTACAGGCACCACGCGGTAGCTGCCTTCTGGCACGCCTGACTGGGAGTAGCTGAACTGCTTCACACCGCCGCCGCTGGGAATGTTGCCATCCGCCACGTTGACCACTGCCACTTCGTTCCAGCCACTGACGCCGTCAGCGGAATTCTCCAGACGGTATCCGGCAACACTGTTGGCAAAATTGAGGCCCAGCGGTGTGATGTCCGCCAGGTTGACTTCACCGTTGTTGTCACCGTCTGCAAGCCGTGCGGCATTCCAGTCCGGGCTGGCCGGGGTCTTGAAGAGGTGCACGGCAATCGTGGTCAGGTCGGCGATGTTGACTTCGCCATTCTGGTCGTAGTCGGCTGCATTGCGGTAGCTCCAGGCAAACGTGGCCTGAGAAGCGTCGCCATCCGCAGTGAAGTCGTCAACGAGCGCCTTGTCATTCGGCGGAATGGCGGAGCTGAAGCGCTCCAGGTCACGGCTGCTGAGCACGCGTACCAGTTCCTCTGTCAGCATGCTCCAGTCATGCTCGCTGACAGTCGCAGGTCGGACAGCGGTTTCGACTTCCGCAATCGCCGCGGAAAGCTCCAATGATCCGCTTTGCTGGCCTGCTGACAGGTCCTCGACCGGCAGGTCCTTGCCGCCACCACATCCGGCAAGTGCCAGGCTGGCGAGCAGTGCTAGTGAAGTCACTATAACGACGGTATCGGTGTTGCGCATTGGTTGCCTGCTCCTGATACCGCGGCAGATACCCGCGGAATTCTGTCTGGGAAGCATCCAGCATAAATGCTGACGGCTTGTTTCGGCATTCCTGTAGTTGGGCGAAACTGCGGTGCAGTAGAAACTTAACGCCAAGTTAACCTGCCAGATCAGCAGTTTTGCACTGCCAAACAGCAATGAGACAGAACCCTGAGCCCTGGATCAGACCTTCTGCTTGCTACGCTTGGCGACATTCATCAGGGCGGCCTCCAGGTCGCGGATGATGTCGGCGGTCTCCTCGAGGCCGCAGCTCAGGCGGATGCCACCCGGCTCGACGCCGCCCTCGGCCTGCATCTCGGGGTCGAGTGCGCTGTGCGTCATGGAGCTGGGGTTCTCGATCAGGGTCTTGACCTGCCCGAGTGAGACAGCCAGCGTGATCACGTAGCTGTTGTCAGCGGTCCAGTTGATCATCGCCTCGGCGTTGTCATTGCTGCCGGTCTCCTCCTTCAGGGTGAAGTAGAGCAGGCTGCCGGGCATGAAGGCCCCGTCGAAGTTCGTCATCTGGCGGCGCGCCACGGCATGGTCCGGGTTGTCAGCGAGGCCTGGGTAGCGCACCTTGGCAACCAGCGGATGGTCGCTCAGGTACTCCGCCACCTTCTGCGCGTTGTACTGCATCTGGCGCATGCGCACCGGCAGGGTCGGTAGTCCGTAGACCAGCGGCGGCCAGGCGGCCTTCGGGCTGAGGCTGCCGCCGAAGTCCTTGCGGTACAGCTTGTACATCGGCTCCAGCTCCAGCGGGCAGAGCACGATGCCGCCCATGTCGGTGCCGAAGCCGCCGATACCCTTCGTCAGTGAGTGCACCACCACGTCGATGCCGTGCTCACGCGGGCGCTGGCACAGCGGGGTGGCGAAGGTGTTGTCACAAATCGAGTAGATGCGCTCTTCCGGTGGGCGCTTTGCGTTCACCTCATCGAGCACGTCGCTCATGCGGCGCAGGTCGATGATCTCAAGCGTCGGGTTGACCGGGGTTTCGAGGTAGACCACGCGGGTCTCGGGACGGATGGCCGCGCGCAGTTCATCCGGGTTGTCAGTGTCGATGAAGCTGACATTGATGCCGAGCCGCGGGTACCAGTTCTTCAGCAGCGAGGCGGTGCAGCCGTAGAGGCACTTGTGCGCGATCACATGCTGGCCGGTGGTCACGAGCGAGGTGATAGCGGCCGAGATCGCCGCCATGCCGGTGGCGAAGCTGATGCCGACGGCGGCACGCTCGGCCTCGGCCAGTCGGTCCTCCAGCATTGAGCTGGTCGGCTCCTGCAGGCGGTCGTAGATCAGGATCTCCTGCTCGACGGCTTCAGTGGTGCCGAACTGGCAGAAGCCCTGCGCACCGCGCTGGCCGCTGTCGAGGCGGTAGGTGGCGGAGGCGCTCATCGGCGGGACCACGTGGTGCGAATAGTCCCAGTGCGGGCTGACCATTTCGCCGTGGATGAAGCGGGAACGCTGGGCGTAGCCCTGTTCGTAGCTCATGTCGTGGCCCTTGTTTCCATTGCTGCCGGTGCTGCCGGCGGGAGGCATGTGGCTGTCGTCGGAACCGGACATGCCGGTGTCATCCTTGCTCATCGAAGACCCCAGATCTGGTGATTGCGCGTCACTAGCAGTGTAGCAGAATGAGGGAACAGGGGGCAGGGAATGGGGAACAGGGAGTTGGGAGCGGCGAACACCGGGCTGAGAACAAACATTGAAGGGGATTTGCTGCGCTCTAGTGATTCCTTACAGGTAGACATCCATTTCTAGTATTCAGGGCTGTCATTTGATACCTTACATGAATAGATGAGCGAATCGAACAGCAGCGGATTTCGGGAGGGATTCCCACCGGAGCTGGCAGCTCGGGCCGTGCGCTTGCACGATCTTGACAACAGTTATTCACTGGACTCATATGGAAGCCATCTGCTACTCAGCAAATCTGATGCATTGAATGCCTGCCGACTCCTGCTTGATGAGGAAATCCAGCTGATGGTCTGCCACATTCAGGTCTGGCAGAAACGCGATGATAAATGGAACTTCGCGGATCCCTGGCCTATTGAATTGCTGACCTCTGAGCAACGCTGCATGGAGTTTCGACAGGCATTGCGGTTTTCCAACCGGCGCGCTGTGAATGTGCTGGAAGGAATACCAGTGTCAAATGGTTACGACGGTACATATGAACTTGGTGATGACCCGGATGAATACCGCTATTGGCTGGAAATCTGTCACGAGTATGACTTCAAGTATCGCCTTAAACGGTAAGCAGGGAGTTTGGGAGAGGCGTCTTACTTCCTCTCAATCAGATACTCATCCCCCACCCACTCGCGCAGTTTATCGCCGAGGCTGCCACTGATGCGCGATATCAGTTCCTCGCCATGTTCGAGGAAGTGCGCCTTGTCAGCCTCGCTTACATAACGCGGGCGGTAGTCCGGCTTGAGCAGGCGCCTGGCGCTGGATAGCAGGATGCCGCTGCCGGTGCTATCGCCGGAACCGCGCGGAGTGAGGATGTAGGCCTGGAACTCGTTCACCATCAGGGTTTCGAAGGCCGGGTCGTAATTCAGGCTGGCCAAAAGCGCTGAGAAGGCACGACGCTCGTCGGCACTCAGCCGTTGTTGCCAGAACTCCGTGCAGCGCCTTGCATACTCCGGCTCGGTGAAGAAGATTCCATGCAGCATTTCGTGGTACAGCGCACCGGCTTCATAGCTGCGGTCCTGCTTGCCCTGCAGGTTGTTGGCGGATTCGCGTAGCGCGAGCCGGGTGGCAAAGGAAATCACAGCCTGTTCGCCTGTGGCGGCAAAGGGCGCGGCATCGCGTGGCAGCTCCTCACCGTCAGATGGCAGCTGCGCGGTCAGCAGGCCCGCCCCGACCAGCACTTCCGCCACCCGGCGTTCCTCATCGTAAAGCGGCTCGCCACTCTGCCACAGCGCGTTGTAGAAGGCCGCGAGGTCCTCCGTGTCATAGTCATGCGCGCCGAATAGCCCTTCCATGGTGGCGCCCTGCCCACTGAACCAGGCCTCCAGCTCGGATTGCGTCATGATCCGTCCGCGCGAGGCCGCCATCTCCTGCCACATTGCCATCCTTGAGAATGCGCGGCTCTGGTAGAGGTAGGTGTCGAAGTGGATCACGTAGACATCGGGGAAGGCATCCCAGCGGTAGAGCGTGAAGGATTCGCGGGGTGCTTCGGAAGCGATCATCTCCGCGAAGCCGGCCTCGGGGATCGCATGCGCCGGCCGCATTGCCAGCAGGCTGGCAAGCATGATGCAGGTGATCGCGGCGAGGCGCATTGGATAAGGATAGCAATGAGCAATGAAGACTGAGCTATGAGTCAATGCAATGTCGAGCTAACTTCAGGGTTAATCAGGCTCATTGCTCATACTTCCTGACTCATTGCTCAAACACCCTGAGTATTTCCCCCATCGAGTAGATGCTGCCGCAGATTGCCAGCGGGGTCTCAGCAGTGGCGGACTTGAGCGCATGCTCGACGGATTCGATCCAGTGCGTGCGGTTGTCAGGCGGGTCCAGTTCGGTGATATGCCCGACCTCATACTCCTGCGGCAGCTGGGACAGCTCGAAGCCTTCCGGCAGTGAAAGCGGGATGCCGAGTTGCACAGCGGCATCCGCGATCCGGCCCACCGGGCAGGGCCGCAGCACCGGGATCTCCACCGGGGTCAGGCTGGCCATCACCGGCCGGAGGATCTCCAGCATCTCAATCGGTTCACGCGTGGCCTGGCAGGAGAAGATGAAAGGCAGCGGGCCGGGATAGTTTGCCGCGATATGCTTTGCCAGCATCTGCAGCGCATCGGCATTGTGCGCGCTGTCCAAAAGCACCTGATGCCCGTGCAGCTCGCGCCGTTCCAGCCGGCCGGGATGGCGCATCGAGCGCACGGCCTCGAACAGTTCCTCCTCATCCAGCCCGAAGCCCAGCACTTCCAGCTCATGGTTGACAGCGAGCATCAGGGCCGGCAGCAGGTCGGCAGCCTGCTGCTCCTTTGGCAGCGGGATGTAGCGCGCCTCGACGGCGTGGGCGTGCATCCTGGCAACCGGCTCGTAGCGGCTGTAGGCCTCTTCGTTGCCGGCGAGGCAAGGGCCGAGGATGAAGGGCCGTCCCGCTCGCGCGATACCGGCCTTGTCAGCGGCTATCAGCTCCACCGTGTCACCGAG
This sequence comes from bacterium, assembly GCA_020440645.1. Taxonomy (GTDB): domain Bacteria; phylum 4484-113; class 4484-113; order 4484-113; family JAFGCY01; genus JAHEFU01. The sequence goes on along the minus strand of JAGRNR010000028.1, from coordinate 30,855 downwards.
GATCGCCTGGTGATCCAGGCCGACATGCGTCAGCACCGAGACCTGCGGGTCCAGCAGGTTGCAGGCATCATGCGTGCCACCCAGCCCGACCTCCCAGATCGCGATCTCACAGCCCTCGCGCTCGAACAGCAGTGCGCCGAGCAGCACATTGGCCTCGAAGAAGCTGATCTCCTCGCCGCTCTGCTCAATCAGGTCGCAGGCTGCGTTGGCAGCCCAGCTGAACTGCTCCTCGGAGATATCGCTGTCATCGATACGCCAGCGCTCTCGGATGCTGACGAGGTGCGGCTTGACGAAGGCGGCGGTCCTCCAGCGCGTTGACAGCGCGCGGCTCAGGGCGCAGACGAGGCTGCCCTTGCCGTTGGTGCCCCCCACCAGCACGACCGGGCAGCTGCGCTCGGGGTTGCCGGCCAGTGCCAGCACGCGCTCCAGCCGGTCACGGCCGAATACCATCCGCCCGGGCCCGAGCTCATACAGCCTGCGCAGTGCCTGTTCGTACACTGCCAGACTCTAGCACCCGATGCTACTCAAACGGTATGTTGCCACGGATCGCATAGACCTTCTGCGTGATCTTGTCAGCCAGCACGAATACCGGCTGCTCATTGAGCACCTTCAGGTCGGCCTTCTCGTAGGCGTCTATCTCGCCGATCTTCATCAGCTGGGTTTCCCATTCGCCGCTGCTGCGCAGCACTGAGCAGTACCAGTCCCGTGTACGGTCGCCCATGTAGACGCAGACCACGCCACCACGGAAGGGCTCCATGCGAACGTTGCGCCCGGTGCGGTAGCCTTCCTGCTTGTAGATAAGCTGACTGTCCCAGTTCTCGCCGCCATTGTCCTCGAGGAAGTACAGCGCTTCCTCTGCCCCGTGATAGCCCGGTGTCACCCATTTATCACCCATCCGCTCAAGGTCGGTGTAGATCCCGAAGGTGGTGCCTGGCGGGTTGTCAGTCACCTGGGTGAAGCCGTCTGACTCATTCCAGATGTAGAGCTGGCGGTCAACATAGTCAAAACAGCTGCCCCAGAGTTTGCCATCCAGCACCTCCAGGTCGAACTCGATCGGGATCGTCTCCGGCTGGTGGCGGATCTCCTGCTTGACCCAGGGCTTGTCCGCACCGAAGGCGCGGGTGTACAGGCAGTACTGCTGCAGTTCCCAGTCATTGCCGGTAGCGTTATAGCCATTGTCACTGATAGCCACCTGGCCATAGAGACCGGCGCTGGCAACGTCGAACATCCCATATGCCGTGCCAATGTCAATCCGTTCCACCGTCCAGCCCACGCCCGGTGCCCCGATTGCGGCATAGTAGTCGTTGCCTGCCACTGTGACTGATGCAATCAGGTAGGTCCCACCGGCATAGTCAATGTCCAGCACACCGGTAAACCCCCCGCCCGGCAGCTCTACGCCGGAAATCGGATCCTGAAATGTCTCGGTCATGTCAAGATCCGTGCTTTCAACGGTCCAGGGCTGGTCCTGGCCGCTGTTGAGAGCGACCTGCACCACATGGTCCTTGATGTAGGAAGCGCAGATCTGGCCATCGGCGATCACACAGCTGACCGGCTCCTTGCCGTCGCCAACCTCCTCCGCATCGAACCACTCCCATTCGTCTCCGGTCAGGCAGGGCAATGCATCCGTCATCTGGCCCTGCAGTCCGCTGCTATCACGCGCGCACATCCGGATGAAGTACAGCCGCCCGACCTCCAGGCCGCTGTACTTGTACTGCCGCGCTCCACCCTGCGGGATGGTCTTCTTCTCGGTCGGTGGTTCCAGGTTGAAGTCGGCGGAGTGAGACAGGTAGACGTTCCAGCTCTGGGGACTCGTTCCTTCCCAGTCCCAGGCGAATTCAATGAAGTCGTCACCGCTGTCAACCAGGCGCAGGTTGGTCGGGGCCGGCAACTGGCCAGCCGGGACATAAACGCTTATATATCCGCTGTACGCGCTCTCTATTGCCGCCACGGCTGTCACCCGGTAGAAGTACATCTCACCATTGACGAGGAAAGAGTCTGCGTATTCACTGCTCTCCAGCGGTTCTGCATTGAGTTTCAGCTGGTTCTCAAATTTCTTGTCATAGTCACGGTATACGTTGTAGCCACTCGCCCCCGGCACATCCTGCCAGTCCAGGCTGACGAGGCCAGGCGTACCGGTGCCGCTCAGGCCGGAGGGTGCCTCCAGCTCCGTATCCCCCAGCCTGCCGAAGGTCAGCGAGTAGAGTTTTGCATTGCCAGCCGCGTGGCGCAGGACTGCGACATAGCAGATCCCGTTGTCGGAGTAGTACTTACCTCCGGCGGGGAATTCGTAGCTGAAGTCATCCTTGCCGGCATCCACGAAATCCCAGTGCCCGGTGCTGAAGTCAGCGACGGCAAGGTAGACCCGGCAGGGCTGGCCAGGCTCAGTGTAGAACGATGCGAACACACTGCCGGGAGTGACCTGTCCGAAACCGCCAAGTGCATAGATCCCCCAGGCCTGTTCCGGCCCGTTCAGTTCAAGCGTGCTGCCAACTTCCACAGCATTGTCACTCTTCTCACTCCACTGGTGCCCCTGCAGGGTGACTGTGTCATTGCTGATGGAGCGTTCTACCTGCTGCTCAAGTGATGAAAGGGCTGGCAGAGTATCCGTATCCGCCAATACCTGCGGGTCGGACACGGGGCTGCCGGGATCATGTGTGGTCTGCAGCCCATCGGAGCCGCCACAAGAGGCACACAGCAACACTATTACCAATACCAGTTTTCTCAGCATGCAAACCCCCAAATCTGCTGAATGCAGTTCAAACCTGGATCACTGATCGCGCGAAGCGCTGCAATCCCTCCAACTCAAACCTGTGGGATATTTCCACGGATCGCATAGACCTTCTGCGTGATCCTGTCGGCCACCATGAACACAGGGCGGTCATTGAGCACTTTCAGGTCCGCCTTCTCATAGGCATCGATTTCGCCGATCTTCATCAGCTGCGTTTCCCAGTTGCCTGCGCTGCGCAGCACGGAGCAGTACCAGTCCTTGGTACTGCCGCCCATGTACACACAGACCACGCTGTCGCGGAATGGCTCCATGCGCACATTGCGTCCCGTGCGGTAATCGTCCTGCTGGTAGATCGGATTGGCATCCCAGTACTGGCCCCCGTTATCCTCGAGGAAGTACAGGTTCTCCTCATTGCCGTGGTAGCCTGGGCTGACCCACTTGTTGCCCATCCGCTCCAGGTCCGTGTAGATACCGAGCGTGGTCCCCTCGGGATTGTCAGTCACCTGCTTGAATCCGCCTGCCTCGCTCCAGAGATACAGCTGGCGGTCGACATAGTCAAAGTAGGATGCGTAGAGTTTGCCATCCAGTACTTCGTAGTCGAAGTCCACTGGCAGGTATGCTGGTACCGGACGGATCGGATGCTTGACCCAGGGCTTGCCGGAACCCAGTACCCTTGTGTAATGGCAGTACTGGTACAACCACCAGTCAAGGCCGCTGGCATTGTAGCCATTATCTGAGATCGCAACGCTGCCGTACAGCCCGGCGGTGGGCACGCCGAACCACTCAGGGTTGTCAATGTCTCCCGAGCCGGTGTCAATCAGCTGCCGTTCCCAGCCCACGCCGGGAGCACCGATTGCCGACCAGTAATCATTGTTGTGCGTGGTGACGGATGCAATCAGGTAGGTGCCGTTGGCATAGTCGATATCCAGCACGCCGAAGAATCCGCCTGCCGGCTTGTATTCCATGTACTTCGTGTTCCAGTAGGTCACTTCATGGTTGAGGGGTGTGGCCTCCACTGTCCAGGGCTGGCCCACGCCGTTGTTGAGCGCGACATGCACCACATTGTCATTCAGGTAGCTGCAGCAGATCTTCCCGTCTGCAATCACCGCCCGGACTGGCTCTGTGCCCACCCCGATTTCCTCAACATCAAACCATTCCCACTGGTCACCGGTCAGGCAGGGCAGTGCATCCGTCATCCCTCCAAGAGAGCCGTTGCTGTCCTTGGCGGCCATGCGGATGTAGTACAGCCGTCCCTTGTCGAGTCCGGTGTACTTGTACTGGCGGGCTCCGCCCTGTGCGATGTTGCGCTGTTCAGTTGGCGGTTCAAGGTTGAAGTCCTTGCCATTCGCCAGGAATACTGCCCAGCCGCGGGAAGGGCTGCTGCCTTCCCAGTCCCAGGCGAACTCGATGAAGTCATCGCCGGCATCGACTAGCCGCAGGTTCTGCGGTGCCGGCAGTCCATTGGCCGGGACGAAGACACTTTCGGTATTGCTGTATCCGCTTTCGATTGCAGCCAGCGCAGTCACACGGTAGAAGTACATCTCACCGTTGACAAGGAAGCTGTCGTCATAGCCGGCCGTTCCCAGCGGATCGCTGTTGAGCTTGATCTGGTTCGTGAACTTGTTGTCATAGGCGCGATAGACGTTGTAGCCGCTGGCACCGGCAACGGGCAGCCATGAAAGACTCACCAGCCCGGGAACGGCGCTGCCGGCTAGCCCGGTGGGCGGGTCGAGGTCGGTATCCCCGACCCTGCCGAATGTCAGCGAGTACAGCTTGGCGTTGCCTTCGGCATGGCGCAGGACGGCCACGTAGCAAATGCCGGAGTCGGAATAGTACTTGCCTCCAACCGGAAATTCGTAGCTGAAGTCATCCTTGCCGGCATCCACGAAATCCCAGTGCCCGGTGCTGAAGTCAGCCACCGCCAGGTAGATCCGGCAGGGTTGGCCAGGTTCCGTGTAGAAGGAGGCGAACACACTGCCCGGAGTGACCTGGCCGAAACCGCCTAGCGCATAGATGCCCCAGGCCTGCTCAGGCCCATTCAGCTCCAGCGTGCTGCCGACTTCCGCTGCGTTGTCACTCTTCTCACTCCACTGGTGCCCCTGCAGGGTGACGGTGTCATTGCTGATGGAGCGCTCCGCTACAGAATCCAGTTCAATCAGGTCAGGGAGTGCGGCCTGTCCAGCCAGCTCCAGCTGCCCAACTTCGGTTGCGGCAGGTAATTGCGGCTCCGTCGAGCTGCCGGAACCTCCGCAGGAAGCACAGAGCAACAGTATTGCCAATACCAATATTCTCAACATGCAAACCCCCAGTCATGCAATGTGTTGATGGGAAATTCTCCCCGTTCATTTATTCCTGCGGAATGTTGCCGCGGATGGCATAGACCTTCTGCGTGATCCGGTCAGCCACGATCAACACCGGCTTGTCATTCAGGATCTTCAGGTCGGCACGTTCGTAGGCATCAATCTCGCCGATCTTCATCAGCTGGGTCTCCCAATCGCCGTTGCCACGCATCACGGAGCAGTACCAGTCGTGGATCCCGCCGCCCATGTACACGCAGACCAGGCCATCGCGGAAGCGCTCCATCCGGCAGCCCTTGCCGGTCTTGTAGTCCTCGCTGTCGGTGACAAGGTACTGGTCCCAGTATTCATTTCCCTTGTCCTCCATCAGCACCAGGTTGCGGTTGTAACCGTCGTAGGCAATGATTCCCCAGTGGTCCCCGAGCCATTCCATGTCGCTGTACTGCAGGCCGTAGCTCCAGCCCTCCGGGTTGTCAGTGACCTGCGTGAACTCGTCGAGGTCCTCGCTCCACAGCAGCAGCTGGCCGGCATCGTAGTCAAAAGTGCTGGCGAACAGGCTGCCGTCCCGGGCTTCGAAGTCCGCCTCACAGGGCCAGCCCTCAGGCAGGCCGAAGAAGTCATGCTTCTGCCAGGGCTTGTCCTTGCCGAAGGGCCGGGTGTACCACTTCTGCCCACCACCGTAGAAGTCCACGCCGCTGGCGTTGTAGCCGTTGTCGGAAATGGCAACCTGGCAGAACAGCCCGGCGGCCGGCTGCTGGAAGCCCCCGCCGGTGCCCTCGTCAATCAGTTCCACATCCCAGCCTACCTCGGGTGCGCCGATCGCGGCATAGTAGTCCAGGCTCTGGGCCGTGACTGATGTGATCAGGTAAGTGCCGTCGCGGTAGTCAATGTCGAGGTGCTTCTCGAAACCGCCGGCGGAGAAGTATTCGCCGACGTAGTCATTCCAGTACAGGATGCTTTCATCAAGGGCCGTGCTTTCCACCACCCAGGGTTCGCCCACGCCGTTGTTGCGGGCCACATGCACCACATTGTCAAGGAAATAAGCTGCGCAGATCTGGTCATCCGCGATCACAGCGGAAATCGGCTCAGTGCCGTCGCCAATCTCCTCCACGTCGTACCATTCCCACTGGTCGCCGGTCAGGCAGGGCAGCGCATCCGTCATGCGGCCCAGCGCGCCGTTGCTGTCCTTGGCGGCCACGCGCACGAAGTACAGCCGGCCAGGGTCCAGGTTGCTGAACTTGTACTGGCGTGCGCCACCCTGCGGGATGTTCTTCTTGATGGTCGGCGGCTCGAGGTTGAAGTCCGGCGCGTTGGCAAGGTAGACCACCCAGCTGTTTGGGCTTGGCCCCTCCCAGTCCCAGGCGATTTCAACGTGGAAGTCGCCGACATCAATCACCCGCAGGTTCTGTGGCGCCGGCAGGTCGGTCGCCGGGACGTATACGTTCACCGCATTGCTGTAAGCGGATTCGATTGCGGCAACGGAAGTCACGCGGTAGAAGTACATCTCACCGTTCACCAGCCAGCTGTCCTCATAGCCTGCGCTGGCCAGCGGCTCCTCATTGAGCTTGACCTGGTCAGCGAACTTGCGGTCGTAGGCGCGATAGACGTTGTAGCCGACGGCATTGTCTACCGGTTGCCAGCTCAGGTGCACGATGCCCGGATCCGCGCTGGCCACTAGATTGGCAGGTGGCTCGAGGTCAGTATCGCCCAGCCTGCCGATTGTCAGCGAATACAGCTTGGCCGCGCCCTCACCGTGACGCAGCACCGTCAAATAACAGACGCCGGAGTCGGAGTAGTACTTGCCACCTGCCGGGAACTGGAAACTGAAGTCATCCTTGCCGGCATCGGCGAATACCCAGTGTCCAGTGTTGAAATCAGCCACCGCCAGGTAGATGTGGCAGGCTTCGTCTGGGTCGGTGTAAAACGAGGCGAATGCACTGCCGGGAGTGACCTGGCCGAAGCCGCCAAGCGCGTAGATGCCCCAGGCCGTGTCGCCGCCGTTCAGCTCCAGTGTGGTGCCGACCTCCTCAGCAGTTTCACTCTTTTCCGTCCAGTCGCGGCCCAGCAGCTTGACTGAGTCATCACTGATGCTGCGCTCCACGGAATCCGCAAGCACTGACAATGCGGGAATTGAATCCGCAGCAGCCAGCTGCTGCTGGACTTCCACGGGATCAGCAGGATCCTGCACGGAGGCGGGTCCCCCGGATCCCGCGCAGGATGCACACAGCAACGCTGCTGCCAGTATCAGTTTCCTCAACATGCAAACCCCCAAGTCTGCCGGTTGCGTATCCGTCCAGTCTCCAGCCGTGGAAGGCCCAGCCCGGCCATTCCTATTCAGGTGGGATGTTGCCACGGATGGCGTAGACCTTCTTCGTGATCCTGTCAGCCACGATGAACACGGGCTTGTCATCCAGGATCTTCAGGTCGGCGCGCTCATAGGCATCAATCTCACCGATCTTCATCAGCTGCGTTTCCCATTCGCCGTTGCCACGCAGCACGGAGCAGTACCAGTCCCTGATACCGCCCCCCATGTAGACACAGACCAGCCCGTCGCGGAAAGGTTCCATCCGGCAACCCTTGCCGGTCTTGTAGTCATCGGTGTCCGTCACGAGGTACTGGTCCCAGGTCGGGTTGCCCTTGTCCTCCAACAGCATCAGGTCGCGGTTGTAGCCATCATAGGCGATCAGTCCCCAGTGGTCGCCGAGCCATTCCAGGTCGGTGAACAGCAGTCCGTAGGTCCAGCCCTCCGGGTTGTCAGTGACCTGCGTGAATTCATCAAGGTCCTCGGACCAGAGGTAGAGCTCACGATCTATGAAGTCAAAGGAGCTGGCGAACAGGCTGCCACTGCGGACTTCGAAATCCATTTCCGCCGGCCAGCTTTCCGGGATGGTAAAGAAGTCGTGCTTCTGCCAGGGCTTGTCCTTGCCATAGGGCCTGGTGTACCACTTCAGGCCGCCGCCGTAGAAATCCACGCCGCTGGCGTTGTAACCGTTGTCAGAGATCGCCACGGAGCAGTAGAGTCCCGCGGTCGGCGCCTGGAATCCCCCGCCGGTGCCCTCATCGATCAGCTCGACATCCCAGCCGGCCTCGGGTGCACCGATTGCTGCGTAGAAGTCGTGGCTCAGTGCGGTGACTGAAGTGATAAGGTAGGTGCCATCCTTGTAGTCAACGTCCAGGTGCTGCTCGAAGCCCCCAGCGCTGATTTCCTTGCCAACGTAACTGTTCCAGTAGGTGATGCTCTTGTCGAGGTCGGTGCCCTCCACTACCCAGGGCTCGCCGACGCCGTTGTTGCGCGCCACATGCACGACGTTGTCAAGCATATATGCGGCGCAGATCTTGTCGTCGGCAATCACGGCGGCAATCGGTTCCTTGCCGTCGCCGATTTCCTCGATGTCGTACCATTCCCACTGGTCGCCGGTCAGGCAGGGCAGGGCATCGGTCATGCGGCCGAGTGCCCCATTGCTGTCCTTGGCAGCCAGCCGGACGAAATACAGGCGACCGGGGTCCAGCCCGCTGAACTTGTACTTGCGGGTGCCGCCCTGCGGGATGTTCTTCTTGATGGTCGGCGGCTCGAGGTTGAAATCCGGCGCGTTTGCCATGTAGACCTCCCAGCCGCTGGGGCTCGGCCCTTCCCAGTCCCAGGCGATCTCGAAGTCGAAGTCACCGACTGACAGCACTCGTAAATTCTGTGGAGCCGGCAGGTCAGCCGCCGGTACATATACATTCACGGCATTGCTGTAGACGGATTCGATCGCGGCGACGGATGTCACCCGGTAGAAGTACATTTCTCCGCTGACCAGCCAGTCATCCTCATAGAATGCCTCGCTGATTGGTTCATCATTGAGCTTGATCTGGTCAGTGAACTTGCGGTCGTAGGCCCGGTAGAGGTTGTAGCCAATGGCATTGCTGACCGGTTGCCAGGTCAGGTGCACGATGCCAGGGTCGGCACTGGCCACCAGGTCCGCCGGGGCCTCGAGGTCGGTGTCCCCGACGCGGCCGATGGTCAGGGAATAGAGCTTCGCATTGCCAAAGCCGACGCGCAGCACTGCGATATAGCAGTTGCCTGTCTCCGAATGGTACAGGCCATTGGCGGGGAACACGTAACTGAAGTCATCCTTGCCGGCATCCGCGAACACCCAGTGGCCGGTATTGAAATCTGCCACGGCAATGTACAGCCGGCAGGGTGCATCCTCGTCCGTCCAGAAGCTGGCATAGACACTACCGGCCTCAACTCCGCCGAAGCCGCCCAGCGCATAGATCCCCCAGGCGCTGTCGCCGCCGCCATTCAATTCAAGCGTAGTGCCGACTTCCTCTGCATTCTCACTCTTGTCAATCCAGTCGCGGCCAAGCAGCTTGATCGAATCGTCGCTCAGGCTGCGTTCGACGGCGTCCAGGCCATCCGGGAACTGCATTTCCTGCGGTGCAGCAATCTCCGGTCCAGGCTGTAGTGCCGCCAGTGGAGAATTGTCATCCGCCTGGTTGCCATCCTGCACGACCGCTGTCCGCGAGCCGCAGCTGCACAAAAGCATTGCCAGCATCAGTATGCAAATCCTGCGCATGTCCGTACCTCCTGCGCCGCCGGCAAGCCTGGCAGGCGCCTGTCCCGGAGGCATCCTGCCTCCAACTTCCATTCCCTGGATCCGTGGATTCTCCAGCCGGTATATTCCCTACAGCTCTCCGAATGGCGGGATCACTCCCGTCACGCACATGATCTTGTCCTTGTTGGGGGATGTGCTCTCCGTCTCCTCCACGAGGAAGTAGGGCACATCGTTGACGACGACCAGCTCGGCGCCGGTGGCGGGCTTGACGATCGGCATCAGCATCACCTGCTGGAACCACTGGCTGCCATCGTACACGGAGCAATACCAGTTGGTGCTGTCATCAAGGTAGACGCAGATCAGGCCGGTGCCACGGAAGGGCTCCAGCCTGGCGTGCCCGCCATATCCGCCTGTTGCCAGGTCCTCGGAGTTCCAGCTGCCGCCGGACTGGCGCAGCAGGTAGAGGTCATCGTTCGTCACATCGTAGCTGGTGCTGACCCAGCCGCCCGGTGTCATCACCAGGTCGGTGTACAGGCCATTGTTGTCACCCATGTTGTCGGAGATCACGGCGGGGGCATACGGAGCCGGGCCCTTGCCGAACAGCAGTTCATGGATCTCATAGTCGAAGTACATGTATTCAGGGTTGTTGCCATTGCCCTTCATCTCGAGCTGCACCGGGAAGCCGCTGTCGTTCAGTGTGCGGACGCTGGTACTGGTCCAGCTGCCCCCGGCGATCGGCTTCTCACGCATGTAGGTCAGCTTGGCGTAGTAGTCCTTGTCGATGATGTAGTAGCTGTCGTCCGTGATTGCCACCGACAGGTGGTTGCCTGCGCTCGGCACGTCGAACTGGCCGACCTTCGTGCCGTCCGCCACGAATTCCTTGGTCCAGCCGTTGCCGGGGTCGCCGTAACTGGCATACAGGTCCTGGTTGAGGAAGTCAAATGCACCAACCAGGAACTTGCCGTTGCGCTCGGAGATGTCCAGGTAGTTGTCAAAGCTCTCCGTGCCGAACTCCAGCCCGCATCCGCCGACGGTCCAGCTGCTGCCGGTGCCCTGGGCGAAGGCGACACTGCCCGACGGGGTGCCGCCGGCATTTGCACCGAGCCAGATGACACTGGCCGTGCTGCCGGTGGCCACCGCGCGGATCGGCTCGGAGCCGTTGCCAATCGGGTGTACCTGGGTCCAGTCCCAGAACTCACCGGTAATCGCCGGCAGGTCATCCGTCATCCGGCCGCGTGAGTTGTTCAGGCTGACGCCGACAATGCGGAAGTAGTACAGCGTGTTGGTCTGCAGGTTGTTGAACTGCGCACTGCGGGCCCAGCTCTGGGAGCGGTAGCGGATCTCGATCTCTGGTTCGAGGTTGAAGTCCTTCTCGGCCTTCAGGTAGACATAGAATCCGTTGGCAGGCTCAGGTCCGAGTTCCTCGATGTTCCAGTCCCAGCCAATCGTGACTGAATCAGGCGTCGCTTCGTCAACACGCGGGTTCTGCGGCGCCGGCATGTCGATCGTCGGTGCGAACAGGTCGATGTAGTCACTCGGGCCGGATTCCGTTGCGCCGACTGCTGTGACGAAGAAGTAGTAGATAACGCCCTTGAGGATCGGGGTGTAATCGAAGTCCGGGCCTGTCACTGGCTCTGTGTTCAGCTTCAGCGGGTCACGCAGGTCCGACCAGCGGGAGAAGTAGACGTTGTAGCTCTGAGCACCGGGCACCGGGTCCCACTGCAGGCCGATGTTCTCGGGAGTCTGCTCGTCACTGCGCAGGTTCTTCGGAGCAGTGATGGTCACATCGCCGACTCGGTTGAAGGTCAGCTTCTGCACGTCTATCGTAGCCGGACCGGTACGCAGCAGTGCAATGTGCACGTTGCCGTTCGGGCTGGCGTAATGTGCTGGAGTAACCGGTGTGAAGGTATAGCTTCCATTCTCAGTGGTGCTGAACCATTCCCAGCGGCCCTTGTTGTAGTTGGCCATGCCGATGTACAGCACAGTGCCGGCCCCGGTCAGGATGTTGTATTCAGCCTTGATGGAACCGAGGTCCAGTGTGTCGAAGCTGCTCAGGCTGTAGATCGCCCAGGGGGCCGTGCCATCATTGAGCTTGCAGACCGTGGAGACTGCATGCGCGCCTCCACCGGCTGAACTGAACTCACTGCCAAGCAGTTCGATCGAGTCATCGCTGGCCTTGCGGAAGTTGTCCGCCGGTGGCCAGCTGAGGTCTCCCGCTTCGGCCGGCAGGATGTCCACAGTGCCTGTATCACCTACCCTTGGATCGCCTGAGCCGCAGGAGACAAGCGCGAGTGCAAGTGTGACAAGCATCACGAAGCGACAGTTCTGGAGCAGAATCTTCATCCGAAGTCCTTTGGTAACAGTCGTGTTATAATCTCTCTCCCCAATGGGGAATCGTCTAACGGTAGGACGCCTGACTCTGGATCAGGTAGTCTAGGTTCGAATCCTAGTTCCCCAGCCAACTTCGCCCTATCCTCGGGGCTTTCACCCCAGACAAGTATCAGCCGCATGGCAGCCGGCCCTGCTGACATACCTTAGTATTAAACCATAATTAGTTGCTTAACTCCATATACACATTCCGCTGCATTCCGACGGCACACTTTTCCAAATCTTGTACCAATCCATCAACAGTGATATAACGTTGTTATGGAATCGCAGTTGAACTCGTCAGATCGCAGGCAGGACCGTCGACGGCTGGTGCTTGACACCGCTGTGCTGATGATTGAGGAATCCGGTTTCCAGGGGCTGTCACTGCGCAAGCTGGCGCAGAAGGTGGATTCAACCACCCAGCTTGTTTACACCCTGTTCGGCGGAAAGCTCGGCCTGTTTCAGGAACTTTACCGAGATGGCTACCGGATCATGACGGAGATGTTCCAGGCGGCACCCAAATCGCAGAACAGCCTGATGTACCTTAGTACGCTTTGCTGGAAGTACCGCGAATTCGCATTGAACCATCCGGTGCTGTTCTCGCTGATGTTCAGCCGCCCCGTGCCGGAGTTCATCCCGCCGGATGTCGGCCTGCTGCGCCAGCAGGAGCCGGTGCGGATCATGCTGGAGGCTGTCCGCACGGCACAGCGGGGAGGTATGTTCCAGGGGATCACCGCCGAGCATGCCGTTGAGCACTTGCTGTTGACGGTGCATGGCGCAGTGCAGATGGAACTCGGAGGCTTCTACGGTGACCAGATGGAAGCCAGTGAAAGCTTCGGCCGTGCCCTGCGGATTGTGGCCAATGGAATGAACGCGTCCAGTCCGGCAAGCACACGGCGAGCCAACAGCTGAGGTGTTTCCCTGGATTCGCCGTTAACTGATCTCCATTGTTTCCGGGGAAATGACGTAGACTTTGAATGTCGCAGGTAGGCAGCAGCAATCAGCCTGGAATGAGTGGACTGATCTGCATATTATTCGGGCCGTACTCCAAGGGCGGGAGTATGACAGGCTGGGATTGGCTGCTCCTGCGTTTTTTTGTACTGCGGGATAGAATTATTCCGTGAAACGCAAGACCAGCCGCAAGCTCATCTCCCTTCCAACCCTGATCGCAGTGTGCAGCCTGTTGTGCTGTGCCTGCGGATCCGGTTCCCGCCTGGATGTCAGTGCCGGCCCCTTTTCCTACCGGCGGATTTCCACCGCGATTGATTCCGATCCAGCCTCTGGCACCCTTTACCTGAAGCAGGAGAATGCTGGAGACGGCCTGCTGCTCAGCCTGATGGTGGAAGATGCACAGGACCTGCGCAGTCTGGCGGTTGAAATCAGCTTTGATGCAGAGGCCTGGCAGCTGGCGGATGCCGCAGCGAGCGAGCTGCTCGGTTCCGAACCTCTGCTGCTGCAAAGCTCGATTCTGGTTTCGAATGGAACGCTGGCCCACGGCCAGGTGTTGATTGATGCGGGCCAGCAGGCCGGATTCAACGGTTCCGGCTGCCTGGCGCGCTTCCACTTCACGCCTGGCGCCGGAGATGTCCCGCGCGAAACATCGGCAGTCTCGAATGCGCTGCCGCTGCCACAGTGGGATGAAGGGACATGGGAACTGAACTGGCCCTATTCAAACACCGGTGACTACGACCAAAACAGTGAGGTCAACATTGCCGACCTGACCCCGATCGGGATCCACTTCGGCGAGGTCGTCAGCGACCCGCTCAGCAGCCAGGCGATCATTGACGGGGATGCCAATGGCGAGATCAACATCGCGGACATCACCCCGATCGGAGTGAACTACGGCCGCAGCCTGTCCGCCTACCGCTTGTGGGAGCTGGCCAGCCCGCTGGACTGGCTCGGGCCGGTTGATACCGTCCCGCTGGCCGACATCGTGTTTGCATCCGCCACTGGCCTGCCCGCACAGGACCTGCTGCAGTTTACATACCAGTATGCGGCGGATCCCGGCTATCGCTGGCTGCGCCTCGCTGCTGTCAGTGGGGATGAAACCGGCCCGGTAACGGATTACATCTTCACCTATCCATCCCTGCAGCCCCTGCTTTCCCTGGCGGACGGCATCGTACTGACAGGCAGTGGCTTCGAGGCTGACCCCTACTCGCTGGAAGTACCGGCCAGCGTCCCGCTCAAGTTGCTGCTGCATGACGACACGGACGTGACGGCGGATGCCCTCAGCAGTTATTCGCTAAGTGGCCCGGCCGGCGGCAGCATCAGTGGTTCCAGCCTCGAGCTGGATGCCTCAAGTGCCGGTGACTACCTTGTTACGGCGACATACGACGGCGTGCCTTCCGATCCCTTCGCGCTGTATTTCCATGTCAACGAACCACCTGAGGCAATTCTGGTTGCTAATCCGGCCAGTGGCAATGTCCCGTTCACGGTGGAACTGGATGCCAGCCAGAGCAGCGACCCGGATGGTGAGATCGTGCTCGCGGAATGGGACTTTGACAACGATGGCACATTCGACCGTGAGACCGGCGCCCTGTTGACAACCCTGCGACGGTATGACACAGAAGGTACCTACGAGGCTGTGGTCAGGCTGACGGATGACAAGGGAGCCAGCAGCGTGAGTGACCCGCTGCTGATCACCGTGGAGCCCCCCAACCAACCACCGCAGCCGGTTGTCAGTGGCAACCCGCTCAGCGGCAATACCCCATTGACGGTGGAGTTTGATGCATCAGCCAGCTCGGACCCGGACGGCAGCATCGAGAGCATCAGCTGGGACTTTGACAACGACGGAAGCTATGAGCTGCTGGACAGCCAGGACTTCACGCCGCAGCATACATTCGTCGTGCCCGGACAGTATGAAGTGGCGGTGCGGCTGCGGGATGACGATGGCGCGGTCGCATTCAGCTCACCCCTGTTCATCAACGTGGGTGGCAACTTCCCGCCGACAGCCGTGCTGCGCGCCGTGCCGAATGCCGGTCCATCGCCACTGCTGGTGCAGCTCGATGCCAGTGAATCAACGGACGGTGACGGCAGCATCGTGCTCGTGGAATGGGATTTCAGCGGTGATGGCGAATATGACCAGAGCGGTACCCTGTTCGTGGTGAGCAACCTGTACACCGGTGACGGGGTGTTCCATCCGGTGGTGCGCCTGACTGACAACAATGGTGGCGTGACGGTCAGTGAACCTGCCACCGTCACCGTCGGCGTGGCAGCCGGTTCACCCCCCGTGGCACTGCTCAGCGCACTGCCCCAGTCCGGGCCGGCCCCGCTTGATGTCACGTTCAGTGGAACAGGCAGTACGGATGCTGATAATGACATCCTCTATGTGGAGTTCGACTTCGAAAATGACGGGACATGGGACGTGCTGGATGATGACGACTTCACGGTCTCACACCGCTATGAACTGGACGGGACCTATGAAGCAGTGCTGCGGGTGACGGACAGCTACGGATTCCGGGATACCAGTGATCCCGTTGAAATCACAGTCAGCAGCGGTTCTCCTCCCACTGCATTCTTCCAGGCGGCCAGCCTCAGCGGGGTTTCCCCGTTTGACCTGGTGCTGGATGCCTCTGGCAGCAGCGACCCTGACGGCTCGATCAGCCTGTACGAATGGGACGTGGATGCTGATGGATCCTACGACCTTGCGACAACATCCTCGAGCGCGCAGCTCAGCCTGGTGACCGAAGGCCAGCGGGACCTGCGCCTGCGGGTGACGGACAGTGACGGCATGTCCGCGACCTTCAGCCGGGAGTTCACGGTTTCCCCGCCGTCGCTGGGCTGGAATGACTGGAGCACAGGCATCGTGAACCCGCAGAATTCACACCTCCGTGCGGTTGGCGGCAGGCCGGCTGTCGCCTGGCAGTCCAGCGGGGCCGATCTGTTCTTCAAGCGCAGTGCGGATGTGGACGGGCATAGCTGGCCGGTGACAGGCTCGCTGGTGGACAGTGACCTCACGGGCTATCCCGGAGGCAGCATCCGATTGGTTGATTTTGCGGTCAGCGGCGGCGTGCCCTTGATGCTTACGCTGAAGGGCACCGCGGCCCAGGCCGACCATGACATGTTCGTCAGCCGTGGGCTCAATTCAGACGGCTCATCCTTTGCACTTCCGCTGAAGATCGTGTCCGGTCCGGTCTTCCGCCCGGACCGCGACAACCGTGGTCTGCCCCTGCTGGCGGAATTCAGCGGCCTGCCCGGTGTCTGCTATGGCTCCGATCAGAGCGGGGGCTGGCACCATATCCGGGCGCTGGACAGCACCGGCAGCAGCTGGCAGGCCAGCCCGAGTGCCATCAGCGGATCGCAGTCGGCGGCCAGTCCATTCGGAAGCCTGCTGCAGGATCCGTCCGGTGGTGCGCTGCTGTTCTACTTCGACCAGGACGGCATCATGGCCAACCGCGATCCGGATGGCAATGGCAGCAACTGGAACTTCCGCGAGCAGCTGTTCAGTATTGGAGATGTTGTCCGGATCCAGTCGATCACCAGTTCCGACAGCGTGCTGCTGCTGTACACCGTCAAGGAAGGAGTGACTGATTACACCCTGTGGGCCAGCCACGCCAGCTCGCCATCATTTGCCAGCTGGACCGATCCGGCCAGAGTTGTTGACATCAATTCTTCAGTGGCTGATGCCCAGCTGCTGCTGGATAACGGCAAGCCTGTGGTGCTGCTCAGTGGCAACCCCGGTGGCGATGGTGGGGTGCACTATCTTCGCAGCCACGATGCGCGCGGCAGTGGCTGGAGCGAGACTCGTCGGATCAGCAGCCAGACGGCCGGGGAATTGCGCGCTGCAACGATTGTCAATGGGCGGCTGGCTGCCATCCATCTGCGCAGTAATGGTGCCCTCAGGCTGCTGCAGAGGGAATAGGACTCACTCCAAATCATTTCCAGTAGAGGAACCGATTGATGCCTGCCGGTGCAGTGGCGACAGGATGGATTTCGCCTAGGAATGTTTTGGAAAAAAGATCAATCATTTAGTTTACTCCTGCTTTCCCTGGAATATTTATTCAAAATTTGAATTTTTGGCGGAAGCACCCTAGAATCTGCATAGGAGCAAAACCTTGCGCTCCCCTCGTGATTCATCCCCGCATTCCCTTTCGCGCGGATGAACACGGACATAGATCGGAGGAAGAACAATGAATCGCATCAGCATCGTTATCGCAGCCATTGCCATGATGGCCCTCGCTGCCTGTTCCAGTACAGCAGGCAATGACATGATTTCAGACAGCATGCAGCAGAAGGACGCAAGCAGCGTGTCACTGACCCTGGTCTGGAATGCAAATGCCACGCTGTGCAACTTCAAGCTGGCTGACTACGATGCCACGCTCGGCGAGCTGTACAAGGGCACTGACTTCGACGCCGACATGGATCGCATGGAGGAAGCCATCGCCTTTGAACTCAGCCTCAATCGCAATGACATCCAGGGTGAGTCCACCATGGGCTTCGTCCACTTCGACGATGAAGTCGTCGACTGAGCCGGCAGGCACTGGTATCCAATTCACCAACTAACAAAGGAAAAAAAAATGAGCAACAACCACTTCGACATCAACCAGCAGACCATCAACCTTCCGGCTGGCGCACACGGCGTGCTCAGCACCTGCCTGACCGACAGCAGCCCGGACTATGTGTGGTTCGACTGCGAAGCCGAACTCTAGGAACGTGACAAACCTTCCGCGCTGAGCGGAATCGCCATCCAACCCAGTTACAAGAGAGGAATACACAATGAAGAAGATCAGCATCACCATCGCCACCATCGCCCTGTTCGCGCTCTGCTCCTGCTCCGGCCAGGGATCCACCGACATGCTTGGTGAAAGCAACACCGAATACGGCAATCCGAGCCTTGGCCAGGATGCTTCCGTGGACTTCCGCGACACCAGCGGCTTCGTGCACTTTGATGATGAGACGGTCGACTAGACCTGCAAGTAATCCACCACCTACTGCGAGGAAAGAACAATGAGCAACATCAACAACGACAGCAACATCCAGAGCATCAGCCTCCCCGCCGGTGCCCATGGTGTCCTGAGCACCTGCCTGACTGACAGCAGCCCGGACTACGTATGGTTCGACTGCGAGGCTGAGCTCTAGGAACCACCTGCACCTGTCCGGGATTACCGGGCTGGACCAGACCGAAAGATACATCCAAGGAGAAATAAAATGAACAAGATCAACACCCTCATCGCCATCGTCGCCCTCAGCATCCTCTGCTCCTGCTCCGGCCAGTCCACCAGCGACATGCTTGCCGAGCGCAACACCGCAGATGTGACCTCCGTGATCGACGGCTGGAATGCCAACTGCGCCACCTACAACTTCGGCCCGGCTTACTCCGATGAGACCCTTGGCGACATCTACTACGGCTCTGACTTCGAGACCGACATGAACGGCATCGAGCAGGCGATCGCAGACTACTACGGCATCTCCCGCGACAACGTGGATGGCACCTCCACCATGGGTTTCGTGCACTTCGATGATGAGACGGTGGACTAAACAGTAACCAGGCAATTCCTGTCTGAATACTGAACACCTGAACACCCAAGAGGAAAGAGAAATGGAAAAGAACAACATCGAGATCGAGCAGCCGACGGCAAGCCTCCCCGCAGGAGCGCATGGCATCCTCAGCACACGCCTGACGGATGAGAGCCCGGATTACGTCTGGTTCGACTGCGAAGCCGAGCTGTAGCTGCCGGGATTGCGGCAGTAAACAAGCTGTAGGGACTGGCCGCCTGGATGTGCAGGCGTGCCGGGATGACTGATGAATCGGGATGGGAGATCCTCGGGTGGATGATGGACCACCCGCAGGCTGCCGGCATGAGCCGGACCCGTACTCATTCATTTCGCCAGGCAAGAGATGTGCCTGCGCGCACAAAAACGGGACAGATATTCAATGGAAGGCTATGCCTGATCAAGCAGGCAGTGAACCGTAGATCAGGCGGTCAGGGTGTTTACCGAATTACCGCCGCCGAACTCCGGGTTGCGGAAATGGCGCTTCAGCACATCCATCAGGCTTTCGCCGTTGTCATCAGTGATCTGCTTGATGCGCTGCTCGAAGCTCTGCTCCACATCCTCGTCGACAATGCCCAGCTGCAGCGAGGGCTGCCAGATGTCCTTCTGGATGTACTTGATGTGCTCAGCGAACTCGGCATTATCCATCACCCACAGCAGGTCTTCCTTGTTGAAGAGCCGCTGCACGATCCGCATCAGGGCATAGGCCCGCACCCAGTTCCAGTTGGCATGCAGGCCGCGGGCGTTGTTGATCGCGAAGTCGTAAGACTTGATCAGGTACTGCTCATTGCCCAGCTTGTAGGCCCAGCTGGTGATCTTGTTCCACAGCTCGGAGGTCTGCATGTCCAATGGAATCACGCTCAGCAGGCGGTCCATCGTGGTCTGGTCCAGCGGCAGGAACTCCAGGCGGTCCATCGTGATCCTGAGCTGGAGGTATAGCCGGCGGCGCAGCATCTCGGCACTCTCGAAGCTGCTTTCCTGCTCAAGGCGGTTGAGGATTCCCGGCAGGTACTTCATCGCCCAGCCCTCCTCACGCTGCACCAGCCTTACCTGGTACTCCAGGTAGGTCAGCTGGTAAAAGAAGCGAGAGTTCTCTTCCTCTGGGAACATGACGGCTTCATGGGCTTTCCATGCTTCCTGCATGCGCTGCTCCTGAAGCTTCGTATCACGCGCGTACAGGGCGTGCACGATCGGCTCACAGAAGTCCACGAACCACTTTTCCTTGGATAGGTCTAGCGTCATTGCCTTGGAAATTATACCTGAATTTAACCTTTCTCCGGCTGCCCCTTGCTGCCGGATTCCGCCTCTCCGAAAATTAAATTCCGAAGCTACATCAAAATATATCATTTCTTGCCTGTCATTTCCACATCAAACAGTGCCCATATAGACGAAATGTTAACTGGAATTTACCTTGGAGCCTGTTCTTGCACAGTTTCGCTCGTGCTCCGGTGCAGTTTCACACCAGATGTCACTTTGCCTGACCACTCCAAGCATTTGACCTTTGCTGATATTTACGATGTCCCGCCAGGCAACAATTCCGCTGCAATTCAGATATAATTGCGCTGCATTCATTTGCGGAGGAAGAACAGAATGAAAGTCTGGATCATGATATTGCTTGTGCTGCTCGCACTGACCGGAGTGGCTGCCGCCAGCCCGTTTGACGGCATGAGTGTCGCGCAGATCCGTGCACACGAAAACTTCACGCCTGATACCCAGAGCATGTCCTGGGCCACCAACAGCGGAGACCCCGACGCACCCCATATCTACTGGTGGATCGGCTATATCCCCAACGGGGAGCAGCGCATCTACTTCACCAGTTACGGTGAGGCCCTGACCTGCGTCAAATGGGGCGAGACCGGTGAGTGGGTACCGCTGTGGGTGCGCGATGCACTGGACAAGCTTGTGGCGGAGGAGATAATCGTGCTAGAGCCGGGCAAGGCCGAGTAACTGCCGAATTCCCGGTCCACTGAAACCCGGACAGTCGGGGGAGGATCAAATGATCGGGATGAAGCGAACACTATGCGCAGCGGGTTTATTACTAATCCTGTTGCTGACAGCATGCAACGATGACAAGGGCCGGGAACAGGCCAGCACCGGAAATGGTGCTCCTGCCCCCGGCCTTTCCGCTGAAACGGGCACGACAGAAGGCGATGATGCAGCTGCCCTGGCTGAGAGCACCGCCGAACAGGACAGCGGGGCCGGTGACGCCGAAGTAGTTGAAGGCCATGGCAACGAAATCCTCGACCGGCACTGGCAGGAAACGGTGATTGAATTCAAGAACCCGCTGTCCATGAGCATGGAACTGAAGGATGCACGCTTCAACCCTGCGGAAGGCGCAAATATGTCCTTCCTGGAATTCGAGGCCAGCTGCCGGGTGGGCCGCAAGGACTGGTTATACAAGGACCTTACGATGGACAACCTGAAGTCCAGGGAGAGTGCCACGCTAGAACTGGACATCTGCAGCGTGGAACTGATGCCACTGCTGCGCAATCCTGTGGTGGAAGGTCGCACCAGCACCGGTGGCACCCGGCTGAGGATGGACGGCGGCCTGCGCTTCATCGTAAGCGATCCGGAGGGCAATGTGATGGGCAGCTTCGTGGTCGGGGAAGAAGGGCGGCTGGAGGACACCGAGAAGGGCGAGCTTTATTCCTGGCGCATCTCGGAAACCGATGATGCGATGATGCCGACGGAATACGTGTTCTTCCGTACACCGGGCAAGGGCGATTCCATCCATTATGAATTCGGGGTCAGCTACCGGCACGGCAGTATGGCACGCAAGACCGTGAGCGACCCGCTGGGCAATGAAATCACCTACATGTTCCCGAACGGCAGCGTGGAGATCCTGCCACCCAACCCGCCGAAGCGGGACGAGCCGGACGATGGAGGAGTGCGCCGCGAGTAGGGTTGCTAGGCTGTAGAATCTGCCCATGAGCAGATTCGCAATGATGCTGGCCGTGCTGGCGCTGCTGCCCGCGATGGCCCTTGCCAACGGCTACGACACCTACAGTGCACCGATCGCCTGGAGCCCGGACAGCCACGAGCTGTGCGTGGTGCAGGGCTACGACTGGCCCCAGCCGCAGGTTGCCAACGAAGGCAGCGTGCTGGTGTATGACCAGTACGGTCGCATCCAGTTTGACCTCGGGACCTGGGATGCAGGCTCGCCGGCCTACAGCCCGGATGGGAAGTACCTCGCAGTGATTGCCAACGGACAGGCGCAGCTCTTCCTGCGCGACGGCTATGAGCCGCTTGCGCCGGTGGACCTCGAGGGCAGCGGGCTGGACCTGGCCTTCGTCGGCCAGCCGGGTGAGTACGAGCTGGCCTACAGTGTCGGGCCGCGCTTCTACGGGGCCAGCCTCGTGATCCAGCAGCCGGAGGGTGGCAACGAGACCGAGCTGCCAAAGCCCCTGCCCGGTGACAGCGCGATCAGCCTGCGGATGTGCCCGACGGACTGGCGGATGGCCTTCCTGCTGCAGAGCACGGCGGACAACGGCCCGGCCTATGAACGGATCTACGGCTTTGATGACAACGGCGAACCCTACCAGCTGACGAGGCCGCAGTTGCGCCCCGATGACTACCACGAAAGCAACATCTGCTTCATGCCCGATGGCAGCCTGCTGTTCCAGCGCGGCGGCTGGGGGGACTGGCACATCTTCCGGCTCGATCCGGCCAGCGGGCGCGAGACCCTCGTTGTCCCGGATGCGCAGCAGCCCAGCGTCAGTGCGGACGGAAGGCTGATTGCGTTCACGCGGCGCAGCTATGCAGATAAGCAGAAGGTGGAGTACGACTGGGAGATCCCGCCCGGGGTCTGGGTGCGTGACCTGGCAACCGGCCAGGAGTGGCGGATCAGTGACAACGAGAATGAGGCGGAGCATCCGGTGATCTCACCGGACGGGCGCAAGCTGGCCTGGCTGCAGCGCATGGAGACGGAGCCGCGCCTGATGGTGCGCAGCGTGAT
Organism: bacterium; assembly: GCA_020440645.1. Taxonomy (GTDB): domain Bacteria; phylum 4484-113; class 4484-113; order 4484-113; family JAFGCY01; genus JAHEFU01. The sequence continues at coordinate 8,478 of JAGRNR010000028.1, read as the reverse complement.
TGGCTTCACCGGTGTGCTCGAGAAGCTGGAGCAGGATGCCGATGACGACACCGCAATGTATGAAGACATCCAGATGGACGAGCCGCTGATTGCAGACGAGCATGACCCGGAACTGGGCGGGATTGACAGCACGGGAGAACACCTGTCCCCCAAGGCGATGGAGATCAGCTACGTCAAGTTCGAATGCACGAATGGCGACATCATCTTCGCGGTGCACCATGAGTGGAACCCGCTGGCGGCGGAGCGTTTCATTACGCTTGTCAACAGCGGCTACTACGACGGCGCGCCCTGGTTCCGGGTGATTGACGGTTTCGTGGCCCAGTGTGGCATCAGTGCGGACCCGCGCATGAATGCGGAATGGGACGAGGCGACCTTCCCGGATGAGGAGGTGCTGGTTGGCAATACCCGCGGGATGGTGGCCTACGGCAAGACAGGCGACCCGGATTCGCGCACCACGCATATCTACATCAACTATGGCGACAACTCACGGCTGGACGAGAAGGGCTTCAGTGCATTCGCAGAGGTCTGGCAGGGAATGGACGTGGCCGACTCGCTGTTCCGCTGCGAGTATGACGACCAGGAAGGGCTGGCGGCGGAGGGCGGCCTGGCCAAATTCCGTGAGATGTTCCCCGAGGCGGATTTCATTGAGCTGGCCTATGTGATGGAGGGCGATCCACCGGCCTACCAGCCTGTGCTGGAGCCGGAATCGATAGAATAAAGCATTTACCTTTACATATGTGAGGCTTTAAGTGCTTAATTCCCACTGCTGAAGCGGGCTGAGCGGCTTGTCGCTCCATGGCTCGCATTGTATAATTTTCGACACCTATTACGAATCAGCGGAGCAACTGATGAGGAAAGTGATCTTCGCCGCGATGATCGTGGCGGCACTGACGGTATTTGCAGGGGGCACTTCCACAGCCTGGGCAGGTTGTGGCTGCAAGGATAAGTGCGGATGCTCCCAGAAGGCTGACTGCGGCTGCAAGGACAAGTGTGGCTGCGAGAAGCCCAAGTGCAACAAGTGCGAAAGCAAGTGCGGCTGCGAGAAGCCCAAGTGCAACAAGTGCGAGAGCAAGTGCGGCTGCAGCAAGCCCAAGTGCAACAAATGCGAGAACAAGTGCGGCTGTGAGTCCAAGTCCAAGTGCGGTTGCTCCAGCGGCTGTGACTGCTGCGTCCAGAAGGTCGCGCAGAACCACCATCCATACGAATGCCAGTACCGTGGCAGCAGCATGGTCTGCGACATGGGCTGCTGTAGTGGCCCGATCTGCATCCCCAAGTGCGAGGTCTGCACGACCACCTGCACCAAGAAGGAATGCACCGACAGCTGCGGCTGCTCCCATGTGAGCTGGGAAAGCCACACCACCTGCGGCGCTCCCGAGCGTCCGCGCACCATCCCCTGGTGGTTCAACATCGAGGCCGGCACCGGCAATATCTACCTTGAGGGTGATGAGAAGTGGGAAGGCGCCAGCGAGGAAGGCGGTGAGGAGATGGCTTCCGCCGAGAAGAGCAGCGAAAAGTCTGAAACCGTTGAGTCCAGCGAAGCTTAAGCCTGGCGCGCCGGATATCGATAAGTAGCAAGGCAAAGAAACATACAGACGGAGAAATCCGGGAGGGTTAGAAGATGAAGAAGTTTGTGATCAGCAGCTTCCTGGCAGCGGTGGCGGTTTTCGCCCTGCTCGGTTCCGCTTCCGCAAGCACTGTTTCCAGCGCGGTTGACAATGCCATCGTGGCCGTCAACATGCAGGTCGGTGCCGTCAGCTTTGAGGTTGCCCACTGTGGCAAGTGCGGCATGGAAGGCGAGCACGCTGCCAAGGCTGACATGAAGATGGACCACGGCGCCAACTGCGGCTGTGGCTGCAAGAGCAAGTGCGGCTGCTCCAAGCCCAAGTGTGGCTGTGAGAAGAAGTGCGGTTGCTCCAAGCCCAAGTGCGGTTGCGAGAAGAAGTGCGGCTGCTCCAAGCCCAAGTGCGGTAGCGAGAAGAAGTGCGGCTGCGAGAAGCCGAAGTGCGGCTGTGAGAAGAAGTGCGGCTGCAAGGACAAGTGCGAGTGCTGCCCCAAGAAGGTTGAGAACTACCCCGATGCCAACCGTGGCGCCGAGGGTGAGTGGGCCCGCGATGGCCTCAGCCGCCAGAAGGCGTAGTCGCTGACCAGCATCGACTGAATAGGGCGGCCGGGGAATCCCCGGTCGCCTTTTCCATATCAGGGGGATCGCAAGGGTCAGTCCCCCGGCCAGCCCGGGGGAATCACAGGGTCCGTGCAGTCGGACAGACCAGATCTCACAGGGACGAGAGATGACGAGGCTAACTGAAATAGAGCAGATCGGCAGCAGCTACGTTGACAGGCTGGAGGATGCCGGAGTGGAGACAGTCGAAGCCCTGCTGGCAGCCTGCCGCACCGCGGCCGGCCGCATCGAGCTCGGCCGGCGCACCGGGATCAGCGAGAACCTGCTGCTGGGCTGGGCCCAGCGCGCGGAGCTGGAGACCATCGACAATCTGTCCGAGGAATTCGCGGACCTGATCGAGGCGGCGGGTGTCGGCGGCCTGCAGCAGCTGGCGGAATTTGATGAAGCGGAATTGCTGGAACTGCTGGAGCGCAGCAATGAACGCAGCCAGATCGTCATCGAACTGCCGGACCCCTACCAGGTCTCTGACTGGATCAGCCAGGCGAAGTCGTTGCCAAGGCTGATTGAGTACTAGCCCCCATAGGCCCGACAGGATAGAATCTAGCCATGCCTACGACAGGCTGGGGATCAGACGGGGGATGGCCTTATTCCGGGCGCAACGCTCCCCGGCGGCGCGGTGAGGAGAAGTGCCCGAAGTGCCGCAAGCACATGGAGGTCTACCTGACCTACCTGAAGTGCCCGGGTTGCGGCCGTGTCATCCGCAGGGCCAGTACCGTGCAGCGCGAGCGCACCAACCTGGAGAACCAGCAGCTGCCCGGCTTCATCAAGCGCATGCGGGAATCGATGCTTGCTCCAGCCAGGGTCTCTTCCACCCCAAGTTCCTCGGAATTCATGGACCTGGAACTGGCTGGCAGCCTGGCAATCGAGCGATTTGCGATGTGGGTGCTGCTGGCACTGGCAATCATCTACTACTACCTGCCGACCTTGCTGGTGGCGGACCCGCAGCCCCTGTCCTACACCTGGGGTAACCCGGGCCTGTTCTACTGGTTGCCACTGTTGTTGTGCGCGGCTGCAGTTGGCGCTGTACTGCATAACAGCGCACAGTTCCGCCGGATCCTGATGCTGGCCTGCGGGATCGCCGCGCTGGCCTGCCTGGCAATTGCACTGGCCGGCTACCGTGGATTCGCGTCAGAGCTTTACGCCGTGTATCCGCACGCCGAGCGCATCATGCTGCTGGGCCGCCGTTCGTTTGTCCTGCTATCCGCGCCTGGTGGCTGGGTCTGGCTGTGCCTGAACGGCGGCCTGTGGGCCCTGTGCTGCTGGCACATTTTCCATGAGGACCGCCAGCTCGGCCGGATCTGAGCCGGCCTATTCCGGCTTCATGAACTGGTCGTCCAGCAGGTAGTGCAGGAAGGCCTTCAGGGCCTCACGGAACTCGATCTTGGATTCACCGAGCAGTGGCTGCAGGTCGGGGCTCGGATCGCGGATCATCTCCAGCAGGATGTGCGCGGTCAGCAGTTCACGCTGGCGCAGCTGGTGCTGCAGCTCCTGGGCACGGTCCAGCAGCAGCTGGCAGTTGTCGCTGATGCCCTGGTTGTCAAGCTGCTCGACAGGCAGCTCCTGCAGCAGGCCCTCCAGCGCCAGGATGGTCCCTTCGTTGTCAAAGCCCAGGTCCTGCAGGATCCGATAGGCGCTGGAATCAACCCTCCTGAGCATTGCCAGGAACAGGTGCAGCGGCTCAAGCGTGGAGCTGCCGGCATTGAAGCAGATGTACGCCGCTCTGGCGAACACCTTCTGGCAATGCTGGGACATCACGAAGTCCGACAGCCGGACCGGGTTACTGACCCTGCCAGGTGGAATGCTGCGCCGGGGCTCCTCCATGCCATTTGCGCTTTCCTGGCTGTAGCCCTTCAGGTGCACCATGAACATGTCGCGGATCCGCTTCTGGTCGAGGGCATACTCCGCGAACAGGCTGCGCAGGAACTGGCTGCGCTCCTGTGAGAGAGCGATAAGCAGGTGGGTGGTACAGATCTCCCGGTGGTGGTGGCGCTTCACTTCCTTGAATGCCAGGTCCAGCAGGGCCAGTGTGCGGGTTGAGAAGGAAGCGCTGCCGCTGTACTTGCCGGAATGCTCATACAGGTAGGCTTCCAGGCTGTATGTCAGCTTGGGCAGGTTGACATTCAGCTCGTGCATCACCTGTACCGCCGAGCTTGAACGCAGATTGAGGATGGAGTAAAAGATGTGCTCCGGTTCGAGGTACTGGTTGCTGAACTGGACGCAGATCTCACTGGCCTGGTAGAGCGCTTTCTTCGCACTGAAGCTAAAGAAGTTGTAGAAGTCCATGCCCGGCTCCCGCTACCAATCATTATTACCTGTGTACTTTCCTCGTCAATCTAGTACAAACATTGCAGAGGTGAACCTGCTGGCCTGTCACGAGTCCAACCCGCATGCTGGGCGTGCCCCTCTATCCGGAGTACATCATGGCATGGCTATTGTTCCTGCCATACCTGATCTGGCGCATAGGCCCACCGGAACAGCTTGACCTCGACGGGGTGTTTGAGATCCTACAGGCCTGCATTTCCGTGATTCTCCTGTACGGTGTGATTGGCATCCTGCTGCTTTATCTGTTCCTGCCTGCCTGCTCCAGTGCGAGGATTGGTGACATTGACCCCGGCCCGCTGCCAGTGTCCTGCATATCCGCGGCGCTGGCAATGCACCTTGCCACAGGCTACTTCCTCAGGCCCCCGGAGAATACGAGGAAGCAGCTGGCCATTGCTGGATTCCTCTGGGGTGCATTTCCCTGGTTCCCGTATCTCGCCTCCTGCATCATGTATCCCAACCCACTGGACATCCCCTGACCATATAATTGGCCTTCCATGAACCCCGGCTATGCCTACCTGCTGGCGCGTGTGATCGGCATGGGCCTCGAGCGCCCGCTGGTCAAGCGGCTCGGTGTGGAGCGGGACAGCGTTGCCACCGTGGTGCTGTACGTCGGAGCTGGCGAGCTGATGTTCCTCGCCGTACTGGCCTGGCAGTACATGCAGGACCCGGCCCTTGCTGCCAACCTGCTTAGCTGGCTGCCACTCGCCGTGATTCCCGGGCTGCTGAATGCAGCCTGCTTCTTCGCCTTCATCGCCGCAATGCGCGTGGGCGAGGTCAGCCTGCTGACCCCGTTGTTCGCCTCCTGCTTCGTGCTGATGTACGCCATCGACGTGGCGGCCGGCTTCGCCCGGCTGGCGCTGCTGCCGCTGGCGGGTGTACTGCTGGTGACAGCCGGAGTGGCATTCCTCACGCCTGCACCTGTCGTGCTGGAGGGCCGGATCAGTTTCTGGCAACGCTATGACCCGCGCTGGCTGCTGCGCCAGCCGGGGGCGGTGCTGATGCTCATCAATGCCACGGCATTCGCGCTGGTGCGCTTCTTTGACCGCACGATGGCACCCGAGGCCCATGCCGTGCTGTATGCGCTAGTTGTCAACCTGCCGACGGTGCTGATCGGGCTTGTGCTGCTGGCCATCGGCAGCGCAAAGGGCCGGCCTTCATCGCTGGCAGCCTTAGGTGCACTGGCCCGCGATCGCTGGGGCATCCTGCTCGTGCTTACAATCTTCGGGCAGGGGGCTTTCCTGATGCTCCTGTATGCGTTGGACTACTTCCCGCCCAGTGTGATCGAACCCGTTACCCAGCTCGGGGTGTTCATTGCGATCGCACTCGGTGGCCTATGGTTCGGTGAACAGACCCGGGCCCGCTGGCTGCCTTCGGCGATGGTGGTGGCCGGCGCTGCCATGCTGCTTGCCTGAAATGGCTGATCTGGCCTAAAATCAGGACAGGGAGTGTCGCATTGCGGCACAAGAGGAAGAACGGAGGCGCACATGACTGCACTGCGAGGCAGCCTGATCGGGGCGGCTATGGCCGCGCTGCTGGCAACACCGGCACTGGCCGGCAATGGCATCGAGGACATCGGCACCACTATCCGCGAACTGGGCCGCGGTGGCACCTTCATCGGTGCCGAGGGCGAGGTCGGTTCGATGATGGGCAACCCGGCCGCACTGGCCTGGCTGCGGGAGTCCGAGCTCTACCTCGACGGCCGGCTCTGGCAGTCGCAGCTGGACTACAGCGGAGCGCTCAACGGCATCGGGCAGAAGGAGAACTACGTAGTTCCCAATATCGGCTATGCCGCTCCGGTGGACTGCCGCCTGAGCTGGGGCCTTGGTGTGTTCACCACCGTCAACTCATCCTTCAGGGTGACGGACTACGACCTGAGCCTGCTTGGTGCCCCGGCCGGGACCACGGACCGCAGCAGCACCAAGGTGCGCTTCGCCGTGATCACCCCTTCCATAGCCTACAAGCTCAGTGACGACACTGCCATCGGCGCTTCGCTGCATTACACCAACGGCAGCGCGGACTTCCAGGGCTACAACATCCTCGGGGATACCCTTGGCTACAGCCTGAACGGTCCGAGCGGTTCCGGCCATATGCTGCGGCTTGGCCTGTCCCACCGTGCAGATGAGCAGACCACGCTTGGAGCCTACTGGCGCAGCCGCAGCCACCTTGACATCAGCGGTGGCGACCTCGCCTTCGGTGCGCTGACACCGACGCCGGGGGTTGTCATCCCGGAGACAGGCATCGAAGGCTTCCAGTTCCCCGAGCAGTACGGTGTCGGCATCCGGCATGAGGCGGACGAGGAATGGACCTGGATGGCGGACTACCGCAGGCTGCTGTGGAGCGGCAGCGGTGAGACAATCAGCTTCGTGCCCTCCCAGGGACCGCCGCTTGGTCTTGCAATGGACTGGAGCGACCAGGATGTATACGCTCTGGGCGCGGAGTACAACCCGGGCTGCGGCGACGACACCTGGCGCTTCGGCCTGAACTACGCGGCTTCCCCGGTGCCGGACAGTACGCTCAGCCCGCTCTATCCAGCTATCAGTGAATGGCATTACACGATGGGCTGGGAAGGTGAAGTCGCTGACAACCTGAGCCTGCTGACCGGCGCGGTCTATTCGCCGTCCGTCAGCCGCAGCTCAGCAGCCGGCAATCCGTTCAATGACCTGCTGGGCATGGGCCAGCCGTTCCAGCTCAGCCTTGACAACCTGGAACTCGGCATCGGCCTGAGCTGGAAACTGGGCAGCGGCGGGTCCGGCCGCAGCACGGTTGACAACGACTGCGATGGTTGCCACTGCAAGGAATGCTGCGACTGCGAATGCGGCTGCGGTGCGGAGGGCTACGGCGCACTGGAAGAGTAGTCGGTGTGTCGGTCTTAAGACCGACAGGGCCATGTGGCTCTTAGAGCCACACACCGCTACACAAGCCTGAACACCTTGCGCTTGCCGACCTTCAGCACGACACCGGGCTTGTGCTCATACGTTGCCATCTTGTCAGTCACGGCTTCATCGTCAAGCTTGACCGCCCCACTTTCAATCAGGCGCTGGGCTTCCTTCTTGGACTGCGCGGCATCGAGGTGCACGATCAGGTCGGCGAGCTTTGCATCGGCCTGCATCTCAGCCGGGACTGCCACTTCGGGGATGTCCTCCTCGGCAAAGCTTTTCTCCTGCACGGTGCGCTGGAAGTGTGCGGCCGCTTCTTCCGCTGCCTCCTCGCCGTTGTACATCGCCGTGATCCAGGTTGCCACCCACTTCTTCACTTCCATCGGCTCGCTTTCGATCTTCGACTTCCACTCGTCCTTGAGATCCTTCGGACCTTCGAGCGCGATGTCGATGTAATGCGCGATCATTTCGTCGGTGATGCGCATCACCTTGCCGAACATGTCCTCCGGCTTCTCCAGCACGTCTATCGTGTTGCCCCAGCTCTTGGACATCTTGCGTCCGTCGGTGCCCATCAGGAGCGGGAAGGTCAGCATCACATGCGGGCCCTTCACCGCCGTACCTGTCTGGGGGTACTCCTGTGCAAGCGGATGCGGCTGGCCGGCGAGGATGTCCCCGCTGTCCGGGTGGTGCCGCTCGGCGAAGTACTTCTGCAGGATGCGTCCGGCCAGCAGGTTGAAGTGCTGGTCGTAGCCGCCGACCTGCACATCGCAGTTCAGTGCGAAGGCGTCGTAGCCCTGCATCAGCGAGTAGAAGCATTCGTGCAGGCGCACGCCGGCGCCGCTGTCGAGCCGGTCACGGAAGTCCTGGCGGGAGATGATCTGGCTCAGGGGGAACTGAGCGGCGATCTCCGTCGTTTCGGCGAAACTCAGCCTGCCGAGCCACTCACCGTTGAAGCGAATTTCAGTCTTATCGGGGTCCAGCAGGCGGTGCGCCTGGCCGGTGTAGAACTTCGCCATCTCCATCACATCATCATGGGTCAGGCGCTTGCGCTCAGAACTCTGCCCGGTGGGGTCGCCGATCATCGCCGTGTAGTCACCGATC
>JAGRNR010000027.1:0-53207 GCA_020440645.1 bacterium | reverse complement strand
CAGCCAGTTGTCAGCGGAAGCGGCGGCGCTGTCCGTCCAGCAGATTTCGGCATCGATGCCGAGTGACTCCATCCAGTTGAGCGCGGCATGCGGCCAGCTCACACTGTGCTGCCAGCTGCCTGGTGCCGTGTTGGCAAACAGCGGCAGGCGGAAGGCCTCGCCGCTCAGGCCGGCGACATGCTCAAACGGCAGGTCGAGGCTGAGGCTGTCAGCGAGGCAGGCCAGGCAGGACACCGCGGTGTTCCAGCAGTGGACGGGCAGGACGCTTGTGGCCTCGCGCTGTTGCATGCCTAAAGCATAGCAAACACGCAGGCTCAGCCGTCCAGCGGAATCTTCTCGCCTTCGGCAGTGACCTGCAGGCCGGGGGCGATGATGCAGTCGCGCGCGATCAGGTTCCGCACCCGGCTGCCGGGCATCAGCTGTACATTGGTGAAATGGCAGCTCTGGATCCGGCAGTCGCGCCCGACGGAGACGTACTCCTCGAGAACGCTGTCAACGATCTCACAGCCGGACGCTACCCTGACAGGGCCAATCAGGCGCGCGCCATCCAAGCGGGTGCCGGCCTGCACATCCACATCAAACACGGTATGGCTCTGGCGCTGCTCGATGCCGTCCGCCAGCTCGAACTGCTGCCAGGTGTCCATCGCGCAGTGGTGCGCGCGGATCAGGTCGCTGAAGGTGCCGGTGTCGTACCAAGGCCCGACAAGCGGCACGGCGTGCACATGCCGGCCACGGCGCACCAGCTCCATCATCGCGTCGGTGATTTCATACTCACCACGCGCGCTGGGCTGGATGCTGTCAATCGCCTCAAAGATCTCCGGCGTGAAGATGTCGATGCCGATCACACCGTGGTTGCTGCGCGGATTCTGCGGCTTCTCCTCGAGGTCCACTACGCGCTGCCCATCCAGCACGGCCACGCCGAAGGCGCGCGGGTCATCCAGTTCGATGGTGTGGATGATACAATCCGGCTGCAGTTCACGCCAGGCGGCGAGCCCGGTCTCCAGCGGCTGCAGGAAGACGTTGTCAGCGAACAGCAGCACGAACTCACTGCCGCCGCAGAATTCACGCGCGCAGCCGACGGCATGTGCCAGCCCGAGCGGTTCCGGCTGGATGATGTAGTGCATCCGGGCCGCAGTGCCGTCGAGCGCGGCCTCCAGTTCGTCGCGGTTGTCCGGGTTGGCAACAATGCCGATCTCCGTGATGCCGGCATCAAGCAGTTGCTGCAGCGGGTAGTCAATCAGTGGCCGGTTAGCCAGTGGCAACAGCGGCTTGGAAACCGTGTCAGTCAGCGGGGTCAGGCGGCTGCCGCGACCGGCGGCGAGGATCAGTCCCTTCATCACAGCCACTCCGCCACGCTGCGCCAGCTGCCCCGTCCGCTCTGCAGCCAGGCACCCGGTCCCGGCTCGACCTGCAGCCAGCGTCCGCCAAGCGTCGTCTCGCCGGCATAGTCGCGCAGCAGGCCGGCCATGAGGAACTCGTCCGGCGGGCTTTCAAACAGCGCCAGCACGCTGCCACCGAAGCCACCGCCCATCAGGCGGGCGCCGAGGCAGCCAGGGGTCGAGCAGAGCATCTCCACCAATGTGTCAATCTGCGGTGTGCTGACCTCTGCGTCGTCGCGCAGGCTGCAATGTCCTGCATACAGGATCCTGCCAAGCATCTTCAGGTCACGTTCGCGCAGGCCATCCTGAAAGCGTCCAACGCGGCGCTGCTCCATCAGCAGGTGCCGCATCCGCCGGTTTGCCGGCTCTGGCATCGCTTCAGCGATTGCCAACAGCTCGTCATGTGCCTTCTCCCTGAAGCAGTTGAAGCCGCCACATAAGCGTTTTGCCTCATTCAGCGTACCGGTCATCTCCGCATGGCGCTGGTTGTACTGCGAAGCGCTGAGCTCCCGCGGCTGTCCGCTGTCAACGAGGATGATGCAGCAGCCGGCCAGGCTGTCCAGCGGCACGGCATGATGCGTCTCCTGCCAGGTATCGATCAGGATCGCATTGCCGGGGCTGCCGAACATCGAAGCGTACTGGTCCATGATGCCGCAGCTCGTGCCGAGCGCCAGGTGCTCCGCCCGCTGCGCCGCACGGCAGACCGCCCGCGCACTGGGCATCACTGCATCGGGCTTGAGCGCCAGCAGCGCGCATTGCACGGCGATGCCGATCGCCGCCGAGCTGGACAGGCCCTGCCCGACCGGCAGGTCTGAAAGAATGGCAATCTGGGCGGATGTGGTTTCGGTCGTGCGCGCCAGTTCCAGCACGTAGCCGGCCGGCCCATCCTGAGCAAGGCTGCCGTCCAAGGTCACGATTCCGGCATCCGGGTACTCGTCTGACACCACGCGCAACAGGCCCTGGCGGGTGGCACGCACGGCCACGCTGACACCGAGCGAGATGGACAGCGGCAGCACCTGCCCGCCGGCGTAGTCAATGTGTTCACCGATCAGGTTGATGCGGCCTGGCGCACAGCAGGCGATCTCCGGTTCCTCACCGAAGTGCTGCACGAAGAAATCGCTCATGCGCTGCCAGCCGATCATCAGTCCTGCGGCTCCCCGGGAGGTTCGAAGTACAGCAGTCCGGTATCCCAGAAGCGCCAGTCAATGCCGTTGTCACCACCCCAGTCGTTGAAGTACATCATCTCGGACAGGCCTTCGTCATAGTCGGAGTAGAAGATCGTGAAACCGCAGAAGCTGCCGGGCGTGGCATCGAGATATGGCAACTCGGAAAGCGGGATGGTCCAGGTGACACCATACTCATGGACAAATTGAGTCCTCGAATCAGCTGAGTTTGCTCTTCCAGCTTCGGAGCTGCGCAAGTCATTGATTATCCCTACGTAGTAGTCACAATCTGCAACTGGACCGTAGTAACCATTTCCAACGCCGCTCGGGTTCAGTCCACCAAGTCGCATTACCCTTGGGCCATCCGAAACAAATGGGCAGAAGAACACCCAGTAATCGTCGGCCTGCCAAGCCGTATGACCTACCGGACCATTTGGATAGTCCATTTCATCGCTGTCAACGAGTGTATCAAAGCACAGGTTTATCCTGTCTGAATCCCAGATTCCGTTGCCAGGTGCCATATCGTCGGTAAGGATGACAAACAGGTGAACTGTATCTTCATCATAGTAAACTGTGAAATCCAGCTTTGCATCAACTTCTGATTCTACCTGACCCGAGAATACGTTGCCATTTTCCGGGCTTATCGAGTTCTCCTGCGGATTGAAAGGCATTTTCCCGGTTGCGTATTCTTCATCCAGTGATTCATCATAGTAAGTCGCCCTGATCACATAGTCCGGCAGGGCCTTCGGGTCAATCCCCTTCAGCCTGTCGCGCAGGCGCTGTGTGCCGGGGAAGCTGTGGCTGAAGCTGCCGCTGTTGCCGGACTCGTCCGTATAGCTCACTTCCAACACGAAGCTTTCATTGCGCAGGCGGGCATACTGCTCCGCCTGCATGCCCAGCACGGCTTCTCCACCGTTGGCAATGCTCCCTTCGGCTTCATACTGGTAGTCCGCCAGCAGGCCGTCCTCATGCAGGCGCTGCTCGATCAGGCTGGGATGGTGCGCCGTGCTGAGCTTCCAGTCGTATGTCCCTTCCGGCCCGCTGATTGCCACTGTCACCGAGTTCCCTGCATCGTCCCAGTCCAGTGCCGCATGCCAGATCGGCCGCAGGTGCAGCTGCACAGTGCGCGATGGGAAGCAGAGCTGGGTGTCCAGCCTGTTGCGCGGCAGGGTGTAATCAAGCACATCAAAGTGCAGCGCAAGCTCTCCATCTCCGATGCTTTCCTGCGGGATGCGCAGCATCCAGCCCTCCCCCTCCGGCCTGGTCTCCATCCGCTCGCCGGCAAACTCGGCGACCAGTTCAATCCCCACGCCCGGCGGCAACACACCTGACTGTTCCATGTCGAGGTAGATCTCAAAGTCCTGTCCGATCAGGCAGTCGATGTCGTCGTCGGCCAGCACCGCGGCCACATAGCGGTTGCCAAAGTCTTCGCCGCGGGCCCGCATGTCCACCGGTTCCGCGGACTGCTTGACCCGCTCGCCGTATTTCAGCAGCAGGCGCGCATAGCTGTCGCGCGGCGTGCGCCTGAGCATCCATTCGTAGTAGACAAGCTGCGCCTCCCAGGGGAAACCGGCCTCTTTGCGCATCTCCCTATCGGCAAGCTCGCGAATCTGCTCATCCGTGAAGCCGACAGCCTCGAAGCAGCCCGGCTGTTCGCTGAGCAGCAGCTCAATATTGGCTGCCATGTCGTCGGCATCGAGGAAGTCCCCCGGCATCCCGGCTGTGCGGAACAGGCCGTCGATGTTGTGCAGCAGTTCGTGGATCGCCACCTTGTGGATGTTGTCAGGATGGCTGTTCAGGATCGCGCTGCCGTAATAGCCGGTGCGGCCACTTTGTCCCATGAAGGCCATGTCCGGCGCCGGGCCCTGGGCCGCCCCGCCGTAGGCCTGCAGCGACTGCTCTCCATCCAGCTCTATCTGATGGCGATCACGGTCCCAGCCCCAGAAGCAGGCCACGAGGTCGTAGTGGTTGTCCGGCACGCCATAGGCTCGCAGGTCAGCCTCCACATCCGTGCTGCCGAGCCAGAACACGTTGCCATTCTCGCGACCGCACTGCTCCGGCGAAAGTGTATGCGGCATCACGAGGTAATCCAGCTCGAACTGCAGGCGGTCGCCGGCCACCTCGCGGTACCAGTCCATCCAATTGCCGACCTGATCACGGAAGTTGGCGATCTCGCCATCCGTCATGCGGTGCGCAAATGTATTCGGGTAGAGCGCGACCAGCACCTTCAGGCCGACCGCCTCGTCATCCGCCAGCGCAAGCTGCAGCGTGTCCTCTGTGACGACGATCCCACCGGCAGCCTCGTATTCAGCGATCACCTTGTCCATCTCCGTCCAGAAGTGCTCATCCTTCATGGTGCGCCGGTCGAGGCCTGTCCGCACGTCGCGGTCGATGAACAGGAAGGGGATGTTGTAGTCAATGTCGCCTTCCTCGAACATCAGCGCGCGCGCCAGCTCATCCGGCGAGAACGGCAGGGCGATGTCCCAGGCGGTGATGTGCTGCTGCTCCACCCAGGCCATGCGGCTGTCCAGCGGGTAGAGCTCACGGAAGTGGTTGTCACGCGTCAAGGCGAGGATCTGCGTGTCATGCGGGGCAATGGCAGCTGCGGGCTCAGCCTCCACATCCCAGAAGTACTTCTGTGCCTCGCCATATGATTGCTGCCCGGCAATCGACTGCTGGAACCTGACCAGCGCGTCATAGTTGATACCGCTTTCCCAGGGGCGGATGCGGTTCGTGCGGCCGTAGATGTCAACCGGCACGCCGTCCGGGCTGAGCACCTCACACCAGGCGCCCTCCGGGCTGGCCGAGCCCAGCAGTGCGCGGTAGACCATCTCACGCTCCTTGCTGGGATTGGACTGGCCGATGGCCTGCACCGCGTTTGCGAAGTAGCCGGCGTTGTGCCCGGTCATGTAGCCACTCCAGGGGGTTGAGAAGGGAAAGGACTTTGGATCGTCACTGTAGAGGGTGATCCCGTCGGGCAGGAACTGCAGCATGCGCCGCACCCGGGCAATGTTGCCATCCAGCAGGCCCTCCGGCCAGTCGTGGTAGTCCAGCCCCTGCCAGTAGGGCCGCAGGTTGATGTTGGAAAATGGCGGCAGCCAGGGCTGGCCGGTGGTCGGTGAGATCGCCGCCACGATCCGCCCATCCAGGATGTAGTTGTCATTTACCACATCATCCAGCTCATCACGGATCCGCAGGGCCACATCACAACCACTGTCCAGCCCTATGGCACCGGACATCTCGATGATTGCCGCAGCAGCCGCGCGGTGCAGGATGGTGTTGTCAAAGCTGTAGAAGTTGGTCGGGATGTAGCCGTTCGGCCAGCCGATCTGCCCGCTTTCCACGCGGTCGTAGGTGGAATACAGCGCGCCCTGGGTGTAGGTTTCGTCGCCGTGGAAGCGCACGCCGTACTCGGTGGAGTAGTCCATCGCTGTAAGGTTGTGGGTGACGAAGCCCCAGCTTTCCTGCATGAACTCCGTCGCTTCCTCCACCATGCCATCCTGCATCATCGCGCGCCATAGCAGGTAATGCTGCAGCACGATCAGGCTGGGGACCTCGGCATGCTCCACACCGAATGAGCTCCAGTCGAAGCCAGTTGCCCCGATACCTGACAGCTCTCCGGCCGTACCCGGCTCACCGGGCTGCCAGCCATCGAGGTCTGACAGGTCGAGGTCCAGCGGCACCAGCATCGGGCAGGAGCCGTAGGACACACAGGCCGCGCGGTGGTAGCGCAGCAGTCGCATCACGTTTCCGTAGCGCTTGTTGACAATGTCGGTGAGGATGATGCCGTTGTTGTCACGCACCCAGCAGCCGTGGTAGCTGACCATCGGGGATGAACTGCCGCTGTAGTGGTCGCGCTGGGTCTCAATGATCACCGGCAGCTGCAGCATCATGTGCGAGAGGCGCGGCTGCATCCATTCACTGCCGAAATGCGGCATGTCGCTCCAGGGCCTCGCCAGCGCATCCTCGTAGCCGTAGTTGGCAGCACTGAATTCGGCCCACCATTCACGGGTACGCCTTGCCAGGTCGGCCAGTCCAGCACTGTCAAGCTCCACTGCGGTGCGTGGTTCACCGGCCTTGCTGGCAATGTAGGCAACAGTGCATCTCCAGCTGCCATCCTCCTGCAGCTCACCGGCGATGCACTGTTGCAGGCCGTCCACTTCAAGGAAGCCGCCGCACTGGATTGTCAGCCTGTTCTCTCCCTGGTGAAAGACCAGGCCGTCGTATTCTGTTTCGTTAGCCTCGGTGCCGACCTGCAGGCAGTACTGCCAGTCCGGGTCAGCCCGGCCCTCCACCGGCATGAAGCGGTACTCCCTCACCAGCATCGGCATGCCGGGCACGGCATACTGGATGCAGTCCAGCTCGCCGAAATCAGCGCTCTGCCTGACCCTGACAATCGCCGCCCCCAGCACCTGCTGGATGGACTGCGTGCCCCACTGCTCTCCGAGATGGAATACCGGGTTGAAGCTGCCCTTCGGGGCGGTGGCCTTGAATGACAGCGCGATGTCCGGCCAGTTGCCTTCCTGCCAGACCTGCCAGTCGCCGTTGTCACCGCGGGTCTGGTAGCCGGGGCCGGTCAGCCCGCGCATAAGCGAGAAGTCGCCGTCCACTCCGAGGTGGCCGAAGATGTAGCCGTTGCCAAGCGGGAAGCAGCCGTAGTCGGCAAACTTGCCCTCCCCCGGCAGGAATGGGAATGGACGGTTGCGCATTCCCCACTGCGAATAGTCCGCATCGGAGACGAGGTCGAACATGGAGGCCTGCGCCGCTGCCATCAGGCCGATGATAGTGGCTGAAGCCGTAAGCAGGCCCAGCAGCGCTCGGGTGACTGTCCGCATATCTCAATCATAGAACGCGCCGCCGGCCTGTCTGACATCCCCGCCCTGTGGATCTCGCCAGCGGCTCAATCCCCACCCGGGATGTCCGGCGGCTTAAGTATCTTCTTATCTCCTGCACCTTCAGCGCGACACGGATGCGCGGATGCGCAGCCGCAGCGCCAGACCGACGAGCCCTTGGGCGAGGCGGCAACAAAAAAAGGCGGCCCGGAGGCCGCCTTCGTGGTGTCCGATATTTTCCCTTCCCGCCTAGCTCGATGCGGAGGCCGCAGCCACCTGGTTCTTGATCCATTCGGTGCTGACGGACTTCGGCCGCGTGATCGGAGAACCGATCGCACGGTTGAGCACGTACTGCGCCAGCATTCCCATTGCACGGCTGACACTGAAGACAACCGTGTAGTACTCGAACTCCTTGATGCCGTAGTGGTACAGCAGCGTGCCGCTGGATGCATCCACGTTCGGCCAGGGGTTCTTCGCCTTGCCCTGCTCCTGCAGTACGCCCGGCACCACCTCGTAAAGCATGTTCACGAGCTGGAACACCTCATCATCAGGGAAGTGCTCACGGCCGAAGTTGATGAAGGCCACGAAGCGCGGGTCCGGCACACGCAGCACGGCGTGGCCATAGCCCGGGATCACCTGGCCGCCGTTGAGGCGGTCCCAGCAGGCCTTGGTCAGTTCTTCCTTGGTCGGCACGCCGCCGCCCAGCTTCTCCTTCAGGTCGAGCACGAAGCCCAGGCACTCCTGGTTGGCAAGGCCATGCAGCGGCCCGGCCAGCGCGTTGAGGCCGGCGCTGACGGAGTAGAACGGGTCGGACAGCGCGCTGCCCACGGTGTGGCAGGTGAATGCGCTGGCGTTACCGCCCTCGTGGTCGCTGTGCGACATCAGGTACAGGCGCATCATCTTGTATGCGTCCTCTGTCTGCGGCAGGCCGAGCATGTAGGCGTAGTTGGCGGCCCAGTCCAGCTCGGGGTTGGGCTGGATGCGCTCACCCTTGTTGAAGCGCTTGCGGTAGATCGCGGCTGCGATGTTCGGCAGCTTGCCGAGGATCGACATCGAGTCCTCGAGCGCAGCTTCCCAGTACTCCAGCTTGTTCATCTGGTGGTAGCGGTTGGAGAACTGCGACTCATGCTGCATCACGAGGATCGCGGTGTTGAGCATGGTCATCGGGTGGCTGTCAGCGGGCATGCTGTCCAGCACATCCCAGACATACTGCGGCACCTTGTTGTGGGAGGCGAACTCGGCCCGCAGGCTCTTGCGCTCCGCCTCACTGGGGATCTCACCGGTCAGAAGCAGCCAGAAGATCTCCTCCGGCAGCAGGTGGGTGACCTCCAGCAGCGGGTGACCCCGGAAGATCACGCCCGAATCGGGCTCGACTACCGAGGTGTCACAGATCATGCCCTTGATGCCACGCATGCCGCCATAGGCCTGCGCAACGGTGACGTCGGAGATCTTCATCTCGCCATGCTCAGTGAGCAGGCCCTTGATCTCCTCACGGATCGCGGGGATCTGTGAAGACAGTTTTTCCTTAATGATCGACATGCACGCTCCTCCTCAAGGTATGTGCGCGAGGGGTTTGGTGCCGCCCCTGTTTAATCTCTTTGGTCAATCGCCGAGATTATAAATCATGGCGTGTCAGCCTGCCTTTGTGTGCGGCTCGAATTACTCAAGTTTGTCTGATATTTTCGGCCGCCTCAACCAGCAATACCACCGTCGCCAGACATTTAATCTTGCAATGTTATAATGGCTGGCCATGAGCAATAACCGCAGCAATCCAGGACTGTCTTTCGTGGATCACACATGCTGCGGTGGAGTGGTGCTGGACGAAGTTTCCGGCCAGGCCCGCCTCGTGCTGATCGAGGTTGACAAGGGCCGCCATCCGCAGTGGCTGCTGCCCAAGGGGCATGTGAATCCCGGTGAGAGTTTCGAGGATGCCGCGCGCCGTGAAGTGAGCGAGGAAACCGGCATCCCGGTCAGCGAACTGGACGTGCTGGCCTACCTCGGCAAGATCGAATACTCCTTCCCGCCGATGCCGCGCCATGAACTGCACCGCAAGACCGTGCACTTCTTCCTGATGCATGCACATACGCGGGAATTCACCGTCACCCGCTTCACACGCGAAGAGGGAATTGCCAGCGCCTACTGGTTCAGTTTCGATGCAGCCAAGGAAGTGGTGCGCTATGACGGCAACCGCGAGGTGATTGAGCGCGCCGAGATAATCCTCGAGCAGCTGCTGGCCCGCAATTCCGACGTTTCCCGCGACGCCGGATAAGCAAAAGGCCGCCCGATTGAGCGGCCTTTTCGTCATTCAATTGCTGATATAAGCCCCGGCTCAGACTTCCGCCTTGCCGATGATCTTGAACTCGGTGGTCTCCTTGGTACGGCCGCGCTTCTGGCTTCCACCGCGCAGCAGGAATCCCTTCAGGCGGATGATCTCGGCCTTTTCAATGACCATTACCTTCTTCGGTGTTCCGTCATATCCCTTGGCATTGTAGACCTGGATGGCCTTGCTGTTGCTGTCATTGAATGCGCGAATCGCCTTCAGCACGGCGAGGCTGTTGCCGACCTTTTCACGCTTGCTGGAGCCACGGCCCGGTGCAGTCCGGAGCCACTGGTAATCAAGGTTGTCCATGCCCTTGGCCTTGGCAAAGCGGGCCGCAAGGTCCACGAGGCTGATCACATCCTTCAGGTCCATATCATCTCCTGCCTGTCATTTGATTTGTAAAACCACCTGTCCACAATCACAATATATCATCGCGCCTTTGTTATTTCAATTCAAATTCGAGTTGTGAATCCGGTGGGGAATAAATCTACCATGCGCAGTGCGTAATTCCATTCATTTCCTGCAGGTATTACATAAATCAAACATTCGATGGGAAGCACTGGATTACATATACGGTTTATCTGAATAGCGCATACGGCCAGGCCAGCTGCCGCAACCTGCAAGATCGGCGGGGAGAAAAATAGAAAGCCGTACCCGGGGCAAGGTACGGCTCATATAGAAAGGCGGAAAAACGGGATAGGCTAGTTAATGGAAATGGCAGTATTCAAAGGAAGATTCCGCGCCTTCATCTGCTTACCACCACCTCGTTGGACCCGGGTGATCGCTGAGCCCCGAATCCGCTAAAACACCTCTCAGCGATTGCTGGGATTATAACGGCATATTCGAAATTGGAACAGTATCAAACTACCGTTTTACTACACGTGTATTAAGTAAAGTGGATAATTATGGGGAATAATTGTGGATAACTCCCTGAAATCGCACCCAGACTGCCCGGATTGAACATACTCCGGCTCCGCCTGCCGTCCTACCGGGCGGGTTTGGCCACCTCGCTCCAGGGTCTGGCCGGCGATATAATCAGCATTATCTGACAAGGGGTGTGCAATGCGCAATCAGGCAGTCAAGGCACTGGTGATCTTCCTCGTGGCCTTCAGCGTACTCGCGGTGGCCGGCAAGGTGTTCGCCCAGGGCTGGTTCAAGACCTCCAGTGGTCCCAGCGGCGAACGGATCACATTGATCAATGTGGAAGGCGCGATCAGCGGTTCCGCGGCGGCAGCCTCACCCTTCGGTGAGTCCGGCGCCAGCTCGGTGTACATCGCCGAGCAGCTGCACCAGGCCGCCCGCAGCAATGACATCAAGGGTGTGCTGCTGCGCGTGAACAGCCCCGGCGGCAGTGCCGCCGCCTCCGATGAGATCTACCAGGGCGTGATGGCCGTGCGCAACGCCGGCAAGCCGGTGGTGGTCAGCATGGGCGACGTGGCCGCCAGCGGCGGTTACTACATCTCAGCCGCCGCCGACAAGATCTACGCCAACGGCGCGACCCTGACCGGCAGCATCGGCGTGATCTTCTCCCTGATGAACTGGGAGGAGCTGGCCGACAAGTGGGGCGTTGACGACGTCACCCTGCACGCCGGTGAGTACAAGGACATCGGCAGCCCCTGGCGCCAGATGACTGACAAGGAAAAGGAAATGATGCAGGAACTGCTCGACGACGTGCACGAGGAGTTCATGCAGGCCGTTATCGCCGGACGCAGCAATGCGCCGAACCCGATGACCGAGGAGCAGGTGCGCGCTGCCGCCACCGGGATGATCTACACCGGCACCAAGGCCAAGGAGCTGGGCCTCGTGGACGAGATCGGCGGGCTGGAGGAGGCTAAGGCCGAGGTGCGCCGCATGGCGAACGTCGGGCAGGACTTCCCGGTTGAGCCGGAGGCCGCCCCGAGCCTGCTGGAGGAGCTGCTGGGCGTCAGCATGCAGGGCCAGGCCCCCAACCCGCTGGCAAGATTCGTGGCTGACCCGCTGAGCCTGATGGCCGGCCGGTTGTACATGAACACCACGCTGCGCGACATCGTGCTGCGCTGAAACTGACGACACGGGCTGATACGTATTAAACACTGAATCTGGCGCTCTGGCCGGCGCTGCTGGGGAGAAATCTGATGCAGAAGGGAATGACCGTCTTCATGGTCGGTTATGCGGCGCTGATGCTTGGCAGCGCGGCCGCATACATCCTCGCCGGTGACAACACCACCGTCGTGCAGCTTGCCGGTATCGGCATGGCAGTGCTCGTATTCGTGCTGGGCTTCATCGCGCACCGCGTCAGCGGCGCGATCGGCAACCCGTTCAACGGGCTGGTGATGGGCAAGCCGCTGCAGGTGATCGCTGTCTGGCTGGGCGGCATCCTGCTTGGGCTGCTGGCAGTCGGCCTGGCGGTCGGGCTGGGCTTCGTGCAGATCGACCCGGAAATGGGCTGGTTCCTGCAGATGAGCGCCGAGCAGGCCAGCAAGCAGGGCAACGCGGTGTCCGCATCGCAGCTGGCCGGCATGAAGGTCGTGTTCCAGGTGATGTCGATCGTCGGCGCGCTGATCGGACCGTTCTTCGCCGCCGGCATCATCAGCCTGGCCTTCTTCCCGGTTTACGGCTGGCTGGGACGCCGACTGCTGGTGAAGGGCCTGCCGCATGCCTTCATGGTGCTCGGCGCATTCGGCATCGTCGGCACGGCGATCGGCGCATTCGCCCCCAATCCAATGATCCCGGAACCGAACCTCGCACTGGCAATCCCGCTGGCGGCACTCTACGGCCTGGCGCTGACCGCGGTCTGCATCTGGCTGTTCCTGATGACCAACAGCGCCGTGGTGCCCGCGCTGGCCTTCGCCAGCTTCACCTCGGCTTTCGGGGCCTGCCAGCTCTACTACGGCGACCCGCAGGCGCACATGGTGCCGCCGATGGGCCTGGCTGACCTCATCGTGCTGGTGATCGTTGCCATCGGCATGTGGCTGACCAAGGTGCCCGGGCATAAGCACATGGAAGTGGCGGCGGTGGCCTTCGACGGCACATCGCTCACCAGTGAGCAGGTGTCCCAGATTGAGGCCGGACGTTCCGCCTCGCCCCAGGCAGCGCCGCAGATGCAGGCGGAGCCGGACTCGGAAGGAATCGCCGCAGCGACTGAGGAAACTGCAGCGGACAGCGGCACTGGCGACGACGAGCCGGACGCCTGATAGCAGAAGGCCGGGGACGGATCCCCGGCCTTGATGCCATTCAATTGTGATGCAGCGCCGCTAGGGCATCATCCAGTTGCCATCTGCACCGACACCGTACTCGTAGTTATGCCAGCCCGGTTCAAGCACCGTATGCTTGGCGCGCACCCAGATGTTGTCATCGGCCACGGTCAGCACGTTGCCATCGCGGTCCAGCATCGGCTCCGGCAGGCTGTAGGTATCCGCGCCGGGACCGATGTCCACGAACAGGCCGAGCGTCGGCGTGACATCGTTGTTGCCGGGATCAGTATCATCGATGAACGCGGAACCCAGGCTGAAGCGTACCGGCGTACTGAGCACGGTGTAACTGTCACTGCCGGCATAGTCAACCATGTAGCTGAAGCCATTGATTTGCCCGACGCCCATGCAACCACTATCGGACTCGTAGATATCATTGCCACTATCATCCAGCAGCCAGGTGACGGCGTAGTCCCTGGCCAGGGCCAGACCGCCGATACCGGTGTAGATGTACTGGTCATTTCCGCTGCGGTCCCACAGCATGGCGGCAGCGCGAAGAATTGCAATCGATCCGCAGAAGCGATCACCGGAGTAGTTGTCATCACCACCCAGCTCGAGCAGTATGCCAGTGCCTTCGTAGAAAGAGCAGGCCTGGGAGAACACGGCGGCCGTGTATGTATCCACGCCACCATCCTCACACAGCAGGCCCAGCCCGGCTGAACCGATGAAGGGGTCGGCGGTTGTATCACCGCTGGGGAACTTGCCCCTTGCACAGCCTTGGGCATAGTTGATTACACCACCAATGCCGTCGCCATATTCAGGTTTGGCGGGATCGCCAACGCTTTCAGCAGTGTAAGTGTCATTGTCTCCACCACGGTCGGACAGGATGCCGACACCACGGAAGCTGGAGAATCCCTGGGCGCGGGACCAGCAGTAGTAGTTGTCCATGCCGTCCAGGTCCAGCAGCGCGCCGATGCCCACGAGTGATGCGCCCTGGCCCATCGCCTCCACGCCGTAGCTGTCATCACCGCCCACGTCGCAGAGGATGCCGACGCCGAAGTTGGAGCAGCCCTGGCTGAGCCGTACTGCGTCATAACTGTCATTACCCGCGAGGTCCAGCAGCAGGCCGTATCCCATCCGACCACTGCCCTGCTGGTGGGTGTCGTCATTGCTCGAGACAACAGTGCGATCCACATCATCCGGGTCATCCAGGCGGAAGTACTCATCGTTGCCGGCGTAGTCAATGCAGATCGCAATCGGGTTGGCCAGTGCG
Organism: bacterium; assembly: GCA_020440645.1. Classification (GTDB taxonomy): domain Bacteria; phylum 4484-113; class 4484-113; order 4484-113; family JAFGCY01; genus JAHEFU01. Next base: position 39,070 of record JAGRNR010000027.1, on the reverse strand, counting down.
GCGTTGCCACCGGCATGGCAGTGGTAGTCATCATTGCCGCCGATGTCCACCTGCAGCAGGTAGAAACCGTTCTCCGTGCCGCCATCCCAGTCCGGCAGGTTAATCACGTCGTCACCGTCGCCGGTCACGCGGATATCACCGAGGCTGGTGCGGACCTGGAAGTCGAAGGAGGCTCCGGGGGTCCAGCCGTCCAGGAAGGCGTGGAATTCATCCATCGCATTCGTCAGCACAGAGGCACCCTGGAACAGATCGTCATAGTCGAAGTTCTGGGGGATCAGCGCATTGGGCAGGAAGCCGACAATCGGAGCTCCGTCATCATGCGGCACCACCATCCCAAGCGAGTCGTTGAAAATCACCTGCGGCCAGCCTTCAGGCGGGGTGGTCAATCCATCGATGTCGCCGAAGATCGTGGTTTTCAGCGGATCCATGTAGGCTTCGTGGTATGGCTTGGCCTGGCGGATTGCATTGACCAGCCGTGCCAGTGCACGCTGGAAGTCATCCGGCACCCCGGCCACCTCCGTCTGGATCTGCTCGAATGTAGCATCATGCAGCGGGTCGGGATATTCATTCATCAGGCGCTTGATCGCCGTTGCCAGCGGATCATTGTCCTCCACGTCCAGCGTGATGCCTTCGTTGACAACGCCGATCCCATGCTGCCATGCGCCGGTCTGCACCACGCCCTGCATGTCCTGCCAGTTGCCGACGGTGTTTGCCAGCGAATCGGCATAGGGCAGCATTGCCGTATGGTCGTCGTAGTAGTAGCTGCCATATTCCGGTAGCCAGCAGTGCATGTCAAGGTATTCATTCACTCCATCGTTATCGTTGAAGTTCTTCCACTGCACATTGTCCTGCGTGTCCGGGATCTCCCACCATTCCTGGCTGAAATCGCTGGTCAGGTACTCGAAGGTCTCGTCAAAGCCCAGCTCCGGCAGCGGGATGTCCGGCGGCGGCACCGGGTCCGGGTCCGCCTCATTGAGCGCTTCCATGAACTCATCCGGCAGCACGCTGTCATCCGTGTCGTAGGTCCAGACGTACAGCGTGTCGGTGTCGGAGCCGCCGTTCTCGTCGAATACGGTCAGCCGCACCTTGTGCAGGCCGGGGGTGTCGTAGGTGTGGTTGACGACGATCACGTTGTCATCCTCGACCATGTCGTCATTGAAGTCCCAGCTGAAGCCGGCGATGCCGTTGTCACCGTCCTCGCTCTCGCTGCGGAACTGGAACTCCTCCGTCGTGCGGCGCACGTAGGTGTTGCTGGTCTCGCTGATCAGTGCCTGCGGGGCGGTGTTGGTGTCCTGCTGCAGGCCGTTCATCTCAATCGTCACGCCGTCGTAGACGAGGATCGCGACGTAGAGGTTGTTCATCGGGCTTAAGTAGTTCTGCGGTACCAGGTCCACCTTGGTCGGCAGGTCGATCGTCTTGAAGCCGTTGGTGGTGAACAGGTCCGACATCCACCAGCGCTTGGTGGTGTAGTTGGACACAAGCACGTAGAAGCCCTGGCCCGGCCCGCCGACGCCGCTGATGGTGTCGATCCCGAGGCGCAGGCTCAGCGGGTAGCCGCCGTCGGGCAGGTTGAGCTGGTACATCGCCCAGCTCAGGTCGCCCGGCCCGGGGCTGATCGTGATGCTCGAGACGTTGACCGTGATGTCACCGCTGTCGGCATAGACGATCGTCGGGTCGAGGTCCTGCAGCGCGCTCGTGATCTTCTGGCCATTGCCGGAAAGCTCAGCTTCACCGTAGGGCATCAACGCCATCCCGGAGAGGTTGCCGGGCAGCGCATCATTCGACTGCTCGAGCTGCTGCTCCATCTTCTGCTGCGCCTGCTGGGCGAAGGTGAAGGGGGATTCGCCACGCTCGATCATCGCCAGCAGGTCGCGGTCGCTCATGCTGCCACCCGTAGTGCTGTTGATCGGGGGCGCAAGCACGTCAGAGGTGCTGGTGCTGGGCGCTTGCGGGAGGTTTGCGCCCTGCCCGCCGCAGCCGCTCATGGAGGCCGCGATTAGCAGTATCAGCGCATAAATGAGAATGCTTGTTCGGTTCATATTGCTTACCTCAGGAGCATTTCTGAATTCCGGTCGAATCCAGCGTGTCCATCAGTAAGTATATCCCCGTTAATGAGCCGCTTTATTCAGATAAGTGTTAAGTGCTGATCAGGTTCTGAGCTGCGCGGCGTACATCAGGCCGACGGCGGCACCAATCCCGCAGAAGATGTACCAGTTGGTGGCATTGGCCACTTCCAGCCTGCCCAGCCAGATCAGCGTGATCAGCGTGAGCGTGATCCCAAGCAGCATCCCTCCCAGCACCAGCGGCGGCCCGTTCAGGCTCTCCAGCGTGACGGCATTCTCCTTCTTGCCGAACACGCGCAGGCGCTCAGCCTCATTGAGGGGCTCGCGGCGCGGGTTGTCCGGGTCATCCATGAAGAACTTCTCGGTGTCATCCTCGTAGCCGACCTTCTCCTGGGCGATCGCCTGGTTGCGGATCACGTCATACTCGTGCTGCATGTCCGCCTTCTTCCAGTGCTCCTCATTGCCGCCGCGGTAGGCCTCCGGGTATTTCTCCTCGGAACGGCTCTTAGGGCCGCGCGGGTCCTCCTGCGACAGCTCCTGGCTGTTCAGCAGCCGCTCGAGCTGCGAGGGCCCGGCCTGCTCCTTGTGCTGGCGCACCTGCTCCTGCATCTCCTTGCCTGCATCAAACCTGTTCATCGTGTATTCCTTGCTGCTCATTTGAATCACTTTCCTTAGATCTTAACCACAAATCTTACCCATCTGGCCATGATTCAAACGGCTCCACCGGGATTTTGCCTGCTGACGCTAGAATATGCGCGCATGGGACTGCTGGACCTGTTCAAGCGGAAGAAGAAGGGGCAAGACGAGCCCGCACCTGATGCTGCGGTGCTTGAGAGCCCGCAGCCGGAGGCCGTGGACGAAGCGCCGCCGGTCGTTGCGGAGGAAGCCCCCGCGGCACCTGCCGCTCCTGCCGCGGATGCCCAGCCGGGTGGCCGCAGCCGCTTCCGCACCGCGCTGAACCGCACCCGGGCCTTCTTCACGAGCGCTTTCAGCTCCGACCCCGGCCAGCTGGTGGACGACAGTTACTACGACGACGTGATGGAAGCACTGGTGCTCTCTGACGTCGGGATGGAGCTGTCCGACAACCTGATCGAGCGCATCCGCGCCGAGATGCGCGACCGTGGCCATGCCTACCGCCGCGACCTACCGGCCGTGGCGCGTGAGGTGCTGACAGGCATCCTGACGGATGTGCGCGAGCCGGTGCCGCTCGTGCCGGACCGCCTGAACGTGATCATGCTCGTCGGCGTGAACGGCAGCGGGAAGACCACGATCTCCGCCAAGCTGGCGCACCGCCTGAAGCAGGAGGGCCTGAAGGTGATCCTCGCCGCGGCGGACACCTTCCGCGCCGCCGCCACCGAGCAGCTCAGCGTCTGGGCCCAGCGCGTCGGGGTGGACATCGTGACCGGCCAGCAGGGCGCTGACCCGGCCGCCGTGGTGTTCGATGCCACGCAGGCAGCCGCCGCGCGCAACATGGACGTGCTGATCGTGGACACCGCCGGCCGCCTGCAGACCAAGCACAACCTGATGCAGGAGCTCAGCAAGGTCACCCGCACGATCGACAAGGCCTGCGAGGGGGCAGCAGTGACCCGCATCCTGGTGCTGGATGCCACCGTCGGGCAGAATGCGATGAGCCAGGCCGAGCTGTTCAATGAGGCCTGCGAGCTGACCGGGATTGCGATGAACAAGCTGGACGGCTCCGCCAAGGGCGGCACACTGTTCGCCGTGGTGGACCGGCTGAAGATCCCGGTGCTGTACATCGGCGTCGGTGAGCAGATCGGCGACCTGCTGGACTTCGACCCGGTGGAATTCACCGGCGGCCTGATCCCCGACAGCGAGGACTGACAGGCCAGGTCACCAGCTGTCACCTTTGAGGCTGGGTGATTTCACGATAGCCACTGCCTCGCCGGGATAATCCACAGCATGCCGCAAACGACAAGCACAGCCCCTACCCGCATTGACCCGCGCCGTGTCATCAGCCATCGCCGCTCACTGCATTTCGCTGACATCGAAGCAGTGCTGGCCGAAGCCCAGCGCCTGCGCGACCTCGTGGATGGTGGGAACACTGTGCGCGCTGACCTGGCCGGGCCGGATGTGCGGCTGGTGCACCTCGCCAACCTGCCGCTCGGGCAGATGCTTGGGCACCTCGGCCTGACACTTGGCCTGTCAGTGCATGGCTCCGAGTACCGCTTCCCCTGGCCGATGCGCATGCTGATGGGACTGATGCGCAACAAGTTCCTGAATGGCGGGCTGGGCCAGCCGGTGGACGCCCCGGCCAGGCTGAACCAGGACCTCCAGCCGGACCCGGCCATTGACGCCGATACCGGACTGCGCATTCTCCGGGAGAACGTGGCCGCATTTGAGGCAGCACAGGCGCTGAAGCCGAACCTGATGCTCGGCGAAATCAGCCGTGAGGAATGGGTGGCGCTCACTTGCCGCCATGCGGAATGGCACTTAAGCTTCATCATCGAGCGCTGAGCGCAGGCCCGCAGCCCGCTTGGGGCTTGCCTTATTCCCGATAGGCGCTAAAATATCCGCATCATTTAAGCAGTACCTTTTACCTATACAAGGGGAAAGGTATTCGGGAATCGGGAGAAAGCAGAATGGAATTCGTGCTGGCCGTCATGGCCGTGGCAGTAGTCAGCCTCGTGTTCTCCTTCGTGATCAATGCAGGGATTGCGAAGAAGAGCGCCGGCAATGAGCGCATGCAGTGGCTCTGCAAGGCGATCTACGAAGGCGCCAGTGCGTTCCTGAACAAGGAATACCAGGTGATCGGCATCTTCGTGGCCGTGCTCTTCGTGATCATCAGCGTGATCCCCGATGAGGGCATGGGCTGGAAGACCGCTGTCAGCTTCGCTCTCGGCGCAGGCGCCAGCGCACTGGCCGGCTACCTCGGCATGAAGACCGCGACGATTGCCAACGCCCGTACCACCAACGCCGCCATCGAGAGCCTGCCGGCCGCCCTGCGCGTGGCCTTCAGCTCCGGCGCGGTGCTCGGCCTGGCCGTGGTCGGCCTCGGCCTGATCGGCATCACCGGCCTGTTCTACGTGTTCACCCAGTTCCTCGGCGTGAGCATCCAGGATGCGCTGTCCTATGACATCCTCGGCTTCAGCCTCGGTGCCTCGTCGATCGCCCTGTTCGCCCGCGTGGGCGGCGGCATCTACACCAAGGCCGCCGACGTCGGCGCTGACCTCGCCGGCAAGGTTGAGGCCGGCATCCCCGAGGATGACCCGCGCAACCCCGCCGCCATCGCTGACAACGTCGGTGACAACGTGGGCGACGTGGCCGGCATGGGTGCCGACCTGTTCGAGTCCTACGTCGGTTCGATCATCGCCGCCATGCTGCTGGGCTACATCGCCGTCGGCAGCAACGAGGGCTTCCTGATCCCGCTGCTGATTGCCGGTCTCGGCATCATCGCCTCGCTGGTCGGCATCGGCTATACGAACATGTTCACCAGCTCCAACCCGCATGATGCGCTGCGCACCGGCACCCTGGTGGCCGCCGGCATCACGGTGGCTGGCAGCGCCGGCATCATCGCGATGTACCAGGGCGTGCTGAATGGCTGGGGCCTGTTCTGGGCCCTGCTGGGCGGCCTGGCCTCCGGTTCCGTGATCGCCTGGCTGACTGAGTTTTACACCAGCGCGGAGTACGCTCCGACGCGCTTCATCTCGAAGTCATCGCGCTCCGGCCCGGCTGTCAACATCATCTCCGGCGTGAGCGTTGGCATGGTCTCCACAGCGCTGCCGCTGCTGGTGATCTGCGTTGCCATCATGGTGGCCTACGGCGCACCGGGCGGCTTCAGCACCAACCCGGCAATGGGCCTGTTCGGCATCGCGATCGCCGCGGTCGGCATGCTGTCCACGCTGGGCGTGACCCTGGCCGTCGATGCCTACGGCCCGGTGGCTGACAACGCCGGCGGTATCGCCGAGCAGGCCGGCCTGCCCCCCGAGGTGCGTGAGCGCACCGACGAACTGGACAGTGTCGGCAACACCACCGCCGCGATCGGCAAGGGCTTCGCGATCGGCTCCGCCGCGCTTACCGCGGTGGCCTTCTTCAGCGCCTACAGCGCCAAGTCGAACATCACCAGCATCGACCTGAACAGCCCGGTCGTGATGATCTGCGTACTGATCGGTGCGATGCTGCCCTTCCTGTTCAGCGCACTGACAATGACCGCCGTGGGCCATGCCGCCCAGCAGATGGTCAACGAGGTGCGCCGCCAGTTCAACACCATCGAGGGCCTGCGTGAGGGCCGCGAGGGCGTGGTCGGCGACTACAAGACCTGCATCGCCATCTCCACCCAGGCTTCCCTGCAGAAGATGGTGCTGCCCGGCCTGCTGGCCATCGCCAGCCCGATCGCGATCGGCCTCTTGTTCCGCTTCATCAGCGGCCAGGGTGCTGAGGCCGTCGGCGGCCTGCTGGCCGGCGCGCTGGCCAGCGGCGTGATGATCGCGCTGTTCATGTCCAACTCCGGCGGTGCCTGGGACAACGCAAAGAAGTTCATTGAGCAGAAGGGCCTAATCGAGGAGATCAAGAAAGAATACGGCGAAGCCAACTGGGTCGCCAAGTCCATCGAGAACTTCAACCCGACCGAGAAGGAGAAGCTGGCTGCCTACAAGGCGCAGAACCCCGGCAGCGAGGCCGAGGAGCAGTTCGTGATCAGCCAGATCATCAAGGGCAGCGACCCGCACAAGGCGGCCGTCGTCGGCGACACCGTCGGTGACCCGTTCAAGGACACCTCGGGCCCGAGCCTCAACATCCTGATCAAGCTGATGAGCATTGTGGCTCTCGTGTTCGCCGGCCTGTTCGCCAGCGGCGGCGTGTAGCAGGCGCAGCAATTTCACTGAATGACGAGACGGCCCGGTACATCCGGGCCGTCTTTTTATTGCCATACAGCCGGACAGAACCGCAGGGCAGTCCTGCGCTAGACTGGTAACGCGGACAATCAGGCAACGGGAGTGTGGATGGAATCCTTCCAGCAGCAGCAGGAATTCTTCAGGGAACACTGGCCCACGCTGCGCCAGAAGCTGGAAAGCGGCGGGGTGGAGGCGGCGATCTCGTGGATCGACTACAGCTTCAGTGACGAGCTCGAGCGCCGCGTGCTGTTCCTGTTCGCCCGCCAGGGAATGGTGATGGGCGAGTGGAAGGGCAAGAACCTCGATGCCTGCGTCCAGTTCGCAGATGCGGCGATCGCCGAATGCCTCAGCCAGTCCGCCCGGGCCTCCGATGATGAGACACGCAACCGCCGTCTCGACAGTGCCAACGTCGCCAGCTATAACCTCGCAGCCGACCTCGCCTGGTGCTGGGATGACGACTTCGAGCGCGAGCACCGGCATTACGAGCGCGGGCTGAAGGCCGCACAGGAATGCATCAAGTGGCGCCGCCAGCTGAAGAAAGGCGCTTGGCCCCTGTCAATGGCCTGGTGGGCCGAGGGTGTGCACCGCCTGGCACTGAATGACAACAGCTCCGCCGTGCATTCAATGCAGAAGGCGCTGGAGCATGCAGTGCGTGATGCCGCTGAGAAGGGCCAGAGCAGCGAGGAGGGCCCGGGCTGTGCCGGCACCGTGCTGATGAACTTCGGCTGGCTGGAGCTGGCGAAGCTCAGGTCCGGCGAGGGCGCAGCGGCCGAGCGGCTCGAAAGCGTGCTTGCCAACCTCGCCTCGCAGGAGGAGAGCCCGGATGAGCACATCGCCGCCGACGCGCAGTTCTACCGCCAGCAACTCAATGATGCCAGGCGGATCCTGGCAACCTGGCAGGCCTGATCAGCCGCCCAGCTCATCCAGCGCACGCTGCGCCGCATTACGTGCACTGTCCGACATCGCCTTGTCACTGGCAATCTCGCGCAGGCGCGGCAGGGCCGGTTCGGCATAGGCCCCCATCAGGCGCAGGCAGTGCGCCGCCACCGCGATCGCGTCGTCATTTCCGCGTCCAATCACATCCAGCAGCACATCGCGGCTGGGCTGGATCTCTCCCGAGATGCTGTACATCGTGGATGCCGCCAGCGCCAGCTCGAAGTCGTCGTTGCCAGCCAGCAGCTTAGTGATCTCCGGCAGGGCGACCTTGGCATCCTTCCCGAAGTCCCGAAGGCGGTTGAGGATTACGAGCCGCTCATCACCGCTGGCCTCGGACAGCAGGCGGGCATACATCTCCGCCGCCATCCCCGGGTCATCCGCGATCACTGACATCACCTCGACGGAAGCCTGGCGGATCACCGCCTGATCGCTCAGCAGCAGCCGGCTGATGTCCGGCAGCAGTTCCTTCCCCTGCTTGCCGAGGTCGCGCGCCACGCCGAGGCCTTCCAGCACACGCTCCGCGTCGCCACTTTCCAGTTCGTCCTCAACAATGCCGACCAGCGGGGCAGCGTCGCCGCTGACCTGCCAGATGGTCTCCGCCGCATTCAGGGCGTGATAGGGGTCTTCCAAGAGCTTGCGTACGGCCGGCAGGGCGGGCTTGGCCGCCGGGCCGATCGCACCCAGTGCCGCCAGCGGGGCCCAGACGTTGTTGGTTGCCAGTTCCGAGCTGTAGGGTGCGAGGTACCACAGCTTGCGCCCAAGCGTGTCAGCCAGCTTGTCAACGGCCGAGGCCGCCCGGCTGCCGAAGCGCGACAGGGCGAAGGCAGCATTCACGCGCACCTCCGGATCCTCGTCCTCCAGCATGGCGGTTAACTTCTTCACGAGAGTGTCATCCTGCGGGCTGAGCTTGACCGCCGTGTTGATCGCCGCGCTGCGCACCTGCGGGTCCGGGTCGTCCAGCAGGGCCTTGACGGACTGCGCCGCACGCGCCGGCTTGCTGCCATCCAGCATCTCAAGCGTGAACAGCGCCGTGGCCCGTACGCTGGCATCGCCGTGCTTCAGCTGCGCCTCCAGTCCCGGCACGGCAGCCGCCGCATCCTTCGGGTACCAGACCAGCGCGCGGCTGGCCGCCTTGGCGACATCCGCGTTGTCATCCGCCAGCAGAGCGGTCAGTTCCGGAACGGCGGCATCCGCCCGGCCGCAAAGCCCAAAGGCGCGCGCGCCGACCTGTCTGCCATAGGCTGTCTTGTGGTGGGTCAGCTGGCTGAACACGGACTGCCAGTTGTCAGTCACGCGCATGATGCTCTGCACCACCACATCATTGATGTCCGGGTTTGTGAGCTGGTCCACCAGCTCCGGCAGGGCCTCCGCCGCCGCATGGCCCATCAGGCCCAGCGCCAGCGCTGAGCCGTAGCTGAGCTCGGCGTCGTGGTCCTCCAGCAGGTCCCGCAGTTCCGGCATGTGCTCGCGGCCGTGTGCGGCGAACCAGTTACCGGCCTCGATACGCTTCGCTTCGGAGTTGTCACTGAGCTGGCGCAACTGCTCGCGCAGCTCGCTTTCCGCATTCGCACGAAGCGGCAGGAGGAACAGGGCCAGCAGCAGCGCTGTGGCAGTGAAGATGTTTCGCGGCATGCAATACATGACGCATGGATTCTATCCGCTGCTTGCTTCCGGGTCCGGATTCGGCACCTTTTCCCTGGCGGCCGGACCCAGCCTGCTGCGCAGCCAGTTGCTGCGCACTGCCCAGGGGTCAGTGCAGGTCAGGTAGCCGATGCGCTCCATCATGCGTACAAGCTTTGACAGCAGGCGGCGCTCAGTTCCGCTTCGGGTCACATTTGAGGTGTCCAGCCGCAGCATCAGCCGACGGATTCCTTCGGCATCCAGCGGTGGACGGGCTTCCGTCTCGCTGGAGAGCGCTTGCTCCGGGCTGGTGCCGCTGTCAAGCGCCTGCCCCTCCTCCACACTCCGGCCATCCGCCAGCTGCCACTGTGCATTCCCCGCCGGGGCGCGTTGCGGCCCCTCCACGAGCTGCTGCCAGAGCTGCATGTCATCACCGGCCGGCAACTCCGGCACGGGGTTGCCATCGAGGCTGGCGACGAAGATGATGCCTTCGCTGCGTCGCGGTACTGCATCCGCCAGCCAGCGCAGGTGGCTGATCGCCTCCTCGCGGGAGACCTGCCCGGCCAGCCGGCGCAGGCTGCGGCGGAACTGCGGCGCACTGCGGCTCGGCCCACTGAACAGCGAATGCAGGTCAGCGCTGCACAACCAGTTGAGTTCTCCATGCGCCTCGTCCAGGTCACGCAGCTGCAGGCGGATGGACTGCTCGGCGCGGCTCATGCAGATCTCCTGGGTGGTGATCACGACGTAGCGCCGGGCCACACGCACCATTTCGCGCACGACCTGCAGCGGGTCCTCGAGGTGCTCGAACACCTCGCTCAGCAGCACCACATCCACACTGTCGTCAGGCAAGGGGATGGACTGCAGCGGGCTGGCAACGGCCGGCTGGCCGTGGATCTCCGCGGCTCGGCGGCAGGCTTCCAGCGAGAGGTCGATGCACAGCGTCGGGCAGCCCTGCCGCAGGCGCACGAGGTTGGCAATGTAGCCCTCGGCGGCCCCGAGGTCAGCCAGTGACTGCGGTGCCAGGGCCTCGATCCAGCGCAGCAGGCGGTAGCTGCGGGCCAGGCGCAGCGGCCGGCCGGCCTCGCTCTCGCCGTACAGGCCATGCAGCGGCTGGTGCGGGAAGTAGGAGCCGTCGGGCTTGCGCGCGAAACGCTGCTCGAGGAAGGAGCGTGCGTGCGCGGTCAACCGCCCGCTGGGCATTACGTGTCTCCGGGTTGCCAGCCAAGACCCTGGCAGCCCACCCAACCACGGGAGCCGCCCTCATTTCGCAACCGCCTAGATTCTACGGCACGAGCACGATCTTGCCAAAGTGCCCGCCCTGCTCCAGCAGCACATGCGCCTGCACGGCATCCGACAGCGGCAGCACACGGTCGACCACCGGCCTGAGCCGGCCGTCCTCCACCAGTGGCAACAGCTCATAGCTTTCGCTCATCGAGCCCATGAAGCTGCCGTACAGCGTCAGGTGCTTGGCGAACAGCATCTGCACATCCAGCTCAGCGCGACCACCTGTCGTGGTGCCGCAGGTCACAAGCCGCCCGCCACGTTTCAGCGCCTTGACGCACTGCGCGAACACGGCTGCCCCGACATGCTCGACCACCACGTCCACTCCCTGGCCGCCGGTGATCGCATACACCTGCTTGTGGATCGTGCCCTCATGCTCGTAGTGGTCGATCACCTCATCCGCACCCAGTTCCAGTGCGCGCCGCGCGTTGGCAGTGCCGCCGGCGGTGGCAATCACCAGCCCGGCACCGCGTGCCTTCGCCACCTGGATCGCCGCCGTGCCCACCCCGCTGTTGGCCCCCATCACCAGCACGCTCTCACCGGGCTGCAGGCCGGCGCGGCGCATGCCGAGCATGTGCCAGGCGGTGAGGAATGTCAGCGGGAATGCCGCCGCCTCCTCCCAGCTGAGCCTCTCCGGTTTCGGCAGCAGGTTGAAGGCCGGCACGCGGATGTACTGCGCATAGCCCCCGTCGCTGAACAGGCCGACGATGTTGTAGTCTGCCGCCACGTTGTCATCCCCACGAGTGCGCTCCAGGCTCGCTGCCCCCGGCAGGCCTGGATGCACGAAGCATTCCTTGCCGATTTCGAGTCCCTGGACCTCGCTGCCCCAGGCCACCACCTCGCCCGCCACATCACAGCCGAGGATGTGCGGCAGCGGGATGGTCCAGCCGCGCGGCCCGATGCGCGTTGCCACGTCGAGGCGGTTCATCGCACAGGCACGGACTCGCAGCAGCGCATCATTCGGGCCGATAACGGGGACAGGGGCTTCCTCGTAGCGCAGCACCTCGGGGCCGCCGTGCTCGTGGAAGCGCACGGCCTGCATCGTCTGGGGAATTTCCATTGGGCTATTGTAGGTCAGTGGCGGCCGCTTGCTCAGTCGAAGGACTCAGGCAGGGCGTCTTCATCCACCTTGTGGGCATCCAGCATGCCACGCAGCGTACCCAGCCGTTCCTCGAGGTAGATCAGTTCGGCACTGAGCAGGTCCTCACGCACGATGCTGCGCTTTGCCTGGTTCTCGCTGTAGAGCCGGATGGCACGTTCGGCGGCCTCCAGCGACTCAAAGCGCGGGATCTCCGTGCCATTCTCCAGTGCGCCCATCTGCGGGGTGAAGCTCTGGCCCTCGGCGTCAATCACCTGCGGGATGCGCGTGGAACGCTCATCGAGCATCAGTGAGGGGTGGCAGGTCCAGGCGATGAACTCCGTATGGCCGTCGACGAATTCACGGGCCTGGATGTAGGGTGCCCCCATGGTTGCAGGATCCTTCGGGAAGTCGTTGCTTCCGGGTCCCTTGCCCTTAAGAAAATTCAGCATCTGCCTGTTGACTCGCCAGCATACGAGATTGAAAAGTATAACCCGGTATCAGGCCGGGTTCCAGCCGGTCAGCCCATCCTGCCGGCCCTGAAGGCATCCGGAGCCTCCGCCTGCGGTGATCTGGTCCCTTGACCAGCCCGCGGCACCCATCCTGGATGCGATGCATGTCCGCAGCACCCCATCTCATCCTCCCAGCTCAGAGTCTGGTGTAAGTCTGACCAGCCGCAAAGCACTATGTTCCAGAATTCAGCGGAATTCAAGCCTGTATTTAATTGCCTTGAGATTCAGTGCTCGTGCCCGTCGATGTAACACACACCGGCCATCACCTCGGTCTGCGGCACGGCCCCGAGCAGGTCGGAGTAGTGCTGCTTGACCGCCGGCAGGTCGATGCGGTTCAGGAAAGAGCTGTAGGCGAGGTAGCTCACGAGGAAACGCGGGTCGGACACACAGGGCGGCAGGTAGCGCGGTGGCTCAATCGCGCCCGCGGCTGCCAGCAGGCCCAGCGCCGGCAGGTCCTCGAGATCCAGCTTGCCGCTGAACATCAGGCCGATGCAGTCGATCCGTCCGCTGGCCACCGCAATGCGCAGGAAATTATGCACCTGCAGCAGGCCGTGCACGTAGGTGCAGTCCTTGGTGAAGGGCGCGCCACCGTTCACAAGCCCGCCGCGCACCACCCGCCGCGCGCATTCGAAGGCCTGCTCGGGAGTGTCAGTGCGCTCGCGAAAGTACTCGAACAGCTGCATGAAGTCTGCGCCGTCCATGCTCATCTTGATCGCGATCGCGCGCTCGGCCAGGCGCTGGAAACGGTCGGGGTCCATCGCAGCGCTCATGAACTCCACGAACACCGCCAGCCCCTCCTGGGTGCGGGTCGTACCGGCATGCGCACTGGCGAGGATCGGGAAGCGGGTCTGGGCCACGCCGTTGAGCGTGGTGCCGATATGCACGAAAGCCTCGTGGTTCACCAGCTGCTCGACATCCTGGTCGGTGAAGCGCGCCCCCTTGCGGATGCGGATGTAGCGTGCACCGGCAAGTGCCTTGCTGGACAGCTGGTCCACCAGCTCAACCTGCGGCGCGTTGTCACCGAACTGCTTGTCAATGCGCTTGCGGATCTGCTCGGCCACACGCTCCGGGCTGACCCGGCGTGGCACGATGCCGAAGCTGGCCGGGCTGGCGTTGAAGGGGGCCATGATCTCGTCGATCATCTCAGCCAGCTCCAGCGCTGTGCGCTGTCCGTCCTGCAGCGGCGTGACCGGTGTACCGTACAGCGCGGCACTGTGCTCGTGGAACTCCGCCGTGCCCATCGCCGCCAGCATGCGCGCGGCGGTGGCAATGCTCCAGGCGACGCGGCGCAGCCAGTTGTGCACCGGGCTGTCACCCTCCAGCAGGTGGTCGATCGCCGCCAGGTCGTCCATCACGGGCCGGGGGTTGAACACCGGATACTCCGGCTCCGGCGGACGCTGCATGCCGCCGTCAATGAAGCTGCGTGCCAGCTCCTGCGGCCAGGCCAGTGAGCGCAGGATGCGCACCGGACGCTCGGCCTCACGCAGCCGGATGGCCGCCTCTGAGAGATGCCCGAGCTGGGTCTCGCTGAATTCGCGCATGCGGAAATAGCATAGCTTGGGGGAAATCGGAGGGGCACACTTCACTCCGAATTGGCAATCCAATCCGGAGCGGCATAGAGCTAGCTGAACTCGCCAGCCTCGATCAGTATCAGGTACTTCGTCAGCAGCTTGCTGCAGACGTCCACCGCCTCGTCTTCCGGGAACATCCGCGCATACTCCTCGAGGTTCTCCAGTTCCAGCCGCACGAGATATTCGTTCTGCGCATGGCGCATCGCGATCTGGTAGTTGAGCACCGCGGCCTCGGTCTCACCGCGCACCGCCTCGTAGAAGGCCATCGCCGAGCGGGAGTGCCAGTCGTCCTGCCCCTCCTGGATCATTGAGCCGATGATCTCCACCGCCTCGTCGAAGCGCTGCCCGGCCTGGCCCTCGTCACCGCGCCGCCGGTTGAGCGTTGCCAAGAGGAAGCGGCTGAAGTGGTCGGCCATCGGCCCGCCCAGTGCAGCGCGCAGGTGGTAGTCAGCGCTCTCGAACTCACCGCGCCTGAGGAAGACCTGCCCGAGCCCCTGGTGGATGAATTCGCTGTCACCGCCGATGCGCTGGTACTGCTCGAAATCGTCAAGCGCGCCTTCCAGCTCGCCCATCCGCAGGCGAGCGCAGCCGCGGTACCACAGCGAGAGGTCCTGGCGGTCGGGCTGCTCCAGGTCGTTGTCAAAGTCGGCAATCGAATCCGCAAGCCGGCTCATCAGGAACAGGCACAGCCCGCGGTCGAAGTACAGGCTGCCGGCCAGCGGCATGCCCTCGCAGGCGTTGAAGTCATCCAGCGCGCGGTCGAACTCGCAGAGGTCACGCAGCAGCACGGCGCGCTCGAAGCGCACCTCCCACATCCCCTCGAACTCATAGGTCAGCAACAGGTCACAGGTCTCCACAGCCTCCTCGAAACGGCCGAGCCGCCCCAGGCACTGGGCGATGCCGGTCAGCGCCGTGACTGACAGGGGGTCGCGCGCCTGCAGGGAGCTGTACTGTGACAGGGCCTCCTCATACATCCCGGCATTGAACAGCAAGAGGCCGCGGATCTCCCACAGCCAGCCGTCATCCGGGTCGGCGCGCTCGATGTATTCGATGTCGTCAGCAGCGAGGTCGGCGGCACCGAGCCCGATCAACAGCTCCACGCGGTTGCGCCGCGCCTCGAGGTCCGCCGGGTCAAGCGCCACCAGCCAGTTCTCCACCTCGTAGTGCTGCTCATCGAACTGCTCGTCAAGCTGTGGCCCGCTGGCCAGCAGCTCGGTTGCCAGCTGGCGGAAGGCCAGCGCGCATTCACGGCGCAGGAGCTCCGGCTGGGTGGTGTCACGCACCAGTTCATACAGGCTCTGGTGGTCGGACAGCTGATGCAGGTGGATTGCCAGTTCGCGGATCAGGTTGATCGCGCTGGCCTGGTCGAGGGCCGGATCGGCGATCTGCTCGAGCAGCATGCGGGCGAACTCGTCACCCGGCAGTGCTTGCCGGCTGCCCTTCCTGCGCCTGCCAGTCCTCCGACCAAGTGGTGCCAAATCCTGATCACTCAGGCTGCTTGACCGCAGCCTCCTCGAAGATGTACTTTCCGAGCCTCGCCCCCTTGGGCGGCTCGATCGGGTATTCACCGTTGAAATAAGCGAGGTTGAACTCCTCGCGTGGCAGCCCGGTGGCCCGCACCAGGCCCTCGATGCTCAGGTAATGCAGGCTGTCAACGCCGATCTTCTCGCGGATCTCATCGACGCTGAGCTTGTTGGCAATCAGTTCGTTGGGGTCGCCGAAGTCGATGCCGTAGTAGTCCGGGAACTTGATCGGCGGGCTGGAGATGCGCATGTGGATCTCCTTCGCGCCGGCCTCGTACAGCATCTGCGGGATCTTGCGGGTGGTGCTGCCGCGCACGATGCTGTCGTCAATCAGCACGATGCGCTTGCCCTCGACGGTCTGGCCGAGCGGGCTGTACTTCATGCGCACGCCGCTGTCGCGCATGCTCTGCATCGGCTGGATGAAGGTGCGCGCCACGTAGCGGTTCTTCACGAGGCCTTCGCGCACCGGGATGCCGCTCGCCGCCGAGAAGCCCTCGGCCGCGGGACGGCCGCTCTCAGGCACGCCGATCACCATGTCAGCCTCGACCGGCGCTTCCTCGAACAGGTTCTTGCCCATCCTGAAGCGCATCTTGTAGACCTCACGGCCCCTGAGCAGGCTGTCCGGGCGTGCGAAGTAGAAGTACTCGAAGATGCACTCCTTGCGCGGCTCCTTGCGGGCGATCTCCCAGCTGGTGATGCCGTTGCCATCCAGCCTGACGACCTCTCCCGGCTCAACCTCGCGCATATACTCGGCGTCGATCAGCGGGAAGGCGCAGCTTTCGCTGGCAACCACGAAGCCCTTGTCAATCCTCCCAAGGCACAGCGGGCGCACGCCCCAGGGGTCGCGCATCGCATACACCGCATGGCTGGTCAGCACCACGAGGCTGAACGCGCCGCGGGCCATCTCGCCGACCTGCAGCAGTGCATCCTCCATCGTGCCGTGCTTGTAGAACTCCTGCAAAAGCAGGCCCATCATCTCGGTGTCGCTGGTGGTCTCAGGCGTGATGCCGTACTTTTCGCTGAGCAGCTCGGCCAGCTCCTGCGCGTTGACCAGGTTGCCATTGTGTGCGATCGCAAGCGCGCGGTCGCGCTGGAAGTGCTTCTTGAACACCAGCGGTTGGGCATTGCACTTGATGCTGCCGCCGGTGGTGGAGTACCGGTTGTGCCCGATCGCGGCCTTGCCCTTCAGCAGGTCCAGCACGTCCTCGTTGTAGACCTGGTTGACGAGGCCCATCTCCTTGTGGCAGGTGATGTGCTCCCCGTTGACAACGGCGATGCCACTCGATTCCTGTCCCCTGTGCTGCAGGGCGAACAGGCCAAAGTATGTGGCACGGCTGACATCACGCTCGGGGGCGTAGATGCCGAAGACACCGCATTTCTCGCGTGCTTCATGCATATCAGTCACCTGACAGTGCCGCCTGCAGACCGTACCGGCGACATGTCTCCAGTACGTCCCAGTCGCAGCCAAACCATTCCTCGTCACCACCGCTGACGGTGAGCCTTCCATCCACCGAGCGTCCCAGCGGCGTGAGCGGCACCTGGTAGTGCAGCGCAGCCGTGCGGATCCAGCTCTTCCTTTCCGGTCCGACCGCCAGCAGCCAGCGGTTGCCATCCTCGGCGAACAGCGTGGCCAGCCGGTTATGGTCTCCCATATCATACCCTTCGGCAAGCAGCGGGGCGACATCCACCTGCGCCCCGGCCAGCATCTCGACGAGCGCTACCAGCAGCCCGCCGTCCGACACGTCATGGCAGGCGCGGATCGCACCCTCGCCGGCGGCGTGCAGGATGAAGTTCATGCAGGAGATGAACTGCTTGTAGTCCGGCTCCTCCAGCATGCCGCTGCGCAGCCGCGCGATGTCATACATCAGCAGGCTGGCATCGAGGCGCGCATGGTGTGTACCGAGCACGAACAGCTCGAGCCCGCTGTCGGTGCAGCGGCTGGGGATCGCCTGCTCGGCCTTCTCCAGCAGCCCGACCATCCCGATCACCGGCGTCGGCAGGATGCCGCGGCCGCCACTCTCGTTGTAGAGGCTGACGTTGCCACCGGTCACCGGCAGGTCCAGCTTGCGCAGTGCATCACCGATGCCGCCGATGCTCTCCACGAACTGCCACATCCGGTCCGGCTTCTCCGGGTTGCCGAAGTTCAGGTTGTTCGTGATCCCGAGCGGCTCCGCCCCACTGGCCACGATGTTGCGCGCGGCCTCCAGCACGCACTGTGCGGCACCGATGCGTGGGTCGAGCGAGACCGCGCGGCCGTTGCCATCGGTGCACATCGCGACGCCCTGGCCGGTCTCCTTGATGCGGATCACGGCCGCGTCGCTGCCCTGCGGGCCGAGCAGCGTGTTGGTGCGCACGCTCCAGTCGTAGCGCTGGTACACCGGCCACTTGTCGGCCACGCTCGGGTGCATCAGCAGGCGGCGCAGGATGTCCTCGAAGTCGCTGCCCGGCGCGGGCAGGCTGTGCCCGGCCAGTTCTGTGGCAACGGGCAGCTTGTTTATCCTTTCAAGTGCGGCGGCGATGTCGCGGTCATCCAGCAGGTGGCGGTTCTTCCAGCTGGCCGGTGCCTCATGCGGGCGGTCATACTCCGGGCCCTCATCCGCCAGTGGGCGGTTCGGCAGGTTGGCAACGACTGCCCCGTCATGCAGCACCTCGATGCGCTGCTCACCGATGATCTCGCCGCAGTCCACCGCGGTCAGGCCCCAGCGGGAGAACACCTCGCGGAAGCTGTCCTCACTGCCCTTCTCCACGATGATCATCATGCGCTCCTGGCTTTCGGAGAGCATCATCTCGTAGGCGCTCAGGTCCTTCGCGCGCTGCGGCACAGCGTCCAGGTCAAGCCGCATGCCGGTGCCGCTCTTGGCGGTCATCTCCACTGACGAGCAGGTCAGGCCGGCGGCGCCGAAGTCCTGGATGCCGACTAGCCCCGGCATGTCGAGGATCTCGAGCGTGGCCTCCAGCAGCAGCTTCTCCATGAAGGGGTCGCCCACCTGCACGGCGGGGCGGCTCTCGGCCACGTCCTCCGCCAGCTCCACGCTGGAGAAGGTCGCGCCCTGCACACCGTCTCGGCCGGTGCGCGCACCGACGATCATCGCTACATTGCCCGGCCCGTCCGCGCGCGCCTTGTGGATGCGGTCCTTGCGGACAATGCCGACGCACATCGCGTTGACAAGGCAGTTGCTGGTGTAGCTCGGGTCGAACACCAGCTCGCCGCCGATGGTCGGGATGCCGATGCAGTTGCCATAGTGCGCGATGCCCTCCACCACCCCGTTGACAAGGTAGCGGCTGCGCGCAGCCTGCTTATCGTTCACACCGGCACAGTAGGGCAGCTCGCGGGCCTCAGTGTTGTCAGTCTCGTCATCCAGCCAGGGCACGCCGTAGCGCCAGACCTGGCTGACGTACTTGTAGTCGCTGACCTGCGCCACCTTCTGGCGCGTGACCGGGGCGAACTCCAGCAGGTGGATCGCCTCCATCAGCTCGCTGCCGCTGTGGCGCGGGTGCAGCATCACGAAGCTGTCCCAGGGCGGCTTGCCCTGGGTCTGCGGGGCCACCACCTCGGCAAGCTTCTCCTTCAGTGCGGCGACGGCGGCCTCGGCCTCCTCCTCGCGCCCGTTCTCCAGGTACAGCGCCAGCTGGATCTGGTCCGGCAGCACGCAGTAAGCCAGCACGTGCACATCGCCCGTGTGCATCTCACGGATCGCCTTGACGGCCGCGCGCGCCTCGGGGCCGCGTTCGAAGAGCTGCTGGCGCATCGTGGTCATCCAGGAGACGGTGCACACGAAGGGCACGGGGCTGTCGCCCCAGGGGATGTTCAGCTTGTCGCCGCTGCCGTCCGCCGCTTCCTGCGGCTGCTCATCAACGGCCTTGTCCGCCTCGGGATTGCCGACCGCTTCCACCGGGTAGGTGTTGCCGAAGCGCAGGCTGTCCAAGAGCGCCAGCGGACGGGCCCCCATCGCGAAGATGTCGCGGATGATGCCGCCCACGCCCGTCGCGGCACCCTGGAAGGGCTCGACCGCGCTCGGGTGGTTATGTGATTCGATCTTGAATACGAGGGCGTAGTCATTGCCGAGGTCCAGCACACCGGCCTGCTCTCCCGGCCCCTGCAGCACGCGCTTGCCGGTGACGGGGAAGGTCTTCAGGTGGATCTTGCTGGACTTGTAGCAGCAGTGCTCGCTCCACATCGCGCCGATGATGCCCATCTCCACGATGTTTGGCAGGCGGCCGAGCTTGCGGCAGGCCTCCGCATACTCCTCAGGCTTGAGCCCGACGGTAGCGAGCAGGTCTGCCGTCGGTGGGTTTGGGACGGTGGTGTCTTTGAGCTTCTCGGCCATGGATCCTCGCGCCGAGATTATATCCCTTGTAAGTAGATATTGATCTAATGCGGCCTGAAGCGGCCTGCCGGAGGCCCGGCGCAAGCCGGTAAGAAGGTCTGGCGCGAGCCAGGCGCGGAGGTCGAGCGCCAGCTCGGCGCGGTATCCCGGCGCCAGCCGGGTAACTGACCTCAATCAGCTCCAGTGTGCAATTGAGTCGATACGATCTTACGACTCAACATGAAGCAGGGCGGCAGTAACACTGCCGCCGGGATGCGGTATTACCGCATCCCTACTTCGGAGCTATTTGGATCAACATGGTTATGCAGTGCTTCAGCGGCGAGGGCGCCGCTGCTAATTCTTTCTGTTGCCTTCTGCCTTTTGCCTGCTGCTCTCTGCTCTCTGCTTTCTGCTCTCTGCTTCAGCGGCGGGGGCGCTGCTGCTACTGACTACTGACCACAGCCCACTGACCACTGGCCACTGCCTACTCTTCTTCCACCGAATCAGGCATCTCCACCACGATCCTGAAGCCCGTCATCGCATCCTCCGTGCTGGCCGGCAGGGCATCGCGCGCCGCGCTCCGCGCATGGTCCATCCCGCTGGCCCAGCTGCCGCCGCGCACCACATGCAGCTCGTTGTCAGAGCCGGTCTGGTTGGCACTGCCGTCGAGTGCAGCATTGTTGTAGTTCGCGCTGTACACGTCCTCGCACCACTCCGCCACGTTGCCATGCATGTCGTACAGGCCGTTGGCATTCGCCTGGAAGCTGGCAACGCGCGCCGTCAGGCGCTTGCCGTCATCCCGCGGGGCCGGGTCCTCCACCCCGCCAAGCTTCTCGGCGGTGCCGGCCTCCGCCAGGTTGGCGAACTTCGTGCTTTCCGCGCGCGCATCACCCCAGCAGTAGGCGCTGTCCGAGCCGCCACGGCAGGCGAACTCCCATTCGGCCTCGGTTGGCAGGCGCACGGTCAGGCCGCATTCCTCACTGAGCCACTTGCAGTAGGCCTCGGCTTCCGCCAGGCTGACCCCGACCACCGGGTTGCGGTCCGCATTCAGGTCCTCCAGCCCGGCATCGGCCGCCATCTCCTCCGGCAGGCTTGCCAGTGCGGCCGTACTGTCATGCTTCGGGTCGAAGCGGCGGAAATGCTCATTCGTTGTCTCGTGCACGGCGATGAAGTACGGCCTGTCGATGCGCACCTCATGGCTCGGCTTCTCGTCCTCCGGGATGCTGAAGCGCGCACCGGCCTCCGGCGTGCTGCCCATCGTGAATGTGCCCGGCTCGATCCGCTTCAGTTCAAGCGGAAACGGGCTGTTGAGCTTCAGGCTCATAAGCCTGCCGTTCAAGTCCCATGTAATCTTCTGCTTCGCGCAGCCCCCCGTTGCCATCAGGAGGACGGTGGCGGCGCAGATCGTGATGCCTGTAAGCGCTCGCATGAACTTCCCCACTTTGCTGGATTCCCACTCCGCAAGTGTTGACGCATGTTGTTTGCCAAATGTTGCGGTATCGCAGGAAAAGCGTTTCACATTTGCAGAGCCGCATTGAGAATGCAGCCTCAATGTGTGGAAAGCGTGTGAAACAGGCGGGAGAAGCCGCGATTTTACCGGCTAGAACCGCGGATCGAATAAACTCCAATAGCTCACAGGCGAGCAGGTTTCAGATTCAGAACCTGTCCTTAGTAAGCATTTTGTTGAACTGCTTACGCAAAGTGCTGTCCTCCGCAATGATTCCTGCCTGCTCATACATTTCCGCAGGAATGTCATTGCGCTTCTCGATGTAGACCTCGTATCGAGAACCGTGATGTTCAGGGTCATGCAAAGTGCATAACGTAACCAGTACATCTCCGGAACTACTGACATACTGCTCGGCCCAGCGTACATCTATGGATTCCAGAGCAGCAATTTCGAGCTGGTTCCGCCCCTTGACCACCCTGAATCCTGCGTCTCGCATCCGTGACTGGTAATAGAAGTGGTGGTCAATGAAGCTAATCCTGTGATGAAAGGCATAAGCCCAGACCTCTCCAGCGGAAAGTCCACTCCTTCGCTCGACAAAGGTAGCTGATGGATCAACGGACAGTGAACCGGAGAGCGAATCCTGGGGAGGTGGCAACGCAACAGGCCAATTGCTCATGTCGATCTTCGGAAAGGGAGCTAACGCTGCAAGTGGGTCCTTGTCATTCCTGCACCCACTGATTGACATCGCTATTGCTCCTGAAACGAGCAGAACGGAAATGCACCCAGCGACCTTCAACCAAGGTTGGAATCTACCCTTCATTGATAAATTGTATCAACACCAGTTTGGAGACAGAACCAGGGATTCATTTGACATAGAAGAATTGGCAACCTGCACCCTGCAAGCAGCCCCCTGCAACCTGCACCCTTGTCAGGCCATGGGCCTGACCTCCCTACCTCTCCTCAAGCCACTTGTAGATCAGGTAGTAGCGCAGCACTCGCTTGATGAAGCCCTCGTTCTCCTCGTTCGGCACCAGCTCGCTGATCAGCACCGGGTTTGAGCCGTAGCGCCCGGTCCACTTCTGGTAGTTGCCGGCGCCCTTGTTGTGCGCGATGATCACGCCACGGATGTTGTCCTGCCCGAGCTGGTCGTACAGGCTGCGCAGGTTGGCAGCGCCGAGCCGCACGTTCTGCTTCGGGTCGCGCAGCTTCGTGAGGTCCACCCCGAGCGAATAGCGCTCGTTGAGCCACTTCGCCGACTCCGGCATCAGCTGCATCAGGCCCTCGGCCCCGGCCCAGGACACGTCCGCCGGCTTGAAGTTGCTTTCCTTCTTGATCACGGCGTAGATCAGCGCCGGGTCGACATTGAATTCCTGCGCCGCCGGGTTGACGACATCGTCAAAGGGCCGTGGATAGGACTGCGCCAGCACGTACTCCAGCAGCGCCGCCTCATTGACGGCCCCGCTCTCGAGTACCTCCGTGGCGCGCCACTGCACGCTCGGCAGGTCCATCACGGGCACGGCGTTGTCAATCCGGAAGAATGCCAGCAGCTGGCTGTCGGCCGGGCCGTCCGTGTTATAGACCTCGGCGGCATTCGTCGTCAGCCCCATCCCGGCGAAGTACTCACCAGCACTCTCAGGCTGCCCGAGCACGGCCGGCACACTCGCCATATGCGGCTCGATGCCCTGGTGTGCCGTGATCTCGTAGTAATTCCAGTGTGTGATGCTGATTTCACTGCGGTAACGCTTCGCCAGCGCGGAGTCGCCCTCCTGCTGCGCGATCCAGCCCAGCCAGAAGCGGGCCACCGTTGCCAGTTCCGTTCCGCGCTCTCCCTCCATCGTGCCGCCGGTCGCCAGCCCGAGCACTCGCTCGCAGAGCTGGCGGGCCGCGGTGCGGCTGCTGTTGTGGATCAAAAGCGGCACCAGCTCCTCGAAGGCCCGCGGGAAGGCATCGCTCGCGGCATCGCCATCCATCACATGCTGCAGGTAGCCGATTGCGCTGTCAACATTGAGCGGGTCCTGCACGCGCTTCAGCACGAGGTAGCACTGGAACCAGGCCTCTCCGCTGCGCGGCCCGTTCAAGGTCGCACTGCTGCGCAGCTGGTCCAGCGCGCCGTTCCACTCGCCGCTGCCCTTCAGCAGCAGTCCGTTCTCGAAGTAGATCTCGCTCAGGGCGCGGTCTGACATCCCGTGCAGGTTGGCATCCAGCATCAGCGCCTGCATCGCGGGACGGTCCTTGGCGCTGCGGTAGCAGATCGCCTCGCCGACGCGCAGTTCCTCCCAGGCCGCGCGCTCGCTGACATGCGCGCGCAAGGCCACCAGCAGCGCACTGGCCTCGGCGGCCTTCTCGTTGGCAACGGCCCAGTCGGCGATCGCCCGCACCTGCTCGCGGCCCAGTTCCACCTGCAGCTCGCCGGAGGGGTTCATCAGCGGCCTCAGCGGCTCCTCCGCCGGTTGCCAGTCCGGTGAGCCTGCCGTCCCCTTGTTGCTGAATGCGGCGAGGATCTCCTGCATGCTGCGCAGGGCCAGCTCGCCGGCCGCCTTGCCGCCATTGCCCGCCGGGTCCAGCAGCAGTGCCGTGCTGGACAGGCGCCAGGCCCCGCCGGGATCGCCGTTGGCAAGCAGGTAGTCGCCGAGCGCCGTATCACCCTTCTGCCGGGCCCAGGCTTCGTGCAGTTCATCAAGCGAATCCGCGGCCTCCGTTGCCAGCTGCGGGCCATCCTCGCCGGGATAGTCGTCACTGACACACCAGTCGATGATGTTGTAGACCGCGCGGCCATGCAGCAGGCTGCCCTGCTGGCCGGCCTTGGCCTCGGCCTCCACCACCTCGCGCAGCAGCTTCAGCACGAGCTGCTTCTGCTCCTCATCGCCACCGTAGCGGTAGGCCCGTGCGAGGTAATATTTATGCCATCCGCGCAGCGCCGGCGGCAGGTCGCCGTTGGCGATGCCCATGAACTCGTTGCGCGCGCTCATCCAGTCGCCGCTCAGTGCATGGCGGTAGCCCTCGAGGTAACGCAGCACCTCCCAGGCCGGGGTCTCCATGAACTGCTGCGCCTCCGGCTCGGCAGTGATGTCGAGGATCCTGCCGTCGGTGGACTGCTGCAGGCTGCGCACCGCCAGCCCGCGCAGGGCAGTGGCCTTGTCGTTGTGCACGCCATACAGCTCGCTTAAGTAGTACGCACGCCCGATGTTGCCTTCCAGCGCCAGGCCGTCCACGTAGTCCGCCAGCGCCTGGCTGTCATCAGGGGCATCCGCGCTCTGCTGGCGCAGGTCCTCCACCGCACTGAACTGCTTGCCGTAGCGCAGCTTCTGCGCCGGTGACAGCAGCTTCTCCCAGAACACGCCGACAGCCACCGCGAGCAGCAGGGCCGCGATGATGATCACGCTGAAGACGGTCTTGAGGACTTTCACGATCTGTATGTTATCGGCCGTGATTTGGCCGCGTTGACTGCTGCTACTTGGTGAGCAGCCAGTCCACGAGCTTGTTGAGGTCATCTTCACCCATCGGGAAGGGCGGCATTTCGATCACGTACTTCGGATCGTGGCTCAGGCGGTTGCCCTTGTCCTCATACTTGGACGCGTCACGCACGTAGCTGGTCAGCTCGGCCTTGTTCCATTCGCCGGCGATGTTCTTCAGCGCCGGGGCCAGCTGGCCGCCTTCCATGTTCTGGCCGTGGCACATCGTGCAGTTGGCCGTCTTGAAGACATCACTGGCATCCGCCACCACGGCCGGGGCTTCGCCGGCACAGGGATTGGCAGCGGCCTCGGAACCGGCAACGCTGTCCGCCGGCGGCAGGCTCTGGTTGGAGGAGCTCACGGCCGGATCGGCACCCGTGGTATCAGCCTTCGATACATTGGCGCCATCATCCCCACTGGGGCAGGCCGAAAGGAACAGGCAGCTTGCAGCGACCAGCAGCAGCAGGCCGGTCAGGTTGATATTCGGTCTCATGCGGGCAATTATAAGGCAATAACGCCTTTCGATATCGCCATTGCACATCCGCAATCCGCTGCAGCAGGCCAAGCAGGCCTAGCGCGCTCGAACCATGGTCATCGTGCCCGGAAAGATGTCCTTGTCCACCATGTCCCGCGCTCCTGTACTGGAGCCTCCCACCTTGTCCAGGTTGATGCTCATGCGGTTTCCGCCGCCCGCATATTTGAAACCCATCAGCATCTGCTTTCCATTGAAGTTGACGTCTATCTCAAGATAATTATCTGCAGTCTGCACCCATGTGCCGGTATGCTTTCCATCCGTCCATGATCCGTCCTCCCCGAACTCCATGAATCCTCCATTCTGACCTTCGTGCATCACTGTCCACTTTCCGGCGATTCCCTCACCCTCGACTGGACCGGCGCAGGATAGATTGAGCAGGACCAGCATTAGGCCGGCAATTGTCCTGAGCGGAACGAAGTATCTAAAGCTACCCATGGCTACCTTCCACTGAATGGAATCCGCGGATTGTTTTCCCGCTGTTCCTATCCTAGCCGATGCGGTAGCGCTGCACCGCCGGGTTCACGCCAGTCGCCTGGCCGCCCTCCCAGACGTAGAAGCCCGTGCCGCTTTTGACCCCGAGCTGGCCGGCCTCCACGAGGCGCTTGAGCAGCGGGCTGGCCTTGTAGGCGGAGCCGAACTCCTCCTCCAGCACGTTGCAGATGAACAGGATCACATCCAGCCCGACGAAGTCCGCGGTGACGAGCGGGCCCATCTTGTGCCCGAGGCAGAGCGTGCACTTGTCCGCCTCATCCGGCGCCATCACGCCTTCCTCGACGACGCGGATCGCCTCGTTAACGAAGGGCACCCACATGCGGTTGATGCCGAAGCCGGCCTTGTCCTCCGCCGGGATCTCCACCTTGCCCATGTCCTGGCAGAGCCCGACCACCTTGTTGTAGGTGTCGTCGTCCGTCAGCAGGCCGCGGATGATCTCGACTCCAAGCTGGATCGGCACCGGGTTCATGAAGTGCATGCCCATGAACTTCGCGGGGTCGGCCACGCCGGCCGCCAGGCGGGTGATGCTGATCGAGCTGGTGTTACTGGCGATGATCCCGCCGTAGCCCTTTTCCTTAAGCGTGCCAAAAATCTGCAGCTTGATGTCCTCGCGCTCGACGGCGGCCTCGATGATGATGTCGCAGTCCAGCAGCGACGCGAGGTCCGTGGAAGCACTGAGCCGGCCCCAGGCCGCGTCACGGTCGGCCTGGCTCAGGCCCCGCTCACCGCCGCTCTTCTCGAAGCTGGCCACCATGCGATCGAGGTTCTTGCCGATGATCCCCATCCCGCGGTCCACGTTCTCCTGCGAGATGTCCACCACCTTGGTTGTGAAACCACTCTGGGCCGCCACCTGGGCGATGCCGTTGCCCATCGTGCCGATGCCGATCACGCCGACGCTGTTGAATCCGCTCTTGCTCATGATGCCTTCCCTGTATCAATCAGTGTTTCCCGGCTGCCGCAGCCGCCGGCGGGGCTATTCTAGCAAGTGCAGAATGGCGATCTGCGGTATTCTGGAATCACTGCTGGTGAACCGGAATGTACTTTCCGGGGTCTCATGACATACAGGAAATCGTCACGGGACAGAGGTGGCGGGATTGCAGGACAGACGAAAGGACAGGGACAGATGGAGGCCACAGCGCCGGCAGCGGCCGGAAACAAGGCTGGCGCGAATATTCGTCATCAGGAACGTGGTGATCGCCCTGCTGCTGGCCCTGATGGTTGTGCTGATAGTCTTCGTAAGCATTCCGCGCATGCGCACACAGGCGGCCGCTGGCGCAGCACAGCCGACCGGACAGGACGCGGCGAACTTCCCTCCCGGGATTCCGACGGCTGACGGGCAGCTGGTGGGCGACCTGCCCGCGCATATCGTCAGCAATAAGGATGGCGAAACGGTGATCATGGTCGGCCAGCCCGATCCGAAGCTCATCAACCCGATCCTCACCCCTGAGCTGTTCTACAAGTACGAGTTCGTGCATTCCTGCGGCCACGGTGGAGAGTTCATCCCGGCAAAGACCAGCAATTCGGCGATGGCGGATCCGGAGAAATTCAAGGCCGGACTGGAGCAGACGGTCTGTGGCAAGTGCCGCGAGCTGATTGACTATAAAGAGAAGAAGAAGGAACTCGAGCAGTCCAGCTCCTCTGGCGGGCAGGCCAGCGGAGGCGACAGTTGATCAAGGAGCGGCCTGATCCGCATGAGCTGAATGAACGGCTGGACCCGGCGGTGGCCTTCAGCGATGCGCTGGAGGACAACTACGTCGAGGAGGAGGTCCAGCCCTCGGAGCAGCTGGCATTCCACAGCCTGCGGGTCTGGCAGACCGTGCTGCTCGTTGCGATCATGGCAGCGATGGTGGTGGCGGTTGTCTACTTCGCAATGCGGCCGCCGGTGGTGGTCGAAGGCCAGCCCGCCGCACAGGGGACCGTCGAACCCGGCGTGGTGGATGCCGCAGCAGTGCAGCAGCAGGTGATAGACAAGCACCATGCTGACAAGGCCGCCGCGGCCGCCGCACGTGCGGAGCTCTACCTCTGGCGCTACCACATCGGCGGCAAGCTGGGCGGCCTGAGCCTCGGGCCGGACGGACGCTGCTATGTGCAGGGCGTAGATGGCAACATGCTGTTCTGCGTTGACGAGGGCGAGATGCAGTGGAGCTACGGGATCGGCAACTGGTCGCTCAAGCAGCGCGAGCCCCTCGCCAACGGCGACCTGGCGATCCGCACCTCGAACGCCGTCGTCTACATCGACGGCGAAAGCGGCCAGCGCCTGTGGGAGGTCCCGAGCCTCGCCGGCGTGAAGGCCGGTGACAGGCTGGCACCAACCGCCGGGCCATTTGATGACGGCAATGGCAACGTGCTGTTCGTGCTGGAAGGCAGCCGCGAGCAGGAGCGCGAGGGCTGGCCCGGTTCAATGGAGACGGTGCGCCAGACGGACCTCGTCTGCATGGACCGAGCTGGCAAGGAACTGTGGCGCACGGCGATAGACGGCATCCCGGGCAGCGGCCTCACCACCGCGGCGGATGGCACATGCTTCGTTGCCAGCCGCGCCAGCAGGCGTGATGCTGAGCATGGGCTGGCCTGCATCGCAGCGGACGGCAAGCTTCGCTGGCAGCGCGGGATCAGTGATCCAGATGTCAATGAATTTGACAAGCTGCTGCTGGGCCCCGGCAATGTGCTCTATGCCATCTGCAGCCGCAATGGCAGCCACGGCTGCAGCTTGTTTGCGCTGGATGCCGGCAACGGCCGCGAACTGTGGCGTGAGGACGGCAGCCGCTACAGCATTGATGCCGCCAGTGAGCGGGACATCCTGCTGCCCGCCGGAGATTCAATCTACCTGTTCGGCTATACCAGCGGCAGCCTGTCCGGCGAACCGGAACTGCTGCGGCTCAACAGTCGCACCGGCGAGCGCATCTGGGGGATCACGATTGACAACGGACCAAGCGGCGAGCTCAGCGTCGGGCCAGATGGGCGGATCTACGTGATCTCGCATTACCTGCTGCAGTGCATCAGCCCGGAAGGCAGCGTGCTGTGGCAGTACAAGCGCTCCGGCAACTACTTCGACCAGGTTGAGTTCGGCCCGGATGGCCAGGTCTTCGTGCGCAGCCAGGGCCACCTGGCCGCCTTCAACCGCGATGGCCACGAACTGTACCGCATCCCGGACATGAAGCAGGACATAGTGGTGACCGGCGATGGCACCTTCTACACCACCGAGGATGAAGAGCTGGTGGCGCTCAGGCCCTGAATGCGGCTGGGCTGAACTGACAGGCATCCTCATTTCCGGAAATCATTGAAACAAATTCCATCGGACACTCGATAATCCTCGTCGCAGCTGTTGCGCTTTCGCGGCGCAGACTGATTGCCAAAGGAGTAAGTCCATGCAGATCAACCAGGCCCACCTGCACCTAATGCTCAACCACATCCCGGTGATCGGCAGTGTGTTCGCGCTACTGCTTCTCGGCGGCGGCTTCAGCTTCCGCAGCCGTGCGCTGTTCTCGGCCGGCCTGGCAACGCTGCTGGCCGTCGGCATCTTCACCGTACCGGTGTACCTCAGCGGTGAGCCGGCGGAGCATATGGTGGAACACCAGCCCAATGTGAGCGAGCCGGCGATCCACGAGCATGAGGAAATGGCGGACATCGCGCGCATCGCCGGACTGGCCGGAGGGATCCTGGCAATCATTGCACTGCTCGCCGGCCGCGGCCGCGAGCAGTACCCCGGCTGGTCCACCGGACTGGCGCTGCTGGTCTCACTGGCGGCCTGTGTGCTGTTCGCGCTGACCGCCAACCTCGGCGGCAAGATATCGCACCCGGAGATCCGCGGCGATGGCCTGCTGCCCGTCAGCTCAGGCGCTGCCCCCGCCATGCAAGGCGAGCGGCGCGGCCATGACGACGATGATGACGACTGAGCCAGGCCCGCGCTTGCCACAGCCTTATTCCCGTTCCTGATACATACACGATTCAGGGTAGCGGTGGCGCCTTGCGCCAACTGAGAGAGATTGCATCACCAGTCCGAACCTGACATTCCGGATAAGGGAATATCGCGCTTGCTTTCAACCTGATCTGGCAGGTATTGCGAAATCTGGAAATGTCACATTACTTTGGGAGATGCCCTTTCAATTGGCGCAAGGCGCCACCGCTACCCATCTCTTCTTCATCTGGATAATGAAAGCATTCAACTCCAGCGCGACCCGGATGCGCGAATGCGCAGCCGCAGCGCCAGACCGTCGAATGCTCGCATGAGACGGCAGATCAACCTAGTCCGCGATGCCCGGGTCCTCCATGTTCACCCAGTCGAACACCACGCGGCCGTCGGTTTGCCAGGACAGCTCACGCTGCTGGGAGGCCCACTGCGCGAAGGTCGAGCGCTGCTCCATGCCGGTGTAGCCCGGGCCATAGGGGTCCTCGTCCATCGGGAAGCCGTCACCGCCGATCGCCATGAAGTCCGTTGTCAGGAACAGGTACTGCTCATTCGGGTCAATGTCAACGTACTCCCCGCCGCGCAGCACCTGTGCGCTGACGAGGTTCATGTCCTCATAGCGCAGGCGCAGTCCGCTGACCTGCGGGAAGCCACCGTCACCGTACTGCAGGCCGGCATGCTCGAGGATTTCGATCAGCTTCCAGCCCGGCATCGGGACCTTCATCAGGAAGTTGTCATAGGGCAGTACGCCGTACAGGTCGCCGAAGTTCACCTCACCGGCTTCCAGCCCGGCACGGAAGTTGCCACCGTTGAAGTAGGCCACGTCGGCCTCGGTTGCCTGGCGCATGCTGTCGGCGATCATGTCAGCCAGTGCGTTCTCGCGAATGCGCACCTCGTCCACCGGGAAGTCCTGCAGCGCGGTGCAGACGAAGCGGTCCATCTCCTTGGAGAAGCGCTGGTCGTAGTCCGCGATAAAGGCCTTCATGCCGTCGTCCTCGGGCTTGTCCGGGCTCATCGGCACGTACTCGTTCTCGTATGAGGCCAGCCGGAAGCGCTCGTCCTCGCTGTCACGCTCGAAGTTCAGCTTCAGTACGCCGATCTGCTTGCCCCACTCCCAGCTCTGAGTGATGACCACGTCACCGACGCGGTCCGGCTCATCGAGCTTGGTATGGGTATGCCCGCCGACGATCACGTCCAGCTCGGGGATCGCCTCGGCCATTGCCTGGTCGCGGCCGTAGCCCTGATGCCCGACGGCGATCACGATGTCAACGCCGATGCTGCGCAGGTACTGTGCCAGCGAGCGCACGATCGGCACCGGGTCGTAGACATCCACGTAGTCCGCCACGCGCGGGTTGGTCTCACCCAGCAGGGTCTGCGTCGTCAAGCCGATCACGCCGATACGGTAGTCGCCGCGCCGGAAGATGTGGTAGGGCTCGCCGACACTGGTGCCGCGTTCCTTGTCGATCACGTTGCAGGACAGCATCGGGAAGTTGGCGTCCGGCATGCGGCCGCGGATCAGGTCGTAGCCGAAGTCGAACTCATGGTTCCCGAGGCACATCGCGTCATAGCCCATCTGGTTCATGCACTCGATGTCGAGGAAACCGGTCAGCATGTTGGAGATCGGCGTGCCCTGGAACACGTCACCGGCGTCCAGCACCATCCAGTAGTAGTCGGTGTCGGCGCGGGCCGTCTGGATCGCCACGCGGCGCCGGGCCATCCCGCCCCAGCCCGGCTCACCGTTGAGGCTGAAGGGCATGATGTGCCCATGGCTGTCATTGCTGCTCACGATGCCGAGGTTCAGTTCCTCCGCCAGTGCCGGGGCACTGAGCAGGAGGATCGCGGACACCATAAGCAGGACCGTCATCAGGAAGCTTCTACGCATCATTCTCTCCAACTGGGCATGCCTGGGGCATGCGCTTAGTGGAAGAATTCTAGCGCGGGGAATCGTGCCAGCGGGCACGGCGGACCCACCGGCCGGCGGGCCCGCCATGCAGAGCGCGGTAATTGATCAGCTACTCAAGGGTCACCCAGGAGTACTGGGTGTTGGTCTCACCGTCGTCATCGGTCACCTGCAGGCCGACCCAGTACTGGCCCGGTTCAGTGAAACCGACCTCGGCGCGCGGCACATCGCCCGTGTCGGTCTCGAAGCTGCCGTTGCCATCGAGGTCCCAGCGGTAGTGCACGACCTCGCCGTCGAGGTCATAGCTCGGGGTCCCGTCAACGCTCTTCTTGTCATCGTTGTCCCGGCCGTTGATGATGATGATCACATCATTGATGCCGGCCACGGGCGGCTCGTTGGGGCTACCCTGCGCGAAGGCAAGGCTCGTGATGATGATCGCGGCGGAAAGGACCAGCATTGCGCCGGTGAGGAACTTCTTCATTCGAGTTTTCTCCCAGTAAATGATCTGCCCGTCTGTGTGGGCTGCCCATCCGGGCCTGGACGACTGTTGCGTCTGCGAATGCCTGCGCGCCACTGCACGGCCGGGTCGCGGGTCCGGCCGTTGCCAACATACTCCCGGGACTGCCTGTCAGCCTTCTGACTTCCAGTACAAATCCTGTTTGCGGGAATGTTACCGGATTTGACAGGCGCGTGGATTTGAACGCGGTTAACTGCCGCTCAAAAGCAGGTTCAGCAGAATCCGGCTGTCCGGCTGATCAGTTGCCAAGCTCGTCCAGCAGGAATCCGATCGCGGCCTCCAGCTGGTTGTCAACGCCTTCCGCCAGCTGCATCGGGTCGATCGGCACCATGATGTCCGGCACACAGCCGTTGCCTTCCATATCCGTGCCGTCGTACTTCATGTTGAGGTAGCCCGGCATGCGCAGGAAGCTGCCGTCCACCAGGCCGTAGCCCCCGGTGGAGATCACGTTGCCACCGGTGGTTTCGCCGATCACCGTGGCGATCTTGTGGTCCTTCATGATGTGCGCGAAGATCTCCGCATTGCTGTAGCTGTGCGGGTTGATCAGCACCACGATCGGGCCCTCCCACATCAGCTGGCGTGCCGCCTCCTTGCGTTCCGCGCCGGGCAGCTGGCGCCAGTAGGCGGCCTGGCGGGTCAGCATCTCCATGATCTCCACGCTGGTGGAGCCACCGCCGTTGAAGCGCACGTCGATGATCAGCGCGTCCTTTTTGTAGCTGTCGGCGTACAGCTCCTTGCGGAACTGGATCAGGCTGGACATGTTCATGCCCTGGATGTGCTGGTAGGCGATCCGCCCGCCACTTTCGCGGTCCACCGTATCACGGTTGTCACGTACCCAGTCACGGTAGTGCAGTCCGCGCATCCCGCCAGCCGGCTTCAGGTCGACCGTGCGTGTCTCACCCGCATCGTCACCGAGCGTTTCACGCGCTGCGTCACCGTTGGCAACCTCGAGGCGCAGCGGCTGGCCGGACTTATTGTTGAGGATCCGGCCGCGGTTGCTCTGGGCATTGAGGCTCTCACCATCGATCGAGAGGATCACGTCACCGGGGTACAGCCGGCTGGCATCCCGGTCCGCCGGGCCGTCGCTGACAATGCCGAGGATCCGCCAGCCCGGGCCGGCGAAGCCATCGTCATACAGCACGCCAAGTTCCGCCGTGCTGTCGGACGGTGCCTCCTGCTCGCTGCCGCGCACGTAGTAGCCCATGTGCGAAGCGCCCAGCTCGTCGATCATCTCGCGGTACAGAGTGCCGTACTCCGTGAAGGTGCCGACCTCCTGCACGCGCGGGCGGTAGCGCCTCAGTACGTCGTCCCAGTCCACGCCCATCATGTCCGGGTCGTAGAAGTAGTACTTCAGCGCGCGCCAGCCCTCCACCAGCATCTGGTCCCAGCGCTCGTAGCGGTCGATCACCTGCGTGCAGGTCGTTGCCACCCGGCCACCGCCGCTGGACTTGCTGCCACGCATGTCGAGGTAGCTGATGTTGCCACCCTCGTTGAAGTAGATGCGCTTGCCGTCCTTGGTGAACTGCGGGCTGCCCTTGCGTCCGCTGTCAAGTCGCGCGATGTCACGCTTCTCCAGCTCATAGGTCCACCACTCGACGTCGCCATCGTGGCGCGTGGTGTAGATCAGGTACTTGCCATCCGGCGAGAACAGCGGCCCGCGCGCCCCACCCTCATTGCGGCGGATCGGGTAGGCCCGCTCGTCAATGCGGTCCAGCCTGATCACCACCTCGGGCACATCCTTGTCCTTCTCGTCCTTTTCCTTGTCAGCCGGCTTCTCGTCCTGCTTGCCAGCATCAGCCTTGTCGTCCGGCTTGGCATCGCCCTCAGCCTTCTCCTCCTCGATCGGCTCCGGCTTTGGCATGTCTTCCTCGAACAGCAGGTCCATGTCGTACTCGTCCTGCTCCGGGTCCAGCTCGATCAGCATCACCTCGCTGCCGGCGGACAGGCCAGGGTAGTAGGGCATGTAGACCTCGCCGAAGCCCTCACCCTCGCCGAAGGCCAGCCACTTGCCGTCCGGGCTCCACTGCGGACATGAGTTGCCATCGGGGCTGCGCGAGATGTCGATCGGCTGGCGGTCCTCGAGGTTCATGATGAAGGCGTTGTCAACGCCGTCGTAATAGGTCTCGACGAAGCTGATCCACTTCGCGTCCGGGCTCCACTCGAAGCCCAGCCCGCTGGTGATGCCGAAGATCCGCCCGCTGTGCACGACCTGCTCGTCCCCGCTGTCAACGTCATGCATCACGAGGCTGAACTTGTCGCCGTACCACATCACCTTGCTGCCGACCGGCGCAGCATCCACGCCGACCTCGTCGCCCGGCGTGTCCGTCAGGCGGGTCTCCTCCATCGTGTCGAGGTTGAGCATGTAGACGTCGAACTGATCATTGCGGTCCGAGAGATAGACCAGGCGCTTGCTGTCAGGCAGCCAGTCGATGCTCATCTCACGCGCCGGGGTCTCCACCACATGGAAGGCCTGTGAGAGGTCCTGGTCGGGCTTCTCATCCTCCTTGTAGCTGTCCGGGTTCTTCAGGATGTAGATGTCACCGCTGACCACCAAAGCGAAGTAGTTGCCATTCGGGGACAGCTTGTACTCACCGACATCACCGCGGAAGGTCTGCTCCTCCACCATCTCGCGTGCCGGGTCGTCAGAGAAGCTCACGCTGATGCGCTCCGGCGTGCCGCCGGCCGTGGGCAGCACGAACAGCTGGCCCATCTTCTCGTAGATGATCTCATCGCCATCGGCGCTCAGCTGCGGCCAGCGCGGGCCATTCTTCTTCAGCTGCGTCAGTTGCCTGAGCCCGCTGCCGTCGGTGTTCATCACCCACAGGTTCTCGTCCCCGCTGCGGTCGCTGACGAAGTAGATCAGCTTGCCGTCCGGGCTGGGCAGCGGCCAGCAGTCCTGGCCGTCGTAGTCGGTGAGCTGGCTGTGCACACCGGTAGCCGTGTCATATGTATATATGTCATACGCGAATGTGCCGTGGTAGTTCTTGCGCGACCAGCTGCCGGGCTCGCGGCAGTAGGCGATCAGGCTGCCGCCCGGCACGTAGCGTCCATAGACATGCCCGTCATGGTCATCATTGCTCACCCGCCGCGGGGTGCCGGCATCCAGTGGCACCTCGAACATCGAGTTGTCCCATAGCTGGTCATAGCGGGCAAATTCGAGGATGCCGCTGCCGTCCGCATTCCAGTCGCCGATATAGTCACTGGTGCTGTCGAAGGTCAGCCTGGTCGGCGGGCCACCCTGCACCGGCATCGTAAAGATGTCCCAGTTGCCGAAGCGGTTGGAGTTGAAGGCGATCGTCAGGCCGTCCGGCGAGAGCATCGGGCCGGTGTCATAGGCCACATTGGCGCTCAGCCTGCGCGCCGGGCTGTTGCCGTCACGCGGTGCCGCCCAGATGTCTCCCCAGCAGGAGAAGTACACCGTCTGCCCGTCCGCGCTGATTTCGGGACGGGACATGCTGCGGGCCTCGCGGGCTGCCATGGCCTGGCTGCCGATGCCCAGGATCAGGAGCAGGACACTGACAAATACTCTGCACGCTTTCATTGACTGGTCCGGATTGTGAGGGTCGCGCGGGGATTGCGCGTTTCCTATCATCGCACACACCCTGAGGCCCTATCAAGCCCGGATTGCAGCCCCGGTAAACTCCGTGTGAAGCCCCGTTAAGTGCGAACTAAATGTAGTGACTGTTTCCTTTGTTCTGTTAGTATTCGGGCACATACAGAGTGAGTGCGGGTGAGTTTTGGCTATCCGGTACAGGACATGCACAGAAGCGTTTGGGAGTAAAAAGCTCCTTTCGTTCACCTTGCCTCCTTATTGTTCAATTCAATCCCGTAAGGTGGAGAAATGAAGTATCCCAGACATACGGCACTGTTGCTTATGGCAATGGCTGCCCTGATTGCGGGCCTGGTTTCCTGTGGCGGCGGTTCAGCAATGAATTCCGACATGGAACTCGCGCCGGTTGACACGTTCATCGGCGTGAGCGAGGGCGATTTCAAGGCAGTCAGGTACAACGACCGCGGCTACCGTGACAGCTCGCTCAACTCCAGCATTGATCTGCGGAGCTTCAGCGAGGGCACGAAAACCGTTGTGGAAATCAGCATCATGGACGATGCGGCGCACGCCAGTGTGGCGCTTGACCTGCATTACGATGCCGACCGCATGAGCCCCGTTTCCGCCAGCTTCAGCGGCCTGCTGGAGTCCGATGTGGAACTGTCCTCATTCAACCAGCCCGGCATCGTGGCCATCGGCCAGGTTGACGCTGACAACAGTGTTCCCTTCAGCGGCAGCTTCGCCCGCATCGAGTTCGAGAACGGCCCGATGCGTGCCCAGAGCGCTGCCGGCGACGGCCACAGCAATGCGGTGATCTTCGCCTACGGCGAGGGCAGCTCCACGCTGTCCAGCCCCTGGAGCACCTTCCAGTTCGGCAACAGCACCGTCAGTGACAGCACCCCGGCTGACTACATGTTCTGGGGCGCCTTCGCCGGCGGCGACGGCAACCAGGACGGCGAGTCCAACATCGGCGACATCACCCCGCTGGGCATCCTGCTGGGCAAGACCGTCGGCGACTCCGACTTCAGCGGCGCCAAGGCCGATTACGACTACAACACCAGTGTCAACATCTCCGACATCACCCCGCTGGCAGTGCACCTCGGTGAGAGCACTTCCGCGATCGAGGTGCTGCTCGGCGACAGCGATACCTTCAGCGGCAGCGAGACCGTCGTTGCCACCCACACCTGGAGCAGCGGCTCAGCCCCCAGCGCTTCCACCGGCACCAGCACCACTGACTGGAGCGGCGTGTGGATGCACTGGAACGGCGAGATCACGATGGCCCAGGTGCAGGCAGCTGACACCAACGCTGACGGCACCGTCTTCGTGGCGGCCCGCAGCACCGGCAGCGGCGCCAACGGCCCGCTGAGCGTCAGCCCGACCGCAGTGACCTATGTCGCCAGCGGCGTGAACGGCATCGAGGTCACCGACTTCGACGTGACGATCACCGACGAGTCTGACAACGAGCAGACCCCCGATGGCAGCGACACCTTCAACTGGCCTGCCAACGGCAGCTACAACTTCGACGTGACCGGCATCTCCGGCTCCTGGGACCAGGACGGCGACGGCAGCCCCGAGACCGCCTTCACCTCCGCTGACCTGGCCGGCATGGACCAGCAGGACTACGATGACGCCCTCGCGGCCGTCGTCAGTGCCCTCGGCTGGAGCTCCAGCACCGCCGGTGACAGCAGCTTCAACGACTTCCACAGCACCTGGGACGGCGTGCTTGAGTTCACCGCCACCGCGACCGGCGCCAGCGGCACCGTGTTCCCGGATGACGACCCGGACAGCACCGTCGCCACCACCGCCGAGGGCAGCTTCACCGTCAGCCTCGCGCAGAACGGTGACTTCGTGCCGAATGCGATCAACAAGAGCTGGAACCTGGACGTCTCCGCCGATGGCGAGGCGGCCCTGATCCAGTCCATCACCACCAGCGCCGGCACCACGGGTGACAGCGACCACGCTCTCGACAGCTCGATCTCCGGCACCATCCAGGGTTCCTTCTTCTGGGGCAGCGCCGGTGAGCCTGCCAACCTCGACACCGTCAGCCTCGTGCTGTACGACTTCAGCGACCCCGCTGAGAGCATCGTGTTCGACTACTCCCCGGCCGAGCCCGCAGGCGGCGGCGAGTTCAGCATCCGCGATCCCGAAATGCCGGGCGGCCCCTACGGCTTCAGCGCGATGACCCAGCTCAACGTCACCCCGGACCACACCTATGGCCTGCACCTGAGTGTCGGCGGCACCTGGTCCAGCGTGAACAAGCCGGGTGAGTTCCTCGTGGCCACTCCGGCTCCGCCGGCCACCGAGCTTGAGACCTTCCCGAAGGGCAACGAGCTTGGTGACGACACCTCCATGCTGTACGTGTTCTTCCCGGCCGGCAACATCCGCCGTGACGACAGCGTGGTCTTCGACCTCGTGGAGAAGACCGCCAGCCCGGTGGACTACGCCGCCTACAACGACATGCTTGTCAACGGTGGCAGCGAGTTCCCGATCGGCCAGGAGACCAGCACCAACGCGCTGTCCCCGATCGTGCGCTTCGCCCAGGGTGTTAACGGCCAGTCCGTGCCCTTCGACGCTCCCGACCTCGGCGTGATCAACCTGAACACCGCCAACCCGCGCACCGGCCGCATCGACCTCGACATCCTGGCCCTCAACGTGGGTGAGTACGGCTTCCAGGTCTTCGACCGCAACCAGAACTCCCTCGGCTACGGCAACATCGTGATCAACGAGTTCGTGTTCGACACCGACATCAGCGGCGTCAACTGGGGCATCAACATCACCGACGACGGCACCCGCGGCAACCTGCAGCTCGCCAACCGCGACTACAGCAGCAAGGTGCTCAACGGCAACAACGTCGGCATGGCCACCCCGGACGTGATGTGGTTCGAGTACAGCGGCACCCATGCTGGTGACGCCCAGCTGCGCTTCGGCGCTGGCAACCACGTCCGCGACATCAACCTCGTCGCGGCGGGCCTCGGCAGCCTCGGCTTCAACGTGCTCGCGATCTACGTCCCGACCGCAGAGGACTTCGCCAAGATCGGTGCCGGCCCGCAGTGGATCGGCAGCCTTGACCCGGGCAACACCTACGACCTGACCCTGTTCTGGGGCGCGCAGGAGTCCACCTGGACCGGCGCTGACCAGCTGGTGGTCGTCGGCAGCAACCCGAACGACTAATCGATCTTCCGCCTCGCGCAAGCGTGCGGCGGTCCAGCGCTGCGGCGAAAGCCTGTTTCGTCGGGTCACGCTGAACGAACGGGAGGCAGGAGGCCGGATGCAAGTCTGGCAACCGCAACGGAATCAACTCCGTCCACCTAAGGGGGAGGGCTACGGCCCTCCCCTTTTCAGTTTGGAGTGGGGAGGTTGGAGTTTGGAGAAGCAATGAGTGGGGAGCAATGAGTAATGAGCCTGACCCAGGCAGAGGTCACCTCGGAGCCGGCCAGCCTCATTGCTCACTCTTCATTGGTACAGGTTCAATACATAGGTAATGGTTTAGGTTCAGAACATAGGTAACGGTTTCCTTGAGAATCACCCTTCGAGA
>JAGRNR010000026.1:0-53260 GCA_020440645.1 bacterium | reverse complement strand
CGGCAGCCAGCGCTTCATCGAAATGATGGAGGCCGTGCTTGAAAACACCAGCTTCCCATGGGTGCGCTTCCTGACCAGCCTGGCCTGCGACATGACGGATGAGATCTGCGAGCGCATCATTGCACACCCGCGCATCACGCCGCTGCTGCACCTGCCGATCCAGAGTGGCTCGGACAAGGTGCTTGGCGACATGAAGCGCAAGCATGACGTGGCGACCTACAAGCGGATGGTGGCCAAGGCCCGCGAAGTGCGGCCTGACCTCTACCTGACGACGGACATCCTCGTCGGCTTCCCGACTGAGACAGAGGCGGACTACCGCGAGACCTATGCGCTGATGGAGGAGATCGGCTTCGACGATGCCTTCATGTTCGCCTACAGCGAGCGGCCCGGCACCCACAGCGCGCGGCACTTCCCGGATGTGCTGAGCCGTGAGGTGAAGATCAGGCGCCTGAGCGAGATCATTGAACTGCAAAGGAAGACCTCCGCCGAGCGCAGCCTGCGCTACATCGGCGAGCAGCTGGATGTGATCATCGAGTCGGTTAATGAAGACGGGGCAGTGGCACGAACATCTTTCAACAAACCCGTGTACATGCCGAAGACAGATAAGGGAGTCGGTGAGTATTCCCGCGCGGTGATCCGCAGTGTCAGGGTCAGCGCATTCACGGGTGAGGAAATTGAAGTAGCGCATGAAGCAGTACCGGCCAGAGTTTGAGCTGACACGGCCCGCGCCCTTCCCGGTCTATCCGGAGGATGGGCGCCGCGCCTGGCTGGAACGCGTCCGCAACCTGCTGGTGCTCATGCTGGTGATCGGCATCCTGGTGCCCTCGATTTCCCGGCCATTCACCCCGCTTGTCATTCCGGTGTACTACGACCGCGTCGACCTCGAGCAGCGCACACCGGTGGCGATCAACCTGGAACTGCCGAAGGGCCAGTATGAGGTCTCACCGGCCGGGCTGGGCTACTTCGATGACAACGGCCGCTTCATCTACACCGCCGACGTGTCGCGCGGGCTGATCTACGGCCGCGGGCGCAAGGGCGTGATCGCGATAGAACTCAGCGCCCCACAGCGTGAGCCGGTGTACATGGAGGAGCGCATCGAGCGCATCCGCCAGCGTGTCGAGGACATCAACGACATCAAGAACCGCCTGCGCCTGCGCCGCATGAGCTTCGAGGAAGGGCGCAACAACTTCGAGGAAGGCGTGGACGAACTGTGGAATGCCAACGCCGGGGACAGCGGCCTGCCGAGCGTGGGCAGCCTCGGCAGTGCAATGGCGCAGCGCTATGCTGGCCATGAAATGGAAGCCGCGCGGGTGCTGAGCGACCGCAGCTACAACATCGCGGAGCTGAAGCAGCTCTGGTACGAGAGCCAGTTCGCCCGCCTCGACCTGCTGGTGGAGCAGTTCGACCTGCAGCTCGGCCTGGCCCAGCTGCCGCGCCAGCAGTTTGACGAGCTGGTCAGCCTCGGGGACGAGGGCCTGGTGCGCAACACGATGCTCGGTGAGATTGAGCGACTGCGCACGGCCTGGCTGGAGCGCAGCGCGATCCTCGACATCGAGATGGGCGAGGACCGCCGCCTGGCAACCAGCCTCGGCAGCAGCGTGGCAACGCTGGCCAGCCCCGGCAGCCTGACTGCGCCGCTGCTGGAGGAGCCCAAACTGGCAACGGCACCGGCCGACCCTGCGCTGCAGCAGAGCCTGGTCGAGACCCGCACCCGCGTTGCCAACGCGGAGAAGCAGATGATCAGCCGCGGGCTGGAGAAGCTTGACGACGCCTCGCGCCACGTGCAGGCCGGCGTGCTGCCGAGCTGGACGCAGGTGCAGGAGATCCAGGTTGAGCCTGTCAGGCTGGAGCTGCCGGCGATCGAGGAGCTGGACCTGTTCGCCCGCGTCGGTGACTCAAGCGTGGACCCGCAGCAGGCCCGCGACCTGCTGATTGAACTGAACCGCAGCTTCGAGGCGGACATCAACCGCGACCTCGGCGAATTCGAGATGAGCTGGGGTGGCGAGCGTGAGAACCGCGAACTGACCAAGAACGAGCTGGCCTACGGCCTGCTGGCGGTGGACAGCAGCACGCGCAGCGCAGCCGGGCCGGGACAGCGCCGCAGCACAGGTGTGATGCTGCCGCAGCTGCTGGAGGACATCCTCGCCAGCCCGCAGGGCTACGATGTGTCGCAGTATGAGCTGGGCTACCTGCGCTTCATGAAGTGGTACGCGGAGCTGGATCCGGATGATGACTACCGTCCGCTCGGTGCATCTCCGCGGCGCAACTTCGGCAAATAGGGAGTAGGAGCTGGGTTGTGGGGGGGTAGCAGATCATCTGCAAGGCTTTACTCAGCTGCTTCGAAATCTCATCCCGCTTGCTACAACCTACAACCGAGATCCCAGATCCTCAGTTGTCAGGCCCCGCGTCCCAGAAGCCCTCGATCGGGGAGCCATCCTCGGCCTGCAGCTCGAAGCTGCCAAGCATGTTGTTGCCTTCGGGCGTGCCGTCGAACTCACCGGTGAAGCCGGTCAGGTCATCACTGATCCAGCCCTCGAGGCGTGTGCCGTCGAAGTAGCCGACGAGCTTCACATCGCGGTTGTTGAGCTTGCCGTCGCCCTCCATCGCGCCGGTGTCCTCGATATCCATTTCGAAGGTACCGAGCACGAGCGTGCCGGTGTCATCGAGGAATTGGCCGATGTAGTCCCCCTGGCCGCTGCCGGCCGGGAGGGGCATGGCGACACTGCCGGGGCAGGCTGAAAGCAGCCCGGCAACCGCCAGAAGCAGGATGGTCAGCGAAATGCGCATCATTAGCATTATATCCGTGTGCTGGGAAAACAGGTTGCAGGTTGCTGGGGGCAGGGATGCAGCAGCTGCAAGCAGCCGCAGCAGACACCCAATGCTATAACCAATTGGAAACATGGTTTACCTGAAGGAATTGAAGGGGTACAGAAGGGCGACGGCGGAGGAGCAAGCTGCGCTCGACAGACATATCAGGCTTACCGCCAGGCTTTCGCCAATTGTCTTCTCATATTTTGTTGTACTTCTCCTGCTGTTCCCGCTGCAGGACTGGTTCATACCACTCGATTACTCTTTTGGCGACTTCGTCACCCTGGCAATCCTGGCATACCTGCCGGTTTCACTGTGGACGGATAATCCATGGTTGCAGGGCTCGGTCATGGGACTGGACAGGAGAGGCAGTTATTACCGGAACGTGCTGCTGCACTGGATCCTGCTGGCAGGCCTCGCTGGATATGTGATCTTCGACAAGTTCGGCAACCTGATCCAGGACGGCAAGATCTATACAGATTCCAGCTACCTGGCAATCCTGGTCATCTACTTCATTCTCTGGGACCAGATCAGGAGGAAAATCCTCAAGGTTGTCCCCCGGAAGCCGGAGGAGCAGCAGGAGCTGTTTGTCATGAAGCCCGTGGCGGATTGCGACTTCCTGAGCTGGCTGGGTTATGGCATCCTGCCAGCCGGTGCAGGCGCATTCCAGAAGGCTGCCACCGTGGCCGCACGTCTCTGCTTCCTGCTGCTGCTGATTGTCATTCCGGTCCTGTTTGCACCGCAGTTCATGCAGGCTCCCTGGGAATCGGAATTGCAGAAACAACTGCTGCTGCCGTACCTGGCACTGCCGGCATTGATCATGCTTGCGGCCCTGCTGACCTTCAACCCCTTCCAAATCAGGAACCTCGCCGGGCAGCGATTCGTCGATGCCTGGAGTGAACTGAGCCTGCTGGCGCTTGTTCCCCTGTCCAGCAGTATCGCCAGCCTTTTTTACGTTGCCTGCGTTGCCACGGTTCTCAGCGGTGGCCATGTACCCGAGCCATTCTCGGTATTCTGGTGGAGGCTTTCGGTGGAGGAAATCTGCAGCAAGTGCTACCAATCCGGAAACTTTGCCAATGCCATCGGGGCCTATGTGATTTTCCAAGGCATCTCGCTCATCAATATCTTCAGTCTTTCACCAAGGGTGGAAAGAACTGAGCAGGCACCCGAATACCTTCGGCTTGAGCCGCCGCCTCCACCGGAACCTTCCGCATCAATGCTCTGGTGGCTGGGAAAGCCGCTTCCCTTTGAAACTGATGCTGCTACCGCAAAATATGCGGCCTACATAAGGGGAGCCATCTTCGTTGTCCTGTTCTGCCTGCCGCTCAGCATTGCCTCGGGATTCCTGGTAGAGAAAGTTCCCAGGGCTGAATATGCATGTGTCCTTCTCCTGGGAATCGGGGCATTTGCGATTCTGGTTGCCAACCTGATTATTGTGCTGAGATTCCATCCATGGAGGGTCAGGAATGCTGAAGGCAAGCTTCTTGCGGGCTCCGTGTCATGGGCATATGCACTGCTGTTTGTCTTTTGTGCCCTGCTCACCCTTGCCAGCATGGTGCCGCTGATCTATCCAGTGTTTGATTCATGGCTTGCGCCGGGCGTAATGGATGACTACTCACCAATGGAAGTCGTGCTTTCCCGCATCGGCGACTTCGGCATTACGGGAATGTTTTCCAGTTTCCTGTTGTTGCTCAACCTCGCATACTTCGGGCGGGTGCTGGAATTCCTGGCTGGCCGGGTTCCACTAGTTGAACGCTTCAGGCTCTGATCTGGATGCCTGAGAATTGTGAGAATCTCCCGCAATTTTGAAATATATCGGAATATCGCGATATATAGAGATATTTGAGTTCACGGATGGACACCAGGCTCAGTGATGACGCGCTGCACAAGGCATCGGAGTGCCTGCGCGTGATCGGGCATCCCGTCCGGTTGCGCTTGATCAGCATGCTGGTTGAGGGGCGCTACAGCGTCGGCGAACTGGCCGATGCCTGCGGCATCCCGCCCAACCAGGCCAGCGAGCACCTCAGGCTGATGCAGCGCTGCGGCTTCCTTGCGATGGAGCGCGAGGGACGCAGCTGCTACTACAGCATCGGGGACTGCACGCTGACCGACATCCTGGGCTGCATTGAACGGCGCTTCGGCGAGGCCACGGAGGGCTGACAGCCGGACCGCGAATGACTCTTCAGGCGAGGCCATGGATGGCCGGTTCGCCGCAGCGCACACTGTGCAGGGGGCAACACCAGCATGATCATCGAACGACTGACAACACCCGGACTGGCTATCCACAGCTACCTGGTCGGCTGCCCGGCGGCGGGCGAGGCCGTGGTGATCGACCCCACTCGCCATGTGGGGGGCCTGCTGGCACTGGCCGAACGGCACAGGCTGCGCATCATGCACAGCATCGACACCCATGTGCACGCGGACTTCCTGAGCGGCGGGCCGGAACTGAAGGCGATCCTCGGGGACTCACTGACGATCCACAGCTCAGGGCTGGGCGGGGAGGAATGGACACAGGCCTTCGCCGACCGCGTGCTGGCGGATGGTGACAGCGTTCAGGTTGGCAGCATCCGGCTGGTGGCAAGGCATAGCCCCGGCCATACGCCAGAGCACATCGTGATCGAGCTCTACGACCTGCAGCGCAGCGCACATGACCCCTGGCTGCTGTTCAGCGGCGACCTGCTGTTCGTCGGCAGCGTCGGCCGGCCGGACCTGCTCGGTGAGCAGGCGCAGGCCGTGCTGGCAACGCAGCTGTATGACACGCTGTTCAACCGGCTGGAGAGCCTGCCGGACTTCACGGAGATCATGCCGGCGCATGGTGCAGGATCACTGTGCGGCAAGGGCCTCGGTGGAAGGGACAGTTCCACCGTCGGCTATGAGCGGCGCACCAACCCCTCACTGCAGCGCAGGCAGCGTGAGGCCTGGATCAGGGAGCTGATGCAGGGCATGCCGGCCGCCCCACCCTACTTTGCCAACATGAAGCGCATCAACCGCGAAGGCCCGGCCCTGCTCGGTGACCTGAACCGTCCG
Organism: bacterium; assembly: GCA_020440645.1. GTDB lineage: Bacteria > 4484-113 > 4484-113 > 4484-113 > JAFGCY01 > JAHEFU01. The sequence goes on along the minus strand of JAGRNR010000026.1, from coordinate 47,425 downwards.
CTGCGCCGCCTCGGTGAGGATGAGCTGGCGGACCCGCAGCTGCAGGTGGTGGATGTACGCACTCCGGAGAAGTACATGGCCGGCCACCTGCCGGGCAGTTTCTCCCTGCCGGTGGACAGCGGTCAGGCCAACTGGGCCGGCTGGACGCTGGACCCCGAGCGGCCGATCGCGCTGCTGGCTGACAATGCGCATCCCAACCCGGCGGCACGCCGTGCGCTGGAGCTTGTGGGCTTTGACAACATCTCAGGAGTGCTGGATGCCGATACACTGGCACACCGCATGCAGAGTGGGCGGCTGCTGACCAGTGGCGACGGCAGGCTGGTGGATGGCTCTGTGCAGGTGGTGGACGTGCGCAGCGCAGATGAGTTCAGTGCCGGGCACATTCCCGGGGCTGTCAACATCGAGACCGGCACCCTCGTCTCCGGCGGCTTCAGCCTGCTCGACCCGGAACGCACGCAGATCCTCGTCTGCGAAGGCGGAGTGCGGGCGGCTGTCGGAGCCTCGGCACTGGGCCGCAATGGATTTGGCAACTACGGCATGCTGGAGGGCGGCATGAAGGCCTGGCGCGCGACCCACAGTTCACTGCAGGCGGTTCACTCGTAGCGCAGGCAGTCGATCGGCTTCAGCCGGGAGGCATACAGCGCCGGGTAGAGCCCGAACAGCAGGCCGGACAGCAGGCTGAAGAACACGGCCAGCAGGATCGTGCCCCATGTCAGGTGTGGCACCCAGTCCATGAATAACAGGAAGGCGCGTGCACTCCAGACCCCGAGCAGCACGCCAAAGCCCGTGCCGAGGATGGTCTGTACCACCGCCTCCTCCACGAACTGGCGGTAGATGTCACGTCGCCGGGCCCCGACCGCACGGCGCACGCCGATCTCACGCGTGCGCCCCATCACCTGCATCAGCATCACGTTCATGATGCCGATGCCAGCCACTAGCAGCGCCACGCTGGAAATGCCGACCAGCAGGAACTCGAAGATGCCGGTGGTGGACGAGATGATGCCGGTCAGATCCTCCACGCTGGCAACGGTGAAGTTGCTCGGCTCCTCGTCCTGCATGCCTGAGGCCGCGCGCAACTCCTGTTCCAGTTCAGTCTTGACTTCCTCGAGGTCAGACTTGTCATTCACGCGCGCCAGCACGGTGTGCACGCCGGGGGTGTTGTACAGCTCCTGGCAGACCGTGAGTGGGATGAACACGCGGTGGTCCATGCGCTCGATGCCGACCAGCCCCTTCTGGATCATCGTGCCGACGATCTCGAAGCGCTTGCCCTTCAGCACCAGCTGCTGGCCGAGCGGATCTCCGCCATCGGGGAACAGCTCCTCCACGAGGTCGTAGCCGATGGTGCAGACGAGTGCCTTGTCGTCCTCATCCTGCTGGCTGATGAAGCGCCCGCTGTCCACGCCGTGGCCGCGGATGGTTGTGTAGTCCGGCTCCGCGCCCTCGATGGTAGTGTAGATGCGGTCGGCACCGACGCCGACATGCCCGCTCATCAGAAGCACGCCGGCGGCGAGGTCCACCTGTGGGTTGGCGCGCGCCACCGCCGGATAGTCCGGTGGCAGGAAGGCCATCGCCTGGCTGCGCTGCGGGGCGTCCTCCTCTTCATTCTCAATGAAACTGGTGATGAACAGGGTGTTGGCACCGACATCGCGCAGGATGGCGAAGGTCTGGTACTTGGCGGTGTCCGTCACCCCGATCAGCGCGATGATGTTCGCGCAACCGATCGCCACGCCGAGCACCGCCAGCAGGCGGGTGGCGTCAAGCTGCCGCAGCAGGAAGTCCTTTACTGTTTGCAGGGCCGGCATCGGGGGTCTGATTCTATACCGCAGATCGGCCGCTGCTGTTGCAGCGGCTCAGGCCTGCCAGTCAAACGGGCCGACAATCCCTGCGCCGTTGAAGCCATACAGTGCCCACTGCACCCGGTGGTCAGGCAGCATCGCCTGCGCCATGCGGCAGTACCAGCCAAGCTGGGCCGTGTGCCGCTCCAGCAGGAAGCGCCGGCCGGTGCGGTCCGTCTTGTAGTCCAGCACCAACAGGCGGCCCTCGCCGACTGCCAGCAGGTCGAGTGTACCCTGCAGCACCAGCTGCTGGGCCTCGGCCGCCAGCCTGGCATCAATCCCGGCAGGCAGTGGATCCAGCGCCGCGGCAGGCAGGCTCATGCTGACCGGCAGCTCGCGGTGCAGCTCCATCCCGCTGATCAGGCCGCTGTGGGAGATGTCCCGGCAACAGCGCAGCAGTGCATCGCGATCGATCCGCTCAGCCAGCGAGGGGTCGAGCAGTCCCTCCGCCAGCAGGCGCTGCACCAGTTCCTCGAGGCCGTGTTCATCCGGAGGATGCAGCAGGTCAAGCTGGGCCATCATCAGGTGCATCGCGGTGCCGTACTGCATCGCGCGTTCGCGGGCCAGCGGATCGAACTGCGGGGCGGGCTGCTCAGCGGCCAGGTCGTCGGACGGCTCATCTGCACCGATTACTTCCGTGGCAAGCAGGGGCAGCTCGGCATCCGCATCCGCGTCCTCGGGCGGCTGCAGCAGGCGCTCCATGCCGGTCACGGTCAGCTTGCGCGGCAGGCCAGCCAGCCCGGCCAGCGGGTCCTGCCAGTTCACGCGTATGAGGGCGGCATCCAGCTCGGACTGGTCAACGAGGTCCTGCTCCTCCAGTACTACATCGTCTTTCAGCGCGGGCAGGGCGTCGAGCATTTCCCAGCTGTTGCCTCCGCTGAACTGCTGCGGGTTGATCACTCCGGCTAGCTGCGGCGCGATCCAGTCCAGCGCGCATGTTGCCAGCGGGCCGGGATGGCTGTCGCTCAGTTTGTCAGCGAAGTCCGACTTGACGGCGGCGACCAGCTCCAGCCGCTCACGGGCCCGGGTCAGGGCCACGTAGAGGATACGCAGTTCCTCGGCAGCCATCTGGCGGCGCAGGGCCTGGCCAACCACCCGGCGGCCGATGGTGTCGGAGCGCAGCGGATTGTCACCACGTAGTCGCACATAGCGCCCGCCGATGCCGACGCCGCGCTCCCAGACCACGTCGTTGGCAAGGTCCATCATGTTGAAGCGGCGGTGGATGTCCGGCAGGATGACAACCGGGAACTCCAGGCCCTTGGACTGGTGCACCGTCATCAGGCGTACCACGTCCTGCGCCTCACTCAGCAGCGGGGCCTCGCCGAGGTCGCCGGCGCTTCTGCGGCTGTGCTCGAGGAAGTGCAGGAAACGGGCCAGGCCCTGGCGCTCATTCTGCTCGAAGCCGCGCGCCAGCTCGTGCAGCACGCCGAGGTTGGCAATCCGCTGGCTGCCACGCTCAAGCGCAGCGGCGGCCGGCAGCAGACCGGCTTCATGGTAAAGCTGCCAGATAAGCTGGCCGAGCGGCTGGCTGCGTGCCACGCTGCGCCAGGCATCGAGCCGTGAAAGAAAGTCCCGCAGGGCATCCGCATTCGCATCATCCGGATTGGCAAGCAGCCAGCCCTGCAGGCGGTCCCACAGTGGCGGGGCCTGGCGCTCCGGGTCATGCATCGCGATGCGCGCCAATTCGTTGATGTCGAGCCCGAGTGCCGGACCGGAGAGCACCGCTGCCAGCGGGATGTCCTGCAGCGGGTTGTCAATCACGCGCAGCAGCGCCAGCACATCGCTCACCTCCGGCCGCTCATAGAAGCCGCTGCGGCCCGGGGCATAGGCCGGCACCCCGGCCAGCTCCAGCTCTGACAGCAGGGTCTCGCTGCGGCCGCTGGTGCTGCGCATCAGCACAACCATGTCGCGCCACTGCACCGGTCTCTGTGTTCCGTCATGCGGGTCCGTGACCAGCTGGCCGGAGGCGTGGATCCCGCGCAGGATGCCGGCCACGCGGCGGTAGACCAGGCGGTCCGTTGCCAGGTCGGCATCCTCCTCGCCATCCTCGAGGTCGCTGTACACGAGATGCAGGCGCGGCTTCAGCTCACTGCCGGATTCGGGATATCCCGCACCGTAGACCAGGCGGTTGGCGGAGTAGTCCTGCCCGCCGAAGTCCTCGGTCAACAGGCCACTGAACACGGCGTTCACGCCACGCACGATGCTTTCACGGCTGCGGAAGTTGCGGTTGAGCGTGATCGCAAGCCCGTCCGGCCGCCCGCTGCCCAGTTCCCGCAGGCGCTCGGTGAACAGGCCCGGCGTTGCCAGCCGGAAGGCGTAGATGCTCTGCTTGACATCGCCGACCACGAAGGCAGGCCGGCCCTCCTCGCCAACCGGCGATGGCGTGACCAGGCGCAGGATCGCATCCTGCAGCGGGTTGGTGTCCTGGTACTCGTCCACCATCACCATGCGCAGCTGGCTGCGCAGGTCCAGCGCACTGTCGGATGGAAGTAGTTCACCCTGTGAGTCGCGCTGCAGGATGCCATCGGCATCGCGCAGGCATAGGATGTCGAATGCGCTGTGCTCGAGGTCGGAGTAGTCCATCACCGCCCGTGAGCGCTTGTAGTCGTCATAGTGTTCCAGCAGGGCCAGCGTGGCTCGTTGCAGCACCTGCAGCAGGCCGCGCGCCGTGTTCTCGCGCATTGCCAGTTCGGCCCAGTCCTGCGAGAAGTAGTCGATCCATTCCTTCGCTGATTTGGCAACCGGCTCATTGCGGGCCCTGAGCCAGGCCTTCGTGAATTCATCTTCCTTGTCCAGGTCGCGCGCATGCGATGTCAGCAGGTCCGGCTTGTAGGCAATGTCATCCTGTTTCTCGCGCAGCTTTGCGAAGCGCTGTCCGACAGCCTCCCAGCCTTTTGCCAGTGACAGGCCGCTGAGCACTTCGCGGCGGCGCTGCAGGATGGACAGGAAGCCGCAGCCGCTGTATGAGGCGGACAGGCGCTCGGCGGTTTCAGCATCCTGGCGCAGCACTTCATCTGCCCATTCCCTGAGCATACGCTCGAGTGCACGGATCAGCTGATGCGCGGGATCGAAAACTTCCGGGTCCAGCTCAGTCAGGGCGCAGAGTTCGTCCCACCAGTGCTGCGGGTCCTCCAGTGAGCGCAGGAAGTCAGCCAGCCTCAGCACGCTGCGGCGCAGGCTGGAGCCGCGTTCGCCGCCGCTGATATCCTCGCTGCCAACGCCTTCGCTGCCACCCCAGGCCAGGGCCAGTTCGCGCATCTGCGCACCGAAGTCGTCATCCTGTGCCAGCAGGCCGTCCAGCAGTTCCCCGGCCAGTTCATGGCGCGCCAGTTTCGTCTCGTCCTCATTCAGCAGGCGGCTCAGCGAACTGCCGGTGGCATGCCCGTAGCTGCGGATCAGGGTCGAGCAGAAGCTGTGGATCGTACTGATGCGGGCGGCTGGCAACAGTGCCAGCTGCGAGCGGATCTGCGCCGTGTCCTCACCGGCCGTACGCTTCCGCGCCAGTTCATCAGCCAGGGCGGCATGCAGGCGCGCCCTCAGTTCGGCTGCGGCGGCGCGGGTGAAGGTGACAATCAGCATCCGGTCGAGTGCGACCGGCTCCAGCGGCCCATCCGGACCCCGGCCGAGTGCAGCCCTGACAACGCGTTCAATCAGCACCGCAGTCTTGCCGGACCCGGCTGCGGCACCGACCGCCAGTTCGCGGTCTCGCACCGTGATGGCCTGCAGCTGGTCATCCGTCCATGAACGCTCAGGCATCGCCATCCTCCCCGCTGCCAAGGATGCTGCGCAATGCCGAGCCCGTGAAGTCCGGCTTGCCTTCGAGTATCAGTTTCTGGATGTCCTGGTTGCCAAGCGGCAGCATTTCGCGGTAGGCATCACCGGCCACCGGGTCGAAGCGGCAGATGCTGCGGTAGCCGCAGCCGTTGCAGGCCGTGAAGCTCCGTCCGTCGGACAGGGGCCAGGCCCGCACCTCGCCAGCCGCCAGCCGCCCGCCGAGTTCGAGCAGCACCCGCTGCGTTTCAGATACCGCCCAGTCATGCAGGGCCATGCGGATCGCCGGGGCGTCCTCCTCCTTCACGCGGCCGGAGGGCTTCAGCGCCTGGGTCGGTTCGAAGTCCGCGTAGCCATCCTTGTCCCACTGCACCTCCAGCGGCTGGTATTCGGCGTCAGCCGCTTCCAGCGCTGTGCTGCCAGCCACACTGCGGCCGCGCACGGCCAGCATGTAGACGAAGAGCTGCAGCTGGTAGCCGGCCAGCAGGCGGTTCCACTGCTGTTTGCGCCCGCCGAGCTTGTAGTCAATCACGGTCGCACGGGATTCGCTGTCAATGTCGAGCCGGTCGATGAATCCGCTGATGCGGATGCGCAGGCCATTGCCATCCAGCTCGTAGGGTGGCAACTCAGCTCCCTGTCCGCCGAAGCGCAGCTCTGTCTGCAGCGGACGCCGTTCGCCATGCCCAGCCAGCCACTGCCGCAAGCTCCGGCTGTGCTGCTCCAGCAGGATGCCGGCGCGCTCCAGCACATAGTCCACCCGTTCCCGGGCGGTTTCGCGGAACAGGGCCTCGCGCAGCGCTGCCAGTTCGAGCTGGCTGACTTCGCTGATGCGTTGCCAGTCCCCGTGCACCCAGTCATAGCCCTCGGCATTCAGGCGCTGCACCGTGCGCTCGAACACGCTGTGGTACATGTTGCCAAGTGTCAGGGCATCGAAGGCCGGTTCGCGCTGCTCATCGAGCCTCAGCCAGTAGCGCACGTAATGTTTGTAGGGGCAGGCCGCGAAGGTCTCCAGCCGCGTGGCACTGCAGGACAGCACACCATCCTGCAGCTGGGCCCCGAGCAGGCTGCGTTCCAGCTGCTGGGTGCTGCGGCGCCGTCCACCCCAGCCCGTGGCCCAGCCCAGCGCACGCTGGGTCTCGACTGACAGGCCGGGCAGGATGCGGTCTCGCCCGCCTGACAATGCCACGGCCACCACGAGGTCTCCCTCGCTTTCCACCTGCGAGAGGGCCTGGGACTGCTCGTGCGAGACCAGCCGTTCCTTCGCAGCGGTCCAGCCCAGCAGGCCGCGGTACCATGGGGACATCGGGCGTGCGCGGCCTTCGGAATCCGCTGCCGGCCGCAGCAGGTGCAGCTGACCTGACGCACGTGTCAGCGCGATCATTGCCAGCCAGGGCTCACGCAGGCAGTCCTCACGCGCACCACCGCTGAGCAGTTTCTCCGTGCCATTGATCAGTTCGCGCTGGCTGTCACTGAACCATGGGCTGTCAACCGCCGGTGAGGGCCAGCTGCCTTCGGCCAGCCCGAGCAGGATGCTGGCGCGCACGGGGTGGTGGCGGCCGCGTTCGACCTCCGTGACCAGCAGGTGCTCCTGGCGCAGCGGCGGCATCGCCTGCTGCAGGCGGCTGAAGCCGTACTCCAGCCAGTTGATGAGCGTACGCAGTTCCAGCCCGGCTTCGTTGCCAAGTGCGAGCGCCTCGCCAACGAGCTGCATTTCATTGAGCAGGTCGCGCACGCGGGACAGCACCAGCTCATCCGGTGCATTCATTTCATGCTGTTCGGCAACGCGATCCAGCAGCGCGGACAGCAGTTCCAGCAGGCCACCAAGCCTGGCTGAGCCGGACTGCAGGTAGTCGCGCAGGGCCACGGCATCCGCCAGCAGCATCCGTCGCCAGCCGTCCAGCTGGGCCAGCTCCTCCCGGATCAGTGCGTGATCCCGCGCCGGCCGGCCCCGGCCTTCCTCCGTTGCCATTTCGCGGTGCCAGTTCCAGTCGCGGCCGTCCAGCCAGCGGCTGACCGACAGGCCATGCGTGTCACTGTACACCAGCAGGCGGTCGACTGCCTGCTGCTGCGTGACGCTGTCGTCAGCGAATGGCAACAGGCCGCAGCGCAGCAGTCCGGTCAGTTCCTCATTGCCGGCCAGCCCGCTGGCGATCCGCAGGATGCCGCGCACCAGCTGCAGCAGCGGGTGGTATGAGAGCGGCATGCGGCGGTCGATGAAGGCCGGGATGCCGTGTTCCGCGAGCCGCATCTGCAGCAACTCGGCATAGGGTGCCAGGTCGCGCGCGATGATGCTGATCTCGGAACTGCGCAGGCCCTCGTCACGCATCAGGCGGCGCACGATGCGCACCGCTTCCAGTGTTTCAGTACGTTCGTCGTTGCAGAGCACGCAATGCAGCGGCGGGCTGGCATCTGTTTTGCCGGCAGGCATCGCACCCTGCTCAGCCAGGGTTGCCAATGACATAGCCTCACCCTGCCAGCGCGGGCTGTCACTGAGCGGCACCAGTTCCGGGCGGATGCCGGCACGCTGTGCCAGAGCCGCCATGCTTTCAAACAGTTCGCGGCCCGGCCCGAACCAGTCGGCGCTGTCAACGGGCAAGGGGCCTTCGATGCGCTGCGGGTCCAGCAGCACAGAGACAGTGACGGACGCCGTGCGGCTGAGGATTGCCAGCAGGGCGGCTTCTTCCGGCGGGGTGAATCCGGCGAAACCGTCGATGTAGACCTCGGTCTGCTCCAGGAATGGCCACAGCCGGCTGGAGAGCAGGCGTTCGATGTTGGCAGCACTGGAGGCGAACTGCAGGCCGAGTTCGTCACAGGAGTTCAGGTAGCGCTCGTGCACCTCCGCCAGCTCCAGCAGGCGCTGGGGCAGTTCCTCAGCGCTGCGGCTCAGGGCCGGCTGTGTTGCCAGTTGCGCACTGCGCTGCCGAAGCTGCTCCGGGCTGGTGCCGAACTGGCGCAGTTCGGCCAGTACTTCACTGAGCTGCTCGACGCGGGCCTGGCGGCCACTGCGGCTGCTGTCCTGCTCCATCTCAGAGAGAATGCGCCAGACCAGCAGGCGGCGGCCGAGGTCGCCATCACGGCGCACCAGCTGCCCGGCCTCGCTGGCCAGCCAGTTGCCCAGCCGGCTGAGGCTCATCACGCGGATGCGGCTGGTGGCCGCCGGACGGCCGAGCAGTTCGCCAAGCTTCGCAAGCAGTGCCTGCTCAGTCATCAGGGCCTGCTGCTCGGGAACGACCACCAAAAGCGGCGGATGCTGGGCCGAAGCCAGCGGGGACTGCGCCGCACGGCGGCAGACCCGTTCCAGCAGCAGCTCCGTCTTGCCACTGCCGGCCCTTCCGAGAATCATCGTCAGCTTCGGCACTGCCCCCTAGTATAGCCAGTTGTGCGCGGCTGCTAGGATTGCTGCGTGCGCCCGCTGGCAATCATCCTCTGCACGCTCCTGGCCCTGCTTGGCGGCTGTGCGGTGCAGCCTGATGAGCTGGCGAAGGCGATCAGGCGCGGCGACATGGAGCAGTACGCGAAACTGATTGACCGGGTGGATGACATCAATGCGCCGATCGGGGGTGAATGGTACTGGCCACCGCTGCAGCAAGCCTGCTTCCACGGACAGGAGGAGATCATTACTGACCTGCTGGCCCGCGGGGCTGACATCAACCTGCACAACACCAAGGACCAGGCCACGGCCCTGCATGTGGCCTGCAACCAGCAGGAGGACAGCGTGGCGATGCTGCTGCTGGACCGCGGGGCGGACATCAATGCGCAGGACGGCCGGGGTCGCACACCGCTGCAGAACGCGATCGTGTACGAGGACCCTGAACTGGTCACAGCGCTGCTGGAGCGCGGGGCTGACCCCAATATCCGTGATGGGGACGGACTTAGTGCGGTGCTGATGGCTGCACGGCGCTTCGAGCCGCAGATGCTGGCAGACATGCTGGATCACGGCGGGGACGGCACCCTGCGTACGGCGGATGGACGGGATGCCCTGCTCAATGCAGCAGGCAATGGTGATGCGGAGAGTGCACGCGTGCTGCTGGAGCATGGTGCGGATATCAGCGCACGCGATGCCAGTGGGGACACGGCGCTGCATATCGCCTGTCGCAACGGGAACGCCGAGCTGGCAGGGCTGCTTTTGGAACATGGAGCCGACCGCCATGCCCGTAATGCGCAGGGTGAAATGCCAGCGGATCTGGCACGGGGCTGGGATGCAGTGGAGGCCTTGTTCGCCGGCAACTAGTGTCCAGTCTGCCCGGGGACACTGGCCTGGAAGTGTCACCGGTGATTTCCCGAAGAGGTGTCCCTGTAAAGAAAGTGGCCGGCGAGTTAAATTTGGATTGTCAGAGGGAGACCGCATCCGTTGTAGTGTACGGCCCGGGATGCGGCCTCCGTCAGGCACCGGCCCGCAACGGCTGAAGCGGGCCGTAAACGGTATATCCCATACCCATCCCAGCCGCTGCCGGTCTGATGTGGATGACCCCCCTCAGAGTCCGGTGGCGGTTATTTTTTTGCGCCCCGTCCATGCCGTTGCAGGTAGTTATCCTGACCAGCGCAGTGCAGCCTGTGTTCAGCTGAGCCCGCTGATCAGTTCGCGGTCGGCGATGTGCACCTTGCCCGCATGATCAACTCTGATGCGGCCTTCCGCCCAGAGGCTGATCACGAGCGGCAGCAATTCGCGCTCGGCACTGCGTATCCGCTCACCGAGGCTGGCCACGTCGTCCCCCGTCAGCACCGGCACCACCTTCTGCAGCACGATGCTGCCGTGGTCGTACTCGTCATCGACGAGGTGCACGGTGCAGCCGCTGACCCTCGTGCCGCTTTGCAGCACGGCTTCGTGCACGCGGTCGCCGTACATCCCCTGGCCGCCGAAGGATGGCAGCAGGGCCGGGTGTGTGTTAAGCGCCCTGTGGCGGTACTGAGGCGGCAGCAGGTACAGCGAGAGGAAGCCGCCGAAGACGATCAGATCAGGCTGCCAGCGGTCCAGTTCAGCCGTGATGCGGGCCGCGAAATCGGCAGCATCGAAGGGCTGGCCACGCTCGACGATGGCAGAGGGCACGTTGAAGTCGGCGGCATGCTGCAGGCCGCCGCAGTCCTTGCTGGCCACCACACCGACGACTTCGGCATTCAGCCGGCCCTCGCGGATGCGCTCGAGGATGTTGAGCAGCGTGGATCCGCCGCCGGAAATCAGCACGGCGAGGCGCAGCGGTGGACGGGACTTTTGCTCGGGTGACACGGCTAGATTATAGGATCCGAGATCAGGTAGCGGTCAGCCAGCTCCATTACCAGCCTGTCGCCTGAAGCGCTGTGCAGCAGCAGGATGTCCAGGATGTTCTCGCCGAATGTCTCGAAGTAAGTGCAGTCACCGGTCGCCGCATCAAAACCGAACAACCCTCCACCGATCGAACAAGTGAACACTAGGGGACCGGCGGAAGAACCAGCGAGCACCAGCGGCTGCCCGTAACCGAGGCAGACCTGCCTGTCTGACATCTCAGCAGGGAAGTTAAGGGTGAGCAGCTGGCCGGTCCTTGGATCGAAGATTCCAGCACGTGGCTCCAGCATGTCCGGCAGGCATTCGATTGCAAGGCTTATCACGTCAGCCGTGCTGTAGATGAAGATATCTGATTCGTAACGTTGCCTTGTCAGCTTGTGCAGCATGCCACGGTAGCGCTCCAGCTCGGGATGGCTGTCAATGTAGCGGTCCCTGTCAGCCAGCTGGATCCTCAGCAGCTCATTGTTGTCAACGAATTCGCCCCTTGCGGGATCAGCGGCGGCAAGACTGTCAATGTACTCCTGTGAGCGCGCAGCAGAATCCAGCTGGTTCAGCCGCTCCCCCATCAGCATGCTGTCGCCGCTGCAGTAAAGCAGTTCATCAACACCGTCATTGTCACCATCCGCAGCGGTGGTCACAGTGAAATGGCCGGGCAGGGCAATCTCCTGAGGCTGCTGGCCGATGCCGAAGCACCTGAGTGAACCGTCCCCGCGGAACACCTGCTCGTCCATTCCGTCGCCATCCACATCAGCCAGCAGGTAGCTGTGGAAGTGGTTGTAGGTGCCAAAGCCGTCCTGCGGCTGGCCTCCGGGAGGCAGGATCCGCGTCGTGATCGGATCCCAGTATCCTGATTCAGCAAATGCGCCATAGGCCAGCTGCCTGTCCCCCGTGCCGAGGAAGTCCGCGCAGAGCAGTACATGGCTGCGCACCTTCTGCGGGTCACGCAGCACTTCCACCTCCGCTCCGTCGATACTGCAGGCCAGCAGGGCATCGTCTCCCCACTGCCATTTCACACGCTTGCCATCCTCGCCGATTTCATGCTGGAGGATGAATGAGGGGATGCCGTCATTGTTATGGTCCCACAGGGGCGGGGCGTTGGTGCGCGCATCCCACAGCGCCGGCAGATGTGTGATGCTGCCATCCTGCTCCATAAGTCGGCTGTCCTCCCCGAAAATGGCAATGTAGAGTTCAACCTCCCCGTCGCCATCATAGTCAGCAGGAACCGCTTTTCGGATCCGTGCGAAAAAATTGAACTCCGCTTCCGGATCGTATGCCCTGTCCCGCCACAGCTCCCGCCAGCAAAGCGGGCTGCCCAGTTGCAGGCCGGGATCATCGAAGCGCTGCTGCAGTTTCCCCTCTGCATCAGTCTCCAGCAGGGCCCGGCGCAGCTCAGAGCGCCTTGCATTGAGCTGCAGCATGTTGAATGCGGGAATCAGATACTGCCATGTGATTCCTGCAACCAGCAGGGGCATTGCCAGCCAGAGCGCAATCCTAAGCCGGCGAGGCAGCCTGCGCGGTGGCGGCCCCTTGTAGGGCAGTGGCGAGTTGTAGTCCCTGTCAGCCATGCTTGTCCCCGGTCCATTGAAGGACCGGGATGCAGTCTAGCGCATGGCGGATGGATGGCTCAGCGGATTCAATCCCCGAAGGCGTACAGGTAGCCTCCACCCGTGACATACAGCCAGCCCCGAGAATCCATCGCTGGTGCAGTGCGTACCGGGCCATTGGTGGCATAACTCCAGAGACTCTGTCCGTCTGCATCCAGTGCAAGTACATAATCGTTGTCGGAACCGACATACATCCGCCCATCTGCACAGACAAGCGGACTGTTCAGTCCTGAATTATGCTCCAGTCCATTGAAGCGGCTGAGCGCTCCTGTACTGCTGCGCATGCGGATCACACCCGTTGTATAGACAAGGTCCTGCGAGGCTGTAAGGGCCAGGCTGCCCTCCAGATCCCTGTCAATTGACACCTGCCAGCGCAGAGTGCCTGCGGAATCCACGCCGCAGATTGTCATTTCCCGCATGCCCCGTACCACGGCCAGGCTGCCATCCGGCAGCATCAGCGGATTGATCCAGGAAGGCACATCCGGCAGTTCACACAGCCATTGCAGCTCACCCTGCCGGCTGATGCAGGCCAGTCCCTCGGCCGTACTCAGGTAGACATTCCCGTCATAGCCCAGTAATGCATCGCCACCCGCATCCGCTGCATAGTGCCAGTTGGCCTGGCCAGCGGTGGAAACGGAATGCAGGCCGAAATCGTTGACAATGTAGACCGTCCCGTCATCACTGACAACCGGCGAAGCTCCGGCGCTGCCCCATGCCGGGAACTTCCATTTCAGGCTGCCATCCGGTCGCAGGGCATGCAGGTCTCTGTAGTGCTCGGAGATGTAGATCGTGCCATCCGGCCCGACAGCCGGCACTCCATGGATTTCATGCTGCAGTTCATAGGTCCACTTCAGCGCTCCGCTTGCGCTGACCGCATACAGCCATGCCGGTGAATCGAACCTGTTGCCCAGACTCCTGAGGTAAAGCGTTCCGTCCTGGCCGATTGACGGAGAACTCAGGTTGCCGGTTGGCAGTTCCAGGCTCCATTGCAGGCGGTTGCTGTCCGGGCCACTCAGCGGGGTGAGCTGGGTATGCTGCGGATTCATGTCAACCATCTGGCTGCGCAGGGCAGGTTGCCAGGTTGCATTGCGGTGGCCCCTGTCCGCCTTGCTCCATACCGTTAGCGGTTTCCCGCCACTGACAGGCAGCACCCGGTACTCATACATCCGGTTTGTGAGGCAGGGCACTTCACTGTCATCTCCATGACTGAAGGCAGTCTGCAACGGGCCTGCCGTGCCCAGCTCCAGCCAGCCAGGTTCGTCTCCTCGCGTCACATCGCGATACTGCATCCTGTATTGTTCAGCCAGCGGATGGCTGTCCCAGCTGACAAGGATGGAACTGCCTGCAGCACCATCCTCGGCCACAACAGCCCGCTGGTTACTTCCGAATGCATAGAGCAACCCATTGCTGCAACCGAAATAGACAGTGCCTTCCTCATCTATTGCCGCGGAACCGAACTGCAGTCCGTTTTCCGGTGCGAAGGCCCACAGCAGTTTCCCATCGGGGCTGAGGCAGTAGGCCGCATCGCCTCCCACATAGATGTTGCCCCTGCCATCCACCAGCGGTGTGCAGGCCCAGTCCGCGCGATTCTGGAACTTCCAGCGCAGTTCCAGTTCCGGACTGATCGCATGCAGGTAGCCGTCACCGCCACTGATCAGCACCGTGCCGTCGCCAGCTACTGCGGGATTGGAGATGATGTCATTGTTCATGTAATAAACCCAGCGGCCGCTGCCATCCGGGTTGACCGAGTGCAGCCCTTTGTCAATTGAACAGCCGAAGTAGAGTTGCCCTTCCGGAGCAATTGCAATCCCGGTGCTGATCGGCAGCCCGCTGTCATGCTTCCAGAGCAGTGTTCCGTCCGGGTTGACAGCAAGCAGGCTGTTGACGTCCGCTCGGTTGCCTGCATAAACGGTGCCATCAGCCCCCAGCGAAGGCGCGTGTCGCAGCCTGTCCCCAGTGTCATACTCCCAGAGCAGCATGCCCTGGCTGTCCAGGCAGCTTATCTCCCCGCGGTTGCGGGTGATATACAGATTGCCGTTGCCGGCTTCCACCACCCCGCCGATGCTGCCGTAGTCATAACTGGTCCACAGCAGCGCACCTTCTGCGCTATAGGCTGCCAGGCCCGGGATGCCGTAGGCGTCAACATGCCGGCTGGCGATCATCGAACCTTCTGCGGTCACATATGCTGCCGGGGTCAGGCTATAGCTGTAATCCGTTGTCCAGAGACGCTCTCCCGCCCGGTCCAGCACATGCAGGTTGCCATCCGCAGTGCCGACATAGATGTAGCCATCCTGGTCAAGCACGGGGCTGCCGCTGACCGGTTCGCCCAGCTGCACTGACCACAGCAATTCATTCTCCAGTGGTCCTTGCAGCGGGCTAGTTCCACTGCGGGCAGGATTGCCACCTGGCATGGACCAGACGGATGAAACGATGCGCCTGCTTTCAGACTGAGAGGCATCGTCAAGTGCCCTGACCCAGATGCCGTATCCCGGACTGCGCTTGCATGGATAACTGAAGCGCCTGCGTCCGCTGCCACTGCCGTCGGCAAGGTCCAGCCTTGCCAGAACAATGCCGGCGCCGCCGTCTGGCCCGTCCGCTGGCAGCGCTGTGCCAACTTCCTCGGTGCAGACAGCGTAGCCTGTGAAGCTCCGTCCGTAGTTACGGGCTACTGAAACAACATCTGCAAGATCGAGGACTGCATTCCCGTCGGCATCAATCAGCGAGCGGATGTCATCCCTCGGCCATGGACCTGTGTCACCGAAGTGCAGGCCCAGCTGAACCAGATCCGCGGAATTGACAATCCCATTCTGGTCAAAGTCCCCGCTGAAACAGAAATACCAGCCCAGTTCGCCTGCGCGATAGTCAAGCTCAAGCTGGCCGCCAACGGGACCGTCAGTCCCGCTGCCAATGCGATCACCGGAGCTGCCGGCTGATAGCAGGCTGTCCAGTTCAGCTTTGAGCTGTGCACTTAGTTCAGGAGAAATGCCGCCGGTGTGCGGCCAGGCACCCTCACCGGGTACCGCTGTTGCCTGTGAACCTGAGCCACAGCCCGTGCTGGCCAGGCACATTGCAGAGATCAGTATCAATGTTGCCAACATTGTATTCATCAGTCCACTCCCCCATGGCTGCCGCCGATTGATACAAGGAAACGGCCCTCTGCCACCAGCAGGCTGCCGTCCTGTGCAAAGACCGGCCCCGAGCGCGGGTCAAGCCAGTCACGCCGAAAGTCGCTCCTGATAGTGCCGTCCGGCCACAGTTCGATCACGCCGCCAGGCTTGCCCTGGATGCCGCGCATGGAAACGAAGATGCCACCCTTCCCGTCCACCACCGGACTGCCGGCAATCTCTCCATCCACCACGCATTGCCATTTCAACCTGCCATCCGGGGCAATTGCCGTGACTGCGAACGCGCCCCCATTGCTGGAATAGACCGCATCAGAGAAGTACAGGGTGCCATCGGCTGCCAGTGCCATGCCGTAATCCGCCAGGCCGTACTTGAACGAGGTCTGCCAGAGTTCCTCGCCGGCGGAATCCAACGCGATCAGGCTTGAACCGGCGTTGAGCACATAAGCGTTGCCATCAGGCCCCAGGCAGATCGTACGGATGTCATAGAACTGGTAGGGCAGCGAGCGGCTCCAGAGTTGCTGTCCGTCCCTGTCCAGCTTGATCAGACCCGGACCAGTTGTTGCCAGGTACACCTCCTGATTATTGCTGATTGCTGGCAATGCCAACCAATAACCTGGAATCTCGTACTCGTACACGGTATCACCAGCGGCATCCAGCACTCGCAGCAGTGGGATTCCCTCCAGTCTGTCAACAATGTATATCCTGCCCTGCCCGTCAATCCTGAAAGGTGGAGCGAATTCCGCGTATGCGTCCTGCTGCCAGATTACGGCACCCTCGGGGCTGATGCAGCTCAGGCCACCGGCCAGGCCTGAGGCGATGATCCTTCCATCTGGCTGCAGGGCCGGCGGCATATAGGAGCTGCACAGCAGGTCCAGTTGCCAGTTCTGCTCAGCATCCGCTGAGACCGAAAACAGAATTCCGGTATCCGCAGTGAAATAGCTGTCACCGGAAGCGGAGACAACCGGCGGGCTGATGGTGTACGAACCCGAATTGAAGCTCCAGTTGTAGCGGTCCAGCTCCGGCCCGGCGAAGGGGCTGCGATTTGTCTGGCCCGAGTCATAGCAGGCCATCGGAAAAGCGCCGAATCCTGCGGCCGAAGCACTCCAGTATCCGCTGTCAATCCCGGACCATGGCATGAGGCTGTCACCGCCGGCACCGGGCCGGAACCTGTACTGATAGACCGTGTCAGCCTCGCAGTTTACGGACCCGCCGGGCCGGTGAATTGTTGATGTCGTTGTTTTTCCCTCGGTGAGCGTGAGCAGTGTCCACTCAACCGGCAGCTTGCCGGCTTCGGCGCGGTACTGTACCTCATATCCGTCTGCACCGCTGAACTCAGGCCAGTTGATGTGCACCTGCCCCGCTATGCTGCCATCCGTTGCCACAGGCTGGCCGGCCGGCGGACCGAAAGCACTGAACTTGGAAGTGACGGAGCTGCGCTTCGCTGCAATGTACAGGGTACTGCCGGGGCCGATGCACAGATCCTCGTATATCCACTGTTTATTGTCATATTTCCACTGCAGCTCTCCAGCGGTTGAAAGGCAATACACCATTCCACCCAGGTTGCCGGCGTACAGGAAGCCTGCTGCATCAAGCTGGACTGAAGTCTGGACGTTGCTGTCAGTGTAGTATGTCCAGCGCGTGAGGCCGTCCGCCGTAAGCGAGAGCAGGCGGCCATCGTTCGAGGCGAAGTAGATGTTGCCCTGCCTGTCAATTGCCGCCGTGTTCCGGATCGGCGCCTGTGTCTGGTACTTCCAGCCAACTTCACCGGCGGCACTGATGGAGTACATTGCACCATCGTCGCTACCCAGCAGGATAATGCCATCAGCCGCGATTGACGGGACTGCCATCACAGTGGATCCGATTTCCAGCTCCCACTGCAGCTGGCCCTGCCGGTCCAGACTGTAGAGGGTCCCGTCCCGTGTACAGATGCAGATGTCTCCATTGCCAGAAACCACAGCAGGGCCTTCAAACAGGCTCTCAGTGCTAAGTTCCCATAGCAGTTTTCCAGTCATGTCCAGCGCCAGCAGGCTGCGCCTTGCCGTTGCCAGGATCAGTCCGCTGCCCCCATCAACAGTCACCCCCAGGATGCTGCCGTGGTCTGAATGGAACCAGCGCAGCGCTCCCTGGCCGTCAAGCATGTGCAGGCCATTTGCGGCAGGCAGCAGCAGTTCGGCGGATGTGGACAGTGCGAGAGATGCTGTAATGTCTGCTGCTGCATCATAGGACCACTTCTCAGTGCCAACTGGAGTGTAGGCACGCAGGAAACCGTCCGAATTTCCGACGTAGGCAGTTGAATCGGGACCGACCACGGCGGCCGTGAAGCTTTCCCCATTGCCGGGTATCTCCCAGCGAAGCGTCGGTTCAGGCGGTCCGGAAAAAGGACTCTGACCGCTGTGCCTGGCATCCACGCCTGGCATCAGCCAGCCTTCGCCGGAGATCAGGTTGCTGGCGATTCCCGGCATTGTGCCGTCCAGTGGGCGGACCCAGTAGTTGACAGCGGGCTGCAGGGCAATGGCAATCTCAAAGGCATGTCTGGCAGCAGGCCCTGCTTTGTTCACTGCATTCTGGCTGGATAGCAGTCCCGCCGTACTCGTCCCCGTACCATTGGCGGCAAGCCCTCCGGCCCCCGGATAGTCCAGCTGGCTGCCACTGGCGTAGATCGAATAGCCCGTCAGCCGCACGCCGTAGTGCTGCGCGATTGGGGCCACGTCGCCGATGTTGATCTCGCCATTGCCATCGCCGTCCACCACGGACTCGATTGTGCTGGATTCAAATGGCCCGCCGAATGTACCCAGCAGTTTCGCCAGCGGGATCAGGTCGGCGGCGTTGACTTCGCCGTTCTGGTCGTAGTCCCCCGTGTTGCGGTAATGCCAGCGCAGGGCACCAGCTGAGTAGCTCAGTGTGACCCGGTCGCGCCCATCCTGTGGTGGGACTGATAGGGTGCGCATGGTTGCCGGAATCGCTCCAGCGTGTATCGCGGCTGCTTGCCGCCCGGGTGGTCCTGCCTCCTCAACCGATCGGGTTGTCAGCAGGCGACGCAATTCGGCAGATAGTTGCGAAATCAAGTCCGGCTGCACATCAGCACTCGCCTGCACTGAGTCGATGTCAGCGAGCACAGCCTCAAGAGTGATGCTGCGGGCTGAAAATGAACCCCCCGGCGGGCCTGCGCCGGGGTTGAGAGAAGCCTCAGTTCCAGGCGCACGCAAATTCGCACCCTGGTTTCCCGGATCCACATATCCCGCTTCCCCGACCCGTGGATCGAGTGATCCCGGGTCCACTGCCTGTTTCCCGCCCCCGCAGGACCCAAGCAGCAACATCAATATCCAAAGAACGGACAGTTCAATGCGGCTGCGCATCTGCGCCTCCCCCCGAAGGGAATGTCCGCCCTACAGCGAATAACTAGATTGTCTTGCGGGCTGAAATGTTACACAGCTACCCGCGCGCAAGCGGCTTACTGCAGACCGGCGCGGTAAAAAAAGCTCACCCAGGGGACGGGTGAGCTAGGAGGGTTGAGATGAAAGGGGATAGCTAGGTTTTGGGGCTGCGGTTCATGGTGCGCAGTGCCTTGGCGCACATCTTGACCCGCTTCTTGCGGCCGAACTTGTCAACGATCGTGACCTGGATGAGGTTCGGCTGCCACTTGCGGCGCGTGTGACGCTGCGAGTGGGACACATTGTTCCCTGACATCGCACGCTTACCGGTTACTGAACAAACTTTAGACATATCAGTTCTCCAGGGGGGTTCCAGCAGACCGGATCGATGATCCGGCAAGTCCGCCATTTCAGAATTTCGCCTTGCTACTCTTCCTCAGCGAGAACGGCCAGCCGCTCTCAGTCGGGCTCCACATGGAGCACCCCGTGACGGTAGTATATCCGACTGCATATGGCCTGTCAATAGCCCAGGGCCACAAAATTCCGCCTGCCTCAGTTCCGTTCCCGGCGCTGCATCAGCACCAGTCCCATCCCCGCTATCAGCAGGTTCGGCGCCCATGCCGCCAGCATCGGAGGCAGCACCCCGCCTGCCCCCATCTTCTGGCAGACGCTGAGGAGCACGTAGTATACCATCACAATCAGGAGCGCCAGGCCCATTCCCATGCTGGTCGAGCTGCGCTGCGGCAGGATCGAGAGCGGAACCGCGATGATGATGAACACCAGCGGGGTGAAGGGGATGGCGTACTTTGCGTAGAGCTTCGTACGGAACTCGAGGATCTGCTTGCTCTGGGGATCGGCCCCGCTGGCCAGCTCATCGGCGATCAGGCGCTCCAGCTGCACGATGCGCAGGTTCTCGACGTCCTGCTTGCGCACCCTGAGTGATTCAGGCGAGATGTTCAGCCCGCCAAAGCTGGCCTCCGCCATGCTGCCGGTCAGCATGCCGGCCTCGCCCGTGTCCGGGTTGCTCAGCGAATAGGTGTGCAGGCGGCGGAAGATCCACGTGCTGCCCTCCCACTCCGCTTCATCCGCAATGATGATCTGGTCCCGCGCATGGTCCACCGGGTCACGCGACAGCAGGAACACATCGAACAGCAGGTTGCCCTCAGAGTCGTCGGAGATCAGCACCCAGCGCAGCTTGCCGTTCTCGTAGATCGGCTGGTTGATCGCCCCCATCTTAACGCCGCTGGCCCCGCCGGTCAGTAGGCTGTTCTTCAGGTTGCGCAGGCTTTCCAGTCCCCAGGGCACGACTGACTCATTGCCAAGGAAGGTCAGGCCGGAGAGGAATGCGCCGGCGATGAAGTAGGGTGCCAGCACGCGGTACAGGCTGACCCCGCAGGCCCTCAGCGCCGTCACCTGCAGCTCGCTGTTGAGCTTGCCCATGCTGATCAGCGTGCCGAGCAGCACACCCATCGGGATCGAGAGGATGATGAACTGCGGCGAGGCGTACAGCAGCATCTTCAGCAGCACCGGGGCCGGCACGCTGTACTTGATGATGAACTTCAGCGACTCCTGCAGCACCACGGTCACAATGGTGAGCATGCTGAACATCCCGACGCCGAACAGGAAGGGAGCGTACAGCTCCGACAGGATCAGCTTGTCCACTTTGCGCAGGGAGGAAGACACCGCTGAGATTATAGACCGCATGCCCGCCGGGAATTCTCCTCTTGCGCGGGAACAAAGAATCTGCTATTAGTGTCTATGTCAGTAGCTACCGGTTGATGTTTACCTTGGGGGTAAAAGTATGAGACGGCTGAAAGCAAACTGGTGTCAGGCGTTGATTACCCGGCGGTCACGCTGTCAGGGCTGATAGGAGGCCCTGTCATCCGACCAACGACCCATCCACCCACCCACCAACCAGTTGAAGGCTAAGCCTTAGGATCTGAGTGTGTGGCCGCCGCCCCCTGCTCCGGTAGCTGGAACCCCCCCATGCCGTTTCAGGTCATTCGCGCGTTTCAGCTCATCGGGATGAATGCTGAGTCGCGGTACGAATTGATCACCACACCCTCCCCACCCGTGTCCAGGATGCCGAAGGCAAACATCGAACCGAGGTACCACGAATGCTGCTGCCTGCCGGCTTCATCCAGGATGCGCAGCTGGTTGCCTTCCCAAAATCGCAGCATCCCGTTGGGGAACATGCGGTAGGGATAGGTGTCCGTGCAGACGGCAATCCGGCCGTCATCCAATGTCGAGACACGTGTGACCGGCTTGCGGAATATCCTCCGGCAATTGCCTGCATCATCGATACGATACAGGCCGGCGGAACCACCGAGCAGCAGCTCTCCCTTGCGATCCAGCAGGCCGCAGTCAAGCATCGAGAAGCTGCGGTAGAGCATGTCCTGCTCGGGTAATGCAACGAAGGGCTCGACTACTCCCTTGGCGGTGATGCGCACGAGGCGCGCTGCATCTTCGTATTCCAGGCCTTCCTCCAT
This sequence comes from bacterium, assembly GCA_020440645.1. Classification (GTDB taxonomy): domain Bacteria; phylum 4484-113; class 4484-113; order 4484-113; family JAFGCY01; genus JAHEFU01. The sequence goes on along the minus strand of JAGRNR010000026.1, from coordinate 25,970 downwards.
GCAGTACAGCTCTCCCGTGGGGGTGCATACCTGCACCCCGATCCCCGGGCTGTACTGCAGGCTGGCAAGCGCTTCACCTTCAGCACTGATCACCCGCACGATGCCGGAGCCGACCACGAAGATGCGCGGGCTGTCGGGATGTGTGATGGCGGTGGCATTCTCGTAGGGCATGGCGTACTGCCAGAGCATCACGCCAGCCTTGTCCAGTGCACAGATGTACTGCCCCTTGCGCACGACCAGCCGGCCGGCGTTGACCTGGGCCCCCATGTTGCCATAGTTGTCAAGCAGCAGGTCCGTATCCGCCTGGCGCCAGAGCTGCTGCCCGGCCAGGTCAAAGCAGCACAGGCTGTTGTCCTTCAGTTCAACATAAAGCTGGTCCAGCGCATACGCCATCCTGACCGGCTCAGCCAGCAGCGGGCTTCCACCGATGGTATTTCCCCTGCTATCCACGAGGTACAGTCGCCAGCCGGACTTGGCGGCAACATATCCCGCCCCGGCCAGTACTCCGTCGTGGGCAGCGAGGAAACCCGGACTGACGCTGGCAGGCAATGGCAGGTCCAGCACTCCCGGCGACTTGTACCAGCTGCTGAAGTACTGCCCCCCGACGACCAGCAGCCACAACAGCGCGAATATGAACTGCCGGGGATTCCCGAAGGATCCGCCCAGTCGTTTCCCAAGTTCACTCCAGCTGTCCGGCTGGCCAGTCCGTCCTGTTCCCACGCCCGGATTATATGCGAGGCTGGGCTCGAGGATCCACGTGCAGGATTGGCCTCTTCTGTCCTACAATCAGGGCACAATGTCATTTGACCAGTACAGGCAGGATCCCGACGGCTTCCGGCAACATTACCAGCAGCCGAAGAAGCCCAACTACACGGGATGGATCATCGGCTGCTGCGTCGTGCCGACGGTGATCGGCATCGGCGTTGCGATCTGGGGCGCGGTCTGGATGTCACGCACGCTCAGCGGGCAGAACTCCTTCATGTCCAGCATGCTGCCCAAGGCCGGGGTGACAACCGGTACGCAGCTGGCCTGGCAGGAACCGCTCGGGCGCAGCCACATGCTCACTCCCCACATGGTCTGTGGCGACTTTGACGGTGATGGCGCCGACGAGATCCTGCTGCCGGGCCTGAGCGACATGAACCCCGGGCAGATCATGCAGCAGATGCAGAACCCGAACGCGATGCACTACATGTACAACAACGTCACCGTGCAGGCGGATGGCAGCGTCAGCAAGCAGGGCACCAACAGCCCGGTGTACTTCTATGACACCACTGTCTGGGACTATGGCAACGATGGCAAGGATGACATCGTCGACCTGTGGAATTCAACGGGCAATGCCGAGGTCTATGACGGCAAGCTCAACCCGCTCACCAGCCTCAGCGGCGGCAGCATGGGTTTCGGCACCAGCACCGCGGATGTCGATGGCGACGGCGTGCTTGAGCTGGTGCTGACGGATGCCAACCAGACGCAGCAGATGGTCTATGACAGTGCCGGCAGCCTGCTGCACACCCTGCAGAATGGCAACTCATACAACCCGGTGTGGGGCGACATCGACGGGGATGGCAAGGACGAGCAGCTGATCTGCGTGATGGGCGGCACCAACGACCTGCTGGTGCGCCACCCCGACAAGCAGGACATGACGATTGCCAATGTCTGGCCGGACTACGCCTGGCCGACCCTGACATATGACGTGGATGGCGACGGCCGGGACGAGGTGTTCGCTTCGCATACCGGCTACTACAACCCGGCGACGGCCAGCTTCACTAAGTTCAGTTACCCGCTCAGCTACAACGCGGACGACCCGAGCCGGATGGTCTATCCAGTGGACATTGACGGCGATGGCATCGTGGAGTTCGCCACCGGCGGCAGCAACTACAGCATGGACTCAGCGCTGTTCATCTTTGATGCCGCCGGCAACTGCACGTACCACGAAGAGTTCGGCGCCACGGTGGAAAGCAAGGCCGTGATCACGGATGGCAAGGGCCGGCAGCACCTGGTGGTGCTGTGTGACAACCGCCTGCTGCTGTATCCCTGATCAGTGGGCAGTGGTCAGTAGGCAGTGGGCAGTTGTCAGAATCAGCGGTCCAGCCGACGCACAGCACCATGGATGTCCAGCTGGTAGATCGTGCCGTCCGGGCCTTCGTCAAACTGCCGTGTCTCCCAGCGGTAGCCGCTGAAGCGCTTCAACTCATTGCCATCAAGGTCCAGAAGCAGCAGGTCGCCACGGCCCAGCACCATGTCCAGCGTATTGCCGGAGCCCAGCTGCATGCTGTTGTCCACTGCGAGCAGGCCGGCCTGTGGCAGGTAGTCCATGTGCATCGCATCGCCGCTGTAAATGCGCCCAGGCGATTTGTCCGCCGGGCTGGACAGGCGGTAGATCCCGCAGCTGGTCGGCAGCAGCAGGCCGCCGTCCGGAATGAAGTGAACATCCCAGATGGACTGGAACATGCCGGCGCGGTCGGCATCGGGGATGCTGAACAGTTCGCTGACAATGCCATCCACGCTGATGCTGCGCAGCAGCTGGATCGCCCGGCTGTCAAAGCTGCCCGTGATGTAGTACAGCGTGCCGTCGCTCGCCACCCGCCCGCGAATGCTGCCCGCCACCTGCACTTCATGTGTTGCCAGTACATTGCCCCCGGCATCAATGAGTTGCAGCTGGTCCGCGCTGCCCAGCCAGATCAACCCGCAGTCGTCATTGCAGGCCAGGCTGTTCGTGGTGGAAGCCGCAAGCACTTCCCAGTCGAGGTTGCCGGATGGGCCGAATGCCTTCAGCTGGCTGCCAACCAGTACCAGCAGCCGCCCGCCTATCAGCCAGGGCCCGTCTTCCCGGCCGATGCGCGGGTTCTCCGGCGTGCTGCTGGACCAGCGCTCGCTGCCATCTGGCCCGAGGCAGGCCACAGCATTCCGGGCGGAAATGTAGATGTCCGTATCTGACAACAGCACCTGCATCCGGGCTGTGTTGCCGCCCAGCACTTCCGGCAACGCAACTTCAAGCACGTTGTCACCGGGCGGTGAGCTGATCTTCAGCTTTGGCGGGCTGCCATCGATTATATGCACCAGCCTGCCGCTGCGCAGGTCGGAACCCGGCAGGTCCCAGTTGGTGGCGGCCTGGAAGCGGGTGTTGTTGCCCTTCGCCAGCAGCGGCACCCCGCGGTTGGCGAACAGCACGAGCGGCAGGAACATCACCGCCAGCACAAGCACGATGCAGCCACCGCAGGCGCATGGCAGCAGCCTGCCGCAACCCCGCCGCTGTGGCGGAGGTCCAGCCTGCTGGATGCCGGTGTCGATTGCCAGCCCCTAGCCGGCCGCCGCGCTGCCCTGCTCCTCTGGCTGCCAGCGCACGTCAATATGCCTTGCGGCATATGTCTCGTCCAGCTGGGTCACGCGCAGGTTGTCCAGGTTGCGCAGCTTGTCCGCGTCCACCCTGGCAGTGTGGTGCAGCTCGAGCATCACATCCACGAAGCTGTCCAGCAGTTCCTTGCTCTCGGTCTCCGTCGGCTCGATCATCAGCGCTTCCTCGATGATCAGCGGGAAGTAGGTCGTCGGTGCGTGGAAGCCGGAGTTGAGCAGCGCCTTGGCGATGTCCTTGGCACTCACGCCGACTTCCTTCTTCAGGCGGCCGCAGCTGGCAACGAACTCATGCATGCAGTAACGGTCACGCCCGTCCGACCACTTGTCATAGCGCACAGGGTAGTGGTCCTTCAGGCGCGCCTGCAGGTAGTTGGCATTGATGATCGCGTTCTCGCTGATGCGCCTGAGGCCGTCCGGGCCGTGCAGCAGGATGTAGATCCAGGCGCGCACGAGGATGCCGAACTGGCCGTGGAACAGCTTCATTCGGCCGATGCTCTGCTCCGGGCGGTAGAACTCGAAGCCGTCGCTGGTGCTGCGCACGTGCGGATGCGGCAGGAAGGGAGCGAGGTGCTGCTTCACGCCGATCGGGCCGCTGCCCGGGCCGCCGCCGCCGTGCGGTGTTGACAATGTCTTGTGCGTGTTGATGTGGATCAGGTCGAAGCCCATGTCGCCGGGGCGCGCGATGCCCAGCAGCGCATTCAGGTTGGCACCGTCGTAGTACAGCAGCGCGCCGATCTCATGCATGCGCTCGCTGACGGCGAGGATGTCCTTCTCGAAGGTACCAAGCGTGCTCGGGTTCGTTAGCATGATGCCGGCGATGCGCTCCGCACCATGCTTCTCGATCGCCGCGTTGAGGATGTCCATGTTCATGATGCCGTCGGCATCAGCGCACTTCACCTCGGCGACCTCGAAGCCCGACAGCACCGCGCTGGCCGGGTTGGTGCCATGCGCGCTGTCGGGCACGATCATCACAGTGCGCTGGTGCTCGCCGCGGCTCTCGAAGTAGCGCTTGAAGATCAGCATCCCGGCGAACTCACCCTGCGCGCCGGCGGCCGGCGTCAGGCTGATCTGGTCCATCCCGGTCATGTCCGCCAGCCAGTCCTGCAGGTCCGCGAACATCCTGAGGAAGCCCGGCAGGCTCTCGATCGGCTGGTGCGGGTGCGTGTTGGCAAAGCCCGGGTGCTTGACGTAGCGCTCGCAGGCCTTCGGGTTGTACTTCATCGTGCAGCTGCCCAGCGGGTAGAAGCCGGTGTCGATGCCGAAGCTGTCCTGCGCCAGCTTGACGTAGTGGCGCGTCAGCTCCAGCTCGCCGACCTGCGGCAGGGGCAGGCGCTCGCTGGCAACGAGGTTCTGCGGCAGGCGGCGCTTGTGGTCCTCCACGCGGCCATTGCGCATCCCGCCCACCACCTGCGTGCCGTGGCGGCCCTCAACGTCATATTCAAAGATCAGCTTGCTCTGGTTAGCTGCCACTGAGCACCTCCCAGACCAGCCGGGCCAGCGCATCGCTGTCCTCGGTGGTGTGGATCTCCGTGAAGGCAAAGGTCAGGCAGTCGCCGACCAGCCCGGCATTGCTTTCGCTGTTGAGCGTGCCGTCGCTTTCCACCAGCGGGTGGATGCCGCACAGCATGCCTTCCTGCAGCCCGCGCTGGCGGATCGCCGCGGCGGTGCCGCCCGGGAAGCGCAGCGTGAACTCATTGAAGAAGTGGCGCTCCGGGAAGGCATCCTGCACGCCGCTGATGTTGACAAGCTTCTCGTGGGCCTCGAGCGCGTTGGCATGGCACAGCGCCGCCAGCTGGCGGAAGCCGTTGCGCCCGACGCTGCCGAGGTAGATGCAGGCCCTGAGTGCCAGCAGCGCCTGGTTGGAGCAGATGTTGCTCATCGCCTTGTTGCGGCGGATGTGCTGCTCGCGCGCCTGCAGGGTCATCACGAAGCCCATGCCGGGCTCGCCGTCTCGCTGGCAGACCGTGCGGCCGATCAGGCGGCCGGGCAACACACGCACGAATTCCTCACGGCAGGCGAGGAAGCCGCAGTACGGGCCGCCGTAGTTGACATAGTTTCCGAAGCACTGGGCCTCACCGCAGACGATGTCCGCGCCCAGCTCGCCGGGGGTCCTGAGCAGGCCGGCGGTGTAGGGGTAGAAGCTGAATACCACCAGCGCGCCGCTTTCACGGACCACCGCACTGAGCTGCTCCAGCTCCTCCTCGAGGTAGCCAAGGCAGTCCGGGTACTGGAAGATCACGCAGGCCACGTCCTCGGACAGGGCCCCACGCAGGGCATCCACCGTCAGGCGGCCGCTGCTGTCGGCGGACAGCACCTCGGTTTCCATTTCCATGCCGATCGCATAGGTGTCCACCACGTTGCGGAACTCGGCGTTGACAAACGGCGCAAACAGCACGCGCTTGCGCTTGCCCTTGTGGACGTAGTTGCTCATCAGCACCGCGTCGGCAAGGGTGGTTGCTCCGTCATATCCGCTGGCGTTCGAGATGTCCATCCCGGTCAGCATGCAGATGTAGCTCTGGTATTCGTAGATGCTCTGCAGGTAACCCTGGCTGACTTCCGGCTGGTACGGGGTGTATGCGGTGTAGAACTCACCGCGGGAGCTGATTTCATCCACCACGCTCGGGACATGGTGCATGTATGACCCACCGCCGGCGAACACACGGCCGGGCGGGATACGCAGGTTCTGCGCGGTCAGCGCCTCAACGGCGCGTCCGAGCTCAACCTCACCATGGGCCTCCGGCACCAGCAGCTGGCGCTGCATGATCAGGTCCGGGGGGATAGCCACGAGCAGGTCCTCAAAGCGCTCGACGCCGATCAGTTTCAGCATCTCGGCGCGCTGAGCCGCCGTGTTGGGAACGAATGTCATGCTCTGTTGCCTTCCTTAAGTTGTGCGGGCTGGGGACTACTTGTCCATCGCGTCGTAGGCCGCCTGGTCCATCAGGCTGTCCAGCTGGGCGGGGTCCATGACCTCGACCTTGGCCATCCAGCCGCTGCCCTGGGCATCCGAGTTGATCACCTCGGGGGCGTCCTCAAGCGACGAATTGACTTCGATGATGCGCAGTGACACAGGAGCCATCACGCCCGCGACCGCCTTGACGGATTCCACCGTGGCGAGCTCGTCGCCCGCGCTGAACTCCGCGCCCGCCTCGGGCAGCTCAACGAAAGTGATGTCGCCCAGCGCTTCCTGGGCATGGTCGGTGATTCCGAGGAACCAGGCCGATCCCTCCTCGCGGAGGTACTCATGTGTCTTTGTGTACAGGATCCGGGACACAGCGCGCTCCCTGTGTTGAAGTTGCAGTAAGTCTACTATCCGAAACGCGACTTTCTACCTGATAAGTATGGAAATATTGCAGGGCGGAGGCCAAGCTGTAAGCTTGGCACGGAGGTCAGGCGGGGAGGTCAGGCAGAGCGTAGCGGAAATGACAGCGGGCAGGTAAGCAGCAGCTCCCTGCCATATGTAGCAAGGATAGTGGCCCGTCTGTATGGGGTTTCAGGCTTGCGGCTTGTCTTGGCTCAGGCAACTGCCTGCTTCAGCAGCTTTCAATTGCTGCGGTCGAGCTGCTCATCCTTGTCGCCAGGCACAGCTCCGTCGGCACTTGTGGCTGTGTCGAACTCACCGTAGACCTCAAGCACATGGTAATGCTCCTTGAAGCCCTTCTCGGCACAGATGCGGTCCAGCATGCGGTGCAGGTCCTCATCGCCGGTGAACTCCAGCACGCGGCCGGTACGGATGTCCACCATGTGGTGATGGTGCCCTTCGATGTCCGCCAGCTCATAGCGGTAGCTGTTCTCATGCACACGCGTCCGCGTCAGCACCTCGCTCTCGACCAGCAGGTCGAGCGTGCGGTAGACGGTGGCGCGGCTGGCCACGCCGGGAGACTTCTCATTGAGCTCACGCAACAGGTCTTCCGCCTGGAAATGCCAGCCCTTCTTGGCCATCAGGTGCTCAATCAGCGCACGCCGGGGCCTTGTCAATTTCAGATTGTGCTCGAGAAACACACGGTAGAAGCGTTCACGCACAAGATCTGAGCTCTTCTGCTTACTCATTACACCAGTCCTCAACTCAAAGGCAGGGATACCGTCTCCCGATTATACAGTAGCCATATTAATGCTGAAAGTCTAACGCAGGAACATTTTCTCAAGTTCGCTGTTCCCGATCTCAATAACGGTGGGCCGGCCATGCGGGCAGCTCAGGCTGCTCCAGCTTTCCAGCAGCATCCTGAGTAGGGCCAGCTGTTCTGATTCCGTCAGGCGCATGCGGGCCTTGATCGCCGCGCGGCAGGAAATGCTGGCGGCCAGTTCCTTGATGCGGTCCTCCAGCAGGTCACTGATGCCCCGCGAACTGAACTCCTCCAGCGCATCCGCCATCAGCGACGGATTGATCCGGTTGCGCAGGAACTGCGGCACCTCGCAGATGATCAGGCTGCCACCTGCCCCCAATTCCGCCTTGAAACCGACGCGCAGCAGTGCTTCCAGCACCGGCTGCAGGTCCTCACTTTCAGTGCTGTCGAGGCTGACCACCATCGGGAACAGCAGGCTCTGGCGGGTGATTGCGCTGGCCCGGGCCGGGTCCACCGCCTCATATATCTTCTCGAACAGGATGCGCTCGTGGGCCGCATGCTGGTCCACCACATACAGGCGCTCGCCGCTGTTGAGCACGAGGTAGCTGTTGCCGACCTGGCCCACCAGGCTAAGCTGCGGGGCATCGCCAAAGCCCGCATCCGCATCATCCTGTGACAGCTGCACCCGCCGCTCCGGGATCACATCGATCGGAGGTGGGACGAAGGCGAAATCATCATCTGGCTCGCGCTGGACCGGCGGCGGTGCTGAAGCATCGACTGAGACCTCGGCATACTGCCGAGCGGCATCCGCGAGACTCAGGTTCGGCCGGCGACGCTCGATGCTGTCCACTGGTCGGCTCGGCATGCCGGCATCCAGCTGGCGTACCACACTGCTCAGGCCGCTGCGCAGGCTGCCCTGGCGCTCCCCAGCGGCCCGGTTCATCCCACGGCGCACGGCCGTGCTGAGCAGGGTGTAGACAGCCTGGGGCTGGGAGAAGCTGACCTCCAGCTTCATCGGATGCACGTTGACGTCTATCTCCTCCGGGGGCAGCTCGAGGAAAAAGGCCCCGGCCGGGTACTTGCCTGAAGAGAGGAATTCGCGCATCGCATCATCAACCGCCTTAAAAAGCAATCGGTTGGTTACTGGTCGGCGATTGATGAAGAACCACTGCCGGCTGCGGTTGTTGCGGTGGTAGGTCGGGTCGGAAATCAGGCCGTGCACTGCGGAGGGCGGGAATTCATAGTCCAGCTCATGCAGCTCGTGGCGGAAGCCCGGCTCTATCAGGTCGGAAAGCACCTGCCGGCGGTCCCCCGAGCCATCCGTGGACAGCAGGCTGCGCCCGGCGCTGAGCAGTTCCCAGCGCACCTCCGGCCAGGCGATGGCGTATGACACCAGCATCCGCCCGACCTGCGCCGATTCACTCTGGCGCGAGCGCAGGAATTTGAGGCGCGCCGGCGTGTTGTGGAACAGCTCACGCACCTCGACTTCGGTGCCACCCTGCAGGTTGACCGGCTCCGTGCTGGACAGGCCGGCCGGGTCGAGGCTGAGCGCCGTGCCCAGCTCATCATCCGCATGGTGGCTGGCAATGCGCAGGCGGGAAACGGCGGCGATGCTGGCCAGCGCCTCGCCGCGGAAGCCCAGTGACGAAAGGCCGAACACGTCATCCAGGCTACGGATCTTACTTGTATGGTGCGGCAGAACGGCGAGCGGCAGTTCACTGGCCGGGATGCCATGCCCGTTGTCAGTCACGCGGATCAGCTGGCGCCCGCCGTCCTCCAGTTCGACCGTGACCTGCGTGGCCCCCGCATCAAGCGCATTCTCCACCAGCTCCTTGACGACGTTCACCGGCCGCTCGACGACCTCGCCGGCGCTGATGCGGCGTGCCTCCTGCTCACTGAGCGCCATGATCGGCTGGCGCGGCTGTGCCTCTTCCACGGGGATAGTGTAGCCCAGCGCGGGCCTGGCGCGATGCTTTTCGCATGCACAGTGGCGGGCGGTTGCCAGAATGAGCGGCTGTTACAATCAGCTAATCAATCGGTTGGTGAATATATGGAACAGCAGCAGCGCAGGGTGACACAGAAGGGGCAGCGGGCCAGAAGCGCGCTCGTCGAGGCCGCGCTTGCGGTGTTCTCGAAGAGCGGCTATGGCTCGGCCAGTGTGGCGGACATCGTGGACAGCGCCGGCCTGACGAAGAACCACCTGTTCTACCACTTCGGCAGCAAGGAAGCACTGGCAGCGGCCGCACTCGAGCAGGCGCTGGCGATCTGGCGCAATGAACTGGCGATGCCCGCGGAGGTCTTCCCGGACAGTGCGCGGCGGCTGGGTTTCTGCATCCGCCGCTTGTCGGAGGGCTCGCTGCAGGCGCAGTACCGCCTGCTGGCAGCGATGCGGCTGGACCGCTCGGCCCTGCCGGATGAGCTGGCAGCGCAGGTGGATTCCTACGAAACGGAGCTGGTGGAATTCTGGCGCAGGTTGCTGAAGGGCCTGAAGGGTGAGGGCAGCGCAGCACCGAAGATGAAGGCGCGTGCGATGGCCACGGCGATCACCTGGCAACTCTGCGGCGCAGCGATCGCCGACGACGGGAAGAACGGCATGTTCGCAGCCCAGGTGGCCTTCATCGGCAGCCTGCTGGGAGATGGGGGAGGTCAGCTGTCAAGCTGACAACTGCACTCAGGAAGCAGAAAGCTGAAAGCAGACCCGGCAAGATGAGGCATCGGGATTCGCTGCGCTCGGTTTCTACGAATAAATCGCAAGCGCGTTTAAACCACCAAGGCACAAGACACCAAGCGTCGCCTCAAAGAACAAGTACCGGCGCGGCCCTGCCGCGATTGGGTGTAAATGCAGAGAAGTACGCATGACAGACGGGAATGGCAACAGGTATAAGAATCTCTGCGCCTCTCTTCATTCTCCGCGCCTCCGCGCCAATAAAACCAGACTGGCGAGCACGATTTCCCCCGCGCGGCTGCGCGCCGCTGAGGTTCACATTCGTTCGGGCGACAGCGTACTAAGCGGTACGGTTCTTTTGGCGCAGAGGCGCAGAGTGAATCCGGAGACGCTGAGGGAATGTCATCTGGCAACATCCCATGCCTGGTCAGGCGCGCTGCGCACGAAGTCGCTGCTCGCAAAGATGGCAATATAACCACAGAGGCACAGAGGGCACAGAGTTTTCCGGATCTGTAAGGCGGGACATGCATGCAAACTCACAGAATTCACTTTCATGCGCGGCGGGGCAGCGCCGGTACAAGCGGTTATAGAATTATCCGCAGTCCCCTACCGAAGATTCATAATGCTTCATCGAAATGCAGTACCGGCGCGGCCCCGCCGCGATTGGGTGGGAATGCAGAGAAGTGCGCATGGCTGACGGGATTGGCAACCCCATTGTAATCCTCTGTGTTCTCTGTGACTCTGTGTTTGATTATTCCCCTGGAGGTAATTGTGTTGTCAGAAGAGCGAAGCGAGCCGCACAGTTGCGCGATGGACAGCCTGCTCGCATCGCTGGCAATACAAACACAGAGGCACAGAGGGCACAGAGTTTTGCGGATCTGAGTGGCGGGAAGTGGAAATGACTTCGCGGCACTCCCTGTCAGGTGCTGCGAGGTAGCGCCGGTACGGCACTTTGATTGGAGTGCGAATCACATATCATGGCTTGGCTTCATATGCCGAAACCCGAAACCGGAACACCGAAACCCGATTGTCAGCTTTACAGCTGACCTCCCGTTGTCAGACTTTCGTCTGACCTCCCATCCGCTACTTCAGCAGGCGGCTGATCTGGGTGACGGTCTGCTCGACGTAGGGGTCCTCCACGATCTCACCGGCGATCTTGTTCGCGCCGTGGCTGATCGTGGAATGGTCGCGGCCGCCGAGTTCGTTGCCGATCTGGCTGAGGGTCAGGTTGGTGTACTCACGCGCGAGGTACATCACCACCATCCGGGCCAGGGCCACGCGCTTCGAGCGGTTGGGGCTGAGCAGCAGCTGCTCGCTGACGTTGAAGTACTCGCTGACAACGCTGATGATCTGCTTGATCGACAGTTCCTGGCGGAAGCCGCCGGTGTCGATGAAGTCAGCCAGCACACGCGCCGCAACCTCGACGGTCGGCGGGTTGTTGCTGATGTCGCAGAAGGCCAGCAGGCGGATCAGCGAACCCTCAAGTTCGCGCACGTTGCTGGAGACCTTCTCCGCGATGAAGGTGCAGACTTCCTCCGGCAGCTTGACCTGCTCGGCCTCGGCCTTCTTCTGCAGGATCGCGATGCGGGTCTCGAGGCTCGGCTCGTCCACATCCGCCACGAGGCCCATGCTGAAGCGGCTGACCAGGCGGTCCTCCATGCCCTTCAGCGTCCTGGGTGGACGGTCGCTGGAAATCACGATCTGCTTGCCATCCTCCACCAGGTGGATGAAGGTATGGAAGAACTCGATCTGGGTCTCGGTCTTGCCGGACAGGAACTGGATGTCGTCAATCAGCAGCGCGTCCGCGTCGCGGTAGCGGTTGCGGAAGTCGCTCATCCGCCCTGTGCGAACGTGCTCGATGAAGTCGTTGGTGAATTTCTCACTGGTGACGTAGATCACGTGCGCAGAGTTGTTACGGCGCCAGATCTCGTTGCCGATCGCCTGCATCAGGTGCGTCTTGCCCAGCCCAACGCCGCCGTAGATGAACAGCGGGTTGTAGCTCTGGCCGGGGTTCTGCGCGACCTGCAGGCAGCTTGAATAGCAGAAGGTGTTGTTGCTGCCGACCACGAAGCTGTCAAAGGTGAAGCGCGGGTTGAGCAGCGGGCGGCGGACGCGGGTCTCCTCGGCGGGGGTACGGCGCTCCAGCTGCATGCCGCTGCCACGGTCGGAACCGAACTCATGCTCGGCGTCAACCAGCATCGGGTTTGAATCGGTGGGATAGGAAGCGGCCTGGTTCACGGCGGCGGGGGTAGCCACGCTCACGGTCACCCTGGTCGGTCGCCCGAGGATCAGGCTGGCCAGTTCGTTGAGCAATTCAGCATACTGGTCGAGCAGCCAGCCCTTGAGCACCTCATTGGAGATGGTCAGATGCAGGCCATCGGCGTCGATCCCCCTGATTCCGAGGGGACGCACCAGTAGTTCATATTTGGGACGAGAGAGCTGCCCGCCTAGCTGCTCCTTCATCATGCTTAGTACTTCTGCCGCACTTGTCACCAGTTTTACCCCGATTGCCCGTGATCCGCAGTAAGGCGAGTTATCCACCTTACAGGAAGGAAATGATAGCAGTTCTCCACAATCGATTCAATACTATTATGAATCAGCGGGGCGTATCTCGCCGGTCTGGTCAACCTTGTATTTGCTCCCATCCGGCAGTTCGGCGAAGATCACATAGAATTTCTGCTCTTCCATCGGTCCGCTGAACTTGATCCCCTCAACCAGCGAGACATCCGACTTGAAACGCAGGTCGAAGCGGTCGCGGATCTTCGGCTCCTCGGCGATCTTGCTGAAGGGTGCATATGTGCCGTAGAGCGTGTAGTACTCCTGCTCCAGGCTGTTGAGGTAGCCCAGCTGCTGCTTGGCGAAGCTGATGGTGGCTTCCTCTTCGTTCTCATTGAGCGTCGGTAATGCGATGAAAATCAGCACGCCGACGATGGCCAGCATGATCGCCAGCTCAAGCAGGGTCAGGCCCCGGCGCTCCCAATGGATTTTCAGCATCCGCACAGCCAGACTTTAACAGCTGCTGGGGGGTTCAGTCCTCTTCCTCGGAAAGATATTCGCGGATGTCGATGGCCGCCGTGGCACCGTTGCCGGCGCTGATCACCATCTGTTTGAGGCTGCCCTTGATGATGTCGCCCGCGGCCCAGATGCCCTTGCAGGTGGTGCGCATGTGGCCGTCCACCACGATGTAGCCTTCCTCGTCCGTGTCTATCAGGTGCGCGGCGAAGTGCGAAGCCGGCTCATAGCCGATAAAGCCGAACACGCCGTCTGCCCTGAAATCCTCCACCTCACCGGTCTCGGTATGCTTCAGCTTGACACCGTTCACCGTGCCGTTTCCGTAGATCTCCTCCACGGTGTAGTTCGTCTTCTCGGTCCAGTTAGGCTTGGAGCGGGCACGGCGCTTGGCCAGCTCGGTGGCCCGGAAAGCGTCGCGGCGGTGCACCAGGGTCACGCTCTTTCCGAACTGCGTGAGGAACAGGCCTTCCTGGAATGCGCTCTCACCACCGCCGACCACCACGATGTCCTTGTCGCGGAAGAATGCACCGTCGCAGGTGGCGCAGTAGCTCACGCCGCGGCCGTAGTACTCCTCCTCACCGGCAGCGGGCAGGCGGCGCGGGGCTGATCCGCAGGCGATCACCAGGCTGCGGGCACGGATCTGCTTGCCATCGGAGAGATTCACGAAGAAGTCATGGCTGTCCGGCACGCGCTCCACCTTCTGCACATCCTTGTACAGGATCTCAGTGCCAAACTTCTTGACCTGGGCCTCCATCTTCTGGGTCAGCTCCATGCCGGAGGCGAAGTCCACAGCCGGGTAGTTCTCGACCTCATGCGTCAGCGCAATCAGGCCGCCGACGAATTGCTTCTCGATGATCAGCGTTGAGAGGTCTGCGCGAGCTGTGTAGAGTGCCGCCCCCATGCCACCGGGACCACCACCGATGATCACCGTATCCCAGCGCTTGTTGAGAATTTCCTCGTACTGCATGCCTTGCTCCTCCCTGTCGTTTCTCCGCTTAATTCAATACCCGTCGAATTATAAATTCTTTCGCAGGGAAGGGCAAGTAGTTTTCGACAATATTCGAAGAATTAGACGGAATCTCAGCGCAGCAGCAGGCGTTCCCCGCCGTTGAGTTCCAAGTCGCCAAGCTGGAAGCGGGCAAAACTATGCTCACCGAAGTTCCGGCAAAGCCCCGTCAGCCTCAGCTGGGAGATGCCAGGAGCCTTTCCATCCGGGATCGCCAGCAGCAGGCTGCTGGGATTGCTGTCCGCGATGGACAGGTCCAGCGGCAGTTCGATCTCATTGGTCCCGGCAGCCAGTGCAGGCAGTTCCATCCTTACGAGTAGCAGGTTCTGGCGGTTGTACAGTTCCAGCCCGATCCCCGCCGGGGCCGCAGCATCCATCTCGATCTGCAGCGCCATGCTGCCGCTGCGGTAACCTTCCGGGCAGGCCAGCCAGACACCCTGCGGGTCCGGTTCATGGCGTGACCAGCTCTCGGCTGCGGTGCGGTGCCCGAGGATGCTGTCCTCAAAGTAGCTGTTACTCAGGCCCAGCGACCAGGCCACATCGCGGCGGCGGTAGGCCTCCAGTTTCCAGGGAACGAAGGAACGCGCAGCGACGATCACTTCGCTGGTCTGGGATGAGTCGCTAACGGCCAGGGCTTGGCGCGGGCTGGCCGCTATCAGGATCGCCATCAGGATAAAAATGCGTGCCATTACTGACAATGTACCCAATTGCCAGGTGCATTGCCATGTGTTTGACAGGAATTACAGCGCAATTACGCCGAACCTACATATATGTTTCCCGGAAGCGGGCCTAGGGGTTGATCCAGTCGCTGGTTTCGGGGTCGCCGCGGAAACCGGCGAACAGCTGCACCCACTGTTCGACGTGCAGGCCACCGGCGCTGTCGTAGTAGACACCGACCCCCATGTGCGTGAAGTTGGCATTGAGGATGTTGGCACGGTGACCGGGGCTGGCCATCCAGGAAACGACCACTTCCTGTGGAGTGGACTGGCCGGCGGCGATGTTCTCACCGGCGGTGTCGTAATAGGCCGTCTGCACTGCGTCCATGCGGTCAAAGGGCGAGAGGTTGTAGCCCTGGGCGGTATGGCTGAAGTAGTCCCGCAGGCCCATGTCCCGGGCATGCGCCTGGGCCACGTAGTCCAGGTGGCGGCTGCGCAGCAGGGGATTGAGGCCGTAGCGGCCGCGCTCCACATTCGTCAGCCGCAGGATCTCATCAGCCCAGGCGGCCAGGCTGGCGTTCTGGTAGGCCTCGTCGCTGTCGCCGACGGCGGGCAGGCTGTGGTAGGCGTCCTTCAACCAGCTGGCGGACGCGCTGTCAGTGGCCGGGCTGTTGTCAGTGAAGCTCTCAGCAGGCGGGCGCACCAGCGGCGGAATGTGGCTGTTGGAGCCGGAGCTGTTGTCAGTAGCAAAGATCTCGCCGGTTCCACCACCGCCGCAGGATGCCAGCAGCAGTGCCGCCAGCAATGCCGCAGAACCGTTCTTCCATGAATTGTGCATGCTGTCGTTCCAGGGTTTTTATTCGCTGCCCAGATACTACCTGCCCGCAAGCGGACTGTCGGTGACACTTAAGCCCGATTTGAACGGGGACTTCAGGGAAGCAGCCAGACGTGCGCATCCGGATCACCGTTGAAGCGCGCGAACACCTGCACCCAGTAGATGTTGTAGGGACCGCCCCCCGCATCGTAGTAGCAGCCGATGCCGACATACTCATAGTTGTCATGCAGGATGTTGGCGCGGTGCCCGTCACTGTTCATCCAGGTGCTCATCACCGCCTGCGGGGTCTGCTGGTTGCCGGCGATGTTCTCACCCATGAAGTTGTACGGGGCCGGGTCAATCGCATCCAGGCGGCCGACGTAGTCAATCCCGTAGCCTTCGGTGTCATGGCTGAAGTAGTCGCGCAGCGCCATGTCACGGGCATGGGCCTGGGCCAGGTTGTCAAGGTCCGTGCTGCGCATCAGCGCCGGCTTGCCGGCCGTCGCACGCTCGTTGTTCGTGATGCCGAACACGCTGTCAGCGTAGCCCTTGAGTGAGCTGTTCTGGTAGGGGCCGTCGGCATCGCCAACTTCCGGCAGGGTGTGGTAGACATCCTTAAGCCAGGACGTGACATTGTCATCACTGGCCGGGCTCAGGTCCTGGAAGGTCTCGGCCGGCGGGATGGTCAGGCCGCCGCCATTGTTGCCGCCACCTCCGCCGTTGTTGTTGCCACCGCCTGGGGGAGGAGTTGTCGTACCGCCGCCGCCACAGGCGGACAGGCAGCTCAGTAGCAGGACGGCGATCAGGGCCAGCAGGGCGTTCATTGCGCGGATGGTCATTCGGCACTCCAGATTCTTGATCCAGATGAATCATATACCAGATCGCATTGAGACGCCAGCAAACTGCCATGGCCGGGATCTCAGTCGATCCCGGCCCTCCCTTGTCTGTCCTTTAGTCCCCGTGCCAGGGGCCGGGCCACATTGCCCGGCCCCGAATAGTGGTCAGTGGTCAGTAGTCAGTGGTCAGATGGAAGCAGTTTGCAGAAACAGAAGCAGCAGACTCGATCTGTCTGCTTCCGGAGAACCAGACCTGATTCTCATACTGCTTCTTCCAGCCTGCCTGACCACTGACCACTGGCTACTGACCACTGGCTACTGACCACTATTTGCCTGGCCTCCGTCAGTCAATGGCGTTGTCGCCACTCTTGAGCGTGATCACCGGCTGCAGGCGGTGCATGATCTTCACGAGGTCGCCCTGGCGGGCCATCACCTCGTCAATGTCCTTGTAGGCCTGCGGTGCCTCATCGATGCAGCCGCTGTCAGCCAGCGTGAAGGTGCCAGCCAGGCTCCGCTCCATGTCCGCCGTGCTGAACTCACGCTTCGCCTGGGTCCGGCTCATCGCGCGGCCCGCACCGTGGCTGCAGGAGTGGAAGGAGTCGGCATTGCCAAGCCCCTCCACAATGTAGCTCGCGGTACCCATGCTGCCCGGGATGATGCCCGGCTGGCCGGCCCGCGCAGCGGTGGCTCCCTTGCGGTGCACCAGCACGTTCCTGCCGAAATGGTTCTCCATCGAGGCGAAGTTGTGCGGCAGGTTGAGCATGCGCTCCTCCTCGAACTCCACATCGAGTGCGCCGAGCGCGCCTCGCAGCATCTCCTTGCGGTTGAACAGCGCGTACTGTACCGACCACTGCATGTCGGCCAGGTAGTCCTGGCCATCCTCGCTGTCAGTCGGCAGCCAGTTCAGGCTCGGCGGCGCTTCACTTTTCCACTGAGCATTCAGCTCACGCGCCCGGCGGTCGTAATGCCCCGCGAGGCGCAGGCCGATGTTGCGCGAGCCGGAGTGCACCATGATCCAGACGTTGCCATCCTCGTCACGCTGCGCCTCCAGGAAGTGGTTGCCACCGCCGAGCGTGCCCGCCTGGCGGACAAGCTGCTCATGCAGGGAACGGAACTTGCGGCCCGGTTCGAGCTGGCCGGCAGCCCGCGGCTGCTTGTGCCAGTCCTCCGAGCCGAAGTGCTCGACGGCGCGCTGTTCACGCTCCGGCCCGCCACGGTTGCCCCGGCGGTCCCGCTCATGGCAGGAGAAACCGACCGGCACCGCCTCAGCGGTGCGGCTGAGCCAGCCCTGCCAGAAGGCACGCGTTGCCATTTCGCCCTCGAACTTCAGCCCGGTGTTGACGGCCGCCATCCCGCAGCCGATGTCCACTCCGACGCAGTTCGGCACGACGGCGCCATCAAGCGCCATCACGCTGCCGACGGTCGCGCCCTTGCCATAGTGGCAGTCCGGCATGATCGCGAGGTGCCGGTAGAGCTGCGGCATGGTTGCCATCTTGCGGATCTGCTCGGCCGCGCTGCCCTCGATGGCAGCCGGGTCAGCCCAGCTGCGGGCGAAGCGGCCGTTGCCGCAGTCGATCACCTGGTGGGTTGAAACATGTCCCATGGTCTCCATTTCGTTTTCCTTATAACTTGTCTCAATCAATTCCGTGCACGAATCATGATTGTCATGTTGATCCCGCCTTTTCGCAACTGCGGGAGATGTTGGTTCAGCGCGACCCGGTGAAACTTGCTTTCACCGCAGCGCCAGTCCGAAGAGCGCTTGCGCGAATCGGAAAAACACACAAGCGTTGGTGGGGTGTCTAGTGGTGCGGTCTGCCGGCTGGTGTCGTCCTGCTTAGGACGGCCGGCTATCTATCGAGGAGATATCGGAGTATGGCCGACCCGGATTGCCGCACTGCACATCGCTTGCTATTTCGCTTCACTGCTTTCATGCTGCACCTCCGGGTGGAATATCCCCGCCATTGGCAGGGTCGAGGGATTATACCCGTGATTCAGGAGTTGTCAAGCAAAAGAGTGGGGAGTTTGGAGTTTGGAGGGATGTGGGAGGGAACTGGGAACAGGGATCAGCAGAAGCGGCTGCAAGCCGCTGTTGTCAGAATTCAGTGGTCAGTTTGCAGAAAGCAGTTGGCAGTTCCAAAAACTGCAACCAGCAACCTGCTCCCTGGAACCTGGTTAACGGCTGCTGAGCAGGGTGCGCTTGATGTCGAGGTAGTAGCGCTTCTTGAGCGTGGGCTTCAGCATGTCCGCTGTTGCGAACAGCGGGGCCGGGTTGCAGACCGCGCTCGACAGCTTGCGCTGCATCTGGTTGGCAATGCCGTAGTCCATCGCCGGGCAGCTTTCATCGCTGGTCGGGTAGTCCATTTCCTTCAGGCGGTCCACGGCCAGGCCGAGCATGTCTGAGTCGCGTCGGTAGTAGGCGATGTGGCTCATGCGGCTGGCGAGGTAGCCGCCCTCCCAGCCCTCGATACGGGTGAAGGGCTCCAGCGTGTCCAGCCCGCTCTCACCGCTGGCGGCGATCACGTAGCGGCGCAGACCTTCCTCGTACTCCGTCTCGGAGTAGTCCTGGTTGTTCTGGGCCGCCTGGGCGCAGAGCAGCTTGACGTAGTCGCCGCCGACGATGTCGCTGACCTGGCAGACCGTGGCCAGCACCTTCCAGTCGGAGGGGCCGAACAGGCGCACGGTGGGCAGGCGCGGGATGGCGAGGTGGATCAGCTTTCCCATCAGGCGGAAATCGAAGAACACGTGCGGATTCGCCGCGAGATCGATCATCTCGAAGGTGAAATAGAAGTTGTGCAGGGGGTTCCTGTCGTTAGCTGATCCCATTTCTACTCCTCCCTTGAGATATTGCCCGCGCATAGATGATAACAATTTTCCCGGAATATTTCCATAATGAGTTGTTATTGATACAGGGTCTTGCCACACTTCAGGCCGCATCCAGACTCAGACCAGACCTGGAATTCAGCGCCTTGGAGCTTTTTCCCTACTGCTGGGGCTCGTCCTGGCTGGGGTTCTTGCCCGCCGGCGGGTACTTGTCCCACAGCTCGTCCACATTGCCAAGCTCATCGAGGCGGGCGAAGATCGCATCGAAATCCTCGAAATGCTCCTCCAGCTGGCGGCGGTCGATGGCGTAGTAACCTTCTGCCGTGCTCACCACGCTGCGCAGGGCAGCGGCCAGCAACTGGTACTGCTCAATCGCCAGCTGGCCATTGGGCCCGCCACCATCCGTGTCGAGCAGCAGCAGCACCAGGCTGCGCTTGAGCTGGATGATGCTCGAGATGCGCACGCTTTCATCAAGCTGGTCCGAGAGATAGCCCGCGGTGGCGTAGGCGATGCCCGAGGCCAGCGCGCCGGACAGTGCCGCTTCGCTCAGGCTGCGCTCGGAATGCGAAACCACGAGCATGCCGTCGAGATAGCGCTTCAGTGCCGGCCAGTCCTTCTGGGTGAAGGCACAGTCCGCCAGGCGGTCGTAGAGGTAGATCGCCTCGCGGTAGACACGGTAGTCGCTGGTGTCAGTGTTGGTGTTGCGGAACTCCTCACTGAGCGCCTCGAACATGCGGCGCGCCTCGGCGTAGTCGCCGGACTGGTAGGTCTGCTCGGCCTTGCGGGAGTCCACGACGCTGGCGAAGGCAGGCCGGCACAGGCCACAGGCGCAAACGAGGAGCGCTATTGCGGCGATGCGAAGTGGATCCCTGAGGACTGCGGAGAAGATCACACAATAACGGTCGGTCATAGGGTGCAATTAACTAAAATAGCTGCATGGCGCTTGACGTAATTTTGGGCATCGACGACCCCCGCCTGCTGCTCGGCATAGTCGAGATCACGGGCGGGACCCTGCGCGAATCATCCGTGGAGCTGCAGCAGGCCTGCTCAGAGCTGGCCACGCAGGTCTGCGCGGAGGACTTCAGTCTGGACGAAGGCCGTCGTTCATCCGTTCGCAAGGTCCTCAAGCTGGCGGGATTCTCCGCCACCGGGCGCAACAAGCCGGCGCAGGAGTTCCTGCTGGCGGATGTGCGGGAACGCGGGGCATTCAACCTGATCAACAACTGCGTGGACGTGAACAATTACGTCTCACTGAAGCACTGCCTGCCGATCAGCATCCTCGACGCCGGCAAGCTGGATGGGCGGCTGACGGTACGGATCGCCAACGAGGGTGAAGGCTATGTCTTCAACAACGCCGGGCATCTGATCGACATGAAGAAGAGCATCTGCCTGTGCCGCGGGGCCGGCGATGGTGAACCGACCGGCGGCCCCGTGAAGGACTCGATGGCAACGAAGATCTTCGAAGGAGCGACGGACTACATCGCCGTGCTGTATGCCTCTACAGAGGGCTTCAGCCGCGATGATGTGCAGGCCGCGGTGGACGAAATGGCAACGCTGCTTGCACGGGAGACCGGCGGGACGGTTGTCAGGCAGCAGGTGCTGCCTGGGCAGGGCATAGGAGCTGGGTTGTAGGGGGTAGCAGGCGAGGGTGTAGGAGCTGGGTTGTAGGGGGTAGCAGGCGAGGGTGTAGGAGCTGGGGTGTGGGGCGTAGGGATTTTGGGAGTCGAGCTGCGCTCGACCAGAATATGCTGGTGACACTTCGTGTCACGAATGCCGCACTCAATCCTTACCCTGGCTGCAGTTCATTCCAACCCAGTATCTGAATCCTGGATTGCTACACCTTACAACCGATATCCTATGTCCTTGTATGCCAAGCCAACGGCCTGGCCTCCTTTACACCCTACAACCGAGATCCTACATCCTACTCTTCAACGCTTTCAGCGCTGACCGTAGCGCCCTCCTCCTCCTTGTCCTCGTCGGTGAAGATGCCCTTGTGGTTGTCACAGACGGCATTGGAGCAGTAGCGGCGGAAGCGGTCCGTGCCCTTGATCTTCTGCTCGGCCAGCCAGAAGCCGCACTTCTCGCACTTCTCCAACAGCGGCTTGCCCCACAGCACGAAGTCGCACTTGCCGACCTTCTCGCCATCCGGGGTCTCGTTGTTGCCACAGACCAGGATCACCCGGCGGTTGGGCAGGCGTTTCTTGTGCAGCTCGCCCTGGCACTTCGGGCATTTCGTCTGCAGCTCGCTGGTGTAGTCGCACTTCGGGTAGCCACTGCAGCCGATGAACTTCGTGCCCCAGCGGCTGACCTTGACGGACAGTTCCTTGCCGCACTTCGGGCAGGGGTAGTCGACCTTCTGGCCGGCCTCGCTGACCGGGCGGTCGATGATGTTGCCCTTCTCGTCGATGTTCTTGATGTTTGAGCACTCCGGGTAGGCCGAGCAGCTCAGGAAGCGGCCGAACTTGCCGTGGCGCAGGAGCATCACGGAGCCGCACTTGTCGCAACTGTGCTCAGTCTCCTGCGGCTTGGCCTTGAAGTACTTCTTCTCCTCACCGGCCGCATCAACCTTGGTCTTGAACGGCGTGTAGAAGTTGCCAAGCACGTTGCGCCAGTCCATCTTTCCGTCCTCGACCTCGTCCAGCTTGCCCTCCATGTCACGGGTGAAGCCGACGTCGACGATCTCGGGGAAGTAGTGCTCCATCATCTCCGTTGTCACGAAGCCCCACTCGGTGGGCTGGAACTGCTTCTGCACCCTGACGACGTAGTTGCGGAAGATGATCGTGTCGATGATCGAGGCGTAGGTCGAGGGGCGGCCGATGCCGTACTCCTCCATCGCCTTGATCAGCGAGGCGTCGGTGTAGCGCGGTGGCGGCTTGGTGAAGTGCTGGCTCGGGCGCAGCTCATCAAGCTTGACAGCCTCGTTTGCCGCCAAGGGGGGCAGCTCGGGCTGTTCGCTCTCATTGCGGGCGTCGCCATACACCTCAAGGAAACCCTTGAACAGCGTGTTCGTGCTGGACAGGCGGAAGGTGTACAACCCGCCGGTGATCTCGATCGAATGTGTCTCGAATTCCGCCGGCTTCATCTGGCTGGCGATGAAGCGCTGCCAGATCAGGCGGTAGAGGCGCATCTGGTCCTCATTGAGGAAGCGCGCGAGCATCTCGGGGGCGCGCTCGGCGCTGGTCGGGCGGATCGCCTCGTGGGCGTCCTGCGCGTCCTTCTTGCTGCGGTAGAAGTTGGCCTTCTCAGGCAGGTGGGCCTGGCCGAAGCGGTTCACGATCAGTGCGCGGGCGTCGTCAATCGCCGCCGGGTTCACTCGCACTGAGTCGGTACGCATATACGTGATCAGGCCCTCGGGGCCACTGCCGAGGTCAATTCCCTCGTACAGCTGCTGCGCGATGCGCATGCTGCGCTTACCGCTCCAGCCGTAGCGCCGCGCGGCGTCCTGCTGCAGGGTGCTCGTGATGAAGGGCGGGGCCGGGCGGCGGGTGTGCTTGCGGCTGGAGATGTCCGAGACGGCGTAGCTCTGGGCGTTGGCATCGGCCACGAGCTTGTCGGCTTCCTGCTGGTTGCGGATGATCACACTGCGGCCGGTGTCCGCGCCGTTCTCCTCCTCGCGGCGGTGCTCCTCGCTCGGGCGGCTGATGCGCTGGTCGCCGATGCGCACCAGTGCCGCAGTGAAGTTGTCAGAGCCACGCGAGAAGTCGGCCTCGAAGTTCCAGTACTCCTCACGGTTGAAGTTGCGGATCTCTTCCTCGCGATCACAGATCAGGCGCACCGCCACGCTCTGCACGCGGCCGGCACTGAGGCCGGGCTTGATCTTGCGCCACATCAGCGGGCTGATCTGGTAGCCCACGAGGCGGTCCAGCACGCGGCGCGCCTGGTAGGCGTCCACGAGCGAGGCATTGATGTCATGCGGGTTCTTCAGCGCCTCGAGCACGGCCTTCTTCGTGACCTCCTGGTACTCGACGCGCTTGACCGGTTTCTTCAGGATCTGCGCTACATGCCAGGCGATCGCCTCGCCCTCACGGTCGGGGTCGGTTGCCAGGTAGATCTCGTCGGCGTCCTTGATCGCGTCCTTGAGCGCCTTGATGGTCTTGGCCTTGCCGCGGATGTTCTGGTACTCCGGCTCGAAGTTCTTGTCAACGTCGACCCCGAGGCTGCTCTTGGGCAGGTCGCGGATGTGCCCGACGGTTGAAACCACCTTGAACTCCTTGCCAAGGTAGCGCGCGATTGTCTTGGCCTTGGTGGGCGACTCGACGATCAGTGCTTTATGTCCCATAGATGTCTACTGCCTGATTGTGGAATTCACTGCCTATATATAAGGTGTCCACTGAATTATTTCAAAGGCGGACATAATATCCGCCGCTGGCCGAGGAGATTAAACCCCTGATCTCCAGCATCGTCAAGAGGCTGGAGCATTGCGCCGTGTTCATCCCGAGCCGGCGCACGACCTCGTTGATGTGCGTTCCCTCATAGCTCAACAGCTCAAGGACCCGCTGTTCATCGGGCTCCAGCGCACCGGAGGCAGCCGCCGCCGGCACTTCGCGGTCCCCATCCGGAACCTGCGCGGGCTCCACAATAGCACCTGTGCGCCGGCGGGAGCGTGCGGCTTGTTCCATCAGTGCGCTGCGGTTGGTGCCGAATTCGACGAGGATGTCGTCCAGCGTTTCCGTCAATTTGGCCTGCCCGCTTTTGATCAGGTGGTGGTTGCCGGCCACATAGGGACTGAGCGCCGGGCCGGGCATGGCGAAGATCTCCCGGCCCTGGTCGGCGGCGATCCGTGCGGTGATCAGTGCACCGCTGCCCATCGGGGCCTCGATCACCAGCGTGCCGCGCGACAGGCCGCTGATGATGCGGTTGCGCTGCGGGAAGTGCGTGCGGTGCGGCTCGGTGCCTGGCGGGTACTCACTGACAAGCAGGCCCTCATGCGCCAGCCTGTCGAACAGTTCGTGGTGGCGTGGCGGGTAGCAGACATCGACCCCGCAGCCCAGCACGGCGACAGTCGGCCCATGCACACTGAGCGCACCTTCATGCGACTGCCCGTCGACACCGAGCGCAAGCCCGCTGACAACCGGCAGGCCGCATTCTCCGAGTTCCACGCCGAAGTTCCAGGCATGCCTGAGCGCGCGTTCGCTGCACTTGCGGCTGCCGACGACGGCGATGCCCTCACCTTCGAGGATCTCCAGCCGGCCACGGCAGAACAGCATCACCGGGGCATCGCTGCAGTCCGCCAGCAGTTCCGGGTAGCCCGGCTCAGTGATTGCCAGCAGGTGGATCCCGCGCTCGCGCATCGCAGCCATGTCCGCCGCAGTGTCACAGCCGCGGCGCGCTTCAATCACGCGTTGCAGGATCCCGGCCGGCATCGGCAGGCGCTGCATTTCCTCATCCGACAGGTCAAGCAGCGCTGACAGTTCCCCCAGGCAGGACTGCAGTTCCAGAAGTTGGGCCCGGGTCACATTACGGGCCAGCGCAAGCAGGTATGTAGCTTCTGTATTTCTTGTCATGTTTATATATTATCCGATACTTATAGACAAATGTAAAGTAGTTTGCAGATAAGCCGATGAATCTCTGGGTGCAGGGTGTTCCCTCGAAGTGTTTCCTCAGATTGGACTGCTTGTGTGTATTTCACAATCCGGCTAATCGGGGACAATAAATATGAACAGGGACCCGTGTTCCTGGAGCTAATTACCAGTGGGAAGCATGAGCGAGATGATTTCCCGGAATCAGGCTGTGTATTTTGGAACGGTACCGCTGCCTGAGGAAGGATTGAAACAAGCAAGTGTTCCCCCCTCCCGGCTGTAAAGAGATTTCAGCCATTTCGCCTGGATAGATCCATTTGGGAAGGGCTGGGCCTGGCCTACCCGGTGGATTTGTCCGGGCGTCCTTTTTTCTGCGACGCTTCCCCACTTTGCAATTGCCGCCCCGCGGCCTTAGAATCAGGTGGGTACCCCTGGTGGAGATAGGCGTGGCACGATTCCTCTTCAACTTCTGCATCCTGCTGCTGGCCGCTGCAATGCTGGCGGCCTGCTCCGGCGAACATGCGCGTCCGGCCAGTGGACAAGAGACGCAGCCGGGTGACGGCAAGCCACCTGTCAGCCTGCCGCCGTTGGAGACGCTCGACTCGCTGGGGGAAACACCACGCAGCATCAGCTCCAGCAAGCTTGAACTGCTGGGCACCGCGGCGATCCTCAAGACCGAGAACGGCGTGGCTCAGCTGCCGGGTTTCCTCAACCTCGATATTTCCGGTGGAGCACCGGTCTGGGCGATGTTCTCGGCGGCAGGACTGGAACCAGGCGGTGAAGTGGTGCCGAGCGGGCTGCTGACGGTGTTCAACAAGCCGGTGTACGTAGCGCTGGCGGACTTTGGCAGCGGACGCTGGCAGTGGACAAGGCGCGCTTCGATCGGCACATTGCCAATCACGGACGGCGGAAACTTCGTCTCGCCCTCCGGCAAGGTGTACGTGGTGGTGCTGGCCTGGGAGCAGAGCAGCGACCTGAGCGCGCTGGAGCTGCAGTTCTCCGGCGAGGTGCCGGCCTCCCCGCAGCCCCAGCTGCACGTCCCCGACAGCATCGTCGCAGGTTACGAGCTGGAGTATGACGCAAGCGGCAGCACGGCCGGCAGCGGCGCGCTGGTCACCGGTGTGAGCTACGACTTCGGCGATTCCAGCGGCACGACGCTGGCACTGGCAGTCGATGACAAGGTGACGCATGTCTACACCCAGCCCGGCACTTACACCGTCGGCGTGCGGA
>JAGRNR010000025.1:0-53418 GCA_020440645.1 bacterium | reverse complement strand
CATGCCCTGATCAGGAAGCAGGAAATGTATGTATCTCAACCGAAAGCCGCTTGACTTCTGACACAGTATCTCTGCGCCAGTAAAACCAGTCTGGCGAGTACGCTTCCACCCGCGCGACTGCGCGGCGTGCTGCTATGTTGCCAATTGCATGCCAAGCCCTCATCGCAACATCCACTCCCAGTTGCGCCAGGGGCGCACCGCTACCCGAGTTCTCATTACTCTTTACTGATTACTGTCCTCTTTTCACTCCCCAGCGGCGAGGGCGCCGCTGCTACTGTTCCCCGTTCCCTGTTCCCTGGTCCCCGGTCCCTCAGAAGACCCCCGGCGCCTTAAGCTCCTTGCCATCGGAGAGCACAGGCCAGACTCCAACCAGCTTCCCGTCCTTGTCGAAGCTGAGCTTCAGCTCGCCGCGGCTGCCGTCGAACTTCAGGCGTGCTCCCGTATGCGGGTTGATGCTCTGGCGGTCCACCGGGCAGTATCCGCTGTCAATCAGCTGGTCCAGTTCCTCCGGCCCGCCGCCATTCTCCAGCGTGTACAGCTTCAGCCCCTCCTCGATTACCCCGCAGATCGCAAACAGGCCAAGCATCCCCTTGTCGTCAATGTAGTCCGCCAGCGTGATCCCGCGCGCTGCCGTGAAGCCCTGGCTGTCCAGCCAGTTCAGGCGCGAGGCGTAGTCAGGCTGCGGTTCCAGCCGCCAGGTGCGCTCCTCCTCGCTTTGCAGAGCGGCTGCCCCGCGCGGCACCAGCACCACAAGTACCGCCCGACCCTCGCTGTCAACGCCGCGATAGCTGAGGCCGCTGCCGAGCTTCGGCGGTCCATCACTGTCCGGGTCCAGCGCCTGGCCCTGCTCATTGAGCAGCGCGGATTGCCAGATCCCGCTCTCGCGCAGCTCCTTCCAGTTCTTCGGCCATTTGCCATGGCTGGCCTGGTAGGCGGTCAGCGCGATCTGCACCATGTTCAGCGCCCGCACCTGTTCCTGGCTGCCCACCATCCACTTATCCTGTGAATGCGCGGGGCCTCCGGCCAGCAGCACGAGCAGCTCGATTACGAGAAATGCGATGATGAACCTGGTAGCGAGCAAGCCACAGTCCTCCCTTGGCCGCGTCCGTGCAGCACTGTATTGAGCATAACAGCCGCGATGAATACTGCAGGCCCCGCACACGTCATGGATAATTGCCTGCGGGCAATGTTTACGGAGTGGAAATGCGTGTTCTGAAGCTGACTGTCTTGCTGCTTGTGCTGGGCCTCCTCGGCTGGTCCGGTTCTGCCTTTGCGCAGGGAAAGGATGGAAAGGATGCCAAGCCGTCCTATGAGTTTGACCTGAAGGAAGTCGGCGGCAAGGAGCATGTGACCTTCCAGGAGCTGGCTGACAGCGGCCGGCCGTTTTTGCTGTTCTTCTGGATCAGCGAATGCCCGCAGTGCAAGCGCCAGTTGCCCTTCGTGGAACTGATGTACCGCAACATGCAGAAGTACGATGTCGGGGTGGACATCTACACCATCAACGCCGACAAGGTGGAGGAGCAGGCCGAGGCCACGATCCTCGAGCGAGGCCTGCAGGCCCCGGTGCTGTGGGACCCGGATGTGAAGCAGACGGAAATCAGCATGGACATGCGCGAGAAGGGTACGCCGCGGGTCTGGATCTTCAAGCCGGGCGGCGAGTTGGTGGAGGATTTCGGCAGCTTCAATTCAAACCTGATGGTTTATGCGCTGGACAAGATGGGTGTCGAGCTGCCGAAGGACCTGGCACATCTGAAGCCGAAGAGCTGAGACGAGACTTCGGAGCATACACTTCAGCTGAAACCGCAAGTGTATGCCTGCTAAATAACGCTTAGTTCCCAGTCATTACCGGACCCGTTCTGGTAAACCTCCGGTAATCCCAAACCATGAATGGGCATCCATTCAGATCAGCTCTCAAGTCAATACAGAACTTATTACGAGCTAATCAGCTAATAATAATTAATCGTCCAGTTCGATCTTGGTCTGGCTTACATTTCCAATAGATGAAAAGGGTGTGATCGTTGGTAGTCTTATAATTAGCGCATTAGCTAATTGAGTTATCCACTTTTTCAGCAAGCATTACAAACCATTTGATTGAGTCTGCTCTCTGCTTTCCGCTCCCTGCTTCCTATCCGAGCAGTGCCTTGTCTTCCTCATCCAGCGCCTGTACCATCAAAGTGGTGGGCATGCCCTCCAGCAGCTCCTCATACATGTCGCGCCAGGCCTGCGACTCCTCCGGCTCCGGGGTTGCGAAACCGAGCAGCACCGTTGTGGCCTGCATGCTGTGCTGCTGCAGCACCTCGCGGAAGCTTGCCTCGGTGACGATCACCACCGGCTCCGCCTCCACCCGCGCCTCCTCCATGATGTTGCGCAGGTCTGTCAGGGCCGGCTCCTTTTCCACCTCGCGCGGCACCACGCGCAGGATGCGGATGCGTGCCGAGGTCCAGCCGATGCTGTGCTGCAGCATGTGTGCCAGCAGAAGCATCAGCGAACCGTTCTGCCGGCCGCGCCACCACACGTCGATGCTGCGCTGGCCCATCTGCGGCGGCAGGCTCTTGCCGCGGATCATCAGGAGGCTCATGCCCTTGGCGGTCGCGCTCTTCAGGTTGCGGGTATAGGCCTGCAGGTTGGTGCGCTCCGAGGGCCAGCCCAGCATCACGAGGTTCGGGCGGATCGGCCCGATGCTGGCGGTCTGCAGCACCATCTCCATCCCGATAGAGAGGTCGTCGGTAGCCACCGCGATCGGGAAGGCCGGCAGGTTGTTGTGCTCCAGGTAGGCCTCGATCTGCTTCGTGGCCCGCAGGTGGTGGAAGCCGCTGCGCTCGTCGCTGCCCACGATGATGTTCACGATCATCACGATCCCGCGCGAGCTCTCCAGCCAGTTGGCGTAGCGCACGAGGAAGTCGCGCGTGCTCGGGTTGCCGGTGAACACGAGGATCGTCGGGCGCCAGTTCTTCGGGTCAGCCGGCATCGAGCGCAGGCGCAGCAGCTGGTTGCGCACATTTGTATATATGAAGCCGCGCCGCGCATCACCGAATGCGGCCCTGAGCTCGCGGTGGTGCAGGTACCAGTACAGCGCGCCGATCACGAGCACCGCCACCACGGCGGCCGGCGGGTCGATGATGAAGGCGATCGCGCCGCAGGCCAGGAAGCCGACGAGCGCCGTGGACCAGTGGAACTGCTTGAAGCGCGGGCGGAAGCTCGGGTTGCGCCCGAAGGCCTCGGTGAAGGCCGCGAGGTTCAGCGTGCCATATGTATAAAGGAAGAACATCGTGATCACGCTGGCCACGATGTTGAAACTGTCCCCCTGGGCGATGTTGTAGCTCCAGTACAGCACGCCGAAGGTGATCACCGCCGTCAGCGCCAGGGCCGGCAGGGGCTCGTCGCCCTTCTTCGAGCCGGCGGCGAAGGGGTTCAGGAACGGCAGCAGCCGGTCGCGCGCCACCGCCTGCAGGATGCGCGGCGCTCCGAGGTAGCTGCCGAGCGCCGACGACAGCGTGGCCGCCACCACCCCAAGCGCGATCAGCACCCCCATCCCGAACGGCGCCATCTGCCCCATGATCTCAAACGGCTGGTTGATCAGCTGCTCACGGGAGAACGCACCGCCGTTCACGAGGATGATCAGCAGGTACACGATGAAGCCGGTCAGCACGGCCAGCAGCGAGCCGCGCGGGATCGAGCGGCTGGGGTCCTTCAGGTCCCCCGACATGTTCACGCCAGCCAGGAAGCCCGTCACCGCCGGGAAGTAGATCGCGAAGATGCTCCAGAAGTTGTGCGGCTCCTGCCCCTCGGGCGTCGGCACCACGTGCAGGGTGTAGTTCGCCGCCAGGTTGTGCATGAAGGTGGCCTCGCTCCAGTGCATGCCGCCCGTGACGAAGATCGCCACAACCGACAGGCCGAGAAGCCCCATCACGAGGTACTGCACGCGGATCGCCCAGGACGCCCCGACCCAGGCCACGACAAGCAGCAGCGCCGCCGCCCCATAGGCGATCTCCGCGCTCCAGGCGCTGTACTGCGGCAGGGCGAAGGCCATCGCCTCGGTGAAACCGAGGATGTAGAACGGGATGGACAGCGCCTGCGCGAGGAAGTACGCGAGGCCGATTGAGCCGCCGAATTCCGGCCCCAGCGAGCGCGAGATCAGGAAGTAGGCCCCGCCGCCGCGCACCGTCATGTTGGTGGCGATCGCCGAGACGCTGATCACGCTGAGCACTGATACAGCCTTGGCCAACAGCAGGATGGACAGCGCGCCGATGATGCCGGCCTCGCCCGTCACGAAGTTGGCGCGCATGAACATGATCGCGCCGAGGATGGTGAGGATGGACGGCGTGTAGACCCCGGCGAAGGTGCCGAACTGGTTCTTCTGGGTGCCCGCTGTTGTTGCCGCCTTATCCAATTGCATACATTATCGGGGATGGCGGGCTGTTAGCAGAAAGCAGAGAGCTGAGAGCAGACTCGATGTGCGGGACATTCAGTCTGCTTTCTGCTTTCAGCTCCCTGTCCACTGGTTACTCCTTTAACAGTTAAACCCGGCCGCAGGCGGCATCGGCAGTATCCATCGGGCTTAAGCCCCCGTTAGCGGGCGTTAAAAACCTAACGGTCGCCACACCCCCTCCAGACCCCCTCCAGCACCCCTCCAGACCCCCTCGAGCCGGAAAATGTCCCAACATTCGGGCTTTTTCCGCTGACAACTGGTACAGGGGACCGGTTGTTAATCAGGGACCTGGGACCGGGGACCGGGGATCAGAAGGTCGCAGTTGGGAGAGGGGATGAGACAGGCCACTGGCCGCTGGGACCTGGCCGCTGGCCGCAGGTATGGGGCCTATGTATCGTTACATCGCGTAATTGCGACAGGTCACTGGCATTTTGGACCTGGCCACTGGCCGCAGGTTTCGGGCCAACGTATCGTTACATCGAGTAATTGCGACACCTTGGTTGACAGGCCCGAGCCCAGAGCCCCGCGGCCTGAGTGAACCAACCGGTATCTTGTTAATTCCATAACATCGCGGATTCGCTGACATCGAGGGAATCTGAACCGGGCGGATGGAATTTCAAGCAATGAGCAATGAAGATTGAGCAATGAGCCTGACATGCTTCGAAGTTACCTCGACCTGGCATTGACTCATTGCTCATCACTCACATACTCATTGCTGTAACAGCCGCCGGCCGGATTGCCATTCCCGCCCGTGGCGATCACGCCTGCGGCGTGATCACCCCGCCCTGGATGTCCGGCGGCATTCGGAGGCGCTGCAAAGCTGCGCCATTGGAGGTCGAGCACAAGTCGCACATGGGGTTTCGGGTTTCCGGTTTCGGCAATCGGAGGTCGAGCGTAAGTCGCACATGGGGTTTCGGGTTTCCGGTTTCAGGTGTCGGTATTCGGAGGTCGAGCGCAAGCTCGGCTAGGTGTTGCGGCGCGAGCCGCACATTGGAGCTACCCGCTTTAGCGGTAGTAGCCTGACGCATCGCTCTCGTAGCGGCGGTAGCTTTGCCGCCGGAATTCAGCCAGCATTTTCCTTAAAGCACTGCAGGCACTCCGGTCTGGCAACGCTTGTCTTGCCATTCTTTCCGCAGGAGTGGCAGAACTTCTCCTTATAGTCCGGGTCGCCATACTGGTTCCAGCTCTTGTAGCACTTCGGGCAAAGCGGCCTGTCCGGGTTGTAGCCGACTTCTGTGCCGCAGCGTATGCAATGGGCCGGTTCATCCTTATGACTGCTGGCAATTGCCTTGCCTACCTTGCCGACCATCGACTTGAACGCGCCACCGATCTTGCTGGCGGCCTTGGCACCGAGCAGTGAAAGCGTGATGTTCCTTGCGTCGACTTCCAGCTTGTCAATGTAAGCAGCAATCTCCTTAAGGGTCTCGCGGTCGGTACTGACAAGCGCAATTTCCTGGCTGTTCTCAGTGGAGTAGTTGTACAGGTTCATAGAACTGACAATTGCCATCGACTCACTGCGGTAGACCTTGGCGTGCAGGTGGTCGATGGCGTAAATCTCGACACCCATATGCATGAATTCCGTCAGTGTGTCCTTGTACTTGCTGCGCAACTCCTCACGGAAGAACAGGCGTACTTTCACGCCACGGTTGCAGGCTGCTTCTATCTCCCTGTTCAGGTGACCCCAGGGCTGCACATATGGTGTGACCAGGTCAACATGCTTGCGCGCGGCCTCGATCAGGTCGATGATCTCGGGCGAAATCCTGTGATTCGCCAGAACCTTTACACTCAAAACTAATTCTCCTATTGAAAATGTCTAAACACAATCTCTAAACCATTGTAGAGGGTAACTCAAAATTAAAACAATCACTCACAACATTATTATAGCTTCTTGCGAGTTGCGGCTGTAGAGCCAACAATACACTAATTCTTCGTGCAACCTTCTGAAAATGCTGAGCCTCTTGATTTAACAGCGCACGATCAAGTATTCCTTCAGAACGATAACTTAGCCACTTTTTTAGAACTTGGTATCCGCCTATGTGAAAATTCCAGACATTAAGGGGTATTGTGGACCAATACACGTTCTCATTAAGACAGACTCGGACAAATTCCTTTCCTAATAAGCCTAAAACACTGTCAACACTTATGCTCAACTTATCTGCTATTGTAGCAATACACTCAATCTCCGCTTGTGTGGGGTGATCGACAATAACTTTACCTGATCCAGGCATAGCAGCTCCTCTTCCATCTCTATAGCCCCAATTATTGCTCAAAGATAAATCTACAGGTAACTCTGTATCTATCCTAACCAGCTTGCCAATAAATGAGAATGCGTCTAGACTTAATGAAACAGAGGAAGCATCATTATCACTAATATCTCCATCTATTAAATTATGTATAAACTCACCCAACTTGGCAGAGTTAATCAAATCACCAGACTTGGCAGGAAATGGAATTCTTAACCAATCACTCTCAACTCCGTCTTTATTCAATTGAATATAATCATTTGTAAAACTAATTGCTAATACATGATTCCAGACCAACCTACTAATATCTAACTCATTGCGCACCAAAGATTTATCAAGCTGCTCTAGGTAAGATCTAACTCTCAAGGAGACATTAGCTTCTTCAATAGAATCAACACCACTCGATTTCTCTAATTCTGAGGGCTCCCTACGAAGTACATGTGGGAAATAGTAACTATGCCCCTTCTGAAAATCATGATTGCCAACAACAGTTGTTGAATATGCCGGAACTCCTTCTGGCTGTGATACAGCATGAGCTCTCGAAACAAAAAATCTATTTCCAGCCCAAACTTGTTGCCACAAACTAGGGCGACACTCGTTCCATAGTGGTCTTAAGGAAGAATAATAACACCACCTGATATCGAATGGCCTATAAAGAAATGGAACAATATTTTTGACCTTAAACCCCTCAGAACTGAGTGCTTTAATTCTGGTCTCGTGCGGGTTATATCGTGCTGCCGGCTTTGCAACTCCAGGCATAACTCCTGCAATTGAATCCATCGTGATATGCTTGTCAAAATACATTGAAATATTTGTCTTCAATCTTTCTGAATCTAGATCAATAAGAGATTCCCCTCTGTTCTCTAGTAATCCTAAACTTGGAGGATTTCTGGCGATTTGCTTGAGACTTGGCCAAGAGTAATAATCATTGGAAACGAGAGTTGTCTTAAAACTGTACTTACTTTCAGGTCGTATAGTGACGCTGCTGTACTTGTTCGTTTCGCTTTTTATAGTAAGGCTGTTGTACAAATCCGATTTTTTTGTTAGGCCCCAAAAATTTCTATATTGAGTCACAGCATGATTTTCGTTGTCATTTGATCTTGAAAACAAGGCTATGGATACTCCTACGCGGATTCCTGCGGAATTAAATCGCGAGGAAAAAACACTTGGGTCTGGCTTGCCGTCAGGAGTTCTTTTTCCTGTTTCTCTGCTATCGCCGTTCATATTATCAATCCATATATTGTTAAAATTCTTCAATAGACTCTTTCGCATCAACACAAAGCTTGGATCGCTTAAATAACTATTATTACTAATGTAGCAGATAACTCCCTTTCCAGTATCATTAACTATCTTGTTCTCGGCAACACTAAAGAATCTGACATACAGATCATGCAAACCTGGCCTCCTAATACCCCAGCCACCATCTTTGCGAGATTCTGTCAGTTTAAATCTTGTTTCACGGTGCAAATTATCATAATACGCACCTTTATAGACATCAATAATGCCTAGCTCTTCATCAGGGCTAACTCCCTCAAACGCATTATAAGGAGGATTGCCGATAATAACTAATATTGGTTTGCCTCGTTTAACTTCTTCAGCTCTCAATTTTTCGTTAAGAAACTCACTGAAAGCAATCTCCTTTGGCTTGGTTGGACTTTTTGACCAACCAGTTAAGGAATTAGTTAAGAATACACCAATGCGCTCTTTCTTTTCCTCAGATAGAGGAGTACGAAATTCATCAGCAAAAAGTAAACCAAGACGCAAGTGAGAAATTATAAAACTAGCGGGAAGAATCTCAAATCCTAGAATTCGTTTAAGAGCACTTTCCTTTAAATTATCTAAATCAAGTATATCTGCATTCTTTCCACCTATTGTTTCATAAATTGTGCGCAAAATTTCTACCATGAATGTACCAGTACCACAACAAGGATCTAATACATACACTTGATCATTTGCTAGACCTCCAGGAATACTCAATTCATTTATGAGAGTATCATGAACTCGGGCAACCATATACTTGACAACTTCGGGAGGTGTAAACCAGACACCCAATCTCTTTCTCAAAATGGGATCAAACTCTTTAAGAAAAGGTTCATAAAAGTATTCAACCGCAATATCCGAGCTAAACTCCTTAAAAAACTGTGCTCTGTGAACTCTATTTAAAGTATCGCATGCCCACGAAAGAGTTTGAGCTAATTTTAACTCTTTCAGATCGGCGGGATCTGCTAATTCATGGAACAGTTTTCTTATTACGGGAAGGTGAAGGTATTCTGCACTTTCCTTCCAATTAAATTTTTCTACAGAACTATAGTCCTTATCCTTGCACCAAATTACCCAAGCAGAGAACATGCCATAAAATAGTGTTTGCACCATTGTTGATCTAAAGAAATGTTCTCCGTCACTTCCCTCGAAATTAATACCAAGTGAGTTTTCTAGAAGTTTCTTAAGTCTTTCTTGTTTAGCCAGATTTGATTCAGTTATCCTATGAAGAGCCTCTTGAGCATAAACGGCTAGTGAAGCTGCCAAATCAGCAGGTGAAACAATTGCTGCTCCGTAAGTTAGAATTCTTCTCAGAAAGTTAGTGAAATTCTCAGATAGGTCCTTAGGTGTTTTAGAATAGTTTTGGGCTAGCATCCAGAATGCTTCTTCTGAATCAGCAAGGGAGAACTGTTCGAAAGCGCTAGGTGCACCTTTCTCATCTTCTATAATTAGAACAAAATCTCTATAATTGGTTACTAGTACTTTGCGATACTTGTTCCAATATTTCTCCACTTGTTTGCTAGCTGCAGTGATGGAATTCACATCCTCAACTGGTTTACATTCGATCACCCCTCTGCTTGGTTTTTGTGCTAGAACTTGATCTCTTGAATGATTGCGTTTAATTTGGTCAGAAGTGAACAATCCACCATCGGGATGTCCTGCTCCTTGATCTTTCAACTGTATGAGGCAGTGAACCTTCGGATTAAGAGATTTTCCAACTTCAGTTAGAAGATTTTCAAGTGGAGTGTAATAGGATTGTTCCGCTTGAGCAAACCCTGATGCCCGATTTCGATGCATTTGCTGAAGGTAGTTTCTTAAAGCTTCATTTGACATAGGATTATTGTTCCACTTGAGTTGGGTTTTACGCTACTTATGAAAAACTTGAAAGCTCTGCAGAAAATACATTTTACAGTATGTATCGATGCTCTCAATAGTGTGCACGGTAGGAAGGTTCATGTAATTCCTTCTTAGTGTCGTCCTCGGCTGGATAGAGCAGAGAAGGTGAGCTGTAGAAGGCGACATGTCGGGACGGGTCTTTTCTCGGAATGGCTGCATCCTGCTGCGCGGGATGCAGCACCACTGGTCAAGCTATGGAGCCTGACCTCCCGCCAGACCATGGGTCTGGCCTCCGGGTGGGATTTATGCGGTCGGCGACTGCAAGTCGCCGCTACCGGTGCCGCCACTACGGGCCTCGCTTCGCTCACCTTTTCCATTAAATGGAGTGCGGGTCAGCACTGCCGTGTTAATCCCGCCTGAGGCGTGATCTCGTGCTGCGCTCTCGTCCTTCATAGCAAAAGTATCCCGCCTCTGGCGGGACTTCGCGCTTCGCGCTCAGCTCTATGTAGCAAAAGTACAGATATCCGGCCTCGCACACGGTATATATAAAGAGTCGCGTCCGTGACGTGGGACGGGGCATACCAGGCGACGGGGCGTCGCCTCCACGTAGTCATCGGTGGAGAGACATTGAGGGATGCATCTTCCACCCGACCCGGACACGCGAATGCGTGGCCGCAGGGTCAGACCGCCGAGTGCTTGCATGAGGCGGAGGAACAACTATGGATTTTTACAATTTCTTTTCGTTCAGCGCGAAGAAGGCCATCTATAGGGCCAGTGAGATCTGCGCGCAGTTCAACAACCAGTACCTGGAGCCGGAGCACATCTTCTACTCCATCCTCAACCTGCGCTCCTGCAGCGCAGTGCAGGTGCTGCACCAGTTGAACGTCAACCTCCCCAAGCTGACATACAGCCTGGAGGCCTACCTCTACGAACATGCCGGCAGCTACAAGGGCAGCGCATCCTTCTCGACGCGCACGCTCGCACTGCTCGACATGTCCTTCAAGGAGGTCAAGCGCCTGCACCACCGCGAGATCGGCACCACGCACCTGCTGGTGGGCCTGAGCCAGGAGCGCAGCCAGTTCCTGCGCAACCTGTTCGAGGAGCACAACCTCGACCACAAGAAGATCCGCGACATGTTCATGACGCACCTCAAGGGCTACAGCCACGGCCAGGAGCGCAGCAAGGACACGTCGACAACTTCAGTGGTGCAGAAGTTCAGCCGCAATCTGACGGAGATGGCGCGCGAGGACGAGCTGGACCCCGTGATCGGCCGCGAACGCGAGATCGAGCGCCTGATCCACATCCTCTCGAAGCGCATGAAGAACAACCCGATCCTCGTCGGCGAACCCGGCGTGGGCAAGACGGCGATCGTGGAGGGCCTGAGCCAGCGCATCGTCAACGGCCAGGTGCCGCCGAGCCTGATCGACTGCGACGTGCTGTCAATCGACCTCGCGGGGATCGTGGCCGGCACGAAGTTCCGCGGTGAGTTCGAGGAGCGCCTGAAGGCGCTGATCAAGGAGATCCAGGACTCGAAGGGGAAGATGATCATCTTCATCGACGAGCTGCATACGATCCTCGGCGCGGGCAGCGCGGAAGGCAGCCTCGACGCCGGCAACATCCTCAAGCCGAGCCTCGCGCGCGGTGAGCTGCGCTGCATCGGGGCGACGACCTTCAAGGAGTACCGCAAGTACTTCGAGAAGGACGGCGCGCTGTCACGCCGCTTCCAGCCGATCTTCGTCGAGGAGCCGAGCTACGACGAGACGATGGAGATCATGCGCGGGCTGCGTGAGGCCTACGAGACGCACCACAACGTGAAGATCAGCGACGGCGCGATCGAGCATGCGATCAAGCTGTCACAGAAGTTCATCCCGGACCGCAAGCTGCCGGACAAGGCGATCGACGTGATCGACGAGGCGGCCAGCTGGGTCAACCTCGAGCGCGAGACGCGGCTCAAGCGCAACCGCGGCATGGATGGCGAGGAGCGCAGCGAGGAGGAGAGCGGGCTGGAGTTCAACCTGCAGGAGCGCGGGCTTGAGCTGCCCGGCCTGCCGGAGGGCGTGGCCCCGACGGTGGAGCAGTTCCGCAGCGGGATGGGCGCCAGCCCGAGCCAGACTGACGACGGCGCTGACGACCTCGCCGTTGTCAACGAGGAGCACATCGCCAAGGTGGTGGAGATGTGGACGGGCATCCCCTCGCAGAACATCACGATGGACGACCAGCGCCGGCTGCTCTCGCTCGAGAGCAGCATCACCGGCCAGATCGTCGGGCAGGACAAGGCGGTGGAGACCATCGTCAAGTCGCTCAAGCGCAGCTACGCCGGCGTGCGCAAGGGCAACCGCCCGATCGGCAGCTTCATCTTCCTCGGCCCGACCGGCGTCGGCAAGACGGAGCTGGCCAAGGCGATTGCCAAGCACGTGTTCGCGCATGACAACGCATTCATCAAGATCGACCTCTCGGAGTACGGCGAGAAGCATGCGGTCAGCCGCCTGATCGGCTCGCCGCCGGGCTACGTTGGCTACGATGAGGGCGGCCAGCTGACGGAGGCCGTCAAGCAGCATCCGTACAGCCTCGTGCTGTTCGACGAGATGGAGAAGGCGCACCCCGATGTGTTCAACACGCTGCTGCAGCTGCTGGACGAGGGTGTGCTGACGGACGGCCAGGGCCGCAAGGTCTACTTCAACAACTCGATTGTCATCTTCACCACGAACCTCGCGGGGCGCTTCTTCGACGAGGGCGAGGTGATCGGCTTCAAGCGTGAGGAGGAGTACTCCGACGAGCTGATCAACCAGAAGTTCAGCGGCTACATCAAGCGCGCCGAGGAGCACCTGAAGAAGTTCTTCCGCCCGGAGTTCATCAACCGCCTGGACGAGGTGATCTACTTCAACCCGCTCAGCAAGGAGAACGTGGCCGAGATCGCGCGGCTTGAGCTGGCCTACCTGACTGACAACCTGCGCGAGAACAGCAAGGTCGAGGTGACCTTCGACGAGCGCATCGTGGAGAAGGTGGTGGACGAGGGCTTCAGCCCGGTGTACGGCGCGCGCAACATCAAGCGCACGATCATGCGCCTGGTGGAGGACCCGCTGTCCGACATGATCCTGCACCGCGTGATGCCGGAGCGTCCGGTGATCATGACCTTCAACGAGAAGGGCGAGCTGAGCGTGGACATCAAGGCCAGCCAGCTTGACCCGGCGGACTTCAAGCCTGCGGAGGAAGAGGCCGGCAAGGAGGAGTAGCGGTTCAGTGGTCAGACCTCAGTGGTCAGACAACAGTAGGATATTCGAAAGGCCCTGGTCCGCCGGGGCCTTTTTAGTAGGCAGTAGGCAGCAGCGGAGTGTAGCTCTCAGAGCTACAGGGCCTTGTTGGTCTTAGACCAGCACTCCGAGGACAGTGGTCACTGGGGAGTAGTCAGTGGGGAGACGAAGGAAGGCAGAAGGCAATAGGCAGGAGGCAGGCCGGTCATGTCAGTACCGGGGCAGCAGCCTCATCTGTAACCACGCACCCATATCGCCGTCCTTATATCTACTGCACTGGGGAAGTGCTGTACGCTGTAGACGGGACAGTCGGGGCTGGACTGGTTCCGCAATGGGAACGACTATGGACCTGAGATTGCTGCGGGCGACAGGCCCGCGGACGGCGGCATGGCTGCTGTCCCTTACATTTGCGCTCGCACTGCCGGCATGTTCCGGCAACTCGAATGTTCCCACACAGGCGGCAAACCAGCCGGGATCGTCTGCTCCCGCTGCTAACGAAGTGATATCCGCTGATGCGGATATTGCAGCCAGCATCGGAAACATGCAGTCCGGCCTGCTTGATGAACTGCAGCGTGAGCTTTCCCGCCAGCTCGGCGAGACCAGCGACAACGGCATTTCTGAGGCAGCGGTCGGCAGCGGCAACGAGGTGTTCAGCCTTGCGATCGAGGAACTGCCTGGCTCCGGGAACCTGCTTGAACTGAGCTGGACGGAAGTGCTGCGGGGCGACTACGACGGGAACGGGCAGGTGAACGCCGCAGACCTCGTGCCGCTGGCGAGGCACTTCGATGAAGTGGTTGCCTACCGTGATCCGCTGGATGCCAATGGCGTGGCGTACTGGCCGGCCGGCAACTACTACGGCTGGGATACAACGAACTGGGAGCGCTCACGCGTGGATGGCAACCGCGACGGCATCATCAGCCTGGCGGATGTGACAACGATCGCGCAGCACTTCGGCGAGCGGCTGGATGGCTACCGCGTCTACCACAGCTTCAATGGGGCGGAAGCCGAGCTGCTGCCCTGGCCGGGCCTGCCGGAAGCGCCGATGAGCATCTCACGGCTGGACAGCGAAGACATTGCACTGAACAACCGGCGCTACAGCTTCATTGTCAAGCTGCCTGAAATCGGCGTGCATACGCTTTCCGTGGCACCGTACACGATTGCCGCCGAAGCGGAGGGGTCATTGAGCCTGCCGCTGGATTACTCGAGGCCGGGTGAGCTCATTGCGGAGTTCAGCGCTGTGCCGGCAGCAGGTGACAGTCCGCTGCCGGTGGCGTTTGATGCCTCGGCCAGCACCTGTGAGTACGGTGAGATCCTGGACTATGCCTGGGACTTTGATAGCGATGGCAGCATCGACCAGTCCGGGGATTCGCCGCTGGCGCAGCATACATATGAAACTTCGGGCGGCTTCAGCTGCCGGCTGCTCGTGACTGACAACTTCGGCAGGACAGCCGAACTGAGCCGGCTGATCGCCGTCGACGGTGCCCCGCAGGTCAAGCTCAGCCTTTCCTCGGATGATACGTTTACCTACGATGGCATCCTGCTCAGTGCTGAGGTGATCCCAGGCCTCCTTCCCGTCATCCTCCGCAAGGTGGAAGTGACAGGCCCGGAGCCCAGGGAGATACTCTTCGATACGGACTACTACGAAGGCATCATTAAACTACCGGTGTCTGGTAACTACGAAATCAGGCTGCTGGCCACGGATTCAGAGCAACGGACCTCCGCCGTCACAAGGTCCTTGCGGGTTTGGGGTTATGATGACCGACCACAACCGGTGATAGAGCTCAGCACTGAGTTCGCCGCGCCAGGTGAAGTGATCACGGCCGATGGCAGCCAGAGTTACAGTGATGTCGGCACGATAGTCCAGTATGAATGGAGCGCCTACGGAGCGCAGTTCATCTCAGGAGAGAAAGAAGCGCTTGCCAGCCTGTCATTTGCAACCGGCGGAGACAAGTATGTGGTGCTGAGCGTCACGGATGACAAGGGCCATACGGCAACGAACAATACCCAGGTCAGCATTGGCGGTCCACCGATTGCCGAAATCAGTGGAAAGGACTGGATGCGTGCCAACACCACGCGGCAATACTCGGCGGCTTCAAGCACTGTATTCACATTCGGACCAGTGATCTACGACTGGGACCTTGATGGGGACGGCAGCTTCGAGTTGCTGGACGCCGGCAGTTCCGTCAACCTGAAGGCACCGGCCGGCACTGGCCTGATCAATCTCGGTGTGAGAATCACTGACGGTGCAGGACTGAGCGACACTGCCAGCCTGGAGATCGAGTACGCACCAACCCCGGAACCAGTCATCGCCCTCAGGGAGCGTGAAGGGGTCTTCGGCCGTACAGTTGAGTTTGATGCCAGCGGGAGCATCGGTGCCCGGATCCGGAACTATCGCTGGAAACTGCAGACAGGCGAGGTGATCGAAACCACCGAACCGATATTGGAACACCAGCCCTTCCAGTGGGAAGGCAGCATGTGGGTCACCCTGGAAATCTTTGCCGAGGACGGTTGGTTCAAGTTTGCGCTGGACTACCTCAACTCCGGCTGGGGCAGGATCGACACGGAAATTGACCTGCATTTCGGACCGGACGGGAGTGGCGTGAAGCATTACAGTGTCAGTACCAGGGATGGCGATGACAGCTACTTGGTAATTCCCAGGAATGGCTATGACGGTTCGCTGCTGAAGATCAGCACGGCAGGAGGATCCCTGCAGGTTTCCGATCCGGTGGAACTGCCCGGTGCGAGCCAGCCGCTGCTGGCCGCCGTGATCGGGGGCCGGATGCACATCTGCTTCAACCGCTCAGGCTCCCTGAGACATATTGTCAGCGATGACATGAGCCTGCAGGACTGGTCAGAACCGCAGAACATCGGATATGCCGGGAACCGGGATTACCAGGACTACCAGTTCCTGCTCAATGGCGACCGGATCATCATGCTGGACAGCAGTGACCAGTTCATCACCAT
This sequence comes from bacterium, assembly GCA_020440645.1. GTDB lineage: Bacteria > 4484-113 > 4484-113 > 4484-113 > JAFGCY01 > JAHEFU01. The sequence goes on along the minus strand of JAGRNR010000025.1, from coordinate 37,435 downwards.
GCGCTACCTGGATCCGCTGGTATCGCCGGACTGGTCTGAGGAACGGATCATCCTCTACCATGAGCTGCCCTACGACGAATGCTACCTGTATGCGGCAGTGGTCGCGGGAAAGCCGGCGATGGCCTGGAGCATCTACAACAGCAACTACCCCGTTCGCAGTTATTACTCCAGAGCACTGGACGCAGGGGGAGAGGACTGGTACCCGGCGATTGACATGCAGCAGGATGACGGCATGCTGGTCGCCAATCTTTCGGAGCTTGACGGCAAGCCCGTGGCCATCATGATCGGCAGGGGATACTTCGCTGAACAGGAACTGTTCATTGCCAGGGCAGCGGCGGCTGACGGTGGCGACTGGAGCAACCGGAGCTACATTCCCGGGCTGCACAGCCTGCCGAGCCTGGGTCCGGTACAGCTGGACTGGCTGCAGGGGCGGCCGGTGCTCAGTTACTGGCGTGGTTGCCACTGCTTCATGGAAGCAGCGGACAGTGCGGGCCAGGCCTGGCTACCGGAAGTACGCTTCGTTGACAATTACGGGCCGGCATCCCTGCTCAGCTGCAAGGTGCTCGACATTGATGGCTATCCCCTGACCTTCACCTATGGCGACGACAACGGCCACTGGAACAGGAAGATGGACATTTACTATCCGCTGGATGCCCCCTGGGCACCCTAGGAATGAAACATGCCATATAAGAACAGAACTTCATTGCTGCTCCTGTCCCTTGCTGCCTGCCTGCTGGTCATCGCGGGCTGCGGAAGTAATGCATCCAACACTGAGCTGCCTTCACCGGGTGGAAATGGCAATTTCATTGCAGATGACCCAGAGCAGGGAAGCATTCCGGCAGGTCAGCAGTTTAGACAACCCGGGAACGACGAGCAGTATGAACAGCTCCTCGGGAGCATGCAGGCCCAGCTGCGTGCCGCACTGGCTGCACAGGCCAATGCAACCCAGTCGGGCAGTGGCGCACTTGACCCCGCGAACAGCGTGTTCAGCCTGCGGGCTGAGGAGATTGATTTGGATGGGGAGAGCCTGGTCAGGCTGCAGTGGACTGACAACCTGCAGGGTGATTACAATGGCAATGGCCTCGTGGAAAGCTCCGACCTCGTTCCGCTGGCAGCCAACTTCGGCCAGGCGGTCGGATATATCGATGGCAGCGCTGCCGGCGACCCGCTGCGCAGGCCTGCCGGGGACTTCAGCACGGATCCGGTGAACTGGCGGCTGGCCCGGATAGATGGCGACCACAATGGCCTGCTCGGGCTGGGGGACCTGGCAACGATTGCCAGGCATTACGGCGAACGTCTCGATGGCTACCGGGTATACCGCCGGCTGCCCGGCGCGGAAGCGGAAATGCTGCCCTGGCCGAATGCACCGGAAGCACCGCTGAGCGTGGCACTGCGTGACGGCAGTTCTCCCGGCCTCGGCATCCAGCAGTACGTCGACTACGCACCGGTGCTTGGCGCAGCGGAGTACTTCGTGACGGCCTACAACGTGGCGGAGGACGAGGAAGGCCCGGCCAGCAACCTGGCTGGCTACTTCCGCAATACTCCGCCGCTTGCCAGCTTCACGATCGATGACCTGCTGGGCACCGTGCCGCAGAAGATCACGTTTGACGCTTCAGCCAGCCATGATGAAACGGGAGAGATCATCCTCTATGAATGGGACCTGGATGGCGATGGCCAGCTGGAACTGAGCGGCCAGCAGCTGAAGCAGGTGAGTGGCTACTATGACAGCGCTGTGGACATCGAGGTCTCGCTCAGGGTGACGGATGACGACGGTGGCGTGGACTGGACCAGCCAGCGGCTCGTCGTCGGTGAGCCTCCGGCTGCTGTCCTGCGGGCAAGCCACGAATCAGGATTCTCCCCGCTGGTGATGAATTTCAGCTTCGCGGAATGCTCCAGCCCACAGGGACTGGACCTGCAGCTGCACTTCGTCCTGCGCAGCGCTGAGGAAACACTGTTTGATGACGCTGTGGCAATCAACAGCGTGCAGAGCTTCTACCTGGAAACCGGTCTGTATACCGGCACCCTGACCGTTACCGATGAATACGGTGGAGTGGCGGTGGACAGCCGGACAGTCACTGTTTCGCAAATCCAGCAGACTGGCAACCAGCGCCCGGTCGCTGTGGCGAGCGCTTCAAGACTGGAGGCAAATCCAGGTTGGCAGATCAGTTTCAGCGGCAGTGACAGCCATGACCCGGAGGGATCAGCGCTTGATTACAGCTGGTCAGTTGACAACCCCTTCTCGGCCGAAGTGGACGAGGACTTCGCAAACAGCGAAGTGGAATTCGATTACGTATTCGAGACCGGTGGCACCAAGCTCGTCGAGCTTGAAGTCAGTGACAACCTCGGTGCGACGGATAGCGACAGCCTCGTGCTGGACATCGCTCCCTACCCGGTACTGGTCTGGAACATCGAGGAGCCGGCGACGGTGTTGACAGATGAGAAAGTCCTGCTCAACACCACCTCATGCTATTCGCTGGTCGGTGGCGTGCTGAGTTACGTATGGACGGCGCCGGACCATGCATCCCAGAATTACTCAACCAGCGATTACTTCTACGTTTCGTTTGACGAGCCCGGTACCTATGAGATCAACCTGCAACTGAGGGATGCGTTGAACCAGTCCACCTATGGCAGCTTTACGATCAATGTCCTGCAGCGGCCGCAGGCCAGCGCTCAACTTGACCAGCAGTACGGCCTGCCGGGCCGCAGTGTGACAATTGATGCCTCTGCCTCAGCCAGTATCCACGGCGGGATCTCCGAGTACCGCTGGTACTACACCTGGCTTGGCCAGGACGATCCGGACGTGGCAGGCAAGGATCCAGTGCTCGTTTTCGAAGATCCAGGGGACAGCCTGGCCAGGGCAATTCGCCTGGTGGTGGTTGACGAATTGGGCTACGAATCTGACCCGCTGTCCCTTGACCTGTACTACGGCTGGCATGACTACTACTTGGACAGCGACATCCCCTCCGGGACGTCGCTCGATCCGCTGTATACGGAATCCGGCGGGCTGCTGCATGACAGCGGCAGCGAACTGCACATTTACCATTCTTCGGAAGCCGGTCTTGGATCGATCCTGTTTCGCAAGCTGGACTGGAGCGGCGGGCCGCAGGCAACTGATCCGGTGATTGTCAACCATGATGGCAGGCTGCTGGGCGCCGGTGACATTGCAGGTGTGCCCTATGTCTGCACCAGGGGCAATGACCCGGATAATGATCTGATCCACTTCTTGCTGGCGACTGATGACAGCGGGCAGGCCTGGGAGCAGAAGCTGGAGCTTGTCATGAACAACAAGCTGAACGCTGCATGTTTTGCCGTGATTGATGGCATCCCGAGTATTTTCGAAAGTGGCTACTATGCAGGTTCCTATGAGATCCGGATGCACCGAGCAAATGATACTGGCGGCAACAGCTGGAATGCGGGGCAATTCACAATGTCGAGCAGCAGATGGCCAAACTACCTGCATGCCGCCTCGATTGCCGGGCACCCGGCGATTGTCTTTTCAACATATGAATCCAGTGGGAAGATGAAACTGCAATACAGCCGGGCGCAGGATGCTGCGGGCAGCGTATGGGATGCAGCGCAGGTGCTGCATGACAGCCGCTCCCCACAGGCCCTTGTGGAACTGGACTCCAGGCCGGTGGTGTTTGCGACAGGCTTCCAGGGCTGGAATACCAGGTTGTACATGCTGCGTGGCCAGGACTCGATAGGCAGCAGCTGGGATGCGGGAACTGTGCTTGAGGACCTGGGCTATGTGTTTGAGGGACTTGACTATGCGGTTGTCAATGGGCTGCCGGTGCTCTGCCTGACCAATTTCGATGGCAGCATGGGCCGCCAGAATGCCCTGTTCGAGGCTGGCGATGCTGCGGGAATGGGCTGGTCTCCTGTCAAGTTTGACTACGAAGTGCCCTGGATGCAAACCAGGCTGCGCGGTCTGTGTGAGCTGGATGGGCGGCTGTGCATGATGGGTATCGGCCGGGACCGGATCGGGGCCGCCGAACATCCGATCAGGCTTGTACTGAAGGACAACTGAGGGCCGCGATCAGATCTCGCTGGCGCGCAGTACGAGCATCGTCCGGCCATTTGCCACCACGACCTGCTCCTGGGCATCGCAGTAGACTGGCGTAGCAGGGTACTCCAGCGGCAGGCGCAGCCGTCGCAGTACGCGACCCTGTTTGCTCATCACGGCGAGGTTGTAGCTGTTGGCATTGCCGAAGATGCTGCCCAGGCTGCTGCTGTTGCGGATGTCGTAATCCGGCAACCAATCCCCAAGCCAGTCCAGCAGTGAACTGGAATCACGCTCCGTTGCCAACAGCCTGCCGTTCGGCAGCACGCAGGGCAGGCCGAAGCGGTTCTGCGGGTCAGCCAGTTGCCAGCGGACTGTACCGTCATGTTCCATGCAGACGATGCCTTCTTCCGTGTCAAGCAGTGTGTAGTCCTCCAGCTGCCGTACGCTGCGGAAGCCGTAGACGAAGTCACTGGGCTCCACCCACAGCTTCCGGCCCTGCCAGTCCCGCGCCGTCACGCTCCAGTTGTTGGCTGGATCGCGAAACAGTGTCAGCACGTAGTCGCCAACCAGCCCGGAGCTGAGCAGGGAGGGGGTGTTGCCGGATCCGTAGTTGATGCGCCAGGCCAGCTCCCCATCCGGGCTGACCGCGACGATGCGCGGAGCCGAACCGCCCATGTAGCTGCGCGTCTCATAGACCGCGCTGCCGTCCCTGCCGACGGCGAGCGGGATATCCTCCCAGCCGGTGCAGCCACCGCAGTCGGTTTCCCAGCCCTGGTCGAACTTCCACAGCAGCTGGCCATCATGGTCGAGGGCATACAGCGCGTTGCCATGGTCTGTGGCATAGACCCGCTCAGGTGTGGCAACCACCGCGCGGAATCCATAGTTGTCCGAAGCGAACCTCCAGCGGATTGTGCCGTCATTTTCCAGCGCAACCAGCTGCGTGGAAAGCATGTAGGCCATTCCACTCGGGGAGACGCTGGCCGGGATGGAGCATTCGAAATCCGGATAGTCGGGACAGATTGCACAGTTGGCGCTGGCCGGATCGTAGATGAAAACGGAATCGAAGTACCTGTACAGCATTACAGGACCGGAGCCGGACACTTCGCAGTGGACGGCGTGTGTATCATCCTGCGGCAATTCAAAGCTATGGAGGGCCTGCATGGTCGGGCCGTGGCTTAGACGCAGCACCAGCCAGCCGCCCAGCATGACCAGGGGCAGCAAGATGATGGCGATGCGCACCAGCCGCTGCGAGCGGTACAGCTGGCGCCAGCCGTCGCCCTGCCTGCCAATGGGCTGTCTCTCCCCGCTTTGCATGCAACACCCCTGCGGTAGCTGGATCCCGCACTTACCTGATGCGCAGCCGGCGGCAAATGTTACCAGACATGGATTTCTGCTAGCATCAGTGCATGGACTACCTGGGAACAAAAACCACCCGCCTGTCGATGCTGGCTGGCCTGATGCTGGGCATCCTGATGCTGGCAGCCCTGCCGGCATGCAACAAGTCATCGAAGAGTGCAACGAACCCGGTTGGCAAGCATGAGGCGCGCGTGATCCAGTTTGCGCGTGAGATCGCCGGCCGCGAGGAGCTGATACCCACGCAGCTGGTGCTGGACTTCCAGCCGGCCAGTGCCCCGGCCAATGCCGAGACCGGCGCGCGCACATACACGATCGACTTCGCAGACCAGGCGGCAATGGACAATTTTGTCTCCGGTTTCAAGGGCCTGGGCTGGTACAGGATTGAAGTCGTGCCGGAGCGTGGCAGCAGCTTCGCCCTGGTCGGCGCGACTGAGGACAGCGCACTGGAGTTCTGGAACTACGGACCGGGTGGCAAGGGTGTGCAGGCCCTGTTCTCCTACTACAAATTCAGTGATGGCAGCAAGCTGAGTGACTTCGAGCGGAAGGTGAGGAAGAAGTAGTCAGTGGGCAGTGGGCAGAAGCAGAAGCAGAATGAGAAGCATGGGAGTGTGCAGGTAGAAAGAGCACGGCCATCATGTAATGGCAGGTGCATAATCCATGCAGTGTTTGAATCGCAACGACGGCCCCCTCGCGGGAGCCGCCATTGTGGTTTCATCCGAAGTTTGTTGCCGGCTCATGCAAGCAATCGCCGGTCTGCGAATCGGAGCGAAGCTTGCTTCGCTCCTCTCGCCCGTAACACTCCTTCTGGCCCGGGGGTCGATGGCATTCGCCTTCACTTTCGTTGCCAGCGGATCGGGCTGAAGTGATATTGAAAGGCCACTGGGCACTGGCCGCGGGCCTGGATCCGCAACATGAGGAAGGTTGTGACAGCCTCCTCGATGCAGGGTGTCCAGGCCCCGGACCAGCGGCCTGAGCCCTATTTGATCGGCACCCGGCCGCCGCCGTCTGGGCTGACGTCGCCATCGGCGGAGTTGTCAAGCCCCTCGCTCGGCACCACATGTTCATCACTGTCCGGGCCGAGTTCGCCCTGTACGATCACCTGGCTGCCGCTGCGCCAGCCTTCCCGTGATTCACAGCGTGGCCCAGTGTGATCGCCGGCCATCGCCGCCACGCGGTAGAGGTAGTGCGCACCGGGTACCGCCGAAGTGTCGGAGAAGCTGCTGCCTTCCACGCGCCTGAGCGGCATGAACATCCCGCTGCCCTTGTTGGAGCGATAGAGCTGGTACTGCTCGGCACCCTCCAGCGCATCCCAGCTGAGGCTGACCTTGTCGGAATAGCTGCCCTGGCTGGCGGCGAGGTTCGTCACCTGCGGTATGTCGACAGTCGCACTGGCGGTCGCGCTCGGCGCGCTGTTGCCACCGGGGCCACTGGCCACCAGGCGGTACCAGTAGCTGCCCCAGTCACGGGCGCTGAAGTCGAAGTATTCGGTTGAGTAGGAGGAGCCGATCTCACTGAACGGGCCGCTGGATGCCGTGGCACGCTGCACGATGTAGGACTCGGCCCCGCTGCTGGCCTGCCAGCTGAGGTTGATGCCATAGCCGACTGAGCTGTTGGCAACTGCCTCAAGCCCGGTCGGGACGGCCGGTACATTTGTCTTCACCGCGGCGATGGTGTAGGCGCCGATGCCGTAGGTCGGCTGCACCTTCAGCCAGGCCGTGCCGCCGGAGCTCCAGCTGCCGCTGATCGTCTGCGTGCCGCCGGCGTCATAACTGTCCGCCAGCAAGTTGCCGTTGGCATCGTAAAGTTCCACCCCGAGCACGAGCTGGGAAGGATTGCTGGTGAAGCTGAATGTCGTGGTATCGCCGCTGGCATATGTGAACTTCAGCCAGTCCAGCTCGTCGCCGTTGTAGCCGAGGCTGTGCTGCTGCTCGAGCGGGAAGGCCGGCAGCTGCATGGCGGACTGCTGGCTGTCATTCGGCTCGCCCATGTCCTCCGGCTCGCCACCGTTGCCACCGCCGAGGAAATGCCCGGCCAGCGACTGGTCGTAGCTGACGTCCATGTAGTAGGCGTAGAAGCGGCCGATCTGGCTCATCTGGGCCACGCTGTTGTAGCTGAACCAGACATGCCCGCCGACGCCCCAGTTGCTGCCCCACTGGTTGCGGATGTCGAAGGCCTGCAGGCTGTCGTCATAACCGACGATGCACATCGCATGCCCGCCGTTGACGCCGGCGGTGCCGCCGAACTCATACACGCCACCGCTGTAGTACAGCAGGCTGGTCTCCAGCCCGTAGGTCGCCATTGGCACCGGGGTGTCGGTCGCCAGCACGTTCTTGATGTCGGTCACCAGCTGCTGGCCGGTGCTGTTCAGCCAGTACCAGCTGTCAATCTTCACGTAGTCTGCATCGGAGTAGGCCTCGCTGCCGAAGTCCTGGCTGCAGTCCGTCGCCGTGGTGTAGGGTGCGGATGCCTCGGTGGAGGTGCCGAGCAGCTCTAGCACCTCAAAGGCATCGCTCATGTAGCGTCCGCTGGAACCGGCGCACAGCGGGTTGAAGGTCGTGCTGGCAACCGGCGGCATGCCGCTCTTGACATAGCTCCACAGTGGACTGGTGCTGTTCGCGCTGGTCGTGCTGTCCCAGCCCTCGCTGCCATAGGTGCGCGAGAGCATGATGCCGAAGCCGGTGTCATTTACCGCAAAGGCGGTGCAGGAGCCGAAGCTGCCCTGGTTATGCACCCAGGGGGCATAGTGGTTCAGGTCCACACTGGATGGCAGGGTCGAACTGGCGCTCTTGCCGGGGCTCCAGGCGCTGGCGCTGCGGGCCGGCTCGCTGTCAACCAGCAGGCCGGTGCCGCGCAGTTCGCTCACGCCCCAGCGCAGCTTCCAGAGATCGGCCTTCTGCTGGCCCTCCAGCAGGATGGCGACGAGCGCGCTGTCACCGAGCTGCATGCCGGAGGCATCGAAGCTCAGCACGCCGTCATCCGGCCCCTGGAACCACTGCCACTGCGAGGTGGCGCGGTCGCCGATGCCGACGTAGTAGCTGCCGAAGTCCAGCGGCAGGCTGTACCAGGCGATTGCCACACTCGTGGGCAGGCTGCTGTCGGTCTTCAGCTCGAAGCAGGCCCAGGCGCTGCCGCCGTTCGGGTCGAAGGTCAGTCCCTGCACCTCGGACGGGCCGGTATTGCCGGAGTCGTAGGTGGCCAGCGCATCGCACTCCAGCCCGCTGGAGTGGCCCGGTCCCTCATGCGGTTCGGTCCAGGGCACGGCCGCCACGGATGAACCGCTGCGCATGCCCTGTGCACTGAGCGGCTGGTCAGGGTTGACCCCGACATTGACAACCTGCTCAGACTGTTCCTCCCAGACCACGCTGCCATCGAGGTAGCCCGGTGCGGGCTGCACATCCTGCGGCCCGCTGGCCAGCAGCTGGCCCTGGCTGGTCGGCGTGAAGCTGTCCTGCGCATCGCCGGAGCCGCCGATGGTGCAGGAGGCACACAGCGCGGCGCCGAGGATGGCGACTATTGCCGTTATAGGTCTACCGATAGGATGTCTCATGTTTAGCCTTCCGGTCATATAAGTACTGATGCGCCCTCAGGCGCAAGGAAGGGTAACTGGACAGGCCAATATCGGTGTTTCCGATAGGTCAAGGGCAGGTGAAGTTATAATGAACCGGCCTGGGGGAAGCGGGCCTGAGAAGGCTATGCGATGTATGCGGCGGCAGTTGCCAACTGGCCCCGCAGGAGTGTGACGGATGTCAGTTCAAAGATTGTTACCGGTTGTCATTTTCATGTCCTGCTGCCTGCTGGCAGCCTGCGGGGGAAGCTCTTCCGTGCGTACGGATGCTGCATTGCAGCCCCTGCCGGCAGACGCTGCCCTGCCTGGCCTGCCCTCTGACCTGGAGGCGGTCGCCCCGCGCAGTGGCAGCGTGTTCCAGTCCCTGCAGCTTGAGGCTGACCAGTGGTACGCGATCTCCGATGGAGTGGCCGGCGGCGGTGGCAATGCAATCCTGCAGCCTGATGGCGCACCGGCCTGGGCGATGTACCAGCTGCCGGGCGTGGGCGAGGACTACGTGCCACTCAACATCGCGCGCTACATCGTGGTGCCGACAGGCTCCTGCTGGTTCGCGGTGGCCAACTACAAGACCGGCCGCTGGGAGTTCACCAGCTACGGCAACCAGCTCGGCCAGTCCTTTGCCTATGGTGACAACTGGCAGGACTATGCCAGTCCCGGCGGCTTCGTATACTGCCTGGTGCTGGCCACGGCCGGTCAGTGCCATGTGGACTACATCAACTTCCAGGTTGACAACAACCTGCCGCCGGAGCCGCCTGCCAACCTGACGGCGACGCCCGGTGAGCTGTCCGCCCTGCTCGAATGGGATGCCGTGCAGGATTCGCGCGTCAGTGAGCTGCGGATCTACCACTCGCTGGACAGCGCGATGGCCGGTGCCAGCCTGCTTGGCACAGTCGGCCCGGGCCTGACGCAGAAGCTGTACGAGGACCTTGACCACACGGTGCTGCACTACTTCACCATCCGTAGCTATGTGATTGAACTGGACCTTGAGTCAGCGGACAGCAACATCGCTTCCTGCCAGCCGAGCGGCCCGGTGGCGGACACCTTCCTGCCGCCGGCCAACCTCGTGGCCAGCCCGGGGGCACAGTCGGCCCAGCTCAGCTGGGATCCCTACACTGACCCGCGCGCCAGCCATATCCGCGTCTACCTCAGTGAGAACAGTGACATGTCCGCCGCCAGCCTCGAGGCTGAGCTGGACCCATCGAGCACGGGCTACACCGTCGAAGGACTGGTGGAAGGCACGACCTATTACTTCGCGCTGACTGCCTGGTGGCAGGCCGCCCTGCTTGAAAGTGACTATTCAAACATTGCGGACTGTGTGCCCGGTGCCGCCCCGTTCGAGCTGATGGACGGCGTCTGGCCGCGCTTCGGCGGAGACATCACGAGTTCCGGCTACAGCAGTTTGGCCGGGCCGCTCAACCTGCGCAATGATGTCAGTGTCAGCCTGTCCAACAGGTCAGCCCGGGACTGCGGCACCTCACCGGTGATCGATGCCAATGGCCGCGTGTACGGCCTCAGCCAGGATGGCATCCTGGTGTGCTACCCGGCCAACCTGTCGCTGCCGGTCTGGAAGGTGGATGCCAATGATGCACTGGCTGACCGCGTCGGCCATGACCCACTGGGCATCCCGAGCCAGGCCCCGCTGCTGGACAGCGCCGGCAACATCTACTTCACCGGCATCGAGGATGACGGCGAGCGCGAGAACGGCCAGGGCTGGCTTTTGAGCTTTGACAAGGACGGCGAGTACCGCTGGCGCTTTGACCTCGGGGTGCTGCCGACGGACCCGCGGCGCCCAGCGGCCGACCTGAACATCGTGCCCGGCGCGATCATCTGCGCCGGCAAGGACAACACCGTGCTGTTTGGGATTGACCAGGACGGGAATGAACTGTGGAACAATGCCAGCGAGACATCCGAGGGCCGGCACTTCCATGCGGACATCGCGATGGATGGCAACGGTGAGATCGGCATGCCACTCTGGCTGGACGGGATCTGGATCGATCCGCGTCCGCACTGGGACAGCCTGTCCGCCAGCGACGGCCTGAAGCTGCAGGAGTACAAGCAGCTCGGCAGCGCACAGCACATCCTCGGCGGGATCTACCTGCCAAACGGCTTCTTCTACTACCCGGCCGGCAACAAGCTGCGCAGCATCGACCCGGCGGACGGCAGCGTGCATGATGAGTACGAGGGTATTGTCAACATGTCCGGCTCACCGGCACGCAGCGGAGACGGGCAGTTCCTGTTCTTCGCGGAGGACCAGGGCGGCGGCTTCAGCGGCTTCGCCAGCTTCCACTGCAACAGCTTCAATGACGACAACCCGCCGACCCAGAACAGCGTATGGGGGGTGTCCACCGGGCTGGTGACCGTCAGCTGCAAGCCGGCGGTGGATGTCAACCTGACCTGCTACTTCACGGATGACACCGGTGCGGTGCACCGCATCGCCTGGAACCCGGACCTGCCGATCGGTGATGGCAACCCGCTGCACTCAAGTGCAGTGATTGCCAGTGGCTTCCACCGTTCCAGCATCGCGCTGGCGGAGGGCCGGGCCTATGTGATCAGCACGGACAACAAGCTTTACATGCTGTCCAACGACTCCGGCCTGCCGGATTAGGAATGCTGCAAAACCCGCCTATTCGACGGCAGCGGCCGTGCCTTCCTGCGCTTCGCCGAGCTGGCGGTGGATCCAGTCCGCCACGTTCAGGTTGTAACCGCGCAGGTAGAGCTTCAGCTCTCCGTTGACAATGAGGATCAGCACCGGCTTCCCGTCATTGTCATTCACACGCAGCACGTCGCGCAGCAGCTCCGGCTGGTAGTCCTCAGGCTTCTGCCAGCCCTCCGGCCGGTCCGTCCACTGCTCGGAGTGGAAGCTGATGTCATCGCGGCGGTCAAACTGCTGCACCAGCACAGCGGTGCGGATCGAGGGTTCGCTGTCGTCATGGATGAAGAACAACTGCGTGCCTTCCATCAGCCAGCTGAAATCATCCGGGATCTCGGCTGCGATCTGCCGCTCACGCAGCGCCTCATCCGGCAGGTCCAGCGGCGTGACGATGTCGAGATCCAGCGGCAGGTCATCGCCGGGCTTGATGGTGAAGTCGCGGGTCAGCACCTGCACGGTGCCGCCGGGGTAGCGCACGCCGGCCTGCAGGCGGTAGTCGGCGGGTGCGCCGAGCACGTAGGCCGGCACAGCGCCATCCCCCACGTTGGAACCATTGGTGAGTGGGTAGTCCGCGTCTGCCGTCGGGTAGCCGAGGTCATCCAGCGGGACATAGTCACCCTCATGCCAGGCGGTCACCGTCCAGTGCTCGAACTCCGGCAGGAAGTGCCCGTCCCGGCTGAACTTCGGACGGACCATGCCGACATTCGTATAGCGTGCGGTGACCTGCTCGCGGCCGAAGGCGTCACCTGCGGTGACGACGGCGATGCTGCCGCCGCAGAGCTCCAGCGCGTAGCTGCCGCGTCCGTTCTCCTGCGGGGCCTGCGGGTAGAGCGGCAGCCAGGCATCCGGGTCGTACTCCATCCGGTCGCCGCCGTAGACCTCGACCCAGCTCTTGCCGGTCATGTTCTCGCGGGTGAAGCGCGTGGCATAGCCCTGGCTGCGCAGCACGGCGGCACACAGCAGTGCCAGCTCGCGCTCGGTGCCGGCCCGCGCATTGTCAATCGCCACCGGGTCCGCCAGGTTGCCGAAGTAGCCGCGCTCGACGATGGTGAAGCCGTCGGCCACACGGCTGACCAGCTCGCTGGCGAGGTCCTTGCCGATTGTCTCCGTGGCCCGGTCAATCACGACTTCCGGCTGGTAGCGGGTCATCAGTTCACGGCGCCAGTCCGTCACCGGCTCGTCGTCAATCCGGTAGTTGAGGATGTAGCGGCGGAAGAACTCGCTGCCCTGCTCGTAGCCGGACTCGCCGCACCACTGGCGGGCCAGCTCCAGGTTGTCAGCCAGCATCGCGGACTGCAGCTCGAGCCGGTCGAGGTGCGGCGCGTTGGCCAGCAGCCAGAGCATGTCCGCCAGGTCCGCTTCGTTGCCAGCGCAGGCCTCGAGCGAGGCGGCAAGCTGCGTCCAGTTCTCACCGGCGTCACGCAGCGAGTTCGCGGCGGCCTCGCGGTCCACGCCTTCCGGAAGGTTCTCCGTGGTCCAGATAGCGACCTCGTCCGGTGCCTCGGCGGTGGTTTCATCCTGCGCCAAGGCAGGCAGTGCGCAGAAAAGCGCGAACAGCAGCGTGATCAGTCCCAGTCTGTGCAGCATCCCACTATTCTAGTCTGCGCAGGCTTACAGCTCCGCCTTGAAGCGGTCCGGCAGCAGTCCGTCGATGGTCCAGCTGCGGGTCTGTCCGGCCAGGTTCGCACCGGTGATGCTGCAGTCGGCGGCAGCGAATTCCGCGATCACCTGCCGGCAGGCGCCACAGGGGGAGATCGGCTCCGGCGTGTCGCCAACCACAACCACTGCCGCCAGCCCGCCTGGCTGCATCCCGCCGGCCACTGCGGCCGCGATCGCATTGCGCTCTGCGCAGCAGGACAGGCCGTAGCTCAGGTTCTCCACATTGCAGCCGAGGAACACCCTGCCGGATGAGCTGAGCACTGCCGCGCCGACCCGGAAACGTGAGTAGGGGGCATGCGCCTGGCTGCGCACCAGCATGGCGGCAGCCAGCATCGCATCCCGCTGCTCAGCGCTGAGCTTCATCAGCGCTGGTCCTGCTGGGCGCTCCGCAGCTTCTCCTCGATCAGGCGCTTGATCTCCTGCTTGTCCACATGTTCGCTCAGCTGGTGGGCGGCGACCATGTCACGGATCTGATCGGCAAGGGCCGGGTCCTCCCAGGCCATCCGCCCCAGCGTGAAGATCAACTCGACGAATTCGACGGGGATCTCGTCCGGGATCTGCATCGCCAGTTCCATCACCTCCGGGCGCATGTCGAACTGGCCCTGGAAGCCATGCGGCTGTCCATCCCAGTGCGGGTCGCCCATGAATTCGTGGAAGCGCTGGGCGCTGTCCGGGCCCTCGCGCATGATGTGGCGCTCGATCCGCTCATGCATCATCGGCATGCCATTTGCATCCTGCTGGGCAGTGTGGGGCGGCATCGGCTGGCCCTCGACGATATGCTCCTCGACGATCTCCATCGCCCGCTCGGGCATCCGGCCGCTGCCGAAGTAGAAGTCGTGGTAGGGGCTGCGCACCTCGCCGGGTTCGACCGGGGCCTCGTCACCACGGATCAGCATCTCGTAGCGCACGATGCGGCCGTCGTCATCGCGGCCGACGAACTGGGCCCGCTTCAGGCCCTCTGCGCCATCGAGCATGCCGTGCCACTCGCCGTCATTCATTTCCGGGTGCATTTCGTGGGGAGGCATGTCCGGATGCGGCGGGCGCTCGCCTCCGAAGCGGTCATGCCAGGGGCCGGGGCCGTTGTTGCCTGGTCCTCCGTGCGGTCCCTGCATGCCGGGGCCGCCTGGACCGCCGTGCATCCCCGGTCCGTCCGGAGCATGCGGACTCCACATGCCGGATGGTGCTCCCGGTCCGCCCTGGCCGTGTCCCTTCATCATCATTTCCATGATCATCTCGATCATCTCACCGGCGTCGCCACCTTCGAGGCTGTTGCCGGCGATGTTCACGTCGCCGATGTTGATGTTTATGTTGATCGTGTCCGCCGTGACATTCTTGTTGCCAAAGCCGACCGCCACCTGTGAATCAGACACATTCGGCTGGAAGTGGATGTTCATCGCCCGGTCGTGGATCCCGCGGAACATCTGCATCGCATGGTCGCGCATTCCCATGTGCTCGCCGCCCATGCCTTCCATCCAGCGGCGCATAATGCCGCCGTCACGGTCCATGCCGCCATCTCGCCAGCCACCGCCACGCTGTCCATCATCGCCGCGCCGGTCGCGTGCCTTCTCACCATCACGCCGCCCTTCGCGCCGGCCACCACCGTCCTCACGCTCCACGCGGATCTCGACCCGCTGCTCCTGCTTCTGCCTGTTTCCACCTTCCCCGCTGCCGCCGGCCCATGCCGCGAGCGGCATTGCCAGAATGACGATCGTGAACCCAACCAGCCATGTGAGGCGCTTCATATCAGTCTCCCTGAATTGCATGATTGTGCGGGCCGCGCGCACGCAGGCGCACGCTGTCCTGCAGCTCATGTTATATGATGCATATTGGATACACCGGGTTCCTTTCAAAGATCGAGCCTCAGATGGAAAGAACAATCACAACAATGATTGAACAAAGAAGGATTGGCATCCTGACCGGGGCCAGCTTCGAAGGGGTCGCGGCAATAATCCTGACTATAGCCTTTCCCATCGCCCTGAATTACTGCGTTAATTCTTTGGTGCCAGCTGTCCCATATCTCAAACCGGAATTGATTGTCCTGCCATTCATTGCGGGGGCTGTTGTCAGTTTAGCGAAGTCTGCATACTTCATCACGACTTTCTGGCAGGCCAGGCGTGAACTCAGCATGGACAGCGAACTTGGAAACAAGTATGCTGCACAGCTGTTCCTCATATTGAATGAGCAGAAACAGGCCGTAAACATCCCTGCGATGATCGGAATTGTCGTAAGGAAACTGGTTAAGGATAGAGATTTCCAGGGATTTTCAAAGCTTCGCTATTACCATTCCATACACAATAATTTCACAACTATTTTCAGGACCATCACGGGGATTGCGATCGCAGCATTACTGTCCTTTATTCCTCGTAGTCCATCTAGAAATGCACTCAGTCTGGCGGAATCAGTGCAGCTGATCTGGCCGATGTTATTGACGGCAATATTGGTGGCTGACAGTTTCAGGTTTTCCGAGAAGATGTTTGAGATTATCCTGGAAACAGCACTGCTTGATTTCCTGTTGCAGGACTATGCAGGGTAATCAGCCAGATCAGGCGGCAACATGCCGCCGCTACATCTCTTTCGGCCAGCGAATACCGCGCTTGTTCATGGCGAACATCAGCGCGAACACCAGGATCTGCGTCATCACCACGCAGGCACCGGTCGGCATGTCCGCCTGATAGCTCAGGGCGAAACCGATTGCCACGCTGAACACGCCGATCACCACTGACAGCGTCGTCATCATCGCGAAGCTGGCGGAGATCAGCCGGGCTGCGGCTGCCGGGATCACGAGGAAGGCTGACAGCAGCACAATGCCGACCAGCTTGGCGGCGACCACAACCGTGACGGCGATCAGGATGCTCAGCAGGTAGTCCTCGCGGCGCACATGCTGGCCGTCGATCCGCGCGCTTTCGCGGTCGAAGGTGGAGTAGGCCCAGCGTGGCCAGAGCGGGAAGGTGCAGATCGTGATCGCGGTCAGCGCGAGGCAGATGTACAGTTCCATGTTGGTCATGCCGACGCTCAGCAGGCTGCCGAACAGGTAGGTCATCGCATCCTGGCTGTAGGTCTGCACGCGCGAAAGGAAGATGATGCCCATTGCCATTGACAACGCGAAGAACAGGCCGATCACGCTGTCAGCTGCGAGGCGGGTGTGTTCCTTGAGCCAGTTGATGCCGATCGCCGCCAGCACCGTGAAGGGCAGGGCCACCCACAGCGGTTCGCTGCCCAGCAGAATGCCGAGCGCCACGCCACCGAAGGCCGCATGCGCCAGGCCGTTGCCAAGGAAGCTCATGCCGCGCTGCACGACGAATGCGCCGTAGTAGCTGGCACTGAAGCCGATCAGCATGCCGCAGGCCACGATCCGGATGAAGATCAGCACCATGTTATCCATGGCTGTGGCCCTCCGGGCTGTGGCGGTGGCCGCTGTGGCCGAAGGCCGTTGCCATGTTCTCGTCACTGAGCGCTCCGGGGCTTGTGCCGAAGCTGATCATGCGGCTCTTCAAGAGCAGTGCGTGGCTGCAGTGGTGCCGCGCCGCCAGCCAGTCATGCGTGACCATGATGATCGTCACGCCCTGCTCGCGGTTGACGCGCTCGAGGATGTCGTACATGTCCTGCTCCGCGGTGGCATCGATGCCGGTGGCTGGTTCATCCAGCACCAGCAGCTGCGGCTGGCGCGCCAGCGCGCGGGCCAGGTAGACCCGCTGCAGCTCACCGCCGCTCAGTGCCGCCAGCGAGCGGTGTGAGAGGTGGCCGATGCCGACCTGGCGCAGGGCGGCCTCCGCCCGTTCGTGCTCCTGCTTGCCGATCTTCCAGGGCCAGCGCCGGCGCAGGCCGCTGGCAACCAGCTCGCAGGATGATGCGGGGAAGCTCAGGTCGAGGGTCTTGACCTGCGGCACATAGCCGATCTTTTCACTGGGCAGCTCATCCGGGGCATGCCCGAGCAGGCTGATGCTGCCGGACTGGAAGGGGGCCAGGCCCAGCAGGCACTTGAGCAGGCTGGACTTGCCGCTGCCGTTGGGCCCGACGACCGCGAGGAACTCGCCGCCGGCCAGCGCAAAGCTGACGCTGTCGAGCGCGGTCAGCTTGCCGTAGCGGACTGTCAGGGAGTCAACGTTGAGCACAGGCGCAAACCCGGCGGCCTACTTAAGGCTGGCCGCCAGTACCTGCGCATTATAGAGGATCAGCTCGTCATAGTCACAGCGTTCATCACAGCCGCCGACCGGATCAAGCTCGTACAGCGGCACGCCGCTGGCCTTGGAAAGCATCTCAGCAGCGCTGCGCGGGATCTGCGGCTCGCTGTAGATCGCCTTGACACCCTTTTCCTTCGCCTCGCGGGACAGCTTCTCCATCTGTTTCGGGGATGGCTCCTTGCCGGGGCTGTCCATCACCACCATCGTCACTTCCAGCCCATACTCATCGCAGAGGTACTGGAAGCTCGGGTGCGTGGTGGCCACCTTGCTGCCCTTGAGCGGGCCGACCAGCGCGCGCACCTGCCGGTCAACGTCCACGAGGTGCTCGCGGAAGGCGTCGGCGTTCGCCTGGTAAATGTCCTTGCCGTTGGGATCAAGCTCGGACAGGATGCTGACCAGCTGCGGGACCGTGTTGCGCACCACGCAGGGATCCAGCCAGAAGTGCGGGTCAATCACGGGGTCGTGGTGGTGCCCGCCTTCCTCATGCTCGGAGGGGCAACAGGCGGTTTCCATCGTCAGCAGGCAGTCCTCGGGCACGAGGGAAAGCACATTGATCTTCTTCTTGGCAGGCAGGTCGGCGGCCCAGCCGTCGAGCTTGTCATCAACATAGAAGAATGCGCCGGCGTGCATCACGCTGCGCAGGTCCGAAGGCTTGGGTTCATAGGTATGCGGTGAGGCACCGGGTGGCAGCATGGTGATCACTTCCGCACGGCCCACGGCCAGTTCGTTCAGGATGGCAGCCAGCGGGGCAATTGTGGCTACGAAGCAGGGCTGGCTCATGGCTGCGCATGTGGGACCAAGCTGCTCCAGCTCCCGCTGGTGCTGCTCGTACTTGTAGTAGCCGAAGGATGCCATCGCCAGGAGGGCAATTGCGGCTGAAATTATGATGACCTTGGTATTCAAGGCAGTTCGGCCCCTTTATACGGTAGCGCAAGTCAACTGCGCTGTCTAATGATATGACGTTATCACTATACCTTCAATTCAGATAATTCTCTCATTCGCCGCTGAGTTTGCCGGGGACATCAAGGGACAAACAAGCGCATGCAGGTAAACTCAGCTTGTTGAACGGACAGTTGATCAGTTTTGAAGGCCTTGATGGCGTGGGCAAGAGCACCCAGATAGATTTGCTGCAGCAGGCACTCACTAGCCGCGGGATGGAAGTCATCAGCCTGCGCGAACCGGGCGGGACATCCGCCGGCGAATCCCTGCGCAGCCTGATCAAGGCCGGAACTTTCCACAGCTCGCTGGCGGAGCTGCTGGCCTTCGAAACCGCTCGAGCCGAACTGGTCAGTGAGCTGGTCCGTCCTGCACTAGCGCGGGGTGCGTGGGTGCTGCTGGACCGATTCGCTGACAGCAGCCTGGCCTACCAGGGCGCGCTCGGCCAACTGGACATGGAACTGATCAGGCAACTCAACACGATTGCAACCGGCGGGCTCAAGCCTGAGCTGACCGTGCTGCTGGCGCTTGATCCTATGCAGGCACTGTTGCGCCGTCGTGGGGCAAAGAAGCCTGCAGCTGGTGGCGGCAATGCAGAATCCACTGAACTGGACAGCATTGAGCAGCGCGACACCGTTTATTTCAGCCGCGTGCACGAGATCTTCAGCGAGCTGGCCCGGGCTGAGCCACAGCGCTTCCATGTGCTCGATGCCTCCCAGGACGTGGAGGCCATACACAGGCAGGTCATGGAAAGGGTGCAGGAGATGCAGGGAGGCCAGCATGGCTGACCTGATTGCAATCCTGCTTGTCACCCTCGCCGGCCTGTTCGGCACGGGGGCGGACGACGAGACCTTCGCGAAACTGCTAACTGAAGCCGTCGAGGCAAAGAAGCCGGTCCCGATGGACGAAGTGCTGGTCGCCTGCGAGGACTGCAGGGTGGATGAGATCGGCGGCATCCAGTTCAATTTCTCTGAACTGACGCTGGAGCCCCTGCTGATCCACGAGGCCAGCATCGATGTCAGCCGCCTGCACCATGATGACAAGGGCCGGATCACGATGGACGGGCTGGAATTCGTAGCCAACATTAAGCAGGGCGACCTGACGGATGCGCTGCGCAGCCATGTGCAGAAGCTCAGCGACGCCAGCATTTCAATTGATAAGAAGGGGCTGACCCTGAGCGGCAACCACCATTTACTGGCCCTGAAGATCCCATATTCCGTGCGCGGAACACTCGGGGTGGAGAATGGCAGCCAGCTGGTGTTCCACATAGACCAGAGCCAGCTGTCCGGCATGCAGATGCCGGCTGGCCTGAATGCGCTGATCGAGAAGGAAGTCAATCCCGTGTATGACCTGAAGGCCTTCGCGGCGCGCTCGAAGAAGGATATTGAGCGGGCCAAGGCCCAGCTTGGCTATGAGTTCGAGCTGCAGATCGAGAAGATCAGCTACGGGGATGGGCATATAATCGTGGACGGCAGCGCATGAGGAACCTGGCAATCAGCATGCTGGTCCTGGCGGTCGTACTCCTGCTGATGCGTGCGGGAATGCAGCCCCTGGAAGTGGAGATCAAGCCCGCGGCGAATGATCTGCCTGCTGGCGCGCGTGTCGAATGGAAGCTCGCCGGCACTTTCGGCGAACCGGCTGAGCAGCTTAACCCGAGCCAGCCCAACCCCTGGCTCAAGGAGTACAGCGACGGTGGATTCCTTGAGATAGCGGGCCTGAGCGCAGGTGAGGATGAGGTCTTCGTCACCGATACGGGCCTGAGCCGCATCCAGGTCTTCAGCCGGGATGGCGAGCACCTGCGCAACATCGGCACAGGCATCCCGATCCGCGAGGTGCTGCCGACCGACATCGAGTTCTACCTCGAGGACAGCATGGTCACCAAGGACATCCCGCGCTTCAATGACATCCTTGGCCCGCTGTTCCGTGACAAGTACCGCGGCATCTTCCAGGCTGCCGACGTGGAGATCAGCCCGGATGGCTGGTACATGGCTGACATGCTGCGCACCGGCGACCGGCAGGGTGACAACCGCAAGGCATCGCTCCTGTGGTTTGGCAACGACGGCAGCGTGGGCCGCTTCAATATCACTTCGATCATCTGGCCCGGCTACATCGCCGCCGAAGGCAAGCAGGTGTTCCTCAGCGAGCCGGAGGGCAACGCGACCTACTGGTGCGAGCGGGACGGTAACAACCCGGCGGAATGGAAGATCGGCTTCCCGACGAACTCCACGCAGTACGGTGAGATCCTGCGCACGAAGGAAAGCTACTTCGGGCACCGGCGCTACAACTCGCTGATGGCCCAGTGGCAGCGCACCAGCCAGGCCCCGGGTGAGTATTCACGCGTTGGCGGGATGGACTTCGGATTCGACAAGCTGGTGGTCTGCGACAGTGGCAACGCCCGGATCCAGATCTACGACGCCAGCGGCCGTGACCAGACCCGGCGCAACAGCCTGGTGCGCACCCTGCCCGGTGTGCGCCGCGACGGCGAACTGCGCTTTGCCGTGCCGCTGGACATCGCGATCGATGACAACGACGGGCAGATGTATGTGCTGGACAGCTCGCGCCTCGAGGTGGCGATCCTTGACGACCACTTCAACCGCATCGGCGCTTTCGGGCTGGGTGACCTGAACTCCCCGCGGGCGATCACGATCTCGCCGGATGGCAACGACATCTACGTCAGTGACGACGGCGACCAGTGCGTCTACCACTATGCCTGTGCCGACCGGCGCTGAGCCGCTGGCCGAGCAGCGCCGCCTGGCCCGCCTGCTCAGCCGTCTTGAGCGCAACCCGGCAGAAGTGCCGGACATCCTCGTCTCCCTGCCTGCCCCGCAGCTTGCCGTGCAACGCATCGGCTTCACCGGCAGCCCAGGCGTCGGCAAGTCCACCCTGCTGCATTCAGTGATCCGCGAGCTACGCGCGCGGGATGAGCGCGTCGGCGTGATCGCGGTTGACCCGACCAGCCCCTTCAGCGGTGGAGCGCTGCTTGGCGACCGCCTGCGGCTGGCCCCGCAGCAGGATGACGACGGTGTGTTCATCCGCAGCATCGGCTCGCGAGGCAGCCTGGGCGGGATCACGCCGCAGGCCAGCGTGATCGCCAGTGTGCTGGAGAGCGCGGGCTATACGCGCATCCTGATCGAGACCGTCGGCGTCGGCCAGACCGGCTACGACGTAGTCAGCCTGGCGGACACGGTGGTGGCATTGTTCTCGCCGGAGGGCGGGGACGGGATCCAGTTGATCAAGGCCGGCATCCTCGAGCTGGGTGACATCTTCGTTGTCAACAAGGCCGACCGGCCGGGAGCTGACACGCTGCTGAAGGAAATCGAGTATTCACTGGCAATGGACATGCCTGCCGCGGGCAGCTGGCAGCGGCCGGCGCTCAGCATGGTGGCCAGCAGCGGCCAGGGGGCGGATGCACTGGTGGACGCGATGGAGGCCCACCGCAGCTGGCTGGCCGGACTGCCGCAGGACCACTCAGCACGTCAGCGCCGCATGCAGCGCGAACTGGAATTCACCGTGCGCAGCAGTGTCAGCACGCTGCTGGACGGTGAAATGAAGGAACTGCTCAACGCTCTCGCCGCACAGGTGGTATCCGGGGAGACCGGGCGCTGGCAGGCGATCGCCAGGCTGCAGGCTGAACTGGCCGACAGGCTCGGGCGGGACTAGCCCTCGCTCGCGATCTGCTCCATCAGCTCGTCAGTCATGCTCCAGTTGCTGAACACCATCTGCACGTCGTCATTGTCATCCAGCAGCTCCAGCAGGCGGAACACCTGCTTGCCGGAAGAGGCATCGGTGATGTCAACCGCGTCCTTGGCGACCATCGCCACCGAGCTGGACTGCATCTTGTACTTGTCATTGCCGCGGAACCACTGCTTGGCATCCTCGAGGTCATCCACCTCGCAGGTCACCTCGATCACGTCGCCGTCGATCTTGTAGGCTTCCGCACCGGCCTCGAGGCAGTCCTCGATCAGCTCATCCTCGGTGAACCCGCCGTTCTCGAGGTTTATCACGCCCTTGCGCTCGAACATCCAGGCCACGCTGCCATCGGTGCCGAGCTCGCCGCCACCCTTCTTGAAGATATTGCGCAGGTCGGCCACGGTGCGATTCTTGTTGTCGGTCAGGGTGTGCACGATCATTGCGGTCCCGGCCGGGCCGCGGCCCTCATAGCTGATACGCTCGTAGTTCTCGCCATCGCTGCCGCCGGCACCGCGCTTGATGGCGCGCTCCATGGTGTCCTTGGGCATGTTGGCCGCCTTGGCCTTTTCAATCGCCGCGCTCAGGGAGAAGTTGACCGTCGGGTCAGCGCCGCCTTCCTTGGCCGCCACCACCAGCTCGCGGATGATCTTGTTGAAGATCGCACCACGCTTGGCATCCTGCGCGCCCTTGCGGTGCTTGATTGAACTCCACTTATTATGACCTGACACGTTCCTTACCTCTTGTTCGCAATCTGCTCCACAACCATTGCTGGGCTATCTACTGCAGCCGGCGGGTGGAGAAGCTAATTATAACTTGACCTCGAAGCTGTATAGCCCGGGGGCAGCCCCATGCTCCGTCACCTCGAGATGCCTTTGTTTACAGGCCACTGAACCGGGGATTAGACGCCTTCTGACTTGATGTCACGGCATGTCACCAGCTGCAAGGTGGATTTCCCTGCGGGATCAGTCCCCAAAACGTATATTTCGCTTGCCCCGCAAGGGAGCACTGGTGCCGTGGTCCACAGAGCCGCGGCCGGTATGGAGAGATGAAATGACCAGGAATGTGATCTGCCATGTGCTGGTGGCCCTGATCCTACTGCTTGCTGGCTGCGGTGGAGGCTCCATGTCTCCTGCATCTGAAACGGAAATGCAGTTGGCTCCCGCAACGCAGGTTACGGCTGCCGATGCCACCGATTTCTCACAGGGGCTGCCGTCACCGGCGGAGATAGACCGGCAGCTATCCGCCGTTGATGACATGGAGCGGTTGATGTTCGGCACCAACTTCGAGCCACTGCTGCCATTTCGCAATTCCTCTGGCTCGATCTTCACACCCAACTGGGGCGAGCCCTCCGATGGCCTGGCGCTGGCCGCCTATGCCTGCTACCGCTACGGGTTCCAGTCCGGCAGCTATCAGGGTGATGCGCGCTTCCGCCTGCAGTGGGGCTTTGAGCCAACCGACCTTTCCAATGTGTACGTCGGCCTGGCGGATTTCAGCATGGACCGCTGGCAGTGGTTTCCCTGTGGAGCGGAGGGCTTCAATGCCGGGGATGTTGAGCCCTTCCTGAGCGGCAAGGGAGAGATCATCATGTGTGTGCTGCTGCTCGGTACGGACCCGGCTATCCTGGACTACGCCCTGCTGGGTGACAACCTGGCACCGCATGTCAACATCAGCACCGACCTCGAAGCGGATCCCCTGATGAACATCGCCCCCCGCCTGGTCAGCATCGATGCCAGCAGCAGCTACAGCTTCGGCGGCGAGATCGTAGGCTTCGACTTCGACTGGACCGGCAACGGGACCTGGGACAAGCTTGCTGACCCGGATGGCCAGGTGCTGCACGAATACAGCGCAGGCAACTACACGCTGCGGGTGCGGGTCACCGAATCCAGCGGACTGCAGAGCGTCGAAGAACTGGACTTCACCATCGTGCCCGACTTCAATCCCCCGCCGGGCGCGGTGATCAATGCGAACCTGCTGACCGGCAGTGCACCGCTCACGGTAATGGTGGATGCCCTGGGCAGCAGCGATCCGGACGGATTCATCACGAAGTATGAATATGACATTGACAATGACGGCGTGTATGAGCTGCAGCTGGATGAAACTGATGCTGTACCCGTCACCCTGAGCAACTATGGTGACAACAAGGTCATCCTGCGCGTGACTGACAACTTCTTTGCAACTGACACCGCCGAACTGACGGTGAACCTTGACTCAGGCTGGTCCCACAGCATCGTGGATTCCAACGTTTCCCTTAATGACCGCGTGGACATGGCTGTCATCGGCACGGGAAACGAATCCCGGCCTGCGGTGGTCTATTCCTCAAGTACGGAATCGGAGCTGCGCTTCTGCCAGGCCACGAGTTTCTCAGGCAACACCTGGGGCAGCATCCGCAAGCCAGCCGGCCCCGGTGCACAGGTGGGCTCCCGGCCCGCACCGGCCGTGGCCTACATGGGCCTGTACGACACCCCGATCATCAGCTACATCGGCAAGGCGGCAAACAATAAGGAGTGCCTGTTCATCGTGCGTGGCAACAACGGCACAAGCAGCACCTGGCAGACGCCGATCCAGGTCTCCACGGACAATGTGGAGAACGACACGGACATCATCGTGCTCAACAACCTGGCGGCCGTGGCCACGGTCCGCTACCCCGGAGCCCAGGTGAACACTGAGATCTCCTACTACCAGGCGCTCAATGAAACGGCCACGAGCTGGAGTACGGCGCGCACGGTACGGCCCGTCCAGCCCGGCCTGGATTACTTCGACCTGAGCCTGCTGCCCTATGAGAACGGGCTGTTCGACCGGCCGATGCTGTCCTACGTCAGTGGCTACAACGACGGGATCCACAACCTTTATACGACGCGCTCCACGAACGCTGACGGCACTGCCTGGGAGGCGCAGGTCGACCACGGGCAGCTGCTGGCCCACAGCACGGACCTGAAGACGATCAATGGCAATCCAGCCGTCGTGGCGGGTTCACATGTGCAGGACGGCCAGCTGGGCTACCTGCGCAGCGTGGATGAGAAAGCCACTGGCTGGCAGGGCAGCCTGCAGCAGGTCGGGACTGGAGGCTACTGCAGCCTGATGCAGTGGGACGGGAGGCCCTGCGTTGCCTACTACGACCCGAACTCCGGCGGCCTGATGCTCATCTGTGCGGAAAATGCCGAGGGCAGCAGCTGGACAGATGCCATTCCGGTGGATACACATTCCGGCAGGGGCGAATACTGCAGCAGCGTGATTGTCAATAACGTCCCTGTGATCTGCTATGCGGACAAGGAACAGAAGCGCCTGATGGCTACATACTGGCGCGACAACTGAACACAACAAGCCGATTGAACCAGCCGGCAGCAGTTACGAGTCAGCTCATGCCTGCTGCCCTTTTGCATGTCACACCTTTGCGTGCCTGTGTCACAGCATGTCACCCGGGAAGGACCATCAATTCCGGCGGATAGGCCGCAGGACGCGTATCCTTCCACTGCCCTGAGGGGCACCAATCCACCGGTGGCCTACAGAACCACCGGATTGTCGGAGTGATGAAATGACCAGGAATGTGATCTGCCATCTGCTGATGGTCCTTGTACTTGCCTTGGCGAGCTGCGGTGGGAATGGCCCGGCGTCCGCAATCCCGGGGACGCTGTCTGATCCGGAGATTGGAAGCGCTCTCACTTTCTCACCGTCTGCAAGCGGCATGGAACTGCCGGCTCCGTCCGACATCGAACGCGGCAGCAGTGCGGTACAGGATTACGAGCGGGCAAAACCAGGCTACGACTACTATTTCGGCCTGCCCGTCGCCAATTACTCCGGCAGCAAGTTCTACCCGAACTGGGAGAAGCCGGCTGATGGCCTGGCCCTTGCCGCCTTTGCCGGTTACCGTTTCGGCTTCTCTGATACATATGATGATGAAGCCCGGCTGCGCCTGCTTTGGAATACTCCACCGGTGGATTTCGGCAATGTCTTTGTGGCGCTGGCAAACTTCAGCAGCAACCACTGGGACTGGTATCCCTGTCCTGAGGACGGGAACCTGATCGATGATATCTCGGACTACACCTCACCCACGAATGGTGTGTATGCCGTAGTGCTGCTGCTCGGCAAGGACCAGGCGGACCTGAACACTGTCCTGCTCGGCAGCAATGTCGGACCCTACTGCCAGATCTACACCGATCTTGACCTTGATCCGTCCCAGAACACCGGCCCGCGGATCGTCACCATCAGCGCCAGCCAGGCCTATTCAATCGGTGGCGAAATAGTTGCCTGGGACTTTGACTTTGAAGGTGATGGTACCTATGACACACTGGGGGACACTGACGGCCTTGAGGTCCATAAGTATGATCCCGGGCTGTACAACCTGCAGGTGCGCGTGACAGATGACAGCGGCAAGCAGGGCATCTTCAGCAGCTCCTTCACGATCGTCAATCCCTTCAACCAGGCTCCCGTGGCCGGGATCGCCGCCAGCCAGCTGACGGGTTCAGCTCCGCTCACGCTCGACGTGAATGCAAGCTTCAGCTCGGATGCCGACGGTACGATCACCAAATATGAGTATGACTATGACAACGACGGCGACTGGGACATCGTGACTGACAACCCGGATCCGGTGGAGGTCCTGCTCAGCGCCTTCGGCGTCAACACAGTCACCCTGCGCGTGACTGACAATGACTTCGCCACGGATACGGACACGGTGGACATCACGCTGGACTCCGGCTGGCTTTACTCCTACGTCGACCAGGACCTGCGCTGCATCACGGACATCGCGATGGGTGTCGTCGGCAGCGATGCCGGGGCACGGGCCTGCGTGGTCTATGAGGAACGCGAGGGCAGCAAGCTGCGCTACAGCTCCGGTGCCAACTCCGCACACAACTCGTGGACAGGCATCAAGGCACCGATCGGCAATGCCTCGCTGGGAGATGCTCCCTCACTGAGCGTGACTTACAACAATGTCGATGACTATCCGATGATCGCCTACACCGCCTGGGATGGCTCATTGAACGACAAGCTGCGGGTGGTACGTGGCAATGACACCTATGGCAACAGCTGGAAGGCCCCGGTGCAACTTGGTGCCGAGCAGGACTTCAGCATCTGCACCGACATCGCGATGGTCAACGGCCTGCCCGTGGTGGCCGGGATCACGAACTTCGACATCAAGGGCGAGTCCGAGATCCTCTACTTCCAGTCCACCAGCAGCAGCGGTGCCAGCTGGACCAGCGGCCGGGTGGTGTTGCCGAAGCTGGCGGACACCTCCTACCGCAGTGTGGCAATCACCACCTGGGAGAACGGCCTGTTCGACCGCCCGCTACTGGCCTTCACGCAGGAGTTCTCGCCGCCGTACACGATCAGCAACGGCCTCGTCCGCTCGACGAACGCCGATGGCACGGCCTGGGAATCACCGACCTTCCTGCACGAGGGCGGCACATACGATGTCGAAGCCGGGCAGGTGAATGGCAACCCCGTCGTGCTGGCCGGTTCCACCTCGCAGGGTGGACATACCTACTATGCCCGCAGCGGGGATGAAACCGGCACGCAGTGGCCGGCGGAAATGCAGCAGGTCTGCGAGGGCGGCGACATGGACCTCGGCATCTGGGGCGGGCGGCCCTGCATCGCGGCCCGTAACCTGAGCGGCATCCTGACCATCACCCGCGGCACTGATGCCAACGGCACCGCCTGGGAGGAGCCGATCCCGGTGGAGCGCCGCGACCTGAAGAGCAGCATCTGCGCGATGGCGGTCGTGAACGACATGCCGGTGATCTGCTACATCGACTTCGAGAATGACAGGATGCTCGCCGCGGCCTGGAAGAGCAACTAAGCCAACCTTACAGAGAAACTCCAAGGGTATATCGGACTGTGGCCGGGGGCATTGCCTCCGGCCCTTCCATTACAGTCCGGATCCAGATGTCACGCAATGTCACCGCCGGACCAGCCCTGCCGCGCTTGCAGGCGGTGTGGCGGCGGTAGAGTTCAATCGACAGATACCGCTCGCAGATGTGCCGGACGGAAGGATGAACATGACTCGCATATACATGCTGCTACTTGGGCTGCTGATCATTCAGCTCAGTTCAGGCTGTGCCTCGGGAAAGGGCTCCGGACAGCAGGCCCTGCCGGACCCGGCCGCACCGCTTCCGCAGGATGCTGCAGCACAGCAGAGGCTGCCTGGCAATGACCTGCCTGCCGCGGGCGGGATGCCAGCGCTTCCCTCTCCGGCATCCCTCGAACGGATTGCCAGTGAGGTGTCTGACAATGAGCGGGTGCAAAACGGCAGCTTCAGCTCCCTGCAGCTGCCGGACAACCACTTCAACATGGGCAAGTTCAGTCCGGCCTGGCAGCAGCCGCAGGACGGCCTCGGGCAGGCCGCCTATGCTGGCTACCGCTTCTATTTCAGCGAGCCCTACACCGGGGAGGCGCGCATCCGGCTGGCCTGGAAGGACCCGCTGGATCCCGCAGACAGGGTCTTCATCGGCTTTGGCAACCATGCCCTCAACCGCTGGCAGTGGTTCGAGGACAATGGCGACGGCGCGCTGGCCGGGGAAACGGCGGACTACCTGGGCGCTGACGGTGCCTTAAGCTGCTGCGTGCTGGTGCTCGGCAGCGTTCCCTGTGAGCTGGGCTACCTGCTGCTCGGTGACAACACCGTACCCTACATGCACGTGCTGACAAGCCTGGACTTCGACAAGACCAAGAACATCGGCCCGCTCAACGTGGCGATTGATGCCAGCAGTTCCGTGGCCTATGGCAGCCAGCTGGAGACATTTGACTTCGATTTCGATGGCGACGGCACATGGGATGTCGAAGGCAACACGGACGGCACCGTGCTGCACTTCTACCAGCCGGGCAACTACACATTGATCGTCCGGGGTACAGAGACGACGGGCAAGCAGGCCAGCTGGCAGGATGACATCACCATCATCTACGAGAACAACATGCCGCCGGTGGCGGAGCTTGGCTGCAACGTGACAGCGGGACTGGCGCCGCAGAAGCTTGAGCTGGACAGCACGTCAAGTTCGGATCCGGACGGCTACATCGCCCTCTATGAATTCGACATCGACGGTGATGGCGAGTATGAGATAGAGCGCGATGCCGCCACAATCGAGGACGTAGTCATCAGCAACTTCGGCAGCAATACCATCTCGCTGCGCGTGACTGACAACTACTTCGCTCAGGATACGGCTGAAGTGCAGGTCAACCTGCTCTCCGGCTGGCGCTTCAGCACGGTCGATACGGACGTCAATTTCGGGAGCGGTGCAATGGCCGTGGTCGGCGCGGACGCTGCGGCCCGGGCCTGCATCGCCTACTCCGACTATGACACGGACATCCTGGAATTCCGCGTGGCCCAGAACGAGCCGGCGCTGAGCTGGGGCCTGGCGCGGGAACCCCTGGCAGAGGGCCTTGAGCTGGCCTTCAGCCCTGGTCTGGACATCGCTGTCAGCCCGACCAGCGGCCTGCCGATGATCAGCTACATCGGCAAGGTCGGCAGCGGGATCGCTGACAGGCTTTACACGGTGCTGGCCAATGACGAGCAGGGCATCAGCTGGAATGCGGCGGTTGAGATTCCGACCCCCGATGAGCCGGGCTGGCACACTGACATCGAGTTCATCAACACAGACCCGGCGATCGGCTTCCTGATGGGAACCGCAGCTTCGGATGAGACCAAGCTGGCCTATGTGCTGGCCAAGAACCCGGCCGGCAACAGCTGGAACCCCGTGCAGGTGCTGGCGCGGGAGGCCTTTGGCGACCTGGCGCAGGACGTGGTGCTGGTGCGCAGTGACAACGGGCTGTTCAACTACCCGCTGGTCGGCGGCCTGATGGACCGTGGCAGCGGCATCTATGAACTGATGACATACCGCTCCAAGGATGTGGACGGCACCAGCTGGGAACAGCCTGACAGCTTCGGCGGTGGTGAGAAGTACCAGATCTGCGCAGCCGAGGTCGATGGCCGGCCGGCGCTTGCGATCGGGGACTACTACGCCGGTGGCAGCATGCTGTACGACCGTTCCCTTGACGACAAGGGGCAGGAGTGGTCCGGCAGCCCGCAGGAACTGACCTCAGGCTCGGATGTCTGCATGGCGATCTGGTCCGGCAAGCCCTGCATCGCCTACGTTGAACCGGTGGAGCGCGCCCTGTATGTGGTGCGCGGCACGGATGCGGCGGGCAGCAGCTGGAGCGAACCCTACCCGGTGCACCGGACTTCCTGGGTGAAGCAGCCGAGCATCGCCATTGTCAACAATATCCCGGTGATCTGCTATGCGCCGGTGTTCGGTGACGGGCTGTTCTGTGCGTCCTGGAAGAGCTTCTGATCAGCCTTCTTCCGGAGTGCGGCCCTCGCCGCCGTTCTTGCTGCGGCTGCCCAGGCTCTGGCGCATGTCCGCCACGCTGCGGGCCACGCCGCTGACGCGCTCGCGGGCACTGCTGACAACCTCCGCCACGTTGCTGACGAGCGGCTTGCCCTTTTCGAGGTAGCTGTTGGCATTCTCGGTCAGGATGCCGATGTCCGCCGTCAGCAGCGAGATGTCACTCAGCAGGTTGGTGATCCGCTTGGCCAGCTCGCGGTCGTTCAGGTCACTGGAGATGTCCGCCAGCGAACCGCTGAGCGCATTGATGTCCTTCTGCATCACCGCCAGGTCGTCAATCCGTGCGCGTGCGCTCTGGGATGTCTGGGTGGCGTCGTCAAGCAGGGTACGGGCCTCGCCCAGTGTCTGCTCCAGCTGGGCTGCCAGCGGCTCGATGCGGCCGACGGCCACGCGGGCGTTGTCAAGCGTGCCGCCCACCTTGCGCAGGATGTCCTGGTCCTGCACGCTGCGCACAAGGCTCTCCGCGGTTTTCAGGGTCTGCTTCGCCTCACCGGCGGTGCCCTGCAGCTCGGAAAGCAGCCTGCTGAGCTTCGGCAGCAGCACGGCGGCGAAGATTATGAGAACGAGCGTTCCCACTATCTGGGCAACGGCAATGATCGTCAGTGACAGGGACTGATCCATGTCTCCATTATAACGAGGCGGGCTCCGGCACAATCAGTCCGGGACGCTCAGAGGCGCTGCGCCGCAGCAGTTCCGGGTCTTCCTGCAGCGTGGCCATCGTCCACCAGAACATCGCCGTCTTTGGCCAGTTGTAGCTTTCCGCCAGCCAGTGGCGGTAGAGCGCGTCCGGCGCATGCCGCTTCGCAGCCAGCAGCACGAGGCAGGCCAGCTCCGTCCACAGCATGCCCGCCAGTGGCTCGGGCCAGCCCGTCAGCACCCGGCCAGACAGTGACTTGTACAGCTCCGGCCACTGTTCGCCCCTGCGCTCCGGTACCGGGATCTCCTCCAGTGGAATTCCCGCCGCGCGCGGGATAAGGCGTAGCTCGCCGCGTTGCCAGAGTGCCAGGCAGCACAGCAGCTGCACGAGGTTGTCCCCACCGCTCGACCAGGCGGCCAGCCCTTCGGCCGGCTGAGCCTGCCAGTCGGAAGGGGGGTCCTGGGTCAGCAACACCTGCTCCAGCGCCCAGAGCGTGCGGGCGAAGCCGCCCTCGTCCTGCTCATCCATGCTGGCCGGCCAGCCGCCGAGGATGCGCGCCAGGCGGTACAGGTTCCAGTGCCCGGGCTGGCTGAACTGTTCACGCTGCAGCATGCCGGCCTCGCGCCGCTCCAGCCTGCCGTCACGCATGAGGCGCAGCAGGGCCTCAAGCACGGGGCGCAGCGGGTCGGGATGCTGCTCCCAGATCGTTGCCAGGTCCGGCAGCATGCCGAACGCGGCCTGTGCGCCGTTGTCAAACAGCTCGCCGAGCACCAGCAGCACAGCCACGCTCAGCTCCCCGCGTAGCAGGCGGCGGTAGTCCGCCAGCTCCTCACGGGCCTCTCCACTGCCTCCGCCGCTGCAACGCAGCAGCACCCAGGCCGCCAGCTGGCCGCGCAGCGTCGCCAGCTGCTCTGCATACTCACGGCCCAGCTCGTCGAACTGCTCATTGATGCCCTGCAGGCGGCCGGCGATCTCGGCGTGGATCGATGCGTACTCGGCGGCTTCTGCTTCCTCAAGTCCGGCAATTTCCGCCAGCCGGTCGCGCTCCTCCTCCCATTCGCGCCGTTCACGGCTCGGCCGCCTGCCGAACAGGCCGCGCTTCGGTTCAGGCGGGGCGGGGTTGTTCTCGGTGTAGATCTGGACGTCCAGCCGAGCATCACGGGCGCTGCGCTGTGCATCCTTCATGCGGGACTGCGCTGTCTGCTCGTCCGTCAGCAGGCTGCTGCGTTCCTTCATCAGTTCGGTGCGCTGGGACTGCAGCTGCTCAATGCGCCGGCGGCTGATGGCGGCCCGGCCCGGCTGGGCGTTGCCAGCGAGCGCGCGATAGCACAGTCCCAGCAGGGCATCGCGTGAAAGCGGGTCAAGCCTGAGCTCCGGCATCCGTCCAATCTTAGGGCATAGCGGATCGCGGAAGCGTCTGGCTATG
Source organism: bacterium (assembly GCA_020440645.1). Taxonomy (GTDB): domain Bacteria; phylum 4484-113; class 4484-113; order 4484-113; family JAFGCY01; genus JAHEFU01. The sequence goes on along the minus strand of JAGRNR010000025.1, from coordinate 5,002 downwards.
GAAGAAATGCAAGCCGGCCGGTGCGATGGAGATGTTGCCTGGGAGCAAGCACCGGCCGGAAGCTTGGGAAATGACGGGAGGGCAGTCCCGGAGTGGGTTGGGATCCACCCTCCTGCCATTCATGACGCGTCCGGTCCACTATCGTTCAATATCGCTTATGAACTTGAGCTCGGCGGGTTTGGCACAGGTCCACCGGTGTAGTTGGCCGAGATCCACATCGCTGCTTCCTCATACGTACGAAAGGCAGTTGGAGGCGGAGGTGGAACGTGGTTGTAGTTCTCGTTCCAGACCTTGTAACTGTCCGCTGCAGGTTGCCCCCAGTACTGAAGCCACGCAAGTACCGTCTGATAAGTTACTGCCGACATTATTCAATACCTCTTACTCAAAGAGTGAAAGCGAGTGTGGGTATTTTAGCAGTCACACAAAGTTCAGACTAATTCGCAATTGAATAGCCGAGATTGCAATATATCCTCTAGTCAGCAATCAAGCCCAGGCCATTGAGGTGCGCCTGGGCATCGAGGCGGCGCAGGAAGGATTCACCGCGCAGGTGCCTAAGTATCCATTCCCGGCCATGCAGGCGCAGGCGCAGGCGACTTGAGGCCCGGGCCATCGAGGTGTAGAGCGCGGAAAAGGCGAGGAAGCCCAGCGCGGCGTAGACCATCCACTGCGGCAGGTCGGCGATCGGCCATGACATGAATGGCAGCATCCAGAATGCCAGCAGCCAGCAGGCCAGGCCGAGGATCCCGCCGATTAACTGTCCGAGCCCGCCCTTCAGGGTCCAGTTGGCAAGCAGCAGCATCCCGATTGCCAGTGCCGGGAGGATCATTTGCAGGTCGCTCAAGGGGAAGCTCCTGAAGCGGAAGTACATCCAGCCTGCACGCAGCAGCAGCAGCAGCAGCAGGAAACCGGCTCCGCTGCTCAGCACCCAGATCTCCATCCGGCTTACCAGGTTCCGTTGCACCGCGAACCAGTCTAGCATTTCCGTGTCACATGTAATGCTAGAATCAGCTTTCTGGCCGGGAGTGATTGGCATGGACGACAAGCGAGATGGACGCGACAGTGCAGACTGGCAGCAGGGCGATGACAGGCCGGAGATGGACCCCGGGCTGTCCCTGCACATGAAGCTCGGCGGGGCCGGGGATGCAGTCGAGCCGGACTACTCTGCGCAGGGCCATACCGGCAGCGGACGCCTGCCTGATCCGGCGAATGAGGACATCGACACGGGCGTGGCGCTGCACATGCGCCTCGGCGGAGCCGGTGACCCGATCCACGCTGATAACGACCCGCGCTCGGACCAGCCGGCCTCAGCCTCAACAGTTGAAGGAAGCCGCCTCTGCCCCGGCTGCAACACCATCACCGAGTTCAGCGGCGGGACCTGTCCGGAATGCGGCTTCCAGTACCGCTCCGGAGCCAGCTCGGCCCCTCCGGCATTTGATGCGGGCGGCAGCCTGGATGCCCCGGCCAGCAATAGCCTGATGAAGATCATCCTCGTGGTGGCGATCATCGCCGTGCTTGCCTTCGGCATCAGCCGCATCGACTTCTCAGGCATGCAGGCCGAGAAGAAGGAACAGACCAGTGGCGAAATGGAGCAGCCATTCGTTGCGATCACGATAGACAGTGAGTTCCGCCACAGCCTGGCTGACACCTTCAGCGACCACCTGGACGTATGGCAGGAATCGGGTGTGGATGCCTATGTCTATCGCTTCCGGGTCGAGTCCCAGGTGGAGGACGCCGCGGCCCAGACCATCACCGCCACCGCTTTCGTCGGTGGCAAGGATGCCCAGACCGCATGCGCGGATCCCGGGGACAAGCCGCTGCGCAATGCCCTGTCCAACTACCTCGCCAGCTACCGCGAGCGCCAGGGCCTGACCTACAACCTGGTGCTGGTGCCCTTCGCCTCTGCCGGTGAACTGATGGACGATGACCTCTACGTGCGCTACGGCCAGGAGTATGGCCATGAGCACCAGGCTGAGGTTGACCAGGTGGTAAGCGCCATCGAGGCCTACCGCAAGAAGGAAGGCCAGTATCCGCGTACGCTTGGAAACGTCGCGGCAAACATGAAGCTTGAGAACCGCGGATTCGGCTTCATCCCGGATGGCTGGGGCTACCTGCCGGTGTTCGAGACTGACTCCTCAGGCAACGTCCCCTTCGGTACGGGCGGCGGTAGTGCTGAGCTTTACCCGCGCAAGGTCAGCGGCTACTACCTGGTGAAGTTCCTCAGTGATCCGGGCACCGGCGTGGACCTGATCGGGGAGGAGGGCAAGTCCTATTACCTCAACCGCATCTCGCCGCTGCCCTGTGTGCAGAAGAGCGCACTGCAGAACGTGCCGGTGAAGCCGGACGGTGAACCGGACGGAATCGCCTGGGCAGTGAAGAATGGCGAACTGATGGACGTCTGATACTTGCCGGGCGCCTCCCCGGATAGCCCGATTATTGATATAATCGTGAGTTCACGCCGCGGCGATGCGGTCGTGTGCGCCCGGAAAGGCGGATAGGAGATACGTACGATGCGTTTCATGGAGTTAATCAGGAAGAAGGGAGCCACCGGCATCTGGATCTTTGCCGGCGTGATGCTCCTGTCGATCCTCGGCGGCCTTGGTGTCGGTGCCTACTACAGCCCGATTTTCCAGCAGAACAATGATGCCGGGATGGGCGCAGCCGGGGGCAAGCTGCCGCTGGTCAAGCGGGACGGCCGCTACGACGGGGTGGCGATGTTCGTGAACGACGAGCCGGTCAGCCTTGACGAGTTCGCCACGAACCTCGAGTTCATGACCCGCAACTACCTGCAGAACCGCAGCGACTATGAGCTGATGCTGCAGATCTACGGCGAGACCGCGCGCAAGCTGGTGCGTGACAACGTGCTGCTGCAGAAGGGCAAGGAGTACGGCGTCACCGTCACCAACGATGAGGTTGAGGAGCAGCGCGGCAAGATCATCGACCAGTTCCTCGCCAGCACGGACGAGACCACCGGCAACGTGGTCGGTGACCTCGCCAAGAACCTGAACAAGAACAAGGCGCGCCGTGAGGCCTTCCGCCGCTACCTGGACATGAACGGCATGGACAATGCCACATGGGAGAAGAACGTCCGCCACAGCCTGCAGGTCACCAACTGCCAGGACAAGCTCGTGGAGCTGGCGGATGCCGAGAAGGAGCAGAAGATGAATGAGACCCGGCTCCTGATCGAGGAGCGCCTCAAGGGCGGCGAGACCTTCTCCGAGCTGGCCCGCGAATTCAGTGACGACAGCAATGCTGACAACGGCGGCGACCTGAACACCTGGGTGTTCCCCGGCCTGCTGCAGGATGAGGCGAATGACGACGCGCTGTTCGCCACCCCCGTCGGCGAGATGACCGAGTGGTTCGAGATCCCGGCCGGCCTGCAGCGCTTCCAGGTCTATGACAAGCGTGAGCCCGAGGGCCCGGAGTACGAGGAGAAGAAGCCCGAGCTGATCCAGAAGATCAAGGATGAGAAGGGTGACGACTACGAACCGACCGAAGAGGAGATCGGCGACCGCTACCGCAGCGTGAAGGCCCGCCAGATCCAGCTCAACAACAGCGACCCGACCGCGGCCTACGAGCAGATCGCGGACCTCGTCAGCGCTGCGAAGGTGGAGATCAACATCCCCTACGTGCTGGCCTACCAGGCGCTGCAGGATGACCGCCTGTACACCGCCTCCGATGTGACATTTGACGACCTGAAGCAGATCGCCGGCAATGCGGCGGTAGGTGGGAACTACGACTTCAGCATCATGCAGCCCAAGTGGGACAACCGCATCCCCAGCACTGACGACGCCGTCGCCGCTGAGGAGGATGCCGCAGCCGCTGACAGTGCGATGGAGGCAGTGGATGCGATCATCGCGCAGGATGAGGCCGCCAGTGCTGAGGAGGAGGCCGCCGCCGGTGACGATGCGGAAGCCGCCATCAACGAGGAAGGAGCTGACATCGATTCCGCCGCCGCCGTGGATGAGGCCGTAGCCGCACAGGATGCGGAGGCTGCCGCTGATGCGGCCGCTGCAGAGGCTGAGCCCGTTGCCAGCATCGAGGATGCGCTGGTGGAGGATGCCAGCAAGCCCCAGGAGGCGGATGAGACCACCCCGCTGTATGCGCTTGCGATCGGCTACCTGAAGATGGGCCAGGCGGCGGAGGGTGACAACCCGAGCATGTTCAGCTACTGGCTGGTGGCCGACACCTACCTGGAATGGCTGGAGACCGAGGACATGGTGCTCGGCCAGCAGGTGGACCGCCCGAAGGCCCGTGAGGAGATCGAGGCCAACCTGGCCAAGGTAACCGAAAGTGACAACTACAACGCCGCCGCCTATGCCGCGCGTGGCGTCAATCTGGCCTGGCTGGACAACACCGACCAGGCCCGCGAGAACCTCGAGTCCGCGCTTAAGTACGTCGCCAATGCCGACACAGCCACGCTGGACATGATCCAGCAGGGTTATGAGCAGCTTGACGATGAGGACGGCCTGGCGAAGGTCGAGGAGAAGAAGGCGGCCTACCGCCAGGAGCAACTGGACGCGGCGATCCGTGAGGCGCAGAACAACCCCGGCAACTCGGTGCCCTTCGGCGACGGCTCCTTCCAGATGCCTGACCTGTCCGAGCTGGAGGAAGCTGCCAATACGCCTGCTGATGGCACTGCCACTGGTGGTGCCGCCACTGAAGGCGGTGAGGCAACCGAGGGTGATGCGGCTGCAGATGCTGCGGCGGATGGCGAAGCGACTCCGGGCAGTGAGGGCGATGCCCCCGAGACCGGCGGCGAGACCCCGCCCGCTGACAACCCCGACGGGGAATAATTGGAGGTCCGGCGCAAGCCGGGCTCGGAGGCCCGGTGCAAACCGCCCAAGCCGCCGGAATTCACTCTGGCAACTGACCACTGACTACTGAAAGGGGAGCCTGCGGGCTCCCCTTTTTTTCGAGCAATGAGCTTCGAGCAATGAGCAATGAAGAATGAGCAATGAGTCAGACCTCGTACGGTTCAGAACATAGGTAACGGTTGAGGCTC
>JAGRNR010000024.1:0-53623 GCA_020440645.1 bacterium | reverse complement strand
CGAGCAGTCTGCCCGTGAGGCCCGCCAGGCTGCCGTTGAGGCACGCCGCGAACTGGAGGTGGGGGGCATGGTTGAGGGCCTGGCGGCCCAGGCACAGGAGATCAAGGGCCTGCGCGTGCTGGTGCGGCCGATTGAGCTGGGCCAGCGTGAGGATGTGAAGTACCTCGTGGAGAAGCTTGGCGGCCAGGTCTGGAAGGACAACTACCTGGTGTTCCTCGCCGGCAATGTGGATGGCAAGGCAGTGCTGGTCGGCAAGCTCTCGAAGGAAGCACTGGAGATGGGCCTCAAGGCTGCGGACCTGGTGCGTGAGGCAGCGAAGATCTGCCAGGGCGGTGGTGGCGGCCGGCCGGACTTCGCTGAAGCGGGCGGCAAGGATGGCAGCATGAACAGTGTTGCCGCCGAGAAGGTCATGGAGCTGGTCAACGCTGCACTCGGGAGCTGAACAGGATGATCGCCAGACTGACAATCACCGCATTGGCAATGCTGCTGATGTGCTGCATGCCTGCTATTGCCGCTGCCCCCAAGGGGGCACAGGCCACCACGCTCACGAGCTCGGATGGGCACAGCATCGCCGCCTGGTACTGGAAGCCGCAGAAGAGCAGTGCCCCGGCGGTGATCCTGCTGCACATGCTTGGCAGTGACAAGTCAGCCTATACAGAAATGGCCGGCAAGCTGGTGGCGGAAGGCTACGCCGCAATTGCCATCGACCTGCGCGGGCATGGTGAATCGAAGTTCCCCGATGGCGGCAATCCGGGCTACAAGGCTCTGACGGAGTCCGACTTCACAGGCATGCTGAATGACATCCGTGCCGCGCATGACTTTCTGGCGGACCAGCCGGAAGTAGACGCGGACCGTGTGGCGATCATCGGTGCCAGCATCGGTGCCAACCTGGCAATCATCTATGGCAGTGGCGACCTGCGGGTGCGCACCGTGGTCGCATTGTCAGCGGGACAGGACTACCGCGGCCTGAAGCCCGCCGGCTACCTTGAGCGCTATGGCCGCCGGCCGCTGTACCTTGTCTGCTCGAAGGCCGACAAGTACTCATGGGAAAGCAGCGTGGCGCTGGAAAAACTGGCAACGGCGGCCGACCCCGTCAGCCTGCGGGTGTTTGACGGCAAGGCACACGGCACCAACATGCTTACCGAACATGAGGGGCTGGATGACACGATCGTGTCGGGCTGGCTGCTGAACTACCTGCCGCCCAAGCGTTGATGGAAGGTGGGACTGACTGTGCGCGCCGTATCCACACCCTGGGGTTGCGTGGCTGAAGCGCAACCCGATATGTTTGACTAGGCTGTCCCGGCCAGCTGGTTGATCGGATCGACGCGGATGCAGACGACTGCATCAAACGGAACGTGGTAGCTGCCCTCGCAGTCCTGCGCCTTGACGATGAACATCCTGCGGCCACTGTTCACTTCCAGCAGGCGACCGCAGACGTCACTGCCGAAACTGGTACGAATCCGCACCTCACTGTCGTTGTTTACAAGGTCTTCAAACATCCATTTATCACCCTTGAGAATTCACCCGTATCATCGGGATGCTGGATTGTACCGGGCCTCAGAATCCGGGGGGTTACAGGCCAATTAAATCTGTGGATAACAATGAAACATACTATACATATGTCTAAATGATATTGCGGTTTCACGATTGATATCCAGGCTTATCCACATGAAACCTGTGAATCATTGAATACTGTGAAACGGATTCCCTGGCAGCCGGACTACTCTGACTACCACTGAACCAGCAGGTCGCTCATCAGCTTGCTCGCCTGCTTCACATTGGGCACGAAGCCCTGGGCGAAATCCTCAATTGAGCTGTCGGAAACGATGTTGCTCACGAACTTCATGGACCACAGGGGCAGCTCGTGCAGCTGGCAGAGTGCTGCCAGGCTGTACAGCTCCATGTCCTCGAGAGCGGCGGGAGGAAAACCTGGCCGGCGGCGGTTCATCTCCCGGCTGAAGCTGCAGCCGCTATTGCAGTCATGCAATGGCAGCTCTTCCGATCCGGCGGGCCCACGAGACAGCTCCTTCTGGGTGAAGAACTGCTCGAAATCCTCGATGTCCAGGAACAGATCCCATTTCGCCACCCGGCGCACCATGCAGCAGTCTCCCACTTCGAGGCCGGATTCAAGGTAGGCCCCGGCTGAACCGAAGTTGGCAACTTCACGGATTCCCGGATTCTCCAGCAGCAGTTTCGATGTCATTGCCGCCATGTTGTGCCCACCGACTCCACTCACACCGATCAGCAGGTTTCCGCAGCGGCTGGTCCAGCGCAGGCTGTCAACGCGATGCAGCTCAGCTCCTCCGAGAAGCTCGGGAAAGTGTACGGCCTCGGGGGCCATCGCGATCATCAGCAGCCTGTTTACTTCGGGGGTGGTCATGGACTAAGCTCGGGCCAGTATAGAAGCCGCAGACGGCGAGGGGCAACGGGTCTTGTTCGGTTTCCTGAAGGAAAGGGTCTACTTACAGGTACTGCTGCTGTTCAGCACAGGCATCGCGCTCGGCGGCAATTTCTGCATGCCGCATGGCCTGCCGGCCGGGCTGATGCTGCCGGCCCTTGTGCTGCTGTGCTGCCTGCTCCTGCTGCATTACCTCTGGCGTGACAGTGACAGCAGCCTGGCCAGGCTGCCTGTCGCGATGGCCATCGGGTGCTGTGGCTACCTCTACTGCAACATCGCCATCCAGCAGGTGACACTGGCCCCATTGCTGAAGCATACCGGTTCTGCCTCCGTGGATGGGGAAGCCGTGGTGCGCAGCCTGCCGAAATACCAGCGCGGGCACCTGCGCTTCATTGCCGAAGTTCACTCAATCGACAAAGACCTGCGGGAGGCCGGACTGGGCCGTTGCCAGTTCTACCTGCAGTGCGAACCGGACCTGCTGCTCAGCCCCGGTGACCGCTTCAGCTTCTTCGGTGAACTGGAGGAAGTCGCCAATCCGCGTAACCGTGGGCAGTTCAACTACCGTGCCTACCTGCTGCAGCGCGGCACCGTGGTGACCTGCTACCTGCCCTCCCCCGGCTTCATGGAAGTGCTGGATGACAGTGGCAGCCGCCGGCTGGCCTGGCTGACGCGCCTGCGCGCGCAGTTGATGGAGAGCCTGACCCGGGGCCTGCCACCGGAGCTGCAGGACCTCGCAGTCAGTGTGGTGTACGGCGACAAGATCACCGACCTCGACGACGGCCTGCAGGAGCGTTTCCGCCGCGCCGGACTGACGCACATCCTCGTTGCCAGCGGCACCCAGGTCAGCCTGCTGATCGTGCTGATGGCGATGATGCTGTGGCGCAGCCCGCGCAGTTTCGACACACGGGGCACACTCCTGAGCATTGCGCAGTTCCTGGTGACGATCGGCGTGGTGGCTGTCTATGCCGGCATCACCGGCTATGAGACCAGCATCGTGCGTGCACTCTGCATGGGCATCCTGCTGTGTGCCGGCCGGCTGTTCCTGCGCCGTGTGGACGGCTTGTCAACGCTGTCCCAGGCCGGCCTGATCCTGCTCCTGGGCCAGCCGCTGCAGCTGTTCACCCCCGGCTTCCAGCTCAGCTTCCTCGCGACCTTCGGCCTGATCTACATGATGGGCACGCTTAACCCGCTGGTGACGCACCTTGGCGGCTGGCGGCGCTTCCTGCTGGATGGCCTGCTGACAACGGGGGGCGCGCAGCTGTTCGTTACACCCGTGCTGGCGGCCAGCTTCAACCAGTTCTCGCTGGTCGGCCTGTTCAGCAACCTGCTGGCCGTGCCATTGTCACTGACACTGCTGGTCTGCGGGGCCCTGAGCAGCTTCGGGCTGAGTGCCTTGCCCGGGGTCGGCGCGGTGCTGAGCTGGATCGTGACAATCCTCTGCCGCCTGCTGGATGGCCTGGCCACTTTCTTCGCCGGACTGCCATTCTCCAGCATTGCCGTGCCAAGCCCGCCAGCCTGGGTGATTGTGGTGTTCTATGCCCTCATACTGCTCGCGGGAGAGTGGTACCGCAACAGGGAGGAGCTGTCCCAAAGGCAACTGTTGTTTCTACAGCCAGCCTGCCTGCTGCTTGGCTGGGCTGTCATTGGGTGGGTCGCAATGCGCAGCATCCTGCCGCATCCCCAGCTGGCCGTGCTGCGGCTGGACCGCAGCTTTGCTGTCTACTACGACAATCCTGCATCCGGCCGGACATTGCTCGTTGATTCATACTGGCTGTCACGGCGGCATAACGCAGACAACCTGGTCAGTTCGCTCAAAGCGCGCGGGATCAGCTCGCTGGACCGAGTGCTGTGGCTGGCAGATGTACCGGAGGAGAATCCCCTGCTGGAACTGTCGCCGGTGCAACAGGAACTGGCCAAGGCAGATGACCTGCCCTTTGAGCTGGTCGGTGGTGGGAAGTCAGCTCCAACCGGGATGCTTTGCGGTCTGGGTCGTGGGACGGTATCGCTTAGCTGGGACCCTTCTGCCCAACCTGCTGTGCTAGCAGATTTGCATGTTCTTGTAATCCCGCGGGATATGCCATACGAACCCGAAAGCTGGTCCAATAACAGTGATTTGTGGGTTTCGGTGGATTCACTGCCGCAGCCGGGAGGCAGCGATCAAGGGGTATTGCGCATCAGCGACGCAGAAATAAGCATAAAGCCTGCCCCGCAGGACAGGCTTTCTTCATTCACCCTGAAGCGACGCTAGGGAACTAGGCCTTGTTGTCGCTGAACTGCTTGTTGAATGCGAGCATCAGGCGGCTGACCTTGCGGGAAGCGGTCTGCTTCTTGATCAGGCGCTTGGTGGCACTCTTGTAGATACGCTTCACGGCGGCGTCAAGCGCGGTCTTGGCGGCATCCTTGTCCTCGCCGGCGATCGCGGTGCGCGCCTTCTTGATGCTGGTCTTCAGCATCGTCTTGAAATGCGTGTTGCGTTCCTGATTCCGGCGGGAGACCAGGATCTGCTTCTTTGCTGTCTTCGTATTCGCCACGTAGTTTCTCCGCTCAAAAGTGGAACGATGATTATAGCCACAGATAGTACCGTGTCAAGCGCGATAACGCAATTTAAGCCCTGTGTTCCGCTAGAATTTACCCGTGAAAACACTGATTAGCTGCCTGATGACCTGCCTGTTGCTGCTTGCAGCCGGATGCCCGCAGTCCAATGAGGGCAATAAGCAAGCGGATGGTGTGGATACTGGAATGCCTGCTGCCGAAACATCAGGGGATGCAACGGACCAGGCCGCCGGAACTGCCAGCGATTCTGCCCCGGCTGATTCCAACTCGGAGTCCGGCGCGCTGAACCTGATCAGCCGGGAACTCAAGCTTGGCCAGCGCATGCAGTTCAGTATTCCTGAGGAGCGTCCGGCGGGCGGCTACATGCTGCGGATCCAGAAGCTGGGCCAATCCGCTGATGGCAAGTTCAGCCAGTCCGATGTTGATTCCTTCGAACCGGTCAGCGGCGGGGACAGCTCCAACGGCTGGCTGCCGCAGTCCACCGGCAAGTTCGTGGCCATCCTCGAGGACGGCAGCGGAAATGAAATCGACCGCGAGAAGTTCAATGTGTCAGCCTGGCCCAAGGGCGACCCGGTCCAGCAGCTCGAACCTTACGTGAGCATCAACGTCGGCGAGGTGACCGAGGACATGGTCCTGAAGGTCGGCCTGCCGATCGTGGCCTACTGGAAGGTGCCGGACGACTTCCCGCACGATTCCTGGATCGGCCTGTTCAAGGTTGACGGCAACTTCGAGGGTTCCGCCAGCGCTGATGACGCCGCGGAATCAGCGCTGCTGAACGGCAACAAGGGACAGTTCACCTTCTTCCCGAAGGAGCCGGGGCGCTATGTGGTGCGCCTGTTCAGCTCATATGAGATTGCTGCCAGCCATGCGGGCGACAGCCAGCAGATCACGGTCGTCGAGGAATACGACGAACAGTGATCAGGCCTGGCGGTAGCGCCGGAGCAATTCGTCCACCACTTCGCTGATCTTGATGCGGTCCTGCACCAGGGTGTCGCGGTCGCGCACCGTCACTGCACCGTCCTCTTCGCTGTCGAAGTCGTAGGTTAGGCACCAGGGCGTGCCGATCTCGTCATGGCGGCGGTAGCGCTTGCCGATGCTGCCTGCATCGTCAAACTCGACACTCAGGCCGGCATCCAGCAGTTCGCGATACAGCGCATAGGACTTGCTGTCCGCGCCACTGAGCTTCTTGGAAAGCGGCAGCACCGCGACAGTGATCGGTGAGATGCGCGGATGCAGGCGCAGCACGATGCGGATGTCGGTCTCCTTGCCCTCGTGCTTGGTGTCCTGCTCATCCTCGTGGTAGGCGGCGGTCAGCGCAGCGAGGAACATGCGGCCCAGCCCGACTGAGGTCTCGATGCAGACCGGCAGATAAGTTGCCATTTCCTTGGCTTCTGCCTTGTCCATCCCGGCACCGGTCAGGAGAGCCATGGCCTCGTCGTCAAAGTACTCGAAACTCTTGCCGCTGTGCTTCTGGTGCTGGCCGAGATCAAAGCTGCCACGGTGGTGCACGCCTTCCAGCTCGCCCCAGCCGAAGGGGAACTCGAACTCGAAGTCCAGCGCGGCGCGGGCGTAGTGTGCCAGCTTCTCCGCGGGGTGGTCATGCACGCGCACCATCTCATCCGGCAGGCCAAGCTTCGTATAGAACTCGCGGCGCTGGGCACGCCAGTAGTCGTACCAGTCCATCGTCTGGGCCGTGCCATCCGGCTGGCCGGGTACGGAGCTGTCCTCGGAAATACCCAGTTCACGCAGCTTGGCGGTCAGTTCATCCGGGCGCACGAAGAACTCGAGTTCCATCTGCTCGAATTCACGGGCACGGAAAAGGAAGTTGCGCGGGTTGATTTCGTTCCTGAAGGCCTTGCCGACCTGGCAGATGCCGAAGGGCACCTTCTGGCGCGATGTCACACGCACGTTGTCAAAGTCCACGAAGATCGGCTGGCAGGTCTCGGCACGCAGGTAACCGACCTGGCCACCCTCCCCCGTCGCACCGATCTGCTGCCGGAACATCAGGTTGAACTGGCGCGGCACCGTGAAGCGGCTGGCCTTGCCGGTGTTCGGGTTCATCGGGTAGTAGCCAATGTGCTCCTTCAGTCCGTCCCAGAAAGCGGTCTCGTCGCCATTGCTGCCGGCATTGAGCCAGTTCAACGCATACAGCTCTGCCTTCTCCGCATCCTCCTCGCTCTCATACTGCAGCTGGTCGATGCGGAAGCGTTCCTTACTGTTCTTGTCGTCAATCAGGGCATCGTTGAAGGCACCGACATGCCCGCTGGCGGTCCAGACGGACTCCGGGCCGATGCAGGCGGAGTCGAGGCCGACGACGTTGTCGCGGCTGCGCACCATGTAGTCCCACCAGAAGCGCTCGAGGTTCTTCTTCATCTCGACGCCAAGCGGGCCGTAGTCCCAGAAGCCGGAGAGACCGGTGTAGACCTCGCTGTTGGCGAACACGAAGCCGCGGCGCTTGCATAGCGTGACGATCTTGTCCATCAGCTCCATCGAGCTGACCTGCTGTCCGTGGGTACTCATGGTACGGATACTCCTTTGCCGCGCGACTGGCTGCCGCACTTGCGCGTGGAAGTATAGCCCCAACCGCTGTGCTGGTCGCGTTAAGTGTTGATGGATGCAAGCGGGAAACTATGCAATGCCGGTACATCGCGGTACACTCGATCCGGAATCCAATTCAGGGAGAATCCCATGGTCAGCTTAAGGATCAGTTCGCTACTGCTGGCGATTGCTGCCAGCCTCTTCTTCATCATTAGCCCCTGCGCAGCCCAGAGCATGAGTGAGCAGGAGAAACAGGAAAAGATGGACAACTTCCAGGCCGAGATGATGCAGCGCTTCGTGGACGAGCTGCACCTGTCGGAGGAGAAGATGCTCGCCGCTGAAGCAGTGCTCAAGTCCAAGCCGGCTGGGCAGTGGAGCGATGAGGAGCAGGAATCTTACCTGCAATGGGCAATGTTCACCATCTATGACGGATTCCTGATCTACAAGGACATCCATCGCCAGCTTCCGCAGGGCAGCAATGTGCTGATGAAGATGGACATCATCAGCCACTGGCCCGGCAATCCCTACAACAACTGGGAACCGATACGCTGGGAGGGAGAAGGCTTCCGGCCAGGCAACATCGTTGTGCAGGAATGCCCGCCGGAGCTGTACTCCGGGCTATGGAACCCGAAGCCGATGACATTCATCATGAGCATCAATGGCCCAAGCGCGGATTACGTACCCCTGCAGGAAATCACTTATCCCCTTGAGTACTGGGCTGTGCGGCCTGCCGGCAGCGTCTGGCTGACGGGCGCGACATCCTCGCCGCATTCCGAGGCATATCGCCAGTACAAGGAACAGCAGCGATTCAAGGCGGAACAAGCCAGGAATGCGCAGGATTCAAGCCCGGAAGATCCTGAGACCGAACAGGGATAATGGAACCAATAGACAGAAAATGATAAAGGCGCCCCGAGGGGCGCCTTTTCATATATTGCGAGCCTGTTGCGGACTAGCTGGCGACGGTGCTTTCCACTGAGGGCTGGAAGCGGTAGCCGAAGCCGCGCACGGTCTGGATGAACTGCGGGTTGGACGGGTCGCTCTCGATCTTGTCACGCAGGGTGTGGATGGTGACGTCGACGGTCTTCTCACCGCTCGGGCTGTCATCGCCCCAGATGCTCTTGAACAGTTCGTGGCGGCTGATCGCCACGCCCGGGTTCTCGGCCAGGGTAACGAGGATCTGGTACTCCTTCAGGCGCAGCTTGACCTCATCATCCTCCTTGTAAACGATGCGGGCTGAGCAGTCGATGCGCACATCTCCGAATTCGATCTCGGTCGGACGCTCCTTCTCATAGCGGCGGATCACCGCCTTGATGCGCGCCTGAAATTCCGGAATGGAGAAGGGCTTGACCACGTAGTCATCAGCACCGAGCTCGAAGGCCTGCAGCTTCTCATCCTCGGCACTGCTGGCGGTCAGCAGGATCACAGGGGTCTTGTCGCGCTTGGTGCGGCGCATCCAGCGCAGCAGGTCAAATCCGTTCTCGCTGCCGTTCATGTTGATGTCGAGCACAACGATGTCGAAGGCTTCGCTGTCCAGCTCATTGCGGCCCTCAGGTACGTTGCGGGCAGCGCGGACCTGGTAACCGGCCTGCGAGAGGGCATCGCCCAGCATGTCCCTCAGCTGCTGCTCATCATCTACGATCAGAATTGACTGTGCCATGGTTGTTCTTCCTTCACCCTGTAATCGATTAATTCGTTCTTATCCGCTTATCGGATGATTTTGCCTTTCCTTCAGTTAGTTAAACTGACCGAAAGGGTCATTTAACCTAACATGTCGGATTATACAACGGATATCTGATTCGTCCATATGAAAAATTAAACTTTACCAAGTCTTAAGTTTACGACTTTCTTTTCCCCACAAGCGATAATATATCCCGGAATGGATAAACGCCAAATCCTCACATTAATCCTGATTGTAATATTCATTTCAGGCAGCAGCTGGCTGGCTGTGCGCACGCTGCAGATCCAGCGCGCTGGTGAAGCCGGCATCCCGCTGGGCAACATGCCGGACCTGCAGCTGCAGGAGGCGGTTGAGAACCTGGCCAACCAGCCTGAGCTGGACGTCGCGCTGCAACTGCTCCCTCGTGTCAGGGCCGCCTATGAGAAGCGGGATGGGGAACTCGAGCGGACCCTGCTGGCGATAGTCCTTTACTACTGTGCAAACCTGGACAGGGAGAACTATCACGCATATATAAAGGAAGCGCTGCCCCTGATCATGGACAACTACAGCTCGGGCAGCGTCTCCCTTGCAGGATCGGGTGACCTGCTGCTCAACTTCCTCGCAATGTCAATGCAGGAGGACGAGTTCAGCAGCTGGAAGCGGGACCTGCTCAGCCGCGAGCCCTACATGGCGGACGACCTGGACCTGCTGGCCCTCACCCTGTGGCTGGAAACCGACCGCAAGGACGAGCTGCACGCCTTCCTGAACCGATACATTTCCGCTGATCTGCAATCAGAATCCAGCAGGGCAATGGCTTTCAAAATTCACTGTATGTTAAATCAGTATGATCAGGCCAGCAAGTTTGAATCTGCAGTGATTGATAACAGTCCGGAATCCAATTCACCCAAGAATGAAAACAATGATCCTGAAAAGCTACCTGTAATTGATAGATGGACCTATCTGACAACAGTAAGTTATCTGCTCAGGAATGCACGATTTGAAGAGGCCGAAGTATATATTGACACCCATCGCAACGAGTTGCTTGATCCGGCATATATCCACCTGCAGAAGGCTATCATCCTCGCTGCAGATGGCATGTTCGCTGGCCCCCAATTCCAGCAGCATATCCAGCAGGTCGTGCAATCACCATATTCAGACATGGGTTCAGCAGAGGCTGAAGCCAGCGTCTATGCTGAGCTGACGAGGATCATGAGGTCAGACAGCTGGCTATTGCCTGCGGCATTCCTCTATACGGGAAATGAAACAAACTCCGGATATCTTGCCCAACTATCATATCTGCTGCTGTATTCAGGCCATGGTGAAGTTACCGTGAAGGATCTTAACGGATCCCTGCATAAATACTCCGCAGTCCAATTGGCAATGCAGGCCATGCAATCCGCCAGTACTTTTGAGGAGCGGCAGCGCAGCCTGATGATGCTGGCGATAGTTGCAGCAGCGGAACCGGATTCCAGATGGAACAGGCAGCTGCAGGAATTGTCGAGTGGATATCTGCGCAAGGCACTGTTGAGTGAAACGGAGGATAGTGTCGAGGGATTCCCGCTCAGCATGCGCGTGGACCTAGCAATCATTACTGACAATGAGTACATTCAGGCCCTGCGTAGTGCCAGCCCGGCCTATGACAAGGACGTGCACCAGATCATCAGGGATTACGTGATGGCACTGGACAAGAGCTACGGGGATGATCCCCTGGGCCTTTCGGACTAAGCCTCGCATTCACGTGTACTTCACATATGTGAACTTACAGCCTTGAGAAATTTTTGATACTGTTTCCCACGAGGGTTGAATTATCATGGGGCAACATATCAGGGCTATCCGTAGACTATCCATCCTGCTGCTGGTCTGGACAGCGGCGGCATTCATGTGCGCCAAGGCATATGCCTCCTACCAGGAGAAGCATGAGATGCAGCGGCAGGTTGACATGAACCAGGCGGCGTATGACGCCAAGCTGTCCGAGCTGACACGCCTGCTGGAGACCCAGGAGCGCATCAAGTCGGACACCGACACACAGATCGACCTGCTCAAGCAGAAGCTCGGCTACTGTGAACCGGGCGAAATTCCGATCATCATTGTGGACAGAACCACCAGCACGAACTGACAGTCCATATACTGTTAGTACGATGCGACCACTCACAGCTGCACTGATCCTCATCTTTGCGTGCCTGCTCGGCTGCAATGCCTCCAACAGCGCCAAGGCCCAGGAAAGCGGGCGTAACCAGGACTCCCAGCAGGGCATTGATGATCCCTCGCTGTACCTTGCCACCCGCCACTTCGACGAGCGCAAGGCCTGGACCCACATGGAGAAGCAGGTGAACTTCGGCTTCCGCGTGCCCGGCAGCTCCGCACACAAGGCCTGCAAGGAATACATCGAGGCTGAACTGCAGAAGCAGTGCGATGCCGTCGAGGTGCAGGAATTCCGCATGAAGCTCGGAGGCGAGGACACCCGGATGTGGAATATCGTCGGGCGCTTCAATGTGGCCGCCGAGCGCCGCGTGATGCTGGCGGCGCATTGGGACACCCGCCCGACTGCCGACATGAACACCAAGGCCAGCAAGAAGCTGCCGATCCAGGGTGCAAATGATGGTGCCAGTGGAGTATCCGTGCTGCTTGAGCTGGCGCGTGTGTTCAATGAGCACAGGCCTGAAGTTGGCCTGGACCTGGTTTTCTTCGATGGCGAGGACTATGGCCCCGGCCTCGACATGATGTTCCTCGGCAGCAAGTACTACTGCAACAGCATGCCGGACAGCGAGATAGCCACCTATAACTATGGTGTGCTGCTGGACATGGTCGGGGACACGGATCTCGTGATACGCCCGGAGAACCATTCATCCAACTCAGTCGAAGTCTTCATGGCGGCCAAGGCCCTGAGCGATGCGATGGGTTACAAGGTGTTCCGCGACTCAGGAGCGCTGACGATCTACGATGACCACCTGAGCTTCATCGACCGCGGCATGCACTTCTACGACTTCATCGACTTCGAATACGGCCCCGACAACCGTTACTGGCATACCACGGATGACACGATTGACAACTGCAGCAAGGAAAGCCTGAAGGCAATCGGTGAGATCGTGGAGAACCTGGTGTTCAAGTTCCCCGACCTCTACGCACCGGGCAGTTAGCCTGACTCAGTGGGCGTCTGAACCGCTGGCTTGATCAGCTTCCCCGGCGTCTGCAGCCTCTCCATCCGCCTGCATTTCATGCCCGGGCGGGTCCGCGGTGATGTCAATCCCCAGCAGCACGGCGGCCTTCTCCGCCGGAGTCATGTCGCCACCGTGGAAGATCCGGTTCACGTACTGTGGCCAGTGATCCCTGAAGGGGGTGCTGTTGAACTCATCGTGGCACTTCACGCAGAAGTCATATGAGTAAGAGGTGACCGGCGGATCCGGACGCGGCACGTTGTCAGGATCATCCATTGCATCGTACACGTGCATGTCGGTGATGTTCGTGTGGCAGCTGATGCAGTTGATCGGCCGCAGTTCATTCTCACCCGGGTCGTACACGATGTGGCACTTGATGCAGTCGAGGTTGTACAGCTGGTTGTCATTCTCGAGCGTGATGCGCGCACGGCTGTGCCCGCTGTTGATGTAGCTGTCGTACTCATCCTGGTGGCAGGGCATGCAGTACTCCGGCGGCATGTAGATCGCATCCTTGTCAAAGGGCATGATCTCGGAGAACACATCCTTCAGCCCACCCTTGAACTCCTCTAGGATCGCCAGCACGGCTTCGTTGTCAGCAATGTCCTCCTCCAGTGGCAGGTTGATGCCACTGGCAATGTAGCCTCCCTGCTCAAGCGGGTCCATGCTGATGAAGCCGAGGTAGCGACCGAGCTTCCAGTTGTTCAGCACAGGCGGCGTGTTGCCGAACTCCAGGCTGGCGGCCACATCGTCGCGGTCGCCCGTGAGGAACAGGTCGGCCCGACCAGCGTATTGCTTTAGCATTGACTGAACCCAGAGGTTGTCACCCTCCAGGCAGACGATACGGCAGTCGGCCTTGGCTGCCTTCTTCAGGGCTGCGTCCAGCGCTGTATCGGGATCGGAGACTGACATTCCTTCAGGCAGCTCGAAGCTGGCGAATTCCGGCTGGCTGACAGCGGTGAGAGCCACCTGGTTGCCGGCGATGCTGAATGTCTCCAGCTCCGAGGCATACAGCTTGCCTTCGCTCATCACATTGGCACTGATGAAGGGTATGTCCGTCAGATCTCGCAGGCTGTCCAGCTCGCTCGCGCCCTGCTGGGCCTCACGCACACCGATCACGATCGCGTCATAGTCCATCCGGTCGAGGGCCTCGATGATGGACTTGCCCTTCATCATCTGGAAGGTGCCGGCCTCCTCGAAGAAGTGCGCACCCTCGATCTTCAGCACCGGCCCGGCGGACTCCAGTGCTTCCAGCTTGCTCGCGCGCCGGGGCAGGCCACCGAGCTGGTGCGCGCTGCAGCCGCAGACCTCGAGGTAGCCGCTGGTGTCGTAGTTCCAGGCCACGGAGAAGCCCTCACGCGGAGTGTTGCTTCCCGGGCAGGAAATCAGGAACACGGCAAGTGCTGCCAGCAGCAGCAGTTTGGTTTTCATACTCAGTTCAGGCATCGGATCTGACCGCTATCGTGAAGTCGATTTCAACGGGCACGTTCAACGGAAGTGAGACACTTCCGACGGCCGCCCTGGTATGCCTGCCGGCATCACCGAATATCTCGACGAGCAGATCGCTTGCTCCGTTTACCACCTGCGGCTGCTGTCCGAATCCTGGCGGACAGGCCACGAAGCCCCGGATGCGGATGAAACTGTCCACGCGGTTCAGGCTGCCGAGCGCCTGGCGGACCCAGCCCAGGCCGTTGATGACGCACTGCCTGGCGCATTCCTGGCCCTGCTCAACTGTTAGCTCGTCCCCCACCCTGCCTGTGTACAATGGCTTTCCATCCGCCACCGGGATCATCCCTGAAAGGTAGAGAATGTTGCCATGCAGGCGGTACGGCAGGTAGTTGGCCACGGGCATCGCGGGCGAACCCGGATCAATGCCCAAATCCGACAGTTTCTTGTCAAAATCCATGAGCGATTCTATCACGGCAGGGTGTATCAATTCAGGAGCGTGGCGCTTGCTGAAGCTGGCTGCGGGTCTCAACTGGAGCTGCCTACGTTGTAAAATAAGGCGGACAACCGAGGGAGGAAATCATGGAGTTCGGTTACACCGAAGAACAGGGCATGGTACGTGAGACGGTGCGTGACTTCGCCGAGAGCGAGCTGGCACCGGAAGCGCTCAGGCGTGACAAGGAGAAGCAGTTCGCGCGCCCCCAGTGGGAGAAGTACTGCGAGCTTGGATTCGCCGGGATGACCGTGCCTGAGGAGTATGGCGGCACGGAGCTGGACAGCGTGAGCGAGGCGATCGTGATCGAGGAGCTCAGCCGCGTGGATGCCAGCTTCGGCGTGCTGGTGGCCGTACACTCCGGCCTGACTGGCAAGACCCTCAACAACTGGGCCACCCCAGAACAGAAGGCCAAGGTGCTGCCGAAGATGGCCAGCGGCGAATGGATCGCGGCCTACAGCCTCAGTGAGGCCGGCAGCGGCAGTGACGCAATGGCAATGTCATGCCAGGCGCGGCTTGACGGTGACGACTGGGTGCTCAATGGCACGAAGCTGTGGGTCACCAACGGCAGCGTAGCCAGCGTTTTCATCATCTTCGCGGTCAGCCATCCGGATGCCCCGCGCTCCAGCCAGCGGATCACGGCATTCATCGTGCCGCGTGACGCAGAAGGATTCAGTGTCAGCAAGACCGAGGACAAGCTTGGTATCCGCGCCAGCGATACAGCTGAGATCGTGCTGAAGGACGTGCGCGTGCCTCGTGACATGGTGCTCGGGCCGGAAGGCCAGGGCGCCACGGTGGCCTACAACGCGCTGGATGTCAGCCGCATCGGCATCGCCAGCCAGGCACTGGGCATCGCTCAGGGTGCCTTCGAATTCTCCCTGCAGTACGCCCAGGAGCGCGAGACCTTCGGCAAGCCGATCATCGAACACCAGACCATCGGCAACTACCTCGCTGACATGGCAACACGGATTGAGGCTGCGCGCCTGCTTGTTTACCGTGCTGCCTGGATGAGCAGCCAGGGACTGGTGCACACCAAGGAAAGCAGCATGGCCAAGCTGTATGCCGGAGACACTGCTGTCTGGGTGACCGACAAGGCAGTACAGATCCTCGGCGGCTACGGCTACACCACCGACTTCCCGGTGGAACGCTTCTTCCGCGACGCGAAGATCACACAGATCTACGAAGGCACGAATGAGATCCAGCGCCTCGTGATCGCGCGTGCACTTAAGGGCGTGGTTAAGGGAGTGGCCAAGGGCAGCTGAGCCCCTGCCCTTCCTGTCCAGCCTGCTGTGGTGCTACGATGGAGCAATGGGACATTGCCTGCCGCGTGCACTCGCCATCGCGCTTGCCCTCTTGATCGCCACCGGCTGCAGCAAGCTGCGAAACAAGCACATGGATGGGGTGGACAGCCGGCTTGAGCTGCTGCTGGGATTTGACGACTACGACTTCGCCAAGCCGATGCTGCATCCGGACGGCGGTTACCTCGTCAGCAAGGACGGCAAGGGAACACCGAGCCACATCCTCAGGCTGGACGAGGATGGCAAGGAAATCTGGAACAGCCAGATCATGGGCACTGACGACGTTGACATACTTGCCGTCGGCGATGATGGCCGGATCTACATCACGAGCATTGACCGCATGTTCGAGGTGCTGGACGGGGACGGCAATCCGCTGTGGCGACGCGAGAAGCTGTTCGGCGAGATGAACGATGCCAGTGTGGGCACCAACGGGCACCCGCACCTCGTGACCCGCAATGAAGGCGTGATCCTGCTGGACGAAACTGGCAGGGAGATCTGGCAGAACCTGCTGGAGACTGATGGGCCATGGACGGGTTATGCGTACCGTTCTGACGATGGGAGCATGCAGCTGGTGATGGGCTGGCACCGGCTTGACAACTCCGTCGCTTCCGGGAAATGTGAGTACACATACCGGGAATATGATGAGCAGGGCAAGGAGCTGTGGAACTACCACTATCCCGGCCCCGGATCAGGTCCCGGTGAAAACCCTGTCTACCGTGACCACAGCAGCCACTACCCGGACAAGGTGCGTGTGATGCCTGACGGACGGGTCCTGCTCAGGAGCGGCGGGAAGGTATACGAGTTTGACCGCAGGGGCGGTATCTTCGAGCTCGGCTATGACGGAAACCTGCTCAACCTAATGTTTGACAATGACGTGGAGGCGGAACTGACCGCGGATGGCAATTACCTGTTCACACATGCCAATGATCCGCACACGAAGACGCTCGTGATGTTTGAAATGACCCCGGATCTCGAGCTGGTACATGACCACCGCTGGAACGCAGGGCTGGTGAGGGAGAAAACCGGCCGGGACCTTCCTTCTGACAACAGTCGCCTTGTTGGCTATTACGATGCAGGCAAACAGCAGGCATACGTGTTCTGCGAGGATGACTACGCCACCAGCCAGGGCGCGATCTACGTATTCAGCCTGCAGGGTGATCTGCTCGATGAGTACCGCTTCGGCAAGCGCACGCTGGAAGAGTTCATACCCCGCGAGGATGGTCGGATGCTGGCTCACCGGCGCGGTGGCGACCTGTTCCTGCTGCCGGTTATCGCAACCGCGGACTGAGTCTGCTAAAAAAAGGGCCGCCCCGCAGGGCGGCCCAATCTCGTCAACTCAAATCAGAGCTTACGGAGCGGGGACGTAGATCGCCAGCTTCAGTGAAGCATTGGTCTCGTCGTAATAGGCAATCACCGGCTTGCCATCCAGCAGTGCCATGGAGGCATACTTGCCGACATCGCCGGTCGAATCAACGATGATGGTAGTCCAGCTGGTACCTGTGGCATCAGTGGCTTCCGCGAACTTCAGGTCGCCATTGGTGGCGTCGTAGTAGGAGATCACCGGGACACCACCGAACACCAGCAGGGTGGTCCACTGGCCCATACCCACGCCGCTGTCAACGGTCACCGGAGTACCCCAGCTGCCGCCGGTCGCATCCGTCGCGCGGCAGTAGCGTAGCTCGTTGATCGCATGGGCCTCGTAGCTGGCTGCCGGGTTGGAGCTGACGGTCGCAAGGCTCGGGTAGCGGCCACCGGCAACGGGAGCGTCAACAGTCACGGAGCTGCCGAACGTGGTACCTGCGGCATCCGTGGCACGCACGTATTTCAGGCCGGAGTTGGTTCCGACATAGTTGAACAGGATGCCGGGGTTGCCGGAGATCACGCTCAGTGACGTGAATTCCATCTCCTCACTGCCGACGGACGGATCAACATCAATCGGGGTATTCCAGCTGGTACCGGCGCTGCTTGTGGCAGTCACGAAGCGCAGCTTGTCCTGGCCGCTCTTGATGCCGGAGGCGGCGGGCTTGCTGTCCACCATCGCAAGCGAGGTGAACGCGCCGGCACCACCTCCACCGTCAATCTCGATGGAGCTGGCCCACCAGGTGCTGCCGTCAGTGGCAGTCGCCTGGATGTAATCAAGCTTGCTCTGGGCACGCTTGAAGGTGATGCCGGGATAGCCGTCGATGTTCGCCAGGGTGCAGTCGTTGCCGACCTGGCCGGAAGTCTGCACCGCAACCGGGCTGCCCCAGTTGTAACCGGTGTTGTCGGTGGTGCGGATGAACTTCAGGTCTGTGCCGTTCGTGTCCTTGTAGGCCAGGCCAAGGCGGGCAGCGGTACCGGTGTCGAAGCTCGCCACGGAGACCTTGCTGTCAAGGGTCACGTTGAGGATCGTGGTGCCGATGCTCCAGCCGCTGTTGACGGTGACGTCAGCACTGGCGGTATCGGTCAGGCCGTCGTTGTCCGTCACTCGTACGGAGATGGTGTGAACGCCGGGGTTCACGTAGTTGCCATTGGCAGTCGGCGATGTGCCGGTATTGGTCTCATAGCTACCGTTGTAGTCGAGGTCCCACTCATAGAGGACGATCGTTCCATCCGGATCGGTACTGCCGGACGCGTCAAAGGAGACTGCCAGCGGAGCCGGACCGGTGTTTGGGGTGGCAATGATGGCAGCCGTCGGTGCTTCCTGCACCTCGATGCCCGTGCCGCCGCCGTCGGACAGGGAAGCGATGTCAGTCGCCCCGTCATCGTCCGTCACACGCACCTTGGCATCGAAGGTGCCAGCGGTGGTGTACTCGATCGAAGTTGTAGCGGTCGTGCCGGTGTCCTCATCCCAGATGCCGTCGCCATCGTAGTCCCATTCGTACTTGGTGATGGTGCCGTCACTGTCGCTGGACAGGCTGGCGTCAAAGTTGACTGTCAGGGGCAGCGGACCACTCAGCGGGCTGCCGGTGATGTCCGCCACGGGAGGATTGTTCACGTCAATACCACTGCCAGCCCCACTCTCGGAGAGGCTTTCGGTATCAGTGGCCCCGTCATTGTCAGTCACGCGCACTACCGGATCAAACGAACCGGCGGTGGTGTACTCAAAGCTCGTGGTGGCGGTGGTGCCGGTATCTGAATCCCAGGTACCGTCGCCATCGAAGTCCCATTCGTACTTGACGATCGTGCCGTCACTGTCACTGGACAGGCTGGCATCGAAGTTGACAGTCAACGGCAGGGTGCCGGACAGCGGGGAGGCCTGGATGTCGGCCACCGGCGGGTTATTGGTGTCGATCGAAGCACCGGTGTCGCTCAGGCTGGCGATGTCAGTGGCACCATCATCATCAGTCACGCGCACCTTCGCATCGAAGTTGCCGGAGGTGGTGTATTCAAAACTGGTTGTCGCCGCAGTACCGGTATCGGAATCCCAGGTGCCGTCACCATCGAAGTCCCATTCGTACTTCGTGATGGTGCCGTCACTGTCAGTGGAGGCACTGGCGTCGAAGTTGACGGTCAGCGGCAGGCTGCCGGACAGCGGGGAACCGCTGATGGCGGCCACCGGCGGGGCGTTGACGGTGATCGTGCCGCCACCGTTGCCGGAGATGGTGGCCACGGCGGAAGCACCGTCGTTGTCGGTCACGCGGACCGCCGGGTCGAAGTCACCGGCGGTGGTGTACTCGAAGCTGGTGGTGGCGGTGGTGCCGGTATCGGAATCCCAGGTACCGTCACCGTCGAAGTCCCACTCGTACTGCACGATCGTGCCGTCGCTGTCAGCTGAACCGCTGGCATCGAAGTTGACCATCAGCGGCAGGGTGCCGCTCAGCGGGCTGCCGATGATCGCGGCGGTCGGAGCGGCGTTGACACTGAGGGTGCCGCCGCCGGTCTCGCTGAGGCTGGCGGTATCGGTGGCGCCCTTGTCGTCGGTCACACGCACGGTCGGGTCATAGGTGCCGCCGGTCGTGTAGGTGAAGCTGGCAGCCGCGACATTGCCGGTATCAGAGTCGTAGGTGCCATCACCTTCGAAGTCCCACTCGTACTTGACGATGCTGCCGTCACTGTCGGATGAACCGCTGGCGTCGAAGTTGACCGTCAGCGGCAGGTTGCCACTGAGGGTATCAGCGGCGATGTCAGCCACCGGCGCGCGGTTGATGCTCAGGGTGCCGCCACCTGACTCACTGAGGCTGGCGGTGTCGCTCGCTCCGTCGTCATCGGTGACTCGCACAACGGGGTCAAACAGGCCGCTGTCGTTGTAGACGAAGCCCGCGCTCGGGCTGGCACCGGTGTTGGTGTCATAGGTGCCGTCGCCGTCGAAGTCCCACTCATACAGCACGATGCTGCCGTCGGTGTCGAATGACGCACTGGCGTCGAAGTCCACGGCAAGCGGCAGCACGCCACCGCCGACACTGGCACTGATGGAGGCCGAGGGGGCCACGTTCGGGGTTTCGGTCGGGGTGATCATCACGCTAGCGCTGCCCTTCAGGTTGAAGCTGTTGGTGATGCGCACGCTGGCGTTGAAGTTGCCGGTTGAGTTGTAGGTGAACTGGGCGGTGTCGCTGCCCTGTGCCAGGTCCTCGCCGTTGTCAGTCTCGTTGAATGTGCCGTCGCCGTCGAAGTCCCATTCGTAGTCCGTGATCGTGCTCAGCTCGGCGGTGGAGGCGGAAGCGTCAAAGTTGACTACCAGCGGGATCTCTCCGGTGGTCACGTCAGCCTGCAGGTCAGCGGCCGGCAGCGGGATGCCGACGGCGCCGTATGCGGCGATGTTGGACGGGGTGCCCTCAAGGAACAGGTCGGTCGGGCGCACCCAGTAATAGGCATCAGGGTCGGTGGTGCCGACGTCGAAGCTGAAGCGCAGGCGCTCGGTGAAGCGGCTGCCCGTGCCCTCCTCATAGAGGACCTGGCCGACCTTCTCGATCGTGCTCGGGGCACCGTTGGCAACCGGGTAGTCGTTCTGGTCGAGAGTCTTGTAGACGTTGTAGGCCATCACGCGATTGCGGAAGTTCACGCCGATCGGGGTGATGTCGGAGATGTTGATCTCGTCGTTGCCATCGCCGTCAACCACGTCGTCAATGCTGAAGTAGCTGAACGGGCCGCTCTTGAGCAGGCGGGTGGCGATCGGGGTCAGGTCGGCGACGTTGGTCTCGAGGTTCTGGTCGTAGTCACCGACGGAGGCGTAACCCCAGGTCAGCTGGTTGTTCTCCTCATCGGTGAGCAGGACGGCCGCACTGCCGGCGGTGGTCGGTGCGGTACGGGTTCCACGCAGCAGGTCGCTGGGCTTCTTCAGGAAGCGCAGCTCAGCCAGGGTGGCACTGCCGCTGAAACCGGACTGGTTCAGCGGATCAATCAACACCTGGCCATGCTGCACGATGCCACGCTTCTGCAGGAAGGTGGCGGTCAGCATCTCAGCCGGGGCACCGAATTCGTCAGCCACCTCGACACCGATCGGTGTGTACTTGGTGGCATCGTAAAGCACCTGGAAATAAAGTGCGCGCAGTTTGCTCGCATCCTGCGCCTGAACCTTGACGGTCACGGTAGCGCTGCCTTCCTGGACATCCATAGCCAGGTCAGCCTTGTCATCTTCTGTCAGGAAGCTCTCGGGAAGAACGGAGAATTCGAAGTCAGAGACCTCTCGCTCCTGCTCTCCTACGGGCTGTACGCTGACGTGGTTTGTCTCGATTACCGGAGCCGCAGTGTTATTAACCGGGGCAAGGGAATCGTTCACACCACCGCCACCACCACAGCCTGCCGCAACCGAAATAATCAGCGCGGCACAGAGTGCACGTGTCAGTGAATCCAATCTCATAACAGTCCTCTAACCAGTGATTAACGTCGGCCGAATTGAAATATTTGAAACAAAAATATAAAAATCCAGCCAAGCAAATCGTCTTCCAGGTACGACGATTAGCAATAATTTTCCATTACGAAACTGCCTTCAAACCACGCTTTAACTCATGTTTAATAATTTAAAGAGAATATCGGCAGTTTAATAATTAAAGTCACTTCAGGGGACGAAGTGGAGATTTAACAGTTACAGAACAAATGAGTGTATTGTCAGCCCAACGCTGTTCCAATCATGCCTGAATGTATAATTCAGGCGCCATGGACGTCAGATTAGCCATTGTAATACTGGCCGCCGGCAAGTCCACCCGCTTCCATTCGAAGAAGAGCAAGCTGCTGCATACCCTGTGTGGCCAGACCGTCATCGAATGGGTGCTGGATGCCGTCCTGCCCCTTGAACCACAGCAGATCGTGCTGGTGCACGGTCCGCATAACGAAGCGGAGCTGCGCGAAGCACTGGGTGACAGCTACTCGGATGGTGAGCAGCAGGTCGGACTGACCTATGCCCTGCAGCACCCGGCTCTCGGTACTGCGCACGCCCTGCTGCAGGCCGAACCCGTCCTCGAGAAGGGCATCACGGACATCATCGTGCTGCCGGGCGACGCACCGCTGATTGACGATGAGACCCTCAGCATGCTATTCGAGGCACGTGATGAGTCTGGAGCGGAACATAGCGTGCTGACTGCCCTGGCGGAAGATCCGACGGGATACGGCCGCGTGATCCACTCCGGCGACCCCGGCAGCGGAATCATTGATGCCATCGTCGAAGAGGCCGATGCTTCTGAAGAGCAGAAATATATAAATGAGATCAACAGCGGGATGTACCTGTTCAGTGCCAATGTGTTCGACCAGCTGCGCCAGGCTGCCGAGACCATCGGCAAGAGTGATGTGAAGGGCGAATACTATCTGCCGGACATCGTGAAGATGGCACCCACCGCAGCCTGCCTGACCGATGACTTCGTCAGCATCAGCGGCATCAATGACCGTGAACAGCTGGCCTGGGCAGAAGGTGAGATCCTTGATGCGCTGCGCCGCTCCTGGATGCAGGCCGGGGTGACCTTCCGCCTGCCGGAAACGGTCTACATGCATGCGGACGTCAAGCTGGACGAGGATGTGGAGATCGGCCCGAACTGCGTGCTGGTCAATGGCACAGAGGTCGGCCGCAACACGGTGATCGGCCCCGGCTGCGTGCTGGACAATGCCAACATCGGCGAGAACTGCACCCTGCTGCACGTGCGCGCACTGGACTGCGACGTTGACAACAACGTCACGGTCGGGCCCTACGCCAACCTGCGACCCGGCACCCACCTACAGGACAACGTGAAGGTCGGCAACTTCGTGGAAACCAAGAACGCCGTGATCGGCCAGGGCAGCAAGCTGCCGCACCTGCAGTACGTCGGCGACGCCGACCTCGGTGAGAATGTCAACATCGGGGCTGGCACGATCTTCTGCAACTACGACGGAATAAACAAGCACCGCACGAGCATCGGCAACAACGTATTCGTCGGCAGCAACTCAAGCCTGCAGGCCCCCGTCAACATCGGCGAGGGAGCCTATGTGGCGATGGCCAGCGCGATCACGAAGGATGTGCCGGCCAACGCACTGGCAGTCGGGCGTTCCCGCCAGGAAAACAAGGAAGGCTATGCCACAAGGCTGCGTGAGAAGGCCCAGCGCCTGAAGGAGCAGCGCGCCGCGGAGAAACAGGAAGGGGCCGGTCAGGCCGGAGGAAAGCAATGAGCGTCACGCAGAGGCCGCTGCGCCTGATTGCCGGAAACTCGAACCCTGAGCTGTGGCAGGAAATCAGCGACCTGCTCGGCGTGCCGCTGACAGCGGCGACGGTGGAGAAGTTCAGCGACGGTGAGCTGAAGATCAAGGTCGAGGAAAGCATCCGAGAGGCACACTGCTTCATCCTGCAGAGCACCTGCGCACCTGTCAATGACAACATCATGGAGCTGCTGCTGCTGATTGACGCGCTGAAGCGCGCATCGGCATACCGCATCGGTGTCGTCACCCCCTACTACGGCTATGCCCGCCAGGACAAGAAGCTGCAGCCGCGTGAGCCGATCAGCGCCCGCGTCGTCGCCAACCTGATCGAAGGCACCGGTGCCAGCCGCGTGCTGGCGATGGATCTGCACTCCAACAGCATCCAGGGCTTCTTCAACTGCCCGGTGGACCACCTGAATGCGGCCAATGTGCTGTGTGACTTCATCCGCAATGACGGCTGGGACGAGAACGACGTCGTGATCGTCAGCCCTGACGTGGGCGGTGTTGAGCGCGCCAAGTTCGTGGCCGACCGCCTTGGCCTGCCGATCGCGATCATCGCCAAGCGCCGCCCGGAGGCCAATGTGGCCGAAGTGGTGGACGTGGTCGGTGATGTGAAGGGCAAGCGCGCGATCCTGTTTGACGACATCATCGACACCGCCGGCAGCATCACCGCCGGTGCGCACCGCCTGATGGAGGACGGGGCCAGCGCTGTACGGGTGTTCGCCACGCACGGCATCTTCTCCGGCTCCGCCGTGGAGCGCATCCTGGAGAGCCCGATCGACCTGGTGACGGTCTGCAACACGATCCCGCGCCGGGACTCGACCAATGTGCCGAAGATCCGCTACATCTCCGTGGCCCAGGTACTGGCTGAGGCGATCCGCCGCAACCATATCGGCATGAGCATCTCCAGCCTGTTCAGCTAAGCCTAACTGCGCTCGCGTTCTATCTCAGGCTCAGACTGCGAAAGCTCATAGAGCTGGTCAGCCAGCTGCAGCATGTATTCAACAGATAGCGCTGCCGGCCAGTTGCCATCCGCCAGCCCGCTGTAGCCGAGATGTGCGCCGATCAGGGCTGATGCCAGGGGCAACAGCACATCCGCATCCCCCTCCCCCATGTCGATCACACGCTGCAGTTCACGGTAGCTGTCGCAGTAGTATGCGAACCACAGTGCCGCCTGTGCAGTGTCCAGCGCCCGGCCGCTGAGCCGCAGTTCCGCGGGATTGATGGCCTCGATTGAAGTGATCTGCTTGCCAAACTCAGGCATGCGCGGAGCGACGAACTCACTGATCTCCTCGATCAGGCCGTCGGTGCCGACCATCAGCAGGTGGGCCAGCGCCAGGTTGATGGCAACGCTGGCCATCTTGCACTCCTCATCCGCATGGGTCAGGCCACAGATCAGCCGTGCCTCGCCAATCAGGTGGATGTCATCGTGGTAACGCACGAGTCCCGCCGGCAGGGTGCGCAGCAGCGCACGGTCATTGGTGCGGAAGCGCTCCGGCACAGCCATGCGCGCATCCGCCGCGGCACGCTCAAAGGTGTAGCCCCGGCCCAGCAGCTGCATGCTCTCACGGGTCATGGCATCCGGCTGCTCACCACTGGCGCGGAACCAGCCCAGCATGCGCTCCGTCAGGTCCTCCGCGCTGAAGCCACGGTAGTCGCGGTAGCTGCGGGCCACGCAGTTGAGCTGCCCGAGCCCGCGCGCATCTGCCAACGCCGCTCCGGCAAGCACTCCCCTGAACTGTTCCAGCAGCTCCACCGTTCCAATTTAACACAGCGGTTGGCCCCTTCCCGCCACTTTCCGCAAGGAAGAAATATATACACACGTTTAGATAAAAGCGCTAAAGCCAGCGGTACAATATCGCGGTGTTCACCGGACTGATCCGCAGCACGGGACTGCTCAGGGAGCGGGAAGGCAAGCATATCTGGATAGAATGCGCCGCCGCTTCCATGCAGCTGTCCATCGGAGACAGCGTGGCCGTGAACGGGGTCTGCCTGACGGTGTCCCGCCTCACCGATGAGGGATGGGGGGCGGACCTGCTGGATGAGACGCTTTCAATCACCAGCCTTGGCAAGTTGCCGATTGGCAGCAGGCTCAACCTTGAGCCGGCAATGCGCCTCGGAGACAGCCTCGGCGGGCACATGCTGAGCGGCCATGTAGAATGTCACGGCAGCGTGGTTTCCAAAGTCTGGAGAAATGGTGGAGACTGTGCGCTAACTGTGGCAATACCCGCAACAATGAACACTTACATGATGCATAAGGGTAGTATTGCCATCGACGGGGTCAGCCTGACGATCCAGGCAGTGGATGGAGACAATGTGAGGGTCGAGCTGATACCGGAAACGCTGGCAGCTACAAATCTCGCTGCCATCAACGAAGGTGATCCCGTCAATATTGAGCCGGACATGCTGCTGAAGAGTGTCCATCACAGCGTGGAGATGATCCTAGCAGCACGGGAAAAGAGGACTGAACAGGAATGAAAGAGAATATTGGCAACATCAATACTGAGGACATGCGTCCTGACTGGATGCAGAGGGTTGAGAAGGCGGTGGAGGCGATGGCCAAGGGACAGATGGTGATCCTTGCCGATGACCCGGACCGCGAGAATGAAGGCGACATCGTGATCGGTTGCCAGTTCTGTGAGGCCGAGCACATCAACTTCCTGCGGGAGCATGCGCGCGGCATGATCTGCGCCCCGCTCACCGCCAAGCGGCTGGAGGAGCTGCAGATCCCGATGATGGTAGAGGACAACACCTCCACGCTCGGTACCGCGATGGCAGTCAGCGTGGACGCCCTGCAGGGCACAAGCACCGGCATCAGCGCTTCCGACATGGCGCGCACGATCCGCCTGCTGGCAGATCCGGCCACCAGACCGCAGGACCTGCAGCGCCCCGGTCATGTGGTTCCGCTGCGTGCGCAGGATGGTGGCGTGCTCGTGCGCCTTGGCCAGACCGAGGGCAGCATCGACCTAGCGCGCATCGCCGGGATCTACCCCGCCACTGTGGTCTGCGAGATCTGCAATGCCGACGGCACGATGGCCCGCCAGCCAGAGCTGGAGGAGCTGAGTGAACGCTTCGACCTGCCGCTGGTGCACGTGCGTGACGTACTGCGCTACCGTGAGGCGACCGAAACCGGCAACGAGAAGCAGGACGACGGCCGCCTGCGCCGCATCGAGCGCATCGAGGATGCCAGCCTGCCGACTCGTTACGGCGAGTTCCGCATCGTCGGCTACGAGATCCCCGGCACCGATGAGCACCACGTCGCCCTCGTGATGGGTGAAGTGACGGATGCGGAGAACGTGCTATGCCGCATGCACAGCGAATGCCTGACCGGCGATGTGTTCCACAGCGCCCGTTGCGACTGCGGTGACCAGCTTGAGCAGGCGCTGCAGATGATCGCCGAAGAGGGTCGCGGTGTGCTGCTGTACCTCCGCCAGGAGGGCCGCGGTATCGGCCTGATCAACAAGATCCGCGCCTACAACCTGCAGGACCAGGGCATGGATACCTACGATGCCAATATCGCGCTCGGCCTGCCGGCTGACATGCGCGAGTACTGGATGGGCAATGCGATGCTCGAGGACCTCGGTGTGAAGAGCATCCGCCTGATGACAAACAACCCGGCGAAGATCATCGGCCTCGAGAGCTTCCGCGTACGCATAACCAGCCGTGTGCCGGTCCCGATCAAGGGTGCTGTCGGCCCCGAGCTGGCACGCTACCTGCGCACCAAGGTCGAGCGGATGGACCACCGCCTAGACCTGGATGCGATCGAGGAAACCAGCCAGAAGCCCGAGTAGCGGTTACAATTCCGGCTGATGCAGCCATACGATTCCGATACAGTCAGGCAGGCCTACGGAGCAATCGCCAGCCAACAGCAGGATGAATGCTGCGGCGGTGGTGGATGTGGCCATTGTGGCGATGCCCCAACCATGAATACAGCCTCCGGTGCTGGCGCCATATCCTTTCCAGCATCCACTGCCGGACTGTCCTGTGGCAATCCAGTGGAGCTTGCCAGGCTGCAGCCCGGTGAAACGGTGCTGGACCTTGGCAGCGGAGCCGGACGTGATGTGATCAGTGCCGCCCGGCTGGTTGGCAAGACCGGCAAGGTGTACGGCGTTGACTTCTCGCGTGAGATGCTGGCACTGTCGCGCGATGCTGAGCAACAGCTGCGCGACAACGAGTCCCTGTTCAACACTGAGTTTCGCGAAGGTGACATCCAGGACCTGCCATTCTTCAATGGCAGTGTTGATGTGGTGTTGTCAAACTGTGTGCTGAATCTCGCTCCGAACCGCGCACGTGCCTTCAGTGAAGCCCATCGCGTGCTCCGACCAGGTGGACGACTGGTTGTCAGCGACCTGGTGGTTGAGGACTGCGAAGGAAAGGCAGGGCTGACCGGACGCGAGGATGCTTCCGCCGCATACGCTTCGGCGCTTTCCTGCGAGAGTTACATCCAGTTGCTGCAGGATGCCGGTTTCACGGATGTGCAAGTGCTGCGCCTCAACAGGTATGCAGCCGGCCAGTGTGCCGGTGACCCGGTCACGACCCCGATCCAGGACCTGCTGCTGGCCCATGCCGCCAGCATTACCCTCATGGCATTCAGTTCCCGGTGAAGCGTCCGATCCTAAATTCAGAGATGTCATGGCTGCTGCCACCGTCTGCAATCATCTGGGCTGCAATCTCCCCGACCACCGGGCCGAACTTGTAGCCGTGCCCGCTGCAGCAGCTCAATAGCAGTACACGCCGCGAAGCCAGGTGCCAGTCGATGATGAACTGCTCATCCGGCGTATTCGTATAGAGGCAGGTCCACTTGCCAGTGACTTCCCCACAGGCCTGTGGCAGCCACTCACTGGCAACTTCCCGCAGCCTGTTGACTTCCATCTCAGTAACCACGCGTCCATCCCGGTCGGGGATGCCGCTGCGCCCGCCGTGGTGGAAGGCCAGCTTGACTCCGTTGCCAAAGTCCGGGATGCCGTAGGTCATCAGCTCATCGCCACGGTCGATCGCGATGGCCGGGAAATCCGATGCTGAATACAGGCCATGCTGCTTCGGCCTGAACACAACCTGGTACTGGCGCTCTACCTGCAGCGGCAGGTCAAGCCTGCAGGTCTCCACCAGGTTCGCGCCGGTTGCCAGCACCAGCCAGCCGGCCTCGATCAGCGGATCCTTCTGTTCATGCCGCACCTTCACGCCGTCCGGGCCAGCCTCCCAGCGCACCAGGCCGCAGCCCTCCATGAATTTCGCCCCCATGCTGCCGGCCATCAGCTTCAGGCGATGCAGCACCTGTTCCACCTGCAACACACCACCCTCCGGCTCAAAGATGGCAACGTGGTCCTGAGGGATGTGCAGCCCGGACCAGCGCAGCATTGCTTCGTCCGGGGACATCACATCCACCGGGATGCCATGCTCACGGGCGGAGGCCAGCGAACCGGATGCCAGCCGGCCGTCATCCGGCCCGATCACCAGCACACCGGTACGGCTCAGTACGGGCAACTCCCACTCATCAGCGAGCTGCTGCCAGATTTCGTCCGCGCGCTTCAGCAACGGCACATAAAACGGGGCTTCGAAGTAGGCGCGGCGGTGCACCCGCGTCATGCCGTGGGATGAACCGAGGTCGTGCCCGACCATTTCGGGTTCCAGCGCGACCACCTTCAGTCCGCGCCGGGCAAGCATGTAGGTCGTCATCAGGCCATGGATGCCCATGCCCGCGACGATCACGTCATAGTGCATGCCCCATATTATGACCTAGAGTCAGTGCTGGCTTTTGAGCTGGCGGTAGTGCTTCATGCTGTGGAACATCGGCACCACCACGATGCAGACGGTGATCACGACAAAGCTGGCCACGAAGGAAACCAGCGGCGGGGCGAAGGCCAGCGGGATGATCAGCAGTCCCGTCAGCAGCAGCATCTTGCCGCCGAGCTTGTTCGTGCTCTGCCAGACGCGCATGTCGCTCAGCGTATAGCTGTTGCGGAAGCCGCCCCAGCGGTTTTGTGGCATCATCGGCACGATGAAGCCCAGCGCCAGGAACAGGCCGGCCATGCTCAGCATCACGAATCGGCCGACATCCACGCCGACGCCGAGGGAGTTGATGCCGATCACGTACTGGATGGCGATCATGAACAGGCCGGTGATCCAGGCACAGGCCAGCATCAGGCGGCCGGCCCGGGTCCGCGACAGGAAGGCGAACATGATGGTCAGCAGGGTGAGGATGATCGGCACGGCGAAGGCACCTTCAAAGCGGCTGCCGAAACGGTCCGGCTGGCCGTTGAGGCCCCAGTGCACCGGTACTTCAGCCGGCATCTGGGAGTAGAACCAGCCGCCGATGGCCCAGCTGGCAATGAAGCACAGCACCGGAAGGATGTAGTCGGTCAGTTTGACGGGCCCGTTCAGATTCAGCTTTCCCATTGCGATCTCCTGTCCGCAGCAGTTACTTCCCTGATTATTCTGACGCAGGAACCTGCACGGA
The DNA here is from genome assembly GCA_020440645.1 of bacterium. GTDB lineage: Bacteria > 4484-113 > 4484-113 > 4484-113 > JAFGCY01 > JAHEFU01. The sequence continues at coordinate 24,053 of JAGRNR010000024.1, read as the reverse complement.
GGTGCTCAGAATGCTGCTACAAATTGCTTATCGGCCCGTGAGTCCCTCGCTTCAGCCCTGTGAGGCAGACTGGTCCTGCTCGTGCAGGCCGGCGGCGTAGAAGATCAGGTCGTTCCACTGCGGCGGGGCGATGTTGTTCGCGCGCAGCAGGTGCACGACCCCACCGAGGTGCCAGTAGCAATGTGTCAGGGCATGCACCAGTGCTTCCTCGGGAGTGATGGTCCACTCGCCGGCACTGCGGGTCTGGTACTTGGTCTCAGCCCTGGCCTGCTCAGTCGTGAATGTCGCTGAGGCACTGGCGTGGATCGCGAGGCATTCACGGCCGAAGGCTGCCAGCTCAGCGAAGCTGTCCGCCTGCAGGGCCTTGTCGTCAAAGGGCACATTGCCGAGGATGCGCTCCGCATAGCGACGGACCGGGGCGAAGGCATGGACCAGCAGGCGGTCTGCGGTCGGCCAGTGGCTGTTGCCGGTCTCGATCATGAGCCAGGAGTCGTCTGACTGCTCCTTGTCCCATTCCTCCCACTTGTCCAGCTGCCAGCTGATCCAGCTGCGCATCGTGTCCAGTGAGATCCCGAGCTGTGGTCCGTCGTTGAATGCCTTGTCCATGATTCTGCTCCATATAGATGTTCTTCTTGTACCACCAAAGCAGTAGGAGGCTTTCAGTCCAGCCGCATGTACATCAGCCAATGTGGCCCGATGTTCGGGATATCAAATTCCTCACCAATGCGCTGCATGCCGAACTTGATGTAGTAGCCCGCCGCACTGACCCGTGCATTGCACCACAGCATGTCGCAGTCCAGTTTCCGCAGCCGGGCCAGTGCATCATTGAGAAGCAGGAAGCCAAGTCCCCTGCCCTGCTGCTCATGCAGCGTTGCCATCCCGCGCAGGCGGTACTGGCTGGTTCCGTCAAGTTCGGGATGCGGATCGGGATAGAAGCTGCCGATCGTGACCAGCTGCTCGCCACTGAACACACCGAGGTGGAAGGAGCCGGGCATACTGTCAATGTCATAATCGCAGGATGACAATGGCTGCCCGGGGCGCAGCACGGCATGCCGCACCGGCCAGGTTTCGCGGGCGCTGATTTCGCGGACCATGCTGCCCGCATGGCGCTGGGTTTCGTCCAATCAGTTCTCCTTGCCCGATGTTTCCAGGCAGTTGATGCCCACCATTCGGCACCAGGCCAGGCTCAGGCGGTTGAGCGCACCTCCCCTGCCCCGCACCTGGCCACTGAGCATCGCCAGCATTTCCTTGTCAGCATTGCCATGGCTGCGCCATTCCTGCCGCTGGCGCAGGACCTGCAGCGGATGCGTTGCCAGCCAGAGATGGGCTGCAATTTCACCGAGCCAGTCAGCCGGTTTCGTGATCAGTGACCGCAGTCCGGCCAGCAGGCCGACCAGCCAGTACATGGGCAGCATGCGCCAGATCACCGATGCGGGCAGCCAGCACAGCAGGTTCATGATGCGATTGCGCTCCTGGTAGAAGCGCAGGCGCGGGCGGCCGAGGCTGCGGGTACTGCTCGATGCGAGGTGCACCGCCGCTGCCGCCGGGGCCTTGGCAATCCTGCCACCGGCATGGCGCAGTGCGAATCCCTGCCAGACATCCTCCTGGTAGGCGAAGTACTGCTGCGGGAAGAACTGCGGCAGCCACTCGTTCACACTGCTGCGCTTCAGCAGGCACAGTCCGCCGCTGGGATAGAAGCAGCTGTCCTGCCCCGCGAAGCTGTCGCGCACGATGTAGCCGTAGATGGACAGTCCGTGGTTGCGGCGGGATTCCGCCAGGGCTTCCATCGAGGCCTGCGGCAGGTCCCACACGACGTCGTCTTCCTGCTCAATCGCCAGCGCATTCAGCAGCGGCACCACCTGGTTACGCTCCGTGATGTCAACCAGCCGCCCGCTGACGGCATCCGCCCCCGTGCGGCGCTGGGCGTACATCAGGTTGGCGATGCAGTCCGGGTCCATCACGCTGTCATTGTTCACGAGCGCAATGTAGTCCCCCTTGCTGAGGGACACCGCCCAGTTCACCCCACCGCTGAATCCGAGGTTGTGCTCGAGGCGGTGGATGCGCAGCTGCGGGAAGTCCATCGCAAGCAGGCTGGCTTCATCCGCCTCGCTGCCGTTGTCAATCACGATGATTTCGCAGTTCTCATATGTCTGCAGCAGGGCTGATTCGAGGCAGGCCCGTGTCAGGGACAGGCCATTGAAGTTGATTATGAGAATACTGACCAGCGGGTAGCGTTCCTCCTCCATCCCGGGACTTTGGCCCTTCAGCGGGCTCGTCGCAGCGACGGTCGGGGGCAGCATGCTGCCGCGCGGGATGAACTGTGCGGCGACGCGACTCTGCGGGATGCGCCGGTGCCGGCGGGACCAGCTGCGGTAGTGCAGCGCACGGGGCAGGCAGGCCAGGAATGACAGCAGGCTGGGCCAGACCCAGGGCCGCAGCAGCGTCATGAGGAAATGCCATGTTTCATAGATTGCCAGCGGGATCCACATCGGAAGCTGGCTGGCAATGGTGTCATTGCGTATGAGCATCAGGTAGCGGTTCTTCTCGGCGATGCGCTGGATGCGGGTACCCGCGCGGCCACCGCTGCCATGCCCGCGGTGGATCGCCCGGCAGGCCGGCTCGTACCAGGCCTCCCAGCCGGCCAGCTGCGCCCGCCAGTCCAGGTCGACATCCTCGAAGTAGGCGAAGAAGTCCCGGCAGAACACCTCACCGTCAAGGCTGAGCTGCTCCAGCATCTCGCGGCGGTAAGCGATTGCTGCCGCCGTGCCACCGAACACCGGTCCGGGCATGTCATACAGCCCGTTGTCAGGCTCTCCGACACCGCGGTTCAGCGGGGTGCGGTCCTCGCGCATCAGGTGTCCGGTGCTGTCGAGCGTGCCACTCATGTCGTCCCGCAGGATCTTCGGCACCACCGTGCCGCAGCGCGGGCGGGCCTCCAGCACTTCCACGGCGCGCCTCGTGAATCCGGGCTCAAGCGCCGCATCACAGTTCAGCAGCACAACCACGTCACCACGGCTCTCGCGGATGCCGATGTTGTTGCCCTCGGCAAAGCCCCTGTTGCCACCGGCCTGCACCACCTTCAGTCCATAAGCTGACAGGTCCAGCTCGCTGAACCCGGGGCTGTCATTGTTGACGAGGATCACTTCCCTGAGTGGGAAGTCCTGGGCGGCAATCGAGTCCAGTGCGCGGGGCAGCAGTTCCTCCGTGTTCCAGTTCACGAGGATGTAGGAAACAAGGGGGAGCTGGCCGGGCACCGCTCAATTATACGAACTTCCCTGCAATGCACACTGCCCTGCATTCTGCTATGCTCTGGCTGAGGTGGGACCATGCTGAAACCGACCACACTTTTCAGCCTCGCAGCACTGGCCATGCTTTGTCTCATGGCTGTTACATCAACATCTTCCGACATGGCCAGCGAGCGGCAGTCGCTTAGTATGGCCCTGAATGCCGGGCAACTTACCACAATACAGGCCTTGAAAAGCGACCTGAAATATCGGAAGCTTCCCGTCGTGGACCAGATGGAACAGATCCAGCGGGATTTCATCGAGCAGATCATGCAGCAGGCGGAGCAGGACATGGAAGCTGATTCCGAGGATCTGTCAGGTGAAAGGCAGTGGATGGAGAATCGTGAGTACTTCTCCGCTCCGGTTGTCACATACGGAGACTCACTCAATCCTGAGCATTACGAGTTCGGGAGTCTGTTGCTGGATTACTCACTGCTGATCGATGGCAAGCGATGGCAGCTCCGTGTCAATTCTGATGGTGAAGTTGATATCCAGGAATCCGGATTGAGTGATTTGAACCGGGAAACCATCTGCAATGCCATCGAGGAACAGCTGGCGGAGAATGAAGTCTGGAGTGCATTCCTTGCCAGCCTGGAAGGCAAGTGCCTGGACTGGAGTGATATGGACGGCACGCCGATCATCCCGCCGGGCTCAACAGACGATCCATCTCAATTGCAGAACGCATTCCCGCACAAGCTGTTGCAGGATAGTGGTGCACTCTTACTGAGACAGTATGTGCGCGATCTTGTCTGCGACTCACTCGAGGCAAGAGGCTACATGTTTTCAGACAGGAACGTCACTCCGTCGACTGCGATCTGAGAACATTCCCCAGCACACCCTGACACAATCCAATCCCGGCCCGCGTCATGTTGATCAGCTAACCCGGAGGTTGGAAAATGAGACGTCTGACTTTGCTGCCCGTGGCAGTGATCATCGCAGTGCTGGCGGTGTTCGTGGTGAATGCCGCCGCGCGATCCGAAAACAATGATTCCTCTTCGACCGTGCGCACATCCTCTTCCGCGCCTGAGCTTACGCTGGCCGCTACCGTGGCGGACCGGCTGGCTGAAGACGGGGATGAGGACGCCCCCGCCGACGACGACCACAGGGTGATCAACCTGTTTGACGGCGCCGGTGTGCCGGGCAGCTTCGTCTGGAACGGCGATGACAAGATGAGCGAACTGATCGACGAGCTCGTCAAGAGCGGTGACCTGAGCGCTGCCGGTGCGGACAAGCTGCGTGAGGCAATGAAGCACCACAACATCTTCACCATTGGCGAGCCCGGAGAAGGACTGTTCGGCAATGTAGAAGGCAACAGGGGCCTCAACCTCTTCTTCAGCCCCGATGGCGACATGGCACAGCATGAGTTCCGTGTGCTGGGTGCTGAGGACGGCAAGCAGCTGAAGATCCAGATCGAGGATGATGGCAGCGTCACAGTTGAGGGTGAAGGCTACACCGATGAGGAACTGGACGAGATCCGCAGGCAGGTGGAGCAGGACCACAAGGATGGCAAGCCGATCTCCATCATCGGTGTACCCGGAGCACCGCTGGGAATGAAATGGCACGGCATGACCGGTGACGACTCATTTGCATTGGCCGTTCCGGACTTCGGCGGCACTTGGACGGATGAGAATGGTGAGTTCAGGTTCAGGGAGTTCAACGAGGCCTTCCCGGCTCCGCACAGCTTCAGCTGGGAATCCGAGGATGGCAGCGTTGCACCGCACATGTTCATGTTCCGCAAGGATGACGCTGAACTGCGTGAGCAGATCGAGCAGATGGTGCGCGAGATCCTCGAGGAAATGGGTATCGACCCGGACACCAGGACAAAGGTAAGCAGCACGAGCGCCTGAAAAGGGGGGCTTGTATCGTTTGTTGTGCATATGGGCCCGCTTCGGCGGGCTTTTTGCTCTTCTGGCAACTGCAGCTTCTGATACTGCTAGAATCCTGCGGTGGAAAGCTTCTGGCAGTGGGTGGAAGGGCTCAACCCGGTGGTGGCGATCATCGTGCTCACCTACACGCCGATCTTCGAGCTGCGCGCCAGCGTGCCATACGGCATCTTCCTCACTGACCTGCCACTGTGGCAGGTGCTCTCCATTGCGATCCTCTCCAACTGGGCCGTCGCGCCTGTGGTCTACCTGTTCCTCAAGTACCTGATGCGATTCATCCTGCACTGGAAGTGGTTCGCTCGCCTCTGGGAGAAGTACACCGTGCGCTTCCAGCAGCGTATCCACAGAGCCGTCGAGGGTAAGGGTGCCTGGGGCCTGGCGCTGTTCATTGGCGTGCCCCTGCCGGGCAGCGGAGTGTATGCCGGGGCGCTGGCCGCCTACCTGCTTGGGATGGGTTTCCGCCGCTTCATGCTGATGTCACTGTGCGGCGTGATCATGGCAGCGAGTATCGTGGCGGCAATTGCACTCAGTGGCGGTGGGCTGGCCGACCTGCTGTTGAAGACCCCTGCAGCCCATAACTGAACCGCTAAACCCACGAAAATCCCGCATTCTTTGGCATTTTGCTTGACCTTGCCCCGATCCATCACTATCATTCCTGCGGGTGTTTAGCTCAGTTGGTAGAGCAGCTGACTCTTAATCAGCGGGTCACGGGTTCGAATCCTGTAACACCCACCATTAACCCCCTCCCTGAGGTACAGCGAGACGATGACTGACATCAGATAGCCAGCGGATCCCACGAAGGAATCCCGCGCGTCCGGAAACTCCCGGAATGGCTACTGGTATGTCTCGCAGTTCCCCTGCCCCGGCATCCTTCCTTTGAACCGATGTGTTCGCGCGCGGCCACCCGTTGCGGCCCCTGCGGCCGGGGAGGTCAGGCATGGCATTACTTGCCCTGCAAGGAGTATCGCTGCATTTCGGTGCAGCGGATGTACTGGAAGATGTGAACCTGGTGCTTGAGCCAGGCATGAAGTCCGCACTTGTCGGTGAGAACGGCAGCGGCAAGTCCAGCCTGCTGGCATTGCTCGCCGGAACACTTGATCCCTCTGCAGGCTCGATTGAGCGGCAGCGTGGATTGCGCATCGCCCGGCTGGAGCAGCTGCCTGATTACGATGCAGGAAGCACGGCGCTGGATGTGGTGTTTGATGCGCGGCCTGAGCTTGCACAGCTGAGGCGCAACATTGCAGCATTGGACGAAGCGGAGATGAATGACGACACTGCTCTGCTGTATGCGGAGCTGGTGGCGGAGTTCCAGGCAGGCGGCGGGTATGAATTCGAAGCCAGGTGCCGGCAGGCACTGGCCGGACTGGGGCTGGCTGAGGAAGCAGCCGAAAGACCGCTGGCGACGCTGTCTGGCGGCGAGCTGGCGCGCTGTGGCCTGGCCCGCGCTCTGCTCACGGACTGCGATCTGCTGCTGCTGGATGAACCTGACAATCACCTGGACATTGACGGCATCCGCTGGCTGGAGCAGGCTCTTGTGGACTACCCCGGCAGCCTGCTCGTTGCCAGCCACGACCGTGAGCTGCTGGACAGTATTGCCAACTGCGTGGTCGATCTAGAGGATGGCACTGCCAGACTTGAGCGCGGCTCACTGGAAGCCTACTTCGAGCGCAAGCGCGAACGCATCGAGCGCCAGAAGCTGGAGTATCTGGAGCAGCAGAGGCGCGTGGAAAAGCTGCGTGCATCAATCCGCGGCGCGGAGCAGCAGGCCAGAGGGATTGAGCATGGCACAATCCATTTCCACTATCGCAAGATCGCCAAGAAGATCGCCCGTACGGCGGTCGTACGCAAGCGCAGGCTGGAGCGGGAACTGGCGAGCGAGTCTTCAGTGGAGGAGCCGGTGGAACGCAGTGTTGCCAGACTGGATATCGGCAGTGCATCCCATGGCACATCAGGTCTATTGTGGCTGGATGGCATCAGTGCGGGATATGGCGAGCAAGCGCTGGTGAGCAATGCCAGCCTGACACTCAAACGCGGCCAGCGGCTTGCCATCACCGGTCGCAATGGCAGCGGCAAATCCACGCTGCTGAAATGCATCACTGGCGAACTGGAACCAATGACTGGCGAGGCATGGATCGCCGGCAGCGCATCAGTGTTCTACTGCGACCAGCAGCAAGCCGGGCTGGACCATGAGCTCAGCCTGTATGAGCAGCTGGAGCTGAGCAGCCCGCTGACTGCCAACCAGATCCACTACCTGCTGGCGCGAATCGGTCTGAAGGGACGCAGTGAGCAGCTTGTCGGCACATTGAGCGGCGGCGAACGCACGCGGCTGCTGCTGTCCGTGCTGATGAACACACACGCGGACCTGCTGATCCTGGATGAACCGAGCAACCACCTGGACCTGCCGAGCATTGAAGTGCTGCAGGCAGCGCTGGTCGGCTTCAGCGGTGGCGTGCTGCTGGTCAGCCATGACCGGCACCTGGTGCAACATGTGGCAACGTATGTGTTTGAGTTGAAAGATGGGAGGCTGTCGCCAGTACAATGAGTTGATGCCATTCCCGCCGCGCTTCAGCCTGGACTCCGTGCTGTTCGGCATGATGATGCTATTTCTCTGGGCCGCGATCTTCGCCTTCCGCTACTGGCAGTACCTCTGCGCCGGCAGGCATGAAGACCCGCAGGACGTGCGCAAATGGGGCTGGATCTCGTTTGGCCTGTTCGCTGCCTGCCTTTCCAGCGGGGCCATATTCCTGCTGCGGATCTTTCTGCGGCCCTGATTTGTCCGTATAATCGCAAAGCAGGTTGAAATGATTGCAGGAGTTCTCAAAACCGCCTGGCTGAAACTGCGAAGCCGGCTGCTGGCCGTGCAGCGCACCCGTGGTCCGGCTGGCACGCTGTTGTCGTTGGCGATGGCCGCGCTTGTTGCCTACTCCATCTACTTCACCCTGTTCCTTGCCGTGATCTACCCGAACTACTGGCCGCTGCGCACATTGCACGTTCCACTGTCTTCCGTCCGCAGCAGCTGGCCGCCGGACCCCAACCTGAACCAGGCCATACCAGGCTACTGCCCTGTTGGATACATCCCTTACAATGGTAATCCAAACGGCACTGGCAGTTACGGCCATCTTTACTATTCCAACCACATGAGCTGGCAGGAAAACCTGGACTACATCGACAGGCAATTGGCGCACCGCTCCTGGAAACCTTTCAAGTCAAGCCTCAGGCACCGCAGCCAGAGCGCATACTGGATTCAGCGTGATGGCAAGACAAGGGTTTACCTCAGCGGTATCACCAGTGGAAACCGGCAGGTATGCTGCCTTGAAGTGGTAGGCAATCCGTAACGCTGAAATGCAATTCCACAAACTCTCCACACCTGCCCGCATGTCCCCCGCTATACTTTTATTTGACGTGGTCCGTGGTAGTTCGGGGGTGATTGCTGCCCCGGACCAAGACCAGCGAACAGAAGGGGTGGCGGCCCCCCCGCTGCCACTGATTGAGGAAGGCCAGACTGCTGACTTACTCGCGCATGCGCCTCCCCATCAGTAACTGCACCGCAGTCCCCTGGGCAGTAACGTAATGTCCGGCACAGCCGGGAGGATTATTCATGTCAGACGCAGCAGTACAGCAGACACAGGGCCTCGTGTGGGACCTGAACAGCTACTTCACAGAATTCAATGGCCCGGCAATGCTGGCCTTCAAGGACACCCTGCGCACGGAGATTGCGCAGTTGCAGAAGGAGGCGGCGGCCCTCGGCAACCTGAGCGCTGATACCGCCGATGCCTGGGCAGGACTGCTCGTGCGCAGCGAGAACTGGGGTTCGCGCTACTACCACATCAGTTCATACGTCGGATGCCTCAGTGCGGCGGATGCCAAGAATTCCGCCTACCCAGCCGAGCAGGCGGTGCTCGGGCTAATCGGTGCCGACAGCGCCAAGTTCGGCGTGGACGTGCTGCGGGCCTTCAAGGGCGTTGACGACGCAGTGTTCAATGCCTTCGCCGCCCGCCCGGAGCTGGAGGGCATGGGGCATTACCTCGCCCGCATCCGTGAGCAGGCCGAATACCGCATGGAGCCTGAGCTGGAGAAGCTGCAGGCTGACCTGAGTGTTGACGGCTTCGCCACCTGGGGCCGGCTGTATGACACCGTTTCCGGCAAGCTTGAGTTCGAGCTCGAAGTGGACGGCCAGAAGAAGATGGTGCCGATCTCCCAGTGGCGCTCGATGATGAGCGACGTTGACCGCGAGAAAGGACGCAAGGCCTACGAAGCTGGCAACGTGGCCTGGGAGAAGGTCACTGACGTCTGCGCCGCCTGCCTGAATGCCATCGCCGGCACCCGCCTGACGCTCAACAAGCGCCGCGGCATCCCGCACTTCCTTGAGCCGGCCCTGTTCCAGGCCAAGATGAGCCGGGCTTCGCTGGATGCGATGTACAAGGCGATCCATGACAACATTGACGTGGCCCGCGATGTGTTCAACGCCAAGGCGGAGTTCCTCGGCCAGGACGGCATCTGCTGGTACGAGAAGGAAGCGCCCCTGCCGCTTGAGGATGACTCCACCTACAGCTGGCAGAAGGGCAGCGACATGGTGAGCGAGGCCTTCCACAAGGTCTATCCGGCGCTTGGCGAATATTACGACAGCTTCATTGAGCAGCGCTGGATGGAGAGCGAGGTCCGTCCGGGCAAGCGTCCCGGCGCGTTCTGCACCGGCTCACCCTACACCGGTGAGCAGCGCGTGTACATGACCTTCAACGGTTCGCTCGGCGATGTGACAACGCTGGCGCATGAGATGGGCCACGCCTGGCATGGGCACCTGCTCAAGGAGCTGCGCCCCTTCGCCCGGCAGTACCCGATGACGCTGGCAGAGACCGCCTCGATCTTCGCGGAGCACATCCTGGCTGATGGCATCTACGCCGACGATTCGATCAGTGACAGTGCCAAGCTGCAGATGCTGGATGCCGACCTTAACGGCGCGGCGGTCCTGCTTTTGGACATCACCACCCGCTACGAATTCGAGAAGGCCTTCCATGAGGAGCGCGAGAAGGGCACGGTCAGTGTGGAGCGCTTCAAGGAACTGATGAGCGCGACCCAGAAGAAGGTGATGGGCGATGCGATGCCGGAGGGCGGCGAGGACCCGCTGTTCTGGGCCAGCAAGCTGCACTTCTACATCACCGGCGTGAGCTTCTACAACTACCCGTACACCGTCGGCTTCCTGCTGGCACGCAACCTTGCCAACCGGCTGCATGCCGAGGGCAGCAGCTTCCTGCCGAAGTACGAGGCCTTCCTGATGATGACCGGCAGCGCGACCGTCGAGGAGTGCGTTGCCAAGTGCCTCGATGATGATGCGACAAAGCCTGAGTTCTGGGCCCAGAGCATCAATAGCCTCAAGCCGGAGCTTGCGAAATACCGTGAACTGCTGAAGGCCCGCAAGGCCTGACGCAGGATTGACAACTGAAATAATGAGGGGACCGGTCAACCGGTCCCCTCTATCTTTTCTGTAAGTGTTCAGGCGATAGGTCATCGCCGGAATGCCTAGCGCCGGGAAGGTGCCGCTACGGATTGATCTCCTGCTCCTGCTTCTCGCGGTTGAGCTGGTTCACCGTCTTCGTCAGTTCCTCCACCTGGCGCTGCAGTTCAGCAAGCTTCGCATCAAGGTCCTCCAGCTTGACCTTCTCCTCGCGGAAGCTGTCTATCTCATCCGCAGTCCGGTAGGCATAGTCTGCAATCCACTGCACCTCCTCCAGCTGGGCCATGTTGCGCAGCGGTTCGATGCTGTCACGCATGTTCAGCCGGCCGAGTGTGCCGATCACGCTCTGGCGCGTGCGCGACCAGGAGTCATCCAGCATCGTGGCGATGTACTGCGCGCCTTCCTGCTTGCGGCTGCCGTTGTCAATCCGCTCCATCATGTTGGCATATGTGCCGATCGCGGTATGGCGGTAGTCCCGGCTGTTGCCCGGCGCGGCCAGTTCCCTGACCATGTCCACCTTGTCGTCAGCACGCAGCCGGTCCAGCGCATTCAGCCCGCTGCGCACCATGTTGTGCTTGTCGCCACTGAGGCTGATCACATGCAGGCATTCCTCGATGCACTTCTCCTTCTCATAGTCGATGGATACCAGCGAATCCAGCGCCCTGCCCTTCACATCCCAGGCCGGGTCATCGTGGATCAATCCGACCAGCAGCTCAGCCAGTCCTTCACGGCCCTTGAAGTTGCGCAGCATGCCGGCGCTGTCGCGGCGCAGCCGTCCTTCCTTGTCGCTCGTTATGCCGACGAGGAACTCGTATGTCCGGTCGTCCCGCAGGTCAGCCATGGAATCCAGCGCCTCGGTGCGCAGGTAGCGGTGTTCCTTCGTGTCGTTGACACGGGCGGCCAGGGCTGTGAACACATCATCATTTCCGGCCCACTGCTTCAGTGCGCGGATCGCATGCATGCGGTCGATGCCCTCGCCATGCGCAAGCATGAACAGCCACTGCTCGCGGCTGCGCTCCATCTCGAGTTCCTTCGGGATCCAGTCGCCCTTGTCAACAATCACCATCAGCGGCTCGCCGTCCACCGGGAAGTTGAAGTCCTCACTGGCCTTGTCCACCTGGATCTGGTAAAGTCTCGCGCCGCTTGCCGTTGTCACTTCCACCTGCATCGGCAGGCGGAACAGGGGCACGAGGTCCTTCACCTCCTGGGTCTGCTCAATTGACAGCGTCAGGTTGTCACGCTCGCGGTCCCACTTCTGCGCGACCTTGAGCTTCGGGTGGCCGGCCATGTAGACCCACTGCTCGAAGAACCAGTCCAGGTTCTGCCCCGTCACTTCCTTGACGCTGGTCTGCAGGTCCGGGGTCTCGGCGAAGTCGAAGCGGTGCTTGTTGCCATAGTGCTTCAGCACGGCGAAGAACAGCTCATCACCGATGATGCTGCGCAGCATGTGCAGCACGCTGGCGCCCTTGTCGTAGATGTTGTTGTTGTTGCGGTCGTCAATCCTGTTGTAGAACTCAGTCACCAGCGGCCGCGCATTGCGATTGTCATTGCGGATCACCGAGCGGTGCGCCCCATCCATGCTGACGTGTACGGCATCCTCACCGAGGTCCCAGCCGCGGTAGATCTCCTCCGAGTACTTGGCAAAGCCCTCATTGAGCCACATGTGGTTCCACTCGCGCATGGTGACCATGTCGCCCCACCACTGGTGCCCCAGCTCATGCGAGATGGTGTCGGTGTCGTCATAGGTCAGCGCCTGGAATTCGTCATACAGCAGGCGGTCGTTCATCACGGTTGCCGTGGTGTTCTCCATCCCGCCGAAGATGAAGTTCTGCACGACAACCTGTGAGTATTTCTCAAACGGGTACTTGATCCCGAATCGGTCCTCGAAGCAGTCCATCATGTCAGGTGTCTTGCCGAAGCACTGCAGGGCCTTCGCCCGGCTGGTGCCCGGCGGGCAGACGTACTGGTAGAGCACACCGTTGTGCTCCTGCTCATGCACCTCATAGGGGGCGGCGGCGAGCATTATCAGGTAGCTGACCTGCGGCTGCTCCAGTGACCAGTGGAATTCGGTCTTCCCGTCCTTGTCCTCCCGGCTCAGCAGGTTGCCATTTGACAATGCGTAGAAACCCTCAGGCACACGGAAGATACCCTCATAGCTGGCCTTGTCATTCGGGTAGTCAAAACAGGGGATCCAGTAGCGGTTGGCCTCACCCTCACCCTGGCTCCAGACCTCGGGGTAGGTCCCCTCATCCTTCATCTGGAAGTACAGGCCGGTCTGCGGGGAGCAGTCATAGTCAATCCGCAGGTTGACCACCTGGTCAAGTGCGAGCGGTGTTGCCAGCTTGATGTACAGCGTCTCCTTGGAGTCATCCGCATCGTCAATCAGCATCCAGCTGGTGAGCTGGCCGCTGTCCACCGGGTACTCGAAGTCGACACCCCTGCCGTCAACCGTCACCTTTTGGACATTGATGCCTGAGCAGTTGAGCTGGATCACATCCAGCCCCGGCTTCAGCGAGCGCAGGCGCTGCTGCACATTGCCGCTGACCGAAGCGTTGTCAAAGTCGATGTCCAGGTCCAGGCGGATATGTTCAGTGTTGAACATCCGGCTCGGGGCCACAAGGTGCTGCGGATCCGGCGCGTACTGGGCCAGTCCGGCTCCAGTGCCCTGTTCAAGGGCATAGTGCTCCATCAGGTAGTTACAGGCCTGGACTGAGGAAAGGGGAAAGAGCAGCAGGACAGCCGCGCAGGCGAGAGGCAGGAAACGACGCATAGCAACTCCGGTGGCATGCCCGGCCCAACTTCCGGCCATGCGGGATGTTCCATCTTAGTGGATGCAGGCTCCTGCTGCCATACCCAATCTTGCCTGCTCAGTCCCCGGTCTCGTCCCCTGCCCGCCTGCGGGTTGCCAGCCGCAGGCACCACCAGGTGCAGGCGATGGACAGCGCCATCCAGAGCACGCCCCAGACAACGGATGGGATCAGCGTAAGCTGCTGCAGGGCGACTGCGTCGGAGTGCAGGTGTGGGCGGTCGAGGATGTCGCTCTTGATGTCCAGTACCGCGTACAGGCAGCTCGTGACGCCGATCAGCTTCAGCAGGAAGTCATGCCAGCCGTCCTCTGCCCGTGAGGCGAGGAACAGCATCAGGAAGCCGACGACCAGGCAGAAGATGAAGCCGAAGCCGAAGATCGGCCGCATGAACAGCAGCCCCGCACCGAGCAGTACCAGTCCGAGCAGGAAGGTCACCACCTGCCTGCGTTTGACGAAACGGGCCGCAAGGATCAGCATTGCTCCCCAGAGCATGCTGCCGAGGTAGCCGGCGGAGGCGATCAGGAAGAAGTTGCCACCGGAGTGGTAGGTCAGCCCGCCCTCGCGGATATTGAGCTCCATCCCATGCACTTTTCCTCCTGTGATGATGGCCGCAATGGCATGGGACAGCTCGTGGAAGAACACCACCAGCAGCTTGAGTGGAGCGATGAACACCGTGTTCCACAGCAGCAGCACGATCACGAACACAATCAGCAGACCCCAGACCTGGTTGCCGTCATGGCGGGAATGGGTCTTGCCTTGCTCCAGCTGTTGCCTGGCTGTGGACATATTATTAATGTGTGTTACGCAAAGGCTGGCCCTGCGGTTGCAGGAGCCGCTGCCAACTCTGTTATTATGCTCCAGTGCAGCCCAGTTCCTCCAATCCCCACAGCATCCGCCAGATGTTCGCGACCCTGGCCCCAAGCTATGACCTCAGCAACAACCTGATCAGCTTCGGGCAGCACATGCGCTGGAAACGCCTGCTTGTACAGATCAGCGGGGCCCAGCCGGGGATGCGTGTGCTGGACTGCGCAAGTGGAACAGGTGATATCGCCTTTTCCTTTGCGAGGGTGACCGGTGCCAGTGGCAGCGTTATCGCCTCCGACATCACAACCGAGATGATGGAGCGCGGCATGCAACGGCCGATGAAGGGCCGCGAACTGGTCAGCTTCGAGCATGCTGACGTGATGAACCTGCCTTATGCGGATGATTCATTCAATGTGGCCAGCATCGGCTTTGGACTACGCAATGTGCCGGACCCCGTACGGGCTATGCGCGAGATGGCCCGTGTGGTCAAGCCCGGAGGCTGTGTGATGGTGCTGGAGACCGGCCAGCCGGATGGCGCGTTCATGAAACCTGCCTATTACATTTACAGCCGTTTCATGATTCCGCTTGTCGGCGGCCTGGTATCCGGCAGCATGCAGGCCTACAACTACCTGCACAGAAGCGCTGCAAGTTTCCCCAGTGGAGAACTATTTGTGGCGAAGATGCGCTCCACCGGCAGTTTTGGCCATATCGAGAAGCACAGGCTGTGCTGGGGAGCCGCCTACATATACAAAGGTATAGTTCTTTAGTTTGCAATTCCTGACCCTATCGAGACGGCCGTAATTTTGGCTCAATTTCACCCCAAAAACCCGCATGGGATTAATGATTGAGCGGGCTGGACCGATTTATTCCTGAGCGCCAGAGTAATGCGGTGTCCCTGTGACATTTGAGTGGAAATTTTATGTTTTCAACTCGAAATACTGTGTTACAATGGCGAATCCCGAAGTGGGATCTCTGTGAAGGATTTCTGAGGTTATAGATGCCGGTTATCCAGAGTGAAGATCTCGCGAAGGGAGCAAGTCGGGATGGCGCGCTGTCTTCCCGCATGTATTTCAACCCAATATCATAGGAGTTGGAAGTGAGATATCTTATTTCTTCACTGCTGGCTCTAGTGATCATGTGTGGTACGGCATTCGCGCAGAGCGCGTATGACGATGTCAGCACTGATCACTGGGCGTACAACGCTCTGGATTACCTTACGCACCGTGGTGTGCTCGAAGGTTATCCGGATGGATTCTTCAAGGGAGACCGCACCCTGACCCGCTACGAGTTCGCTCAGGCGATTGCTCGTCTGCTGGACACGGTTGGTGAGGGCTCTCCTGAAGACATCAACATCATGGCCGAAACCCTTCGCGCGGAATTCTCTGATCAGCTTGCCAGCATTGGCGGGAAAGTTGATGCCCTGGGTAACCAGGTGAACGATATGCATTCCACCATGACGGACCTTGAGGGTAGTGTCGCGGACAACACTAACCGTATTGGCTCCCTCGAGGACAAGGTCTCCGGTCTCAAGCCGGGTCCGGAGTGGAAGGGCGAGCTGCGCTACCGTTGGCAGTTTGAGGACTGGGCCAACAACGAGCGTTTCCGTCAGCGTATTCGTTTCCGTCTTGGTTACAACAAGCAGATCAACGACTGCGTGATGGTTGGCTTCCGTCTGGAGACCAACACCGGTAACGAAGCCACCAGCGGCAACTGGACCCTTGGCAACAACGGTCGTACCGCTGACATCTTCCTCGATCAGGCTTACTTCAAGTACAGCCCGAGCTGGTTCGGTTACTACCAGGACTGCCCCGAGAAGGATTGCTGCGACAAGTGCAACAGCTGCAACGGTAACAGTTGCGGCGGTAGCTGCGGCCAGTGCAACAGCGGTTGCAACAGCTGCGGCAAGAAGGAAGGTTGCACCTGCCATGCCAAGCTTGACATCTACGGTGGTATCTTCCCGAACATCCTGACCGACCCCAACGAGATGGTGCTTGACGATGACGTGAACCTTCAGGGTCTCGGCATCATGTACCACTTCAACGAGGACTTCCAGCTGACCAGCGTCGCCTCCGTGGCGGTTGAGGTCAACGGCAGCGACTACTTCGATGATGACACCTACTTCTTCGCCACCGAGCTGCGTCACGACAACTTCCTCGTCGATAACCTCGACGTGTGGGTCGGCAGCTACGGCTGGAAGGAAGAGAACAACCTGCCCGCCAGCTACTTCACCGGCAACGGTTTCACCCTGGCTGACGGCAGCATCTTCGACTTCAACGGCGACGGCGTCATCAACGGCCTCGATCGCTTCAACAGCAACTTCAGCGTCACCAAGGCTGGCCTCCAGTACACCTGGCCCTGCACCTGGGACAAGCCGCTGAGCATCTACGGTGAGTACATGTTCACCTGCGATAGCGACGCTGACACCAACATCGCCATCGTGAACGGCGGCCTTGCCTCCGGCTTCATCTACGAGGACACCGATGATACCGGTTTCGTCGTGGGCGGCCAGTACGGCACCAAGCCTTCTCACTGCGGTGACTGGTACACCTATGCCCGTTACAAGGAGATCGGTGCCAACACCGTGATCCACGGCCTTGCTGACAGCGACACCGGTGGTGCCAACCGCAACTCCTTCGAGTGGGGCTGGCAGTACATGTGGAGCCCGAACGCGACCGTCGGCGTGACCTACATCCTTTCCAAGATGCACAACGCCTACGGCTTCCTGATCCCGAACAACCTGGATGATCATCAGACCATCCAGCTGGACTGGATCTTCAAGTTCTAATTCCAGAACTGAACTGGGCGACCCTCCGGGGTCGCCCTTTTTTTTGCTTAATGACTTACGTGAATGGGGACTACTCCCCTACACTACTAAGATGCCCGTCACACAGCAGCTACGCAGTTCGATGGATGGACTGCGTGATTCCTTCATTTCCGCTTTGGGAGAGAACCTTGAAAGCCTAGTGCTGTACGGCAGCTCCGTCCGTAACGACTTCAGCAAGGCGAGCTCCGACGTCAACCTGCTGATAGTACTGCGGCACAATACGGCAGCAGCCCAACGCAGCATCGCGCAGGTCATCCGTGACAGTGGCATGAATGTGAGTCCGGTGGTGCTTGCAAGCAATGGTCTGCAGCGCAGCATGCAGGCCTTTGCACTGAAGTTCTCCGACATTGCGCGCCGGGATGAACTGCTGTATGGGACAGATCCGTTCAGTGATTTCGAAGTCGCCACTGCTCGCAGGCAGTTCCTGCTGGAACAGGGCCTGCGAAACAGCTGGATGCGGCTTGGGAATGCATACATCCTGAACACAGAGCAGCCGGAGCGCTACCTGCGGACACTGCGCAGCGCAGTGCCCCGGATCTTCGCTGACCTGGCTGAACTGTTGCGTCTGGAAGGCGCTGAAATTCCCGATGAACGCCGGCTGCAGGCTCCTCTGCTCGCCAGGGAACTGGGGATTGAACAAGCACTGCTGGATATGTTGATAGCCCTTCGTGAAGGCAAGGACAATTCGGCCGACATCCATGAACTGCACAGACAGGTGCTGGAAGTGCTGCAGGGTGCAATCGACTACATGGATGGCAGGTGGAAACTGTGAGCCGGGAACAGGACCAGTTCCTGCGCTGTCCGAGCTGCCTGCGGCGCTTTGAGCTGCCCAGCAGGCATTTTCCCGGCATGCTGCAACAATGCAGTAACTGCGGAGCCACCTTCCGCCTGCATGAAGCACTTCCATGGCACGAAGAACATTCCTATGAACCGCAGGCATCGCCGGGCATAGTCCAGTTGCAGTCATCACCCTCCGTGGCCCTGAACCAGAACCTGCCACCGCTGGAAACAACAAGCTCAGCTGCAGAGTTTGATTCCGGCAGGGCCAGTGCCGTTTTCGGATCGATGGCACTGGTCGGACTGGCCACAGGAGTGGTCAGTTACCTGATGTTCCCTTACCTCAAGGGTCCTGAATTCCTCGTGTACTACGGGATCATTGGCGTCCTGATGGTTGCAGCCGTGCACATCCTGCGGCAGATCATCGGCAGGCATGACGGGCTGAACTTCATCGGGCTGGGTTTCTTCCTGCTGATCGGAGCAGAGCGCTACCTCTACGGCATCCAGCATGGCATGCACAAATGGACCTACATGGTCATCCTGATGGGAATCGGCAGCATGGCATTCCTGTCGAGCGTGACAAGCATGAATGACGGCCGCGGCGGCTATGGGGTGGCTGGCTGCACGTCCTGCAGCAGCTGTGGCGGAGGTTGCGGCGGAGGCTGCGGCGGCGGTTGTGGGGGTTGCGGATGATTGGCATAGGCTGGCGGCGCAACCTTGCGGAACTGATCAGCACTGGCGATGAGATGATCCAGTGCCTTGAGATAGTGCCTGACCACTTCTTTGATTCCGGCCGACAGCAACTGGCTGAGCTGTCCGGACGCTATCCGGTCTTTGTGCATGGCCTGAGCTGTTCACTGGGAACGCCGGGGCCAATGGATGAGGATTACCTGCGGGGCTTCAAGCAGGTCTGTGAAGCCTGCCAGCCGCTGTGGGTAAGCGAACATGTGGCCTTCACCAGTGCTGGCGGGATTGACCTCGGGCACCTCAATCCAGTATCCCCGACACGTGCCAACCTGCATACCATCGCAGGCAATGCGCGCGAGCTGCAGGAACGGCTGGAACTCCCGCTGCTGCTGGAGAACATAACCAGCAGCATCAGGCTGGAAGGTGACATGCCGGAAAACGAGTTCCTGGTGGAACTGTGCCGCCTCGCGGACTGCCGGCTGCTGCTGGATGTGACGAACCTGTTCATCAATTCCCGCAACCATGGCTTTGATCCCCAGCGCTGGCTGGAATTCATCCCGGCAGAGCTGGTGATGCAGCTGCATGTGGTTGGTTACCAGCTGGATGGCAATGGCCGCTACCATGACTCCCACGACCAGCCCCTGCAGGCGGACCTGCTGGAACTGATCAGCCTGGTGATGGCAACGCACCAGCCGCAAGCTGTGATCCTCGAGCGGGACGACAGCCAGGCCCGGCCGGATGAGATCCTGCGGGAACTGGAGGCATTGCATGCGGCAGCCTGAACTGGCAACTGAGCAGGTGCTGCTGGCGCGGCTGCTATCAGATGGCGCGGCGCTGGACAGGTTCATGTCCGCCCGGAGCGCATGGCTCGAAGATAACAAGGCGGACCAGGCAGCCAGGCGTGCCTTACTGGCGATTCCCAACCACGACCTGCTTTCCCAGCGCGAGACCCTGGTTGCCAAACGCTGGCACGCCATCCTCGAACTGGTTCCTGAGAGCAGTTTTGGCAACCCCGGTATCTGCCGGACTGTATTCCTGGATTATGCTGACCAGCACTGGCCGGAAGGTCATCGACGGCATGAGCGCGACGCCCTCGCCTTCCTGCGATTCTGCCAGTCACAGGGAATAGCCGTCAGCCGGGTTGAGCTTGTGAGGCTGGAACTGAAGCTCGGCCTCCGCAGATTCCATATCCTGCCAGTCAGGCTCAGCCGCAGGGGCCGGTTGCGGCCCGCACTGCTGCTGATGCACCGAACAGGTCCGCGGTCCTGCCGGGAACACCTGATTGCCAGCCTCTGAATCGCTGCTGCAGGCTAGAAGTACTCAGCGTAGGGATCTTCCTCTTCTGAGGAGCTGGTCTGGATGTTGCTGTTGAGCATGTCCCATGCGATGCCACCCAGCGCCGGCAGGATGGAAATCAGCAATGCCAGCAACAGGCTTGCGAACTGTGGCTCTTCCGGAGTGAAACGCACAGCCAGCAGCAGGGCCAGGCAACTGGCAAGCAGCAGCAGGGTCTGGAACACATCCATGTAAGCGTAGAAGTGCGCATTGATCACGAGCCCCGCGAACAGTGGCATGGCAACGAAGAGTGTGGACTGAGAAAGATCCAGGTCTCGCCTGACCAATGACACCACGAAAAAGGCACCCAATCCAGCGCAGAGGATGCCGGTTGTCTGGCTGACAGTGGCAGTCCTGCCCAGCAGTGCCATGATTGCCAGACAACTGAAGAAACCCGTCAGCAGCAGCGGAGAGAGCACTCCCTGCCGTTTGTCAAGCACGGATTCCCAGATCGACCATACGGCAAACAGCACAAGTGCAAGTCCGATGATCCACAGCCAGGACGCCTTCTGCCAGGTATGGGTCTGCAGGCTCAGGGTACTGACCCAGACGGCGGCAACACTGGCTACGATCCTTAGCAGGGCAGTGGTTGGCCCCGGCAGGCGCTGGTGGGAAACCAGCCAGCCAAGCACTGCTCCTCCGATTGCCAGCCAGGGCAACCAGCCTGTGGATTCCTTTATGGGCCAGTCAGGCCAGCCACGGGTCAGAACCCATCCGGTCAGGAATGTCACGGCCAGTACTACGCCGCCCATCCATTGCGGCAGGCGTCTCGGCTTCTTACCGGGTTTCCTTGCGGGCCAGAAGAACAGCGCCAGGGCCAGGGCTACGATGCCGGGGATGACGACACCTGTCAGCAGCATCTGGATTATCATTCTTCATCTCCGGCGGAAATTGCTTAAGTAATCAGAGTAGCCCCGCAGAACCAGTCCAGAGTGCTAGTGCTCGCCACCGGCCCCCTGCCCGCCTGAGTCATCCTGCTCGCTGTCAGCCTCCTCGTCACTGCCGCCAGCGTCAGCCACGAACTGCAGGGAGGCTGAGTTGATGCAGTAGCGCAGGCCGGTCGGCTCCGGACCATCGTCAAACACATGTCCCAGATGTGAACCGCAGTTGCTGCAGAGCACCTCCACGCGGCGCATCCCAAGCGACAGGTCCTCCTCCAGCTTGAGGTTGCTTTTTTCAACCACATCGTAGAAGGAAGGCCAGCCACTGCCACTGTCGTACTTGGTGTCAGAGCTGAACAGGTTCTGCCCGCAGACGGTGCACTCGTAGTGACCCTTCTCATGGTGGTCCCAGTACTTGCCCGTGAACGGCGGCTCCGTGCCGGCGCCGAAGCAGACGTTCATCTCATTGGCACTGAGCTTGTCCTTGACCTTGTCCTGCCATTCCTCTGAACTGCGTGCCATCTCTCGCTTCCTTTTCTTGAATTCCAGGGCTTCTTCCTGGGTGACGGCCGGAACCGGTACCCAGTTCTCTGAGTCGGTATCCCGGTTGCTGCTCAGCCAGATGCTGGCTCCGGTTATTGCGGCAGCAGCCACGGCTGCAGTTGCTACCAGGGCGCTTACGGTGTTCATGTTTAGTACCTACCTTCAGCAGTACTTGCTTAATCTTATCAACTGAAGCCAGTAGACTGTGATTATTGATAATCTGTTCGCAATTACATCGATAATGTGAAGACACTTCCCTCGGAAACACTGTAATAGCCCTGCTCCCTGACCAGTCGGGATTGCAAACTATCCGGATCCAGCAGGGGGTTGGTATGGTTGAAGTGAAAGAAGCTGACCCTCGATCGCATCTCACGTGAAAGGCCTGAAAGGACTTGCATGCTTTCCTGTACTGTCGGATGCGGAATCTCCGTAATGTCACGGCCAGGCAGCTCATCTCCGGAAAAGAACGTGGCATCCAGCAACAGGTGGTCATTTTGCCAGACGAGCTCTTCAAGGGCAGGCTCCAGGCCATCCCAGCGATCAATATCAGGCAGGAACAGCAGGCTGGATTGCGCAGTGCAGATCCTGTAAGCAACTGTTTCGCTGTATTCGGCGCGGTGCCCAACTGGCAGGGGCTCAATCCAGAGCCCATCGGACAGTTTGACCCTGTTGCCGGCGGAGATCCCCACCAGTTCAATGTTGCCAATTTCCAGCAGCTGGCTCCAGGGCCCGTTCCCACGCAGGAAACTTGCCATGCGTGGCATCGCATGCACCGGCATGGCCCGGCTGCCAATCGCTTCCCTGCCGAGGTACATCAGTCCGGTGTAGTGACCGATATGCGCATGGGTCAGGAAGATTCCCCGCAGCGACGGCTGGCCCGCTGGCCTCGGCAGGACCTTGTCCAGCATTGCCAGCTGCTGCGGGAAGCACGGTGTGCAATCTATCAGCCAGCGCTGTCCTGCGCCATCCTGTATCGCGAGGCTGGCCGGGTAGTGCACGGGAGCTCCGTCCCGCCACGCATTCCGGCAGCATTCGCGCTGGCATCCCGGACTGGGGTAGCCTGCATCCTGGGCAATGCCCAGCACAACGACATGGCAATCGGCGACGCTCACCAGCCAAGTTTAGCAGTGCTGGTTAGTCTTCGGATGCAGACCCACCGACCAGCGCTTCCCGCCTGCCGTTCTCCAGCAGTTTCCGGATCGCACTGCGCAGGTCGTTTGCAAGGTAGGGCTTCTGCACGAAGCTGACCCCCGGCTGGTTGCTGACCTCATGGCTGACTTCCATCTCGTCATAGCCGCTGCAGAGCAGGACCTTCAGGTCTGGCCGGATCTTGCGCAGCTCACGCAAGGCCTCATCGCCACCCAGGTTGGGCATTGTCAGGTCAAGCATTGCAAGCACAAAGTCCTCACTGCGCCTGCGGAATTCCTGCAGCGCAAGCAATCCATCTGTCGCCGTGACCACTTCAAAACCGAAGTTGCCAAGCATGCGCTTGCCTACGGTAAGCACCAGTTCATCATCGTCTGCCAGCAGCACGAGCCCACTGCCGACCCAGGAACCGTCTTCCTTGACCCTGCTGTCATTCTGCCCGACCCTGCTGCTGCGGCACTCCGGCAGCAACACCCTGATTGAGGTCCCCTCGCCCGCTGCGGTGCGGATGTGGATCGCGCCGCTGTGCCCCCTGACGATTCCCAGCACGGCGGCCAGACCGAGCCCGCGTCCGGTGAACTTCGTGGTGAAGAACGGGTCGAAGATCCTGGCAACCGTTTCCTCGTCCATCCCGCAGCCGCTGTCCTTCACCTCGAAGTATGCATAGCAGCCCGGAGTGATCCCGTCCACGCCATGCAGTGTGCCCCCGGCTTCCTCAAGCAGTTCCGATGCGGAGGTGATGTCCAGGGAACCGGTACGTAACTGGATGAAGCCGCTGCGATTCTCAAGCGCTTCGGATGCATTGGTGATCAGGTTCATGATCACCTGCCGGATCTGTGTCGGATCCGCCATCACCACCGGAACATCCGCGCTGAGCTGGTATTCCATCACGGCCTTCTTGTTGATGGACACCTCAAGCAGGTTTGCCATTTCCTCGATGAACTCATTGATGTTGACCTGTTCGATCACGAAGCGGCCCTTGCCGGAATAGGCCAGCATCTGGCGTGAGAGCGATGCCGCGCGCTGGGCTGCCAGCTGGATCTCCTCGATGCTCTCACGAGCCTCAAGGTTGTCACCGACCTCATCGACTGCCAGTTCAGCGTTGCCAAGGATGGAAGTCAGCAGGTTGTTGAAGTCATGTGCGATTCCGCCTGACAGGACGCCGAGGCTCTCGAGCTTCTGGGCATGCAGCACCTGCTGCTGCAGGTGCAGGCGCTCCTGCTCAGCACCGACGCGCTCCGTGATGTCCTGGAAGGCACCCCACAGGCGTGCGGGCTTGCCATCCACGTAGTCCGTCTGGCCCACGGCTCTCACGCGGATCCGCCTGCCCTTGGCAGTGATCAGGTCCAGCTCCAGGTCCCAGGGTTCCCCGGTCTCAATGCCATGCTGGACTGCATCGCTGATCAACTGACGGTGTTCCGGGGCATAGAAGTTGATGGCACTTTCCAGCCTGGGCTCGAATTCATCAGGCACTTCATGGATCCGCTTGGTCTGTGGACTCCAGACGAGGCTCTGCGTAATGAGGTCCAGTTCCCAGCCACCCACGTTGGCAATCTCTCCCGCCTTGAACTGCATCTCCCTGGCCCTGCGGAGTTCAGCCTCGGCCAGTTGCTCCTCGGTCACGTCACGG
>JAGRNR010000023.1:0-53773 GCA_020440645.1 bacterium | reverse complement strand
CCTTGATCTTGGATGCCTCAAGGTCGTCCGGATGCAGGCAGTCCGCCCATGCTTCAAAACTGCCTTCAAACTTATCGGGGGGCACCTGGTAAAGCTCGTGCATTCTCTGGTCCCAGATCAGCCGATTGGCCAGCAGGTCGAAGTCCCAGATGCCGAGGCGTGCACTGTCAGCGGCCAGCCTGAAGCGGAATGCCAGTTCCTGCTCGCGGTACCGGCTTTCAGCAAGCTCCTTCTCCGCCGCCTTGCGCTCCGTGATGTCAAGCAGGCTGCCCCGCAACAGGGGCTTGTCCTGGCCGGGGATCTGGACCAGGCGGACCTCACAGGTGATTTCCCTGCCGTTGCTGTCCAGGTGGATCCACTCAAATTCCTGCGGCATGCCGTGCATCGCCGCAATCACATACTCCCTGCCCTTTTCAAGAGATGGCCGGCCATCCGGCTGGAATTCCGGACTTAGTTCAAGCGGGCCCACCTGCATCAACTTGTCCCGGTTCATGCGGAACAGTTGCTCTGCCTTGTGGTTGGCGTGCGCGAACCTGAAGGTTTCCGTATCCAGGATCACAAGGGCCTCGACGGCGAATTCCACTATGGTCCTGTATCGCTGTTCGCTCTGCACAAGCTTCTGCTGGGCAGCCTTCTGCTCCGTGATGTCAAGCAGGATGCCCCTCAGCTTGACTGCCTTACCGTCCTTCACGACAACAACCACATTGTCCTTGATCCAGATGACGTTTCCATCTGCCCGAAGAATGCGGTAGTCAAAGATGTGGTCGCGACCCATGCTGGTCTGCTGCCTGCAGAATTCAGCGGCACGTTCCCTGTCATCCGGATGGATGCGCTCCTTCCAGAAATCGAAGCCCGTCCACAGTTCCGGGGCAAATCCCGTCATCTTCTCAATCTGTGGACCCATGTAAGTGAACTGCAGGCTGGCAAGATCCAGTTCCCAGGTCACACCGTGCAGGCTCTCGATCAGGTCGCGGAACTGCATCTCGTTCTCGCGCAGCTGGTCAGCCTGGAGCTTCAGTTCCTTACCCAGCCGGCTGTACTTGATGTCCTCCAGGCTGAACAGACCGAACAACGGGAGCTGGCCTTCCTCGTGACGTCCGCTGATCCTGCGGTCCAGCTGCAGTGACACGTAAACGAACGGGGAGCTGACGAGCGTCAGCAGCAGCCTGCTGGCAGCCATGCCGATCAGCATCTCCAGCAGGTTCGGCTCTCCGAAGTCCGCGATCAGCAGGAACAGGCTGCCATCCAGCACCTGCACCAGCCCAAGCACGGCGAGGATCCGCAGGTACAGCGGGGAGCCACTGCCGGAGCGCTGCAGCAGCCCATAGGTGATTGTCAGGATTGAGAAGTCGATGAACAGCACGAAGATGCTGCCCAGCAGGTTCACAAGGGAAACGTCGTAGGTCGCTGCTAGCTGCTCCGCCATCGGGCCCGGCAGGTAGGAGATCCCCATGGCAATGAAACCGTTGACAAGTACGGAGCTGCCTAGGATCATGCTCAGCATCATCCGTCCGGCAGCCGGCCCCTCCTGCACATAGGCCACCATCAGGATCACCAGCAGGGCACTGAAGAACACGGCTGATGAGTAGTAGATTGACAGATCGCCAATGTGGACCACACCACCCCTCACGGAGCTGAGCCACATTGCCGCCGTGGTCAGGGAGACGGTGACATAGAGAGGAATGTCGCTGATCCTTGTGCGCAGAAGAAACAGGCCCAGCAAGAAAGTTATGCAGGCCAGGAATTCCAGCAGCACGACAAGATATTCAGGGATGGAATACTCCTGAGTCCAGTGATTCCAAGGCAGCTTCGCTCTATTGCGAAACGGTACAAACATACTATTGTTTGTCTTTACAGACTGCGGATACTTAACCAGAATTTAGCGCTGGGCGCTGAAATTGAGATGAATCGTCAACCAGCCTGAGAACAGGATTTCATCCGCTGCCGAATCTGTCCAGCATTACCGCATGGCGGTAACTGAACATCCGCTCCAGACGCTGCCGGACCATTTGGCCCGCAACCAATTCGCCAAGCCATCCAAGTGGCAGTCCGTATTCGATCTGGTCATGCAGGGTACAGCCCCCGGTTTTGTTGTCAACGAAGCTGTGGCGATGGCGCCAGTAAGTAAACGGGCCGTGCTTCTGGACATCCGTAAAACCCGCCGGACGGGACAGTTCGCTGATCAGGCTGTCCCAGCGCAGGGCCAGCGGTCCGACACGGATGCGGATGCGCACGAGCTGTCCTTCGTGCAACTGTTCAGGGCTGCCAAGCTGCTCCACCCGCTCCCAGGGCGGCTGCAGTTCCATGAAGGCCTCAGGCCGGGCATGCCAGTCGAACAGCTGCTGTGCAGAGCAGGCCAGGCGGGTGCGCTTGCTGAATTTGTGCAAGGACATACGGTGGAATCTTAGCGCCAACGGGCCAGACCCTTGTCAGGAAAGTCTGGTCTTTCCGCGAGCTAAGTGCCAATCCCTAGCAGGCTGCCAAGCAGGAACACCGAGGCCGTCACGAGCAGGGCCGCAAACATGTTGATCAGCAGTCCGGCCCGTGCCATTTCGGCCATCCGGATGCGACCGCTGCCGAAAATGATTGCATTGGGCGGCGTTGCCACGGGAAGCATGAATGCGCAGGAAGCGCTGATCGTGGCTGGAACCATCAACAGCAGGGGGTCCACTTCCAAGGCAACGGCGGTGGCAGCAAGCACCGGCAGGATCATTTCCGTGGTGGCTGTGTTGCTAGTAAGTTCGGTCAGGAAGGTGATGAGCAGGCAGATTCCCAGCACCATCACCACCGGATGCACACCGGACAGTGCCGAAAGCTGGGCACCGCACCAGTCGGACAGGCCGCTTTCCTTGAAGCCGCTTGCCAGTGCAAAGCCACCGCCGAACAGCAACACTATGCCCCAGGGCAACTGCAGAGTGTCCTCCCAGCCCATCAGCCTGCCGCTTTCAGACTTACGGGATGGAATGATGAACAGCAGCAGCGCCATCAGGATGGCGACTGTGCCATCATCCACCATACCTCCCAGTCCAAGCGGGCTGGCCCAGCCCCGCAGCTGCATTGTTCCGATACTGATGTCCGAGCGGGTCAACCACAGCAGCGCAGTTCCAACGAAAACGCAAAGCACGCCCCATTCCTCGCCGCTGATCCGTCCAAGCTGCCTGCGCTCACCCTCGAATACCTCTGCATCGATCGACTGCTGCCTGTGCCCGTAGAGCCTGAACAGGAACAGCCAGACGGCTGCCAGCAGCACGATGCACATCGGGGCAGCGAACAGCAGCCACTGAGTAAAGGAAATCTCCGGGGCATCCGGGAAACTGATGGCGTGGATCCGCACAAAACTCAGGTTGGGAGGAGTGCCCACCAGCGTGGAAATCCCGCCGATGCTGGCCGCATAGGCGATGCCAAGCAACAGGCCGGTCGGGAAGCTGCGGCCGGCGCCAGCCTGCCCGCCCTCATCGATGCGCAGGATGACTGCCATTGCGATCGGAACCATCATCATCGTTGTAGCCGTGTTGCTGATCCACATTGACAGGAAGGCCGTTGCCAGCATGAAGCCCAGCAGCAGCCTGGCCGGGCTCTGGCCGACAAGCCTGATGATCCCGAGTGCGATACGCCGGTGCAGGTTCCAGCGCTGCATGGCGAGCGCGATGATGAAACCGCCAATGAACAGGAAGATCACGTTGTTGAAGTACTGCGTTGCCACCTGCTTGCCGGACATGATTGACAGGAGCGGGAAGGCCGCCACCGGCAACAGGGCTGTCACCGCCAGCGGCACGGCCTCACTGATCCACCAGATCGCCATCCACAGGGCCACGGCAGCCATGCGGGTAAC
This sequence comes from bacterium, assembly GCA_020440645.1. Lineage (GTDB taxonomy): Bacteria > 4484-113 > 4484-113 > 4484-113 > JAFGCY01 > JAHEFU01. The sequence continues at coordinate 49,941 of JAGRNR010000023.1, read as the reverse complement.
CGCAGGTTGCCCGGGCTGCAGGTCAGCGAAGAGTATCAGCAGCAGCGCCAGCAGCGGACCGGCGGCGATTGCCAGCCAGTGCCCCCTGCGTCCAGTGCTTTCCAGGTTGCCCATAAGCTAAAGCTACTCCAGTCCGACCGGCTGGTCAATCTCCGGGTCAGACAGGCCCCGTGGTACATCCGCAAGCCCGTTGATCTCCCGCAATATCACGTCCATGATGCCATCATCAAGCAGCTCGCCCTCCTCACTGATGTTGCCAAGGCAGCCGGAATGGTTGTCACCGTGTTCTGCCTTCTCATTTCCGTTCCGGTCGTACTCGATCAGCTCGTCGGATACATCAATGGAAATGTAGTTTGCAGGGGCGTCGGCTGGGTGTTCAATATCAGATTCGCCGAGCGCGCGGTCGGCTTCCTTGAGCGGGAAGAAGATCCCGAGCGCATTGTCCTCCGCACTGTAGTAGTTGACCAACAGCCCGCAGTGTCGCTCTATGGCCCTGCCATAGCGCTCACGCAGCTCGACCTCTTCATTGTCAACGGCAGCGCCCACAAGGTGTACGCTGTCAAGCTGCAGGGCCGCCTGCGGATACAGCTCTTCATCCTCCATCGCCACGAGCGCCTCAAGCGCCAGACGGGCTCCCATTGAGTAACCGACAAGGTGGATGCGGGTCCCGGGCAGGCGCTCCCGGCAGTCCGCCACGAAGCTTGCGAGCCGTGCCCCATTGGCAACGGCATTGCGCCGGCCCTCGTGGTAGCCGGTGGTGCCGAAGGGATCTTTCTGGGTGTCCGCATCCCAGCTGTAGCCCACTATCTCCCCCTCGTATCCGCAGGAGCGCAGGGACATCTCAGCGATATGGAACTTGACGCTGGCCTTGGCCGCTGAATTATTGAAGCCGTGGATGATGACGATGATGTCGGCCGGCTGCTCCTGCCAGAAGTCAGCCATCCCCTCCGGCAGTTCCATGCTGTAGGGATCGGGATTTCCGGCCTCCAGCGCCTGCCCGTCATGGAACAGGCCGCGGGTGGAGATGACAGGGATGCCTGCCCTGACCTCCTGCCAGCTGTCCTGGCGATGCAGTACACCGGTGGAGAATATGAGCAGCAGGAGCAGGGCGATTGCCAATAGGCTTGCCAACAGGATTCGCAGCTTCCTGTCCATCCGGGTATCCCCTCAGCGCGTTGGCTGGTCCACCCCCGCTCGGAATCGAACCAAGATCTGCCACTTAGGAGGCGGCCGTACTATCCATTGTACTACGGGGGCGTGGACGGAAATTATACCGTCTGTGTAGCGGGAGCGCTCCCTTGCAGGGGCCAGGAGAATGCTGCGGGCGACCGCGGCAGGCCATTGCAGCACTGCCACGATCGCCCGTTTGGTCACTACGGAACGAAGATCGGCGCGGCCTGGAACTGGAAGTTCAGGCCGGCAACCTGCATCAGCGAATCCGCAGACTGCACAGTCGAGATGTGGAAGTCGTTCGGCAACGGGGGCACCGTCACGAACTTGCTGTAGATGTTCGGCAGGCCGCTGCCGGGTACGCTGCAGGGCCCGAGGTTGAACTGGTCAATCAGCGTGAAGTCCGCCTTGGCGATGTCACAAGTTCCGGCCGGGTTCGTGGTGAAGCCCTGGAAGGCATTGTAGATCTGGAACTCTACCTCGTAGGGACGCAGGCCGTAGCCGCTGAATGCGAAGTCCACCGTGACACCGAGCAGTCTCAGGCCCAGCTGCTGCGGGCCGCCGATGTTGTTGAAGACCAGCACCGGTCCGAGCGGGCCGTTCTGCCAGGAAATGTGCTCGTCGCCCGGCAGTGCACCACCCGGATCGTAGAACTCAAAGGCGATAGTGCCGAGCCACTGACCGGTCTTGGCATGGCGCAGGTCAGCCAGGCCGACATAGCCATCCGGGATGATGCCGGGCACGGAGCCGGGCAGCATGGAGCTGATGTCGAGGTACATCGGGATCGGCACTGACAGGTCGAGGTACTCCTGCACGATGAACAGCGCGCCGAAGCCGCCATCGGTGGCGGACTGCCGGCCCTCCACCCAGAAGTTCCCGTGGAAGCTGCCGGCGCTCAGGTCGTAGTAGACAGGCTCAATCGTCGTGCCGGATTCCGCATCCAGCTGGTTGGCATCGTGCGCTACCCACAGGATCAGGTCACCATTCGTAAGCTCAACCACGCTGGCAACCACGGCGCTGTGTCCCGGAACCCTCAGTTCAACGACCAGGCCGTCAGCGACGTCGTCAATGATCTCATCGAAGCGGTTGCGGGTCTTCACCTCAGTCAGCACGGGGTAATCGTTGCTGATCAGGTAGTCCGCCATTTCATTCCACCATGAGCTCGGGTCGTCCGATGCGCCGGCAAACGAGCCGGAGAGAGTCCAGCCGGTGGCCGGCTTCATGTCTGAGATACCCAGGTCGAGCCCGGCCAGTGCATTGATGTTGGCATTCTGCAGCTGCTTCAGTGCGTTGGAAACCGCTGTGGGGGCTGACTCCTTCGAGCCGGCCTGCTGGTTGACAAGCTGGTTGGCGGGATGGCTGGCGAAGTCCGCCACCCCGACCGGCAGCCAGTTGAAGGTGGCGGCCGGCGTGCTGGGTGACAGCAGTGACACGCCGTCCTCGGCGCTGCCGACGTTGAATGCCGCCGGGTCAACGATCGAGGTCTCCTCTTCCTGCGGTGCCTCGGTCAGCGGCGTCGAGCCAAGCTCCCAGCCGTAGCTGACCGCTGCCATCGGCTGGCCCGGGATCACGTTGCTGAAGGGGAAGCGCACCGTGCGGCTCTCCTCGATGCCGGTGGTCTGCGTGCTGGTGATCGGCAGGTTGCGCACTTTCCACTCGCCGTTGACGACGAGGTTGAAGTACTGCACCGCGGTGCTTGCATCGAACTGGAACTTCAGTTCTCCGAAGCTGGACAGGTCGATCACGTTCCCGTCCACCTTGATGTCCGTGCGATCAATGTTCAGTGAGCTGAGGCTTTCCGTGATGAACAGTGCGCCATTGCTGCCGCCATCGGTGAACTGCTTGCCATTGATCCAGCCGCGTCCGCTGAACAGGTTGCTGAGCGGGTCGTAGCGCACAAGCTCCGTGACGGTCCCAGCCATGTCGTCAGACTGGTCAGTGTCATGCATGATCTCGAAGATGAACTCGCCGTTGGCCAGCTTGATGGCACCACTGAGCAGGGCGGCATGTCCCGGCACGCGCAGCTCAACGTCATAGCCGGCATCCACGGCCTGCAGCACGGTATCAAGCTTGTTGCGATCCGTGATGAACTCAGTCTGGACCGGATAGGCCCTGCGATCATTCATCCACTGCTTCTTGTAGTTCCACCAGGAGTCCGGATGGTCGATCGGACCGGCCGGGACACCATTGCTCGTCCAGTTCGTGGCCGGCATCATCGCCGTCGGCGAGATGTTGAGGTCCGCATCAAAGTCCGGGTTGAGCGCCTTCAGCAGCTCAAGGCTGTTGGAGATCGCCACCGGTGCACTTTCCTTGCTGCCGGCCTGCTGGTTCACGAGGGCGCTGAGCGGGTGGAAGGCCATCGCCACCGGGCTGGCAGTGATGTTCCACAGCGGGCTGGAACCCGGTGCCGCATAGCTGAGCGGTATCCCGTTCTCACCGCTGTCAACCCGGAAGTCCGAGCTGCCGACGAGTTCAAGTAGGTTCTCTGCGGGCTGCAGCGCGGTCGGTGCTGTTGTCAGCGTGCGTCCGGTGCTGACCTCGAAGACATTGCTGCCCTCGGTGATGTCAAAGCTGAAGGGGATGCTGACGGTGGTCTGCACTCCGTTGTCGCCGCTGCGCAGCGGCAGGTCAACGATCTGGTGCTCGCCGCCGACACTGAAGTTCAGGTACAGCAGCGCATCATCCGTCTGCTCATATGTGAACTCAAGGTGGCCGAAGGCACTGTTGTCCTGCTCGAATGAATCAATGAAGTAGTTCTCCTGCGAGAGCTCGATCGAGCCGATCGAGTTGACGCCTGTGTCCACCGCCTCGATCACGAAGCCGAACAGGTTGCGTCCATCAAAACCCCAGGCCCCGTGTGCGACCGGGTCCAGTGCGGCAGGATCATAGAACAGCTGCTCCACGAGCTGGCCGCCGACCTCACCCTGCAGTGCATCATGCACCACGTAGATTGCGTAGCTGCCGTCATCCAGCCTTGCCATCGCAGTCACGGCAGCGGCGTGACCGCTGCCCTGCAGCTCAACCACCTTGCCGTCGGCAATCGCCTGCAACGCCAGCTCACAGTCGGCTGCGCTGATGTTGCCACTGTAGCCCTGCTGCAGCGGGACCGCCATGGTGGCCACCGGGACCTGGTTGTCCTCCAGGTGGCGCGACTTGAGCGCGGGCCAGCTGGCCTTTCCATTGATGCCTGCAGTGCCGCTGCCGGCGCTGAAGCCGACGGCGCTGCTGATCTCCGCCAGGCTGAGCACGCTGTCCGGCACGCTGCCCATTTCCGTCGGATGGCCCTGCTTGAGCAGCGCGAGGCTGTTGGCAACGGCCGCCGGGACGCACTGGTTGGCGTCGGCATCGACATTCGGGAAGGCCATGCCCTGCACCGCCCAGTGGCTGCCGTCAACCGCCGTGCCGATTGCGACACTGGCGACGCCCGCCGTCAGCTCCGTGGCGGTGGCCTGCCCGTTGAACATACGCACCTGCGTGGACTGGGCATCCTTGCTGAACTGCACCGCCGGCGCGCTGGCCTGCAGGCCGTCACTCATCGTCGCGCCATAGCTGATTTGCGTGATCTCATCTCCGGGCACCACCGGCAGCGGATAGCTGAAGGTGACTGTCTGCTTCACACCGACACCGGCAAATGGGATGACCGGGATGTTCTGCAGCACCCATGTGCCGTCAACATTGAGGTTGAAGTAGCGCGGATGGTCGCGGCCGGTGAATTCCACGGCGACCTGGCCGAAGTCAGAGTTGTCCTGCACGTCGTTGTCAATCTCGTGGTCGACCTGGAAGAACTGCAGGGTGAAATCCGGAATCTGCTCATAGGGCACGCGCGGGCTCGGTGTGCCGGCGCTGCTGCCGTCGAACGGACGCAGCCAGTAGGCGGCATCGGTGATGATCCCCGGCAGGTCCAGCTCGAAGTACAGGCGCTGCTGGCTGCGGTCGCCCATCGCCTCAGAGAAGGGAATCACGAACAGTGGGTCAAGGGTCGGGGCAGCCGTGTTGCTGGCGGGGTAGTCAGCAATGTCCGGGCTGGCATACACGTTGTACTGGGACACGGTGTTGCCGAACCCGATGCCGATGCCCGTCACATCCGAAATGTTGATCTCGCCATTGCGGTCGTAGTCCACCACGCTCTGGATGCTGGCCTCGGGGAAGTTCCCGCTCTGGTGCAGGAAGCGCCCGATCGGCGTCAGGTCAGATACGTTGACCTCGCCATTCTGGTCGTAATCACCCGTGTTGTAGTAGAACCAGGTCGCCTTTGAGCCATCCGGGAACACCAGGTTGGTTTCACTGCGGCTGTCCGACGGCACGCTGGACAGCTTGCGTGACTGCAGGAAGGGCACGCGGCGGAAGCTGATCTCCGCCAGCCGGGCGGAACCGTTGAATCCCGCTGCTGCATCGGGGTTGATCAGTACTTCGCCGTACGCCACGGTGCCCGGCCGGTCCACCAGGGACAGGCTGAGCATATCCGCGGGGTTTGCCAGGGCACCTTCAGCCTTCACATCAAGCGGGCTGAAGCGGGCGGGATCGTAATCCAGGTTGATGTACGCCGCACGCAGGTCAAGCGCTTCATCAATGCTGATCACGGCCGTTACCGTGTCCGCATCCTCACGCAGCACCATGCTGAAATCCGCTCTGGAGCTGCCGAGGAAGCTTTCGTCCAGCACCCGCAGGCTGAATTCCCGCGGCGCATCCTGCCCAGCGGCGAGGTTATCCGTAATCTGGTTACCGCTGCCGCCACAGGCTGAGAGCAGGAGGACAAAAGGGAGTACCAACCAGTGAAACCGTGTCCACATACCTACACCTATCAGTTTTACTAGAGTTTAAGACTCTAAGTTAACACAGCGGGCAATGCGAAGTTTGGGGAAAGTGTGGATTCCGGGGAACAGATGTATTCCAATTGGAATATCTTTGCAGTAATGAGGGGAATCTGCGGAAGGGGGGATTCGAACCCCCACGAGCTTGCGCTCACTAGGTCCTGAACCTAGCGTGTCTGCCATTCCACCACTTCCGCAGGCAGGGCAGTATTTATACCAACTGCACAGGCAATTTGCAATATATGTGAAGGCTGTATTTTCTGACTGTGCGCCTTATTTCAACCGGATTTGCGTAGCTCTACACCCTGGCTTAACCGCATCTCACTACAATACTGGATATGACTGAGAGCGGATTCTACCTTGATGTTGCGTCCCAGGCGATCTACTCCGTTTACATGCTCGCCCTGCCGATCCTGATGATTTCACTGGCTGTGGGCTTCCTCGTGAGCATCTTCCAGGCTGTGACCAGCATCCAGGAGCAGACCCTGAGCTTCGTGCCGAAGATCGTGATCACCGGTCTGGCGCTGGTCTACTTCGGCCCGATGATGAATGAGAAGATCAGCAGCTTCGCATCAGGCATCTTCACCAACCTGCACCAATACATCCGCTGAGGCCTAGAAGAACGGCGAGTTCAGCGCGCCGTCCTGCATCAGTCCACTGGATGAGTTGTCAGCGATGCTGATGTTCACGCTCACACTGGTCACACCCTCCACACCGGCAGCAACCTCCTTGGCCGCCTCGATCTGACCCTCGTTGTCAACTTCTCCGGTGACCAGCACCTTGCCATCCCCTTCATAGCTCACCTCGAAGTCAAATTCGCCGGTGCGCGAATCATCATGCAGGGCCTTGACCACGGCCTTCTCGATGTTCGAGGCCTGCACCAGGTCGCAGGAAGCCTGCATCAGCAGGAGGGACAGCAGCACGGTGAGCAGGATGTAACGCATGGCCTGATTATATAAGCGGTGGCGGCACGTTGTGGAAGTCATCCTCCGCCAGCCGGTCCGCCGGATGCACCAGCGGGTTCGTGCTGAACAGGGTCAGGCCGTAGACCGCATCCGCCCCGCGGCGGCGCAGGGCCCGGGCACAGGCCGCCAGCGTGCTACCGGTGGTCATCAGGTCATCCACCACGATGAAGCGCTGACCGGTCAGCTGACGCTGCCAGCGCGGGCTGACATCGAACGCCCCGCTGACATTGCTGCGGCGCTGGGCCTGGGTCAGCCCGACCTGGGTCTCGGTCTCGCGGGAGCGGACCAGCAGGTCCGTGCGCATCGGCAGGCGCATGTGGTCCGCCAGCATGCGGGACAGCAATTCGCTCTGGTTGAAGCGGCGCTCCCGGCGGCGGCGTGGGTGCAGCGGCACCGGCAGGATCGCATCCAGTGACAGTCCAGGTTCGTCAAACAGGCGTGGCGCTCGCGTCGGGATCCGTGCCAGTACGCGCTCCGCCAGCTCCTGGCCAACCGCCAGGTTGCCGTTGAACTTGAAGTCCGCCAGTAGTGTGCGGCCCAGTTCGTTATAGATATAGCCGCTACGGCTACGCGCCACGCCGATGTCCAGGCCGTGGCATTCGGCGCAGTCCGGGCTGCTGTATTCGGTGCTGCGCCGGCGGCCGCATTTCATGCAGTAGCGCGGGATCACCAGCTCAAGCTCTCGGCTGCACTGTTCGCAGATCGCATCCGGGCCGGTGCGCTGGCAGGCACTGCAGCGGGCGGGAAGCAGCAGCTGGACGAACCTCCTTAGCATCTGCTTCATGGCTTTACTCCTATTTCCGGATGCGGCGGATGATATCGCTCGTGCTGTGGCCTGGTACGAGGGGCACGAGCTCCACCCTGCCCCCGCGGGCTTCCACGATGTCGCGCCCGACCACATCCTCCACGCGGTAATCCGCGCCCTTCACCAGCACGTCGGGCTGGATCAGCTGCAGCAGTTCGTAGGGCGTGTCCTCCTCAAAGGGTGCCACGGCATCCACCATGCGCAGGGCTTCCAGCATGGTGATGCGGTCCTCCAGCGGGAGGATCGGCCGTTCTAATTCGCCCTTGCCCAGCCGGCGGACGCTTTCATCTGTGTTGATGCCGACGATCAGCACGTCTCCGAAGGATCGGGCCTGGCGCAGCTGCTCAATATGCCCGGGATGCAGCAGGTCGAACACACCGTTGGTGAACACAATGCTCAGGCCGCGTGCACGCCAGTCGTCAATCTGCGCCCTGAGCAACTGGTCCAGTTCAGCCAAGGAACTCCTCCAGCTCTTTCATCATTTCCTCAAGGCGCACGGCGGTCACGCCGAGGTGGCCGACGGCGATGCTGCCCGCCAGGTTGCCGATGCGCGCAGCCACGAACAGGTCTGCCCCGCCCGCCAGCGCCATCGCGATCGCAGCAAGGGTTGAGTCACCGGCACCGGCCACATCGAACACCTCACGCGGCATGCCCGGCAGGTGGCGGTAGCTGCCCTCCCCGTCCAGCACATGCATCCCCTCCTGCCCCGCTGTGACGATCACCTGCCGACAGCCGGCCATTTCCTGCACATGCCGGCAGACGCTTTCCATGTCGCGCCGGTTGCCGGCGGCGTCATGCCCGAACAGGGCCATCGCCTCAGACAGGTTGGGTTTGACGAGGTCAGCGCCCTGGTAGCGCGCGATGTTGCCAGGCTTGGGGTCCACCACGACCGGAACTCCGGCCTCATGAGCGGCTGCCATCAGGCTGGCGGCCAGTTCCTCGGTCAGCACACCCTTTGCATAGTCACTGAGCAGCAGGATGTCCAGCTGCGGCAGGGCATGCCGCACGCTTGCCAGCAGTCCGTCCAGCGTCGGTTGGTCAATGTCGGCGGTAGTCTCCTCGTCGTAGCGCACCACCTGCTGGTTCTGCGCCACCACGCGGGTCTTGACCGTACTGGGCCGGCCGCCGACGCTGACAACGCCATCCATCCTGGCTCCGCGCTCCTCCAGCAGGCTGCGGATCTCGCCGCCGGCCTCATCGTCGCCGAGCACGCCGAACAGGGACAATGTGCCGCCCATGCTCAGTACGTTGTTGCCAACATTGGCCGCGCCACCGGGCTGGGTCGTACGGTGCGTGATGTGCACCACCGGCACCGGGGCCTCAGGGCTGATTCGGCTTGCCTTACCGTAGATGAAGCGGTCGGCCATCAGGTCGCCAAGCACGCCGATGCGCGCCTGCGGGAATGCCTCGAGGGCCTGCCGGATCTGGGTCTGTTCGTCCACGCGAAGATTGTATCAGGCCTGCCGCGCGCTAGCGGTTACCCTCAACCACGTTGGGGCTGCTGCTGGTGCCGAAGGCCCCGGATGCAGGATTGATCCCTGTATCACCGGCCCCCTGCGTGGTCTCGCCGGTTGCCTGGGCCAGATCGTCACTGACGAAGCTGCCCTGAACGAGTCCTACGAAGGTGAATACATCATTGGCAGTGTCAACGTAGACCTGGGCGGCATACACGCTGCTGTCCGGGTCCGGCTTGACGAGCACGTTGTCACGCAAAAGGAAGAACTTGGCGGTCTCGTCCTGGATCAGCTCCCCGGCCTGCAGCAGCTTCTCGCCGCTCGTCACCTTGACCCCGCCGTGCATCTCGATGCGCTTGCGCTCGAAGTTGTATTCCAGCGTGAGGGACTCGGCCTCCATCGCCTGCTGCATCGTCTCGGCGAGGTCGTCACTGACCTCCTCCTTCTCGATCAGACCGCCGGCGAACAGCCATTCACCGTCCGTCTGGTTGTACTTCACGTTCTGCCCGATGCTGCCCTCGGCATAGAAGTCCTTCGTGTCGTCATTGATCTCGATGTAGGCAGCCTTCACTCCGCGCTTGGGCTGGTCAAAGTTGACCTGCTTGCCGGGGCTGCTGAAGAAGCGGGCCACTCCGCTGGCCTCGTCATAGGCCAGCCGGTCGCAGGTGATGGTGGTCTTGCCGTCCGTCAGTGCACGCAGCTTCTTCTCATCCTCAGGGGCCGCCAGCTCGTTGTCGAAGATCCAGTCGTACTTGTCAACCTCGAGCTTGATGCCGCCGCTCATCAGGTATTCCTTGTCCGTGTCGTTGTAGTCAATGCGGTACATCGTGCCGCGGAACACCGGGTGACCCATGCGCACGTTCTCAATGGCAATCATCTCGCGAGTGTCCCAGTTGTAGAACAGCTTGCCGCAGCTCAGCTCAAACTCACGTGCCGCGAAGTACTCCCGCAGGCGGTCCTTCGGCGCCAGTGACATGTCAGGCTCGGTCTTGCCGCTGTCCGCCAGCTTCTTGAAGCTGACGAAGCCGTTGGCCTGGAACTTCTTCTCATTGAAGAGGATGCGTAACTCGTCGGTCTTCAGCGTGTACTTGGGATCGATGATGTTCACATCACCCTTCAGCACGGCGATTTCATTCTTTTCATCTATGTCCGCGCTGTCGCCACTGATGGTGATCTCGTCAAAGTAGATGATCACGCCACCGGTCATCTGGAACTGCTTTGTTTCGGTGCTGCCCCTGACGGTTCCTGTCGGCACACTCAGCCAGGCGTAGTTGTCCATCAGGCCGATGCCGGGCCTAGCCTGCTGGCGGCTGATGATGTCAGGCACATTGCCCTCCGGCAGCTTCGTGCCGGGAATCAGCGTCTCGAATTCCAGGTTCTTCTCATAGCGCTCAAGGAACTGCTCCGGTGTCATGTCCATGTTCAGGCCGGAGTTGTCAATCCCGAACTCGGAGAGGTCGAACAGGTCATCCAGTTCCTGCATGTCATCCGGAACCGTGCCTTCCTCATCAGCGATGAATCCCGGAGTCTCGGCCGGGCGGACCTCAGCATCGCCACCCATACCATCACGCGGGGACTGTTCCGGGCCCATCTGCTGCATGCGCTGGTCTAGGGTCTCGACACCTGCCAGCTCACGCATGTTGCCATCATCGGCAGTGCCACCCTCCGCCACATTGGTGCTGCCAGTGCCGGCGGGCTGGCCTCCCTGCTGCTCGGTCGGTGAACTCAGCAATCCGCTGCTCTGGTCCTCGGGCCGGGCCAGCGGCTTCGTGGCCTCATCCACCGGCTTGACCGTGCTGTCACCGGAGCGCACGACTGTCCCATCCGCCGGAGCGGGCTTGACTGCCGCATCACCCGTGGTCGTGTCATCTGCACTGTTGGCCGGCGGCGTGCCACCCTGGGCCTTGTCGCGCTCGCTGGCGGTACCCTCAGCGGGCTTTTCGGCTTCGGCCTTGTCCTTCTCCGGCAGCTTGACCTCGACGGCCTTGTCCTTCTCGCTGCCTTCCGCTTCCTGTTTTTCCTTCTCGCCTTCAGGCTGCTCCTGCTTCGGCTCCTCACCGGCGGGTTTCTCAGCCGGCTTCTCGGATCCGCCGGACTGCGCATGCACGCCCGTGGCACAGGCCAGGCAGAGCATCAGTGTCAGCAGCAGTCTCAGCAGGCGGGCATGCATCAGCCTTCACCTCCACTGGACTGTCCACCTGAAGTGCCACTGCCCTCACCGCCGGATTCCGCCACATTGGCCGAACCATCCTCGGAGGGCGGAGCTGGCCTCGAACTGCTGTTGCCATTTGGCACCGGCAGGGCCGGCACATCGTCCGGAGTGTCGGCATCAGCCTTGGGCACATCCAGTGGACGCACGTTGCTGGCAAGCACTGAGCCGGAGTTCGGGTTGTGCGTAGGCACTTCCTCCGAGACCGGCGGGTCGGTCACCTCGGCCGGAACTTCCTTCTCGCGTGTCTCGGCCAGCGCTTTGTTGATGTCGTTGGCAAACTTGGCAGGAATGCGCAGTGTGGCACTCATCCCGCCCTGGATCTCGATGAAGTCGCTGTTCTTGTGGAACACCAGCGAGTTGCACAGCAGAGTCTGGCTGTCCTTGTCCACGAACTTGACATTGCCATCCGCGGTGATGCGCTTGTCCTCATCCTGGTAGACAAGCGTATCAGCATGGGTCTCGCGTTCATCCTGCTTCATGTAGACGTCGCCGGAGGCGATGAAGTCGTTGTTGTTCAGGTAGACCACTGCGCGGTCCATTGACAGTTCCATGTAGGCCCTGACCGCGCGTTCCATGTCGTGGTTGTCAACGCTGATCAGGTCCTCCTCGACCAGCCAGCTGCCGTCACCCTGCACCATCGTGACCGCGCCGTTCAGCAGCACCATCTTCTGGTCGCCCCAGTAGGTGATGCGGTCGGCCAGCGCCAGGCGGTCCTCCTGCTCCACGCGGGTGCGGCTGTGGGTCAGGATGTAGTCGCGGCCCCAGAAGTATTCGATCTCATTGGAGGCGATGCGGGTCTCGTAGCGCTTGACCACCCGCAGGGCGTTGTCATCATCCGGCTTCGGCTCGCTGGGAGGCACCAGCATCTCGATCTCACCGACGCAGGAAAGCCACTTCTTGCCGATGTGTGCCTCCAGGTGGTGGCAGGTGATCGTGATCTCCTCCTTCGTGAAGGTCAGAGGAGTCGGCGGCAGGGGCTCGCCATTGCTGTCCTTCTGGAAGTCCTCGATGCGCACATCACGGCCATCCATGTCCCGCACGTTGAAGCGGCGGTCGTACAGACGCGTGCTGGCCACGATCACCTGGTTGTTCATGTCGTAGATCACTTCCTCGGCCTTGAAGCCGAGGGTCTTGATGTCCTCGAGGTTCAGCTCGCCAACATCCGTCAGTTCACGCTCCTCGATGAACTGGGTGTCGGACAGCTCGCTGACGCTGCCCTCCACCTTGCCGACGAACTCCATGTAGCGCAGTTCCTTGTCGGCCTGCATGTAATTGGCGCGGATGCTGTTGCCATCCTGCTTGTTCTCGACGTACACACCCTGCGGAAAGCGGAAGGACGGCACCTTTGCAGCATTGGGCTTGGTGACTAGCCGCGCATCCTTCACCCGGCGCCATTCCACGAAGGGGGCTTCGATATGCATCCCATCGCTGGTCTCGATGTTGAGCGTGTCCAGCACGAAGTCCTCGGTCTGGGTGTCGTAGGTCAGCTTGCCGGCGTGCATCGCGATGCTGAGCTTGCCATCCTCGAAGTACTCCGCATCAGCATTCTCGAATTCGGCGGTCTTCTGGTCTGTGGTCAGTTTCACGGAGTCGCCGGTGATTTTCATCGAGAGCTGGCCGCTGTCGTCGACCACGCTCATGCTGACGCGCTCCCCTTCCTTGTCGACGATCATGTACCAGGGGCTGTCCTCGCGTTCCTTGACGGCCGCGACTTCCTCGGTGCTCTTGTCAAAGACGTACTGGATCAGGAAATAGCTGGCAACAATCGCCGCAATCGTGAGGACCTGTCTAATCCAGTAGAAGATCGTTTCACGGATGCGCCGCCGTCGATCAGCGATCCTTCGTTTTTCCGCCTTATTCATGCCTTCCCGGGAAGATTGATTCTAGCACCGCAGTCAGCCATGACGGCTGTCCGACCTTATATGTTCTTTAAGTCAGCGGCGGCTGCGTGCTTCCTTCAGCAGTTCATCGACCATCTTCTCGGTGCCCTTGCCCCCCTCGACACCGACCATCCGGGCCAGTTCGATACGCCGACCGGCACTGTCGAGGGCGCTGATCTGCACACTGGTGCGGTCCTTCGTGGCATGCTTCTCCACCATCAGGTGCTCGTCCGCCCGGGCCGCGACTGCCGGCAGGTGCGAAATGGCCATCAGCTGGCGTCCCCGGGCAATCTCCTGCAGCACGTCCGCCACACTGCGTGCCGCACTGCCCCCCAGCCCGGCCTCGATCTCATCCATCAGCAGGATGCGCTGGCCATGCCGGTCGGCCAGAGTGGCCTTCAGGCCCAGCAGCAGGCGTGATGACTCACCGCCGGAGACAACCTGGGCCATCGGACGGGCCGGCTCGCCGGGGTTCAGCGTGATCAGGAACTCCACGTCGTCCATGCCATCCGGGCCGGGGTCCTTCAGCTTCGTGAGTTCAATGCGCAGCTCCGTGTGCAGGAAGTCCAGGCGCCTGAAGTAGGACGCGCTGTCCTTCTCGATCTGCTTGGCGGCTGTACGCCTCAGTTTGCCGAGTACGTCTGCATTCTCCAGCAGGCTGGTGCGACTCTTCTCCAGCTTCTGTTCCACGATCTCAGGAGAACTGGACACATCCGTCAGCAGGTTCAGTAGCTTCTGCTTCTCAACGAGCAGCGGCTCGAGTTCGTCGGCGGTGCAGCCGTACTTGCGCTCCAGCTCATGGATGTGGTCCAGCCTGTCATGCAGGAACTCCAGCCGCTGCGGGTCATAACTGACATCATCCGCCAGCTCACTGAGCTGGATCGACAGCTCGCGCAGGCCCTCCAGCAGACCGGTGCAGCGGTCAAGCGCTTCCTCCATCGCCTGCCCGGTCTCTGATTCACCCAGCAGGCGCGTGATGGTCGAGACTTCCTGCTCAGCCTTTGCCAGCTCGTCGTAGGCTCCGGAATATTCGTCATCGCCGCTGAGGTGGCGCGCCGCGGCCTGGGCCGCTGAGATGATCGCCTCGGCATTCTCCTGCAGGCGCATCTCCGCTTCCACTTCAGCCATCTGCCCCGGCAGCACTTCCGCTTCCTCAAGCTCCTTGACCTGATAGCTGAGAAAATCTATCTCCTGCTCCCGGCGTGTGCTGGATTCACGCAGGGCCCGGAGCTGGCTTGCCAGCTCACGATATTCCTCATAGTTTGCAATGTAGGCATCCAACGCGGCGGCGAGCTTCTCTCCACCGAATGTGTCGAGGATGCCCAGGTGTGATTCCGGGTTGAACAGCATTGTGCTTTCAAACTGGCCGACGATCTCAATCAGGCTGCCCAGTGCATCCCGCAGCTCCTGCGCGCTGATGTTGCTCCCGTTCAGGCTCAGCCGGCTGCGACCGTTGTCACTGTAGCGCCGGCGGACCTGGTTGCCACCTTCGCGGAAACCATCAGGCATGCGCTGCGCTTCCGCTGCGCTCAGTGAAAGTTCCAGCTCCACTTCGCAGCTGGTGGCACCTGCCGCGAGCAGGCTGCGGTGCGTCCGTCCGCCCAGCACAAAGCCAATCGCATCAAACAGCAGGGACTTGCCGGCGCCGGATTCACCGCTGATCACGGTGAATCCGTCTGTGAAGTCAAGGTCGAGGCTGCGGATGAGGGAGAAGTCCCTAATGCTGATCTTTTTCAGCATCCTCGCCTCCGTAGAGATAGCCGTGCTGGAACTTCTCACGCAGGACCTCGTAGAAGTCCTCGTCATGGGGCTTGTAGACCAACAGTCGGTTGCCATAGCTGACAACACTGATCGAATCACCGCTGTTGAGCTTGACGCGGTGCCCGCCATCAAAGCTGACCATCAGCGGGTAGCTGCCCCGCGCGCCGCGGATCGTCACCCGGTTGTCAGGCGGCAGTACCAGCGGCTTGGTGAACAGGGAATGCGCGCAGATCGGCGAAAGCACGATCGCATCCAGCTGGGGGTGCAGCAACGGCCCACCGGCGGCAAGTGTGTATGCGGTTGAACCGGTCGAGCTTGAGATGATGATGCCGTCTCCTCTGTAGCGCGCGACCAGCTTGTCATTGTCAGTGGCCACGAACTCACGGATGCGGTGGGAGCCCGTACGGTAGACCACCACGTCATTCACGGCGAGGTGGGTCTCATCCTCCTCGCCACTGGAATGCACGGTTCCTTCAAGGATCGAGCGCGTTTCGACCGGGACCTTGCCTTCGGCGATGCGCTTGACGACATCAGGGAATTCCTCGATCGACACATTGCACAGGAAGCCCAGCCGGCCGGTCATCACTCCGACCACCGGCACGCCGTACTGTACGGCGACCTTGGCCCCTGACAGGAAGGTGCCGTCGCCGCCGATCACGATCAGGAAGTCGGTGCCCTTCTCCAGCTCAACGTCGCCATCATGGCGCTTTGGCAACAGGTAGTGCTTGACCCCGTTTGCCAGCAGTGCGGGATAGACCAACTCCTCAAGGTAGCGGCGCGTCACCTTGGAAGGGTGCAGTTGCAATGCAGCCTTCATCAGCGCTCACTTCCCGTGGCCATACGGGCCATCTCCAGATAATCCTCCGCAGTGCACATCGATGTTCCGTTCTCCAGCAGCACGAAGTACTCCTGGTTTCCCTTCTGTCCCTTCAGCGCAGATGGTATCACCGCGCCAGGGCAGAGGGACACATTATGCCAAGTGTCCCACAGCAGCTCAAGCGCACGCAGGCGCAACTCAGCGCTGGCAACGATGCCGTCCTGCAGCGCATCGTCCAGCCGGCGGGCCGCCAGTTCGAACTGAGGCTTGACCAGCAACAGCAGTTTCGCATCCTGCGCCAGCAGCGGCTTGATTGCCGGCATCACCGCTCCCCAGCCAATGAAGCTCAGGTCCCCCACCACGATGTCCACTGGTTCCGGCACATGTTCGGTACTGAGCTCCCGCGCATTAGTACGTTCCAGCAGCACCACGCGCCTATCATTGCGCACGCTGTCCGCCACCACTCCGTATGCCACATCCACCGCATACAGCCGTGCCACCCCACGATCCAGCAGGTACTGGCTGAAGCCGCCGGTTGATACCCCGAGGTCCATCGCCAGTTTCCCTGCAAGCTCCAGTGAAAGCCCATCAGCCACGGGGGCCAGCTTGTCGTAGCCGCGGGACACCGGCTGGTCCACCCGGCCTCGGATCCGCACATTGCAGTCCTCTGGCAGGGGGAAGGCCGGTGATGTCTGCGGCCGCTCATCAATAAGCACATCGCCGCGCATGATCAGGCCCCGGGCAGTCCGTTCATCGGGGGCCAGGCCGTTGTCCAGCAGGTAGTCGATCAGCCTGTGGGTGCGCTGTCTCACTACGGGTAGATGTTGAGGAAGTACAGTGTCAAAACCGCGATAAGCACACCGAGCACGCCGCCGACGAATACCTCAACTGGATTGTGGCCGAGCAGCTCACGCAGCACCTTGTAGTCGAATTTTTCCTTGATGATCTTGCCCTGCAGCAGGTCGGGTACGATGCGGTTGAGCCACTGGGCGTGGTAACCGGCGGAGCGGCGCAGGTTGGTGGCGTCGTAGACCACGATCACACTGAAGCACAGCGCCACGGCGAACATGGTCGAGTGGAAGCCCTCAATGATGCCGATGGAAGTGGTCACGCTGGAGACGAAGGATGTGTGGCTGGAAGGCATCCCGCCGGTGTCCACCAGCCGGCGGAAGTCCATCCTGCCGGAGCTGATGAGCGACACGATCAGCTTGATGATCTGGGCAATGAACAGGCCGAAGAACCCGACCGTGATCACGGGGTTGTAGCTCAAGATGTGCCCCATAGAGCGCAAGGCAGATTATATCCGACGCGGGGCGATGCGGTTGTGCTAAACTGGCGCAGCCCCTTGAGGGAAGGCGGTGAGAATCCGCCACGGTACCAGCCACTGTATGGTGGAGGAAGGGCCATCTGCCACTCGCACAGGCGGGGAAGGCGGCCTGGACTGCGAAGCCGAGTCAGGATACCTCAGGCAAAATCCAAGCATGCCTTCTGGAGTTAAGCATGGAATGCAGCAATGCATCCGACTCCGGCCCGGTCCGGAGTCCAAATGCCTGATCAACTTGTACTGCGCGACTGCAGCGCATCCCTCGACGGGCAGCCGATCATCCATCCACTCAGCCTGGATCTGCCTTCCCCCGGCCTGCACTGCCTGATCGGATCAAACGGAGCTGGCAAGACCACACTTTTGCGCCTGCTTTGCGGCTTGCTGGATCGGGCCAGTGGTTCGGTGGAATTCGGCGGTCGCGACCTGCTGCGAATGAACGGCCGGGACCGCGCTCAGTACCTCGGCTACGTGCCGCAGATTGCCGATGCCGGCATTCCGCTCAATGTGCGTGACTCGCTTGAGGTGGCACGGCTGTCCAATCCCCGCTCCAGGGCAGACATTGATACCCTGCTTGCGCGGCTCAACCTTGCAGCCCTAGCTGACCGGCCACTGTCACGCCTGTCAGGCGGTGAGCTGAAGCGCGCCATGATCGCCCAGGCACTGGCGCAGGACACACAGCTACTGCTGCTGGATGAGCCGACCGCGCACCTCGACCCGCCGGCACGCAGTGAGGTGATGCAGCTGATGCAGGATATTGCCCGGCAGGACGGACGGCTGGTGCTGTGCAGCCTGCACTACCCGGAGCTGGCGGCGGAGTTTGCTGACAGTGTTGTGCTGCTGCGTGAAGGCAGGCTGATGGGACATGGCGACCCGCAGGAAATGACAACTGAAGCAATGCTTGCGGAACTGTACGCCGGCAGCAGCGACCGCGTGGAGGCCGCAATATGAGAAACCTGATCATGCTCGCAGTCTGCCTGTTATTGCTGGCAGGCAAGGCTGTTGCTGCGGACACATTCACTGATGGCACTGGACGGCAGGTCGCCTACGGCCAGGACTGCCAGCGCATCGTCAGCCTGATGCCCAACCTCACGGAAATGGTCGCCTTCCTTGGTTATGCGGACCGCCTCGTTGGCAAGAGCAGCTACTGCAACTACCCGGACAGCATCGTCTCCGTTGACGACATCGGCGGACAGGTGGATGCCAGCCTGGAAAAGATTGTGGCCCTGCAGCCGGACATCGTGCTGGCCTACCAGGGCAACAGCCTGGAACTCGTCGACCAGCTCCGGCAGCTCGGTATCCAGGTATGTGCGCTGAAGGAGGCGACGACTGTCCGCGAGATCGGTGAACAGATGTGGACCCTTGAAGGAATACTCGGCACATCTTTCTCATGGGACAAAGCTCTGCCTGTTGAGTTTGCCAAGTGGATCGAGAAGGAAACCGCTGGTCGTGAATACCTTGCACTGCCGGGCGAACCGAGCTGCTTCTTCGGATACCCGGGAGAGCTGGTCTATACCTGCGGCAGCAGCTCGTTCATCAACGATGTCATGCTTCGCTGCGGACTGGCTAATGCGGTGAGTCTGGATTACCGCTGGCCGGCTGTCAGCGCTGAGTTCATCATGGCCTCGGATCCGGACTGGATCCTGACAACCACCAGCTGCACCGAGGAAGAGGACCCCGCTGACGCCCGGTCGGAGATGCTGGCTGAACTGCGCAAGGACCCGGTGTTTCGGGAGTTGCGCGCGGTGAAGCAGGGTCAGCTGGTCGTCGTCAATTCTGACCACCTGCTGCGCCCCGGACCACGCATCCTGCTGGCAATTGATGAAATCAAGGAGCAGCTCAATGCGCCTGTTACCGGCAGCGTAAGCAACAACGGGGCCAGCGCCGCACGCTGATGAAACGCCTGCTCCTGCCAGCCCTGCTGCTGCTGGTCCTGCTGGCAGCACTAGTCTCCCTGTCCGTCGGTCCCAGCGGGCTCGGGCCTGCGCAGATGCTGGACGGGCTGACTGAGCTGGAGTCGAAGATCCTCTGGAGCCTGCGCCTGCCGCGCGTGCTGATGGCGATCCTCGCCGGGGCTGCTCTGGCAACAAGCGGTGTTTTGATGCAGCTGTTCTTCCGCAACCCGTTGGCCGAACCGTACATCACTGGAGTCAGTGCGGGTGCGGCGCTCGGGGCGGTAGTGGCAACCGCCCTTGGTATGAGCAGTGCGCTCTTGATCGGCTTCCCGGCACTGCTCGGTGCACTGCTGATCACACTCGCGCTGTATGCCACATTCCTGTCCGGCCGGCGTGACAGCGCCAGTATCCTGCTGATGGGCATCGCGCTTGGCACCCTGTGCGGGGCTGTGGTCTGGCTGCTGCTGGTAAGTGGCAGCAGTGGTGGCACGGAGCAGGTGATCAGTTGGCTGCTGGGCCGGGTCAGTACCGTCGGGATGGCCGAGGTGCTGGTGATGCTGCCAGTCGTGTGCATCTCATGCTGGCTGGCAATCTCCTGGCGCCGCGAACTGGACGCCATGCTGCTTGGCGATGACAAGGCCCACAGCCTCGGGATCAACATCCGCTCCCTGCGTCTGCGCCTGCTGGCGGTCAGTTCCCTGCTGGCCGGCATCAGTGTGGCATTCTGCGGGGTGATCGCCTTCGTCGGACTGATGGTGCCGCATGTGGCCCGCCTGTACGGCTCGGCCCGGCATGCCGTGCTAATCCCGTTGTCAATGGTCGGTGGTGCATTGCTGCTGCTCTTCGTTGACATAGTCAGCCGTACGGCAGCCCCGCCAAGGGAGATCCCACTCACCATCATCACAAGCCTGATCGGTGCGCCCTTCTTCATCTGGATCCTGCTGCGCCAGCGCGAGGTGCGTCTCTGATGCGCTGCCTGCTGCTGATCCTGCTTCTCCTGGCCTGCCTGCCTGTTCTGCCCTGTCGAGCGGAAGATGGCGATGCAGTTGAGATCGACCTCGACCACCTGTACGATGACTACGATCCGGCCTTTGACATCAGCATTGATGACTCGGATGACGACCTCACTGTTGACCTCGGCAGCAGCCTTGTCAGCGACAACCGCAGCCTGGCGATGAGACTTGGCGACTGGTCAGCGCTCAGCATAATTGACCGAAATCGTTTTACAGCCCATGCCAGCCTGGCAGACATCCTCGAAAGCATTGCCGGGGCTGATGTCAGGCGGCTCGGTGGCAATGGCCAACTCAGCACACTCAGCCTGCGCGGGGCGTCCGCCGGTCAGGTACTGGTCCTGCTGGATGGCCAGCCAGTCAGTCCACTGCAGGCGACTGACCTCTCATCTCTGGGCACGACATCCCTCGATCGCATCGAGGTGCTGCGTGGACCACAGGCCCTGCAGTTCGGACCCGGAGCGCTTGGTGGTGTCGTCAACCTCGTCAGCATTTCCGAAGATAGGCAGGAAAGTTTTCCGGCTTATGCCGAGAGCGGGTTGCCATTCAAGGAATACTTTGCCGATCTGGCTGATTTTGAATTCCGCGAGCGTACTGAAAATCCGCCTGTCACCCGGTATGCCGTGCTGGCTGGCAGCAATGATTACTACGAAATGGAAATCAGCCGCAGCGATGCCAGCCTGAGCTGGTCCTACGGCATGCTCAGCGCAGAGAATGACTACTCCTACAAGCGGGCTGATGGCACGACAGCCCGCCGAGCCAATGCAGATGTGCTGCGCCACGAACTGCTGGGTAGCTGGCAGGTTGATGAAACGGATTGGCGATTCGGGTTCAGCGACATGTCGCGGGGCATTCCCGGCAGTGCTGAGTTCCCGACCCTCAGTGCACGGATGGACAGGCAATCCCTCTGGCTACAGGCGACGCGTGCTGATTACAGGACGGCCCTGTCAGCCCAGTTCAGCCAAGTGCGGGACCCGCATCCCTACCTGAACCGCGGGGAGATAGACAATCGGGACCTGCTGCTGCATCTGGAACACGAACATCGGAACAGCGACAGCCTGCTGCGTCCGAGACTGGACTTCGCTGATGGCGACTCCGCAGCCCGCAAACTTCACGCCGGAATTGACTACAGCGCATGGCAGGAGAAAGATCAAGGCAACTGGAAATTCCAGTACAGCTGGGGCCTGACAGCATCCTCGGATGTGGGTATCGACCCGATGGCCGGCATCGCCCTCCGCCGTGACTATGGCAACAGTGCCAGCCTGCGGGCCAGCATGACACGGGCAGTACGCCATCCTTCCTTTGATGAGCTGTACCTGGGTGACAGCGGCAGCGTGCGAGGCAACCCGGACCTGAAACCCGAAACGGTCGACAATATAGAGATCGGCTACGGGCGGCGTTACGGCTCGGCGCGTCTCGACTGCGCTGCCTTCTACAGCCTGTACCGCGATTCAATCATCTTTGCCCCGGTCAGCGCTTACCTAGTCGAGGCCCGCAATACCGGTCAGGCCAGCATTGCCGGGATGGAAGGCAGCCTCGACTGGAGGCTGGCCAGTGACCTGTGGTGGACAAGCAGTGCCACATGGCTGCCGGTTGCCGAGTACCGCAATGGCACGCCTCTCACCGGCCGCAGCAGCCTGCACGCAGGCAGTGGCCTGCAGTACCGGCAGGACAGCTTCAGTGCCGCGGCATCCCTCGATTACACATCCTCCATCCCTGCCGACCTGTTCGGCAACCTGCGCACATCCCCGCGCAGCATCGTCAACCTTGAGTTTTCCATCGGCCCCGATCCCGCCGGCTGGCAGCTTGGCATCAGCAACCTGTTCAACGGCAGTGCGCGAGACGCCTGGAACTATCCCCTGCCCGGCAGGGAAATATCCGTAAGCTGGAGTGAATCCCTATGAAGAGTCTTCTTGCCAACTGCATGATTGCCGTTCTCAGCTGCCTGCTGGCAGCAGCCTGCGGTGGCGGCGGCTCCGGCAACGGCCAGCCGCAACCAACTCCGAGCAGCATCAACGCGCTGGCAGCGAAGTCAGGCAACGTCCGAATAAGTGCTCCTGCCGGCAGTTCCGACCCGGGCAGCAGTGTCAGCATAGCCAGCGGTGGCAGCGGAAATGGCCAGTCTGGAGCTGATGGCTCCTTCGCCTTCGACGCACAGGCCACTGGCAACAGCATGACAGTGCAGTACAGCAAGAATGGCAGCGTGCTGATGACGACTATCGCGGTGAAGCAGCAGGCTGAGCTGGTCTCCCTCAACCACTTCGCAGCCGGCAGTGGGCCAAATGACATGCTGTTCAACGCCGGCAACCTGTACGTCGCCAACAGCCTCGACAACAGCGTGGTGAAATACTCCCTCAGCGGAATCGAACTGGCCAGTGTGCTGTTCCCGGAATTCTCCTCGCCAAGCCACCTTGCAGCGGACCTTGACCACCTCTACTGTGTCAGCAACGGCAGCAACCAGCTGACGCGGATGTCGCTTGCCGACCTCAGTTTCAACCAGATCCAGGACGTGTTCCAGCTCGAGGACAGCAATGCCGTGTTCATCGGCCCTGCGGCCGCAGCCGTGCATGAGGACCGGATGTACGTCCCACGCAGCCAGGTGATGGCCTTCCCGGAGTTCGGCAGCGGCGACCCGACCACCTATGGAACCGGCCTGTTCAGTGTTGTCGATTACCGCAGTGCCGCCCCCACCTCTAGCGACATTGAATGCAGCGGACAGAACCCGCAGTTCATCGCCGTCAACAAGTCGCGCAATGAGCTGGTTGTGGTCTGTGGCGGCGAACTCAACTTCGATTCTGACTTCACTCCTAACGTCTCGACCGAATCAGTAGTGGAGTTCTACAGCCTCGGCAGCGATCCCGAGCGCCTGGGCAGCATCAACATGGGAGAAGTCGGCGCAGGAGCAATTGCCATTTCCTCCGATGGAGCTACTGCCTACCTTGGTAACTCGATCAACGGCAATCTGTACAAGCTGGACCTGGCTAACCGCAGCATCCTGCGCGGGCAGTCCAATCCGATCGTGCTGACGACTGAGTTCACTTACATTGGCGACGTGGAATTCAGCCGTGACGGTAAGCTGATCCTCGCCAGCAGCTTCAATACGGATGAGCTGTTCATCGTCGAAGTGGCAACAGACACACCGGGCAGCGGGCGTTACCCGGACCCAATCGACCTCTCCCAGGGTGCCGACCTGCTGGCCGGAGCAGCTGCCGTTGAGATTGGCGACGAAGGCAACGCCTGGGTGCTCAACGGGCTGGCCAACAGCGTGAACCGCGTACAGCTGCTGCCCTAGCCGTCAGAGCGCGGGATCACTTCAGACGGCTCACTGCGCTGGGCCTGCATGTCCTCAGGCACGATCGTCGGGATCGATGCCATCGGGATGTCACGGCCGAGCCGCGCATCAAACACCGTCAGCACCTCGTTGACCTGGGCTGCCGGCTTGACCAGCAGGCTGGTGCAGCCCAGCATGTCCAGCGGGGATGGCCCCAGCACGTAGACCGGCACCTGGCAGAATGCGAGGATGTCCTGCGGCGGTTCCGTGCCTGACAGCGCTTCGCTGCAGCCGGACTCAGCGGCCGCGCAGATGATCAGGTCGTCAGCCTCCGCCGGCATCTCCTCGATTGCTTCGGACAGTGCCTGCCAGTCAGTGAAAGGCGGCAACACATGCAGCGTGCTGCCTTCCCCGAGCAGGTCCTCGGCATCCGTGAAGTCCACCATCCGCCGCATGCCTTCCGGGCTGTCGTCCGTGATGATGCAGTGGAACAGCGCTTCCTTGTTGTCACGCCAGATCCGTCCCATCGTGCCGGATACGCTGTGGCGGCGGTAGAAGCCGGCAGCCGCATCCTCGCCTTCGTAATACAGCGAGCTGTCATGCGTCAGGCCGCTGAACACGACCGGGAATTCGTTGTCAAGCAAAATCCGGCCCGCACTGTACTGCAGCTGGTCGCCATCCAGCCAGACCAGGTCGGCACTGAATTCCTGAACCTGCTCCAGCAGGTGCTGCGCCGCCGCCTGCTGCCGCTCCAGCCCCGCCACGTTGTCCATCCCAGTCAGCACGATCCGCAGGTCCAGCGGCAGGTTGCCACTGGTCACATCGAAGGGGCCGTAGTAGTCGAAGTAGTCATCCGCGTCGGCCTGCGACCAGGCATCGAAATGCAGCTGGCTGCCCAGTGCACCGAGCATGTCCGCGGTCCAGGGGTCCGTCTCCGAGCCGCTGAATGCCGCCAGTACCCGCCTGCGGGGCAGGAGCTTGACCGGCTCAGCTGGCTGTTCATCTACAACATCAGCGTCGGTATCAGACGCAGTGACCGGGTCGTTGTCAGTTCCGGAATCGGTGGACTTGTTGCAGCCTGCCAGCAGCAGGCCTGCAAGCAGCAGAATGAAGAGCCTATGCACCTGCGAATTCTAGCACCGGCTCAGCCGCCAGCCAGAGCGCGCAACTCTGCCGTCGCCACAGAACGGGGCCGCACGATCGGGGATCCGATGCCGCGACTGACCACATTCTGTGCCAGGATGCCGATGGACAGTGAAACACCGAAGAGCACCGTATAGAACTCAAGCTGTTCAATGCCGGCAAGTTGCAGCACGACGCCCGTGATCGCGTCCACATTCGGGTAGGGGTTCTTCACCCTGGGATGGGCCTTCAGCAGTTCCGTCCCGACGCTGTATACACGGCTGGCCAGCCTGAACAACGGATTGTCCTGGTAGCGCTCGTCGGCAATCGCATACAGGATCTCAAAGCGCGGGTCCGCCTGGCGCAGCACGGCGTGGCCAAATCCCGGCAGCACGCGGCCACTGTCCAGCCGCTGCTGCATCGCCTGCCTGATGCTTTCCTCGGCGGGCTCACTGCCCAGCTCATCCTGCAGGCTGTGCAGAAAGCGGATGAAGTCCTGTGCCGCCAGTCCGTGGATATGCCCGGCCAGTCCGTTGAGGCCGGCACTGACCGCGTAGTAGAGGTCGGCATGCGCACTGCCCGTCACGTGGGCTGCCAGCGCACAGACATTGCCATTTTCGTGGTCGCTCTGCACCACGATATAACGACGCAGCAGGCTTTCGAAGTCGCTGTCCTCCCTGCCCAGCAGGCCGGATGCCAGCTGGCTGATGTAATCTGCATCCGCAGATCCAGGCTTGTCCACCAGCCCGTAGCGCTGGCGGTAGACCCTGACTGCCAGCAGAGGCATGGTCGCAAACAGGTCCAGCGCATCCTCCAGCGCCGGCTGCCACAGCTCGCTCTTCGGTGTTGAGTGGTAGGCCCTCGCGAAATGGGACTGCCCCTGCATGGCCAGCACCGCGGCATTGAACATGCTCATCGGGTGGCTGCCAGCCGGCATCGCGGCGAGGAACCCGTCCATCCAGTCCGGCAGGCGGCGACGTAACTGCAGGTCCTGGCGGAATGAAAACAGCTCTTCGTATTCCGGCAACTCACCTGTCAGCAGCAGCCAGAACACCTCTTCCGGGCTGCATGCCCCCAGTTCCTTTACTCCCCTGCCCCTGATGACAAGGCCGGCGATCGGGTCCACCGTGCTTGTGTCACAGACCAGGCCGTGGATGCCGCGCATGCCCCCAAACACCTGCGACAGGTGGACGGAATCGATTACAAATTCGCCGTTTTCACGCAGCAACTCGCCGATCGATTCACGGGAATCACTGAACTGACTGGCTAGCCTGCTTCTGAGTATGTCCATCGGGTGTACGGCCGCCGAGTACCCATCCCGTACCGGCAAGCTGATTATACTGGACAGTCCAAAACCGCAGCTTTATCCGCAGGTCTCGATTGCTTGACGGCAATCCGCTTTGTACTTTCATTACCGTACGGATATGTTCTTCACTTTTACATTAGTGGCATTGGAATGACTAAAAGGCCATTTATTGACTTTCAGACCTATACATGACTGTCCAATTACGCTAGGATTTAACGTGATGGGTTGGAAGTTTGCACAGTTGAGCGACTGCCATCTTGGCCGCAGACTGACAGATGTAGACAAGTCTTTGGCGGACGCGATTGGCATAGCAGTCAGGAATTCCCTTGAGGCCGGCTTCAGGCTGGCCCACGAAAGTGGCTGTCAGGCATTGCTGATTCCCGGCAATGTGTTTGACGTCAAGGGCCATAACCCGGATGACCAGCTCCAGTTCTTCTACCAGCTGGTCAAGTCCTACCCCGCGATGGACGTGGTGGTGACACCGGGAAACTCGGATGCCTATGGCGGGAATAATCCTTATTGCTTCTCCCGCCTGCCGGTTAACCTGCATCTTTTCACGAAGAAGCAGTGGGAGGTGATTGAACTCAAGGGAGTATCAATCACAGGCCGGGCCTTCCTGATGGGGGAAGGTATCCCGCGCATGAGCTGGCCGGAAGTTCCACGCCCACCGCGCGACCGTCCCAGCATCCTGATGCTGCACGGCACCCTTGAGGGCGTGGACGACGGCCTGGACCACCAGCGCGCGATCAACCCGATCCTGCAGGAAGACCTCTACAAGAGTGAATACAGCTACATCGCCCTGGGCCACATGATGGTGCAGGCCGAACTGAAGCACCTTAACAGCGACAAGGCGCTGGCAGCGTACAGCGGCCCGCCCCAGTGCTTCGACTGGGCTGAAGGTGGGCCAGGCGGCATGCTGATCGGAGAAATGGACCGCTATGGCGCTGACCTCGAATTCCACAAGCTGGCTGAGATCAACTGGATCAGCCGCGCCGTCAGTTTCCCCGAGCCCTACGTCGACGGTTACGATGCCCATCTGCGCCGCGCGATGGACGCACTTGACATCAAGCTGCAGCCGCAGGACATGCTGCGCCTGAAGCTGCGTGGTGAGATTCCCGTCAGCATGAAGCCCCAGCTTGAGAACCGGCTGGACGCGATCAAGAACAGTGTCGAGCGGCTGGTGGAACCGGATGTCAGCGAGCTGGCGTTCTTCAGCGGGATCGACCCGCTCAACCTGCCCAAGGACTCCCTGCTCTTCGCCTTCCTCGACCGCTGCACCGACCTCGAGCGCAATGGACGCAAGGATGCGGATGTCGTCAGGCTGGTCAGGCGCCTTGGCTGGCAACTCTTCACCGGGCAGGGAATGCCACTGGAGATTGCGGAATGAAGATACTCCAGATCGACTCAGCTCGCTTCGGCAGCCTTTCAATCGACACCCCGGTGATCCTCGAGGAGGGACTAAACCTCTGGATCGCGGAGAACCAGTCCGGCAAGACCACACTGCTGACCTTCCTCGAGTGGATGCTGTTCGGCCCCGCCTCCAAGCGCGGCGCCAAGGATCCGCAGGCCATCAAGCGCTGGACGCCCTGGATCGGCGGGACGCCATCGGGACGCCTCGTGATCAAGCCTGAGCTGGATGGCTGGCCGGAGAAGATCCTGGTCACCGCCCGCTTCAGTGATTATTTCGTACAGGTCAGTGAATACAGCACACAGCGCAGCCTGACGGACAAGGTGACCGTCAGCAAGCATGGCGAATGGGACCTTGGCCGGCGCCTGCTGAACCTCAGCCGCCAGTCCTTCCGCCACTCCCTGTCCGCCACGCAGGCTAACGTGATCGAGACCCTCGACCGCAGCAACCTGCGCCAGATCCTCACCTCCGACCTCGGCGAGCTCGTCGAGAATCCGGATGTGACCACCGTTGACAGGATCATTGAAGCATTGGAGAATCCGCGCTTCACACTTGGTGACAGCCCGCCGCGCAACATGCGCGAGCACCGCATGCACCTCGCCAAGGAGCTGGACTACCTCAAGCTTGAGCAGGGCCAGCTCAGCCAGCAGCTGAATGAGTACCATGAGCTGCAGAAGGAACGCGACAGCGTGCTCAGCCAGCTGGAGCAGCAGGACCGCGTGATCCTCGGCCTTGAGAAGCAGCGCGACCAGCTTGAACTGGCCCGCAACCATTACCTGCACAAGGTTGCCAGCGGAGAGCTGCAGCCTGCAGTAAGCACCGAACCAGAGCCGTCGGCTGCGATCACCGCGGACCTCGCGCACGAGGTGGACGTGCTCTACGGCAAGCTGGAAGCACTTGAGCAGCAGATCAGCCGTGTCGAGCAGGAGATCAGCGCACTCAACATCAGTTATGAATCAGCTCAGAAGCTGAACAGCGACCAGCCTGATGAGCGCCAGGGTGGCGATACCCGCCAGCTGCTGCAACAGGTCAGTGCGGCCGTGGAGACGGCGCACCGCGAATACACTGTTGCCGCCGACCGCGCAAAGCGCCTTGAGGACCAGATTCCCGAGGCGGAGAAGAACCGCTACCAGAGCCTCGACAAGATGTTCGCCCCGCACCGTGAGCACCTCAGTTCCATCCTCGAATGGGAGGAGGAGCACAGTAAGGTGACGACTGAGCTTGAGAAGCTGCGCGAACGCAAGGTCGAACTCGAGATTGTCAACCGCGATGAGCTGCCATGGTGGTCATACCTCGGCTTTGTCTGTGTGTTCATGGCCTTCCTGAGCATCATCGCGCACTACAGCTTCATGCCGCATATGGTCCGTGAGATCCTGCCCTTCGCAGGCTGGATCATCGCCGCGGTGTTCCTGGTGGTGGCCGGCTTCCTGCTGTTCCCCTACCTGCGCCGCGCACGCACCACCGGCCCGGCCTATACGGAACTGCAGAACAGCGTGCTGCCGGCGATGGAGGAGCAGACCCAGAAGATGGACCAGCTCAACCGGCGCCGCATGCGCTTCATCGAGCTGTACAAGATCGACCGCCAGAACTGGGACCGCCTCGTTGAGAACATCAAGGACTACATCAGCCTCGATGTGCGCTTCCGTGAGTACAGTTCGGCAATCCGTGACCGCGACACCATCCGCCGCCGGATGGAGGCCGCCTGGACAGAGGTCGGGCAGATCGAGCCGCTGGCTCCGCTGGCACCTGACATGGACTGGCTGCGCAACATGATCCGCAAGCTGGCGGAAGCCCCGAGCGTGATCAGTGGCAACAAGTTCGACATTCGAGAACTCGAGACCCAGATCAGCGTGCAGAACCGTGAACTGGGCCGCCTGGCGCAGGAACGCGACCAGATCTCGCGGGCACTGGAGGCCAAGCTGCAGCCGATCGGTTTCGCCAGCAAGCTGCGTGAGGGTCCCCGAGCCGCGATGGAGGCTTTCCGCAACCTTGCCACCAACGTGCGCAGCGGCCACCGTGAAGCTCCGGCCCAGCCGACCGACCCACTGCTGCTCGGCAAGCCGAGCCTGGAGATTGCCGAGTTCAACGAGCGCTGGGCTGCCCTCTCCCCGACGGAGCAGAACCGCCTGGCCCTGCTCTGCCGCGACAAGGTGAGCCACGACTCCGTCTGCAACCGGCTGAGCGAACTTGACAAGAAGATCCACGAAGCGCGTGACTCGCGTGAGTCGATCCGCCGAGCGCTGGACCATATCCGCGACGGCATGCACCGCTTCGGCAACATTGACAAGGTCGCCCGTGAGATGAAGCAGCGCAGCGAACATGCCGGCCGACTGGACAAGCTTGTGCACAACTGGGACGAAGCGCTGGCAACGACGCGCGAGATCGTGCAGTCGCTGGTCAACCGCGCCAGCAGTGACACCGCCCCGGAGATCGACCGCGCGATGAAGAGCATCCTTGCCAATGCGCCGATCAAGGGCATCGAGGACGCTTCGCTTGACAGCAACCTGAGCCTCAGGCTGCGCGTGACCGGCGCCCCGGCTGACATCCCGAGCCACGAACTGTGGACCTACATGTCAACCGGTGCCCAGCAGCAGCTGGCCCTGGCCCTACGCCTGGCAATGGCCCGCACCGCCAGCGGACGGACGGACCTGCCGCTGATGCTGGATGAGCCACTGGCCGACCTCGATGATGAGCGCGCGGAGCTGGTGTTCAATTACATCACGGACCTGTCGGACACGACGCAGATCATCGTCACCACCTGCCACCAGCAGCTCTATGACTGGCTGCGTGAGCGCAGGCAGGAGCGTGTGAACCTGATGTCGATGCCGGTCGGCTAGCCCGCCGGGGAAAAGTCCACCAGCAGGTCACCGGGCATCACGCGTGAGCCCTCCGGGTGCGGGTAGCCGTTGACGGTGCCGTCCACCGGGGCCTCGATGGTGTGCTCCATCTTCATCGCCTCGAGGATCACGAGTGCCGTGCCGGCTTTCACGTCAGTACCCGCCGCAACCAGCGTGCGCAGTACCGTTCCCGGCATCCGGCTGCTCAGGGCCGCGCCATCCTGGCGGCCCTCGTCCTCGCTTCCTTCCTCGATGCGGCTGAAGCTGTAGTAGGCTGTTCCGCGCTTGAGCTGGATCCGCTCATGTTCCACAGCTGCATCAAATGTGTACTGCCTGCCTTCCAGCGTGAAGCTGATCCGACTTCCGCTGACTACGAGAGCGCTGACGCTGTACTCATTCCCATCGATGCGCACGCTGGCATTGCCGGCGGATCCGGGAATGGCAACCACCTCAAAGCGCTCATCGCCGTGGCCGAACTGCTCCCTCATGCATTGCTCCAGTTGCCATAGCTGCGGAATGGGTCGGCATGCGCACTGTCATTGGTGGTTCCGCGCTGCACGGCGCTGCCCTTCATGCTGGCAGCCAGCGCTGCAGCGATCCGTTCCGGCAGGCCGGGTTCGGGGTCCTTATAGCCGGAGAAGTGCCTGGCAATGAAGCCCGTATCGGTCTCTCCCGCCGCGAAGGCCGGAAGCGCGATGATCTCCGCGAGGATGCCGAGGTTGCTCGTCACCCCCAGCAGGCACATGTCGCTCAGTGCCTGCTGCATGCGCCGGATCGCGGCCTCGCGGTCCTCGGCATGCACGATCAGCTTGGCCAGCATCGGGTCGTAGTCCGCGCCGATCGCCAGCCCGTCCTTCAGCATGCTGTCCAGCCGCACGCCCGGGCCCTGCGGTTCACGAAGCACCTGCACGCTGCCAACCTGCGGCAGGAAGCCACTGGCGGCATCCTCGGCGCAGATCCGGCATTCGATGCTGTGCCCGCGCGGCGTCATCTGTTCCTGCGAAAATGGCAGTGCTTCACCGGTGGCGATCCGGATCTGCCACTGCACGATGTCCAACCCGTAGACGAACTCCGTCACCGGGTGCTCCACCTGCAGGCGGGTATTCATTTCAAGGAAGTAGTAGCCGCCGGCGGGGTCCATGATGAACTCGACGGTTCCCGCCCCTTCATAGCCGACGGCCCGGGCGATGGCAACGGCATCCGCCCCCATCTTCGCCCGCAGCTCATTGTCAACCGCCGTGCTCGGCGTCTCCTCAACGATCTTCTGGTGGCGGCGCTGCACGCTGCATTCGCGCTCGCCGAGGTGCAGGGTGTTGCCGGCCCGGTCCGCCAGGACCTGGATCTCGATGTGGCGCGGGTTCTGGATGTATTTTTCGAGGAACACCGTCGGGTCACCGAATGCCTTTGCGGCTTCTCGGCGTGCACCGTCCAGCGCGGACTGCAGTTCAGCCTCGCTGTCCACGATACGCATGCCCTTGCCGCCACCACCCATGCTGGCCTTGACCATCACCGGATAGCCGATCTGTGCCGCGGCTGCTATGTACTCATCATCCGTTGCACCTTCCCGGTCGAAGCCCGGCACCACCGGGGCCGTTGCCAGCAGCGCTGTCTCGCGCGCCGGGATCTTGGCCCCCATGCGGTCCATGCTTTCCGGCGTGGGCCCGATGAAGTGGATGCCGCTTTCCGTCACCAGCCTTGCGAAGCCGGCATTCTCCGCGAGGAATCCGTATCCAGGGTGTAGCGCGTCGCAACCGGTGTCACGCGCGGCCTGCAGCACCTTCTGCTGGTCGAGGTAGGACTGTGAAGCTTCCGCAGGCCCGAGGCAGACAGCCTCATCCGCCAGCGTGACATGCACCGCGTCCGCGTCAGCCTCGCTGTACACCGCCACGGAGGCGATGCCCAGCTCACGGCAGGCGCGGATGATGCGCACGGCCACCTCACTGCGGTTGGCTATCAGGATCTTCTTGAACACGGCACTGATTATAGAAGGAGTGCCGGATCAGCGCAGGCTGGTTGCCGCACCGAGTGAACGCCAGATCCCGCCGAAACCCTCATCATCGGTGGCAAAGCAGAGGGTTGAACCCTCCATCACACTGCCACAGAGCGCTTCCACCTTCAGGCCGGAGATGAACCACGAGGTGTTGTCATAGATTGAGCGTGACATCCCATAGCCTCTCTCGATATCGTACTGGCCGTAGCGGTAGATGCGGGAGTTGAACGGTCCGTTGTCGCCAAGGTCGCTGCAGCTGACGATCCACAGGATGCCGACCCTGTCCAGGTATACATCACTGCAGCCGCGCTGGAAGGGGTCTGACTGTGGCGGAACACTGATATCAATTCCCTGCCCATTGCGCAGCTCACGCAGCTCGTGGTTCTCCAGGTCAATCACATTCTCATGGAAACTGGCCGGTTCATATGCCTCATCTCCACCCCTGGTACAAAGGATGAGGTACGCCAGGTCACGCCCGGGGAGGTCTGATGGCTCAGGCTGCCTGACCCCTGGGGCACCCCAGTCCAGTGCAGCCTCATCAGCGCCAACTTCGTCCATTCCTGCCGCAGCCATTGCTCCCTGCACCAGCGCATCGCGTGCCGCATCCACGTCCCCGAACAGGTCGCGGTTGAATTGGATGTCCTCGGGATTGAATACAGGCAGCAGGAACATCCCCTCGATTTCATGCAGGTGCTCCGGGATCGGGATCGTACCCAGCAGTTCGAAGTCCCAGCTTTCCGCTGCCGCGGTCAGGCGGATGTGGAAGATGCGCCCGATGTGGTATTCGTGCGTGGTCCAGTTCTCATAGGCCCCGCTTTCACAGAGCAGCAGTTCGCCGGGCCGGTCCCGCAGCGCGAAGGCACTCTCCAGGTCATGCGGCAGCTCACCCTGCCAGTCCGGCTCGAGTGGCAGGTAGTCATAACCGCCTTTCTCGGTGTCAACGGTCAGGATGCCGATGCGGCTGCCTGGCCGGTCGGCCTTGGTGTCCTGCACGCAGAGGTAGGCGTTGTCAGAAATCTGCGCCATGCCGGAAGCACCGGCGAAGGGCTCAGCCTGGGCGGTGTTGCAGGCCATGGCAATGCAGCCGGATGCTGCCAGCAGGATGATCAAGGAACGCAGTTCAGTACCCATGCGCAGATGATCGCACAGGTCGACGGCAGGCTGCAAGAATGAGTCAGTTGCCGCGCGGGAAGTAGATGCGCACATGCGTCATCGTTTCCAGCGCATCGTAGTCCAGGTAGACGGACTCTCTAAGCAGCTCGTACTGCGTCGGGTCCTCACTGTCGCGGTAGCGGGCCCGCACCGTGAAGCGGTCGAGGAACACGGCCGCTCCCTCCACGTCCTGATTCACGCTGCCGTCCTCATTGAACGCTGGCGTAAATGCCGGGTAGAGGTAGTCGGTGAACAGCGGCGGCAGGCCTTCCCAGGAAGGGTCCAGCGCCCACAGCGGGCCGACCACCATCCACTGCGTCTTCAGGCGGGCGAACTTCATCTCGCTGGACATAGCGTGGTCGCGCGGGATGATCTGGAAGCCGCCGATCACGTCATAGGGCGAGGTTGAAATGTCGATCACACCCGGATGTGCCGCACGGATCCGGCCCCGCTCAGCGTACTGCGTGCCGAGGAAGCGCCCCACTCCGGCCACTGGCTTCAGCACCTGGCCGATCGGGTACGGGTCCATCCCCAGTTCCTTGATCCAGATCAGGCCGCCGAAGCCGTTCTCGAACTCGATCCACTCCGGGTTGTACTTGCGGCGGCTGACGGTGATGCGCATCTGGTCGCCAACGGCCGGGACGTAGGTCTCATCCACCCGTTGCCAGTCCGCCTCGCCGCGCTGGAATGTCAGCGGGCTGTTGACCAGCGGTGCCCACTGGCCGCCGAAGATCTCACTGCCGGCGGTGATGTCAGTAAACAGGGTGCTGCTCTGGTTGAAGTAGCTTTTGTAGGACTTCGGGTCGAAGGTGGTGAACTCGATCGGCACAAGCGAGAAGATCGTCGCGCGGCCGGTCTCATAGTTATGCTTCACCTTGAGGTGGATCGCATTCACGGCACTGGCGGTGCAGCTGCCGTTCTCGGCCCAACCGGAGGCGGTGAAACCCTCCTTGTTGTAGTTGGAGACGGGGGCCAGTACATGCCCAACCACCCCGTTGAAGCCGTCGGACACGATGCGGATCTCGCCATCCACCACATTGTCAATCTCGATGAAATAGGTCGTGCGTTCCTGCGAATGGGCAGCCTGCGGGTAGACACCGGAAATGTCCGGCATCGATGGCCAGTGGCGCAGGGCCTCATCCTTGAACTCGGAATGGCGGTCGATGCCGTTGTCAGGCTCGGCATCGGTGTCATCAGCCAGCACACTGCCACCGAGCGCGAACAGCGTGGCGAAGCCCAGCAAGAGCACGATGCTGCCGGAGCGCAGGCGTTCACGGATCCATTCACCGGTGGCCACCACGGGCTGGCCGTGGATCTCGCGCAGGCGGCGGCGGAAAGCCAATGCACGCCTGGTCTCACGCCGGGCCGCGGCCTCAGTACGCTTCTGCTTAATGATGTTGAGCATCGCCACCACCAGCAGCACGATGCCCGGCAGCCAGACCATGCTGGCCTCATAGTCCAGTCCGGCCACGAAGCTCAGCTCACGCAGGTCAAAGCTGCGGTGCTGGAACACGGACAGGGCGTACAACCCGATCCAGTACCAGCCAAAGACGCGCCACAGCTTCGCATTGCCGCCGGACAGCGCGAGTGCATAGCCCGGTACGGTCAGCAGCATGGCGAGGCCGGTCTTCAGCCAGTAGTGGTTGGCGAAGTACCAGTGGGTGTACAGCGACACGAGGAAGCCCGCCAGCGCGAAGCCGGTTGCGAGCACGAACAGCATGCTGGCCAGTCTGCTTTTCATAAGGTTCCCGCAGCGGCAGGCAGCGCCGCTGATCCCATCATTATCGCATCATGGAATCCGGCTGGCACTGACGGATCAGGCCTTGCGGTGTTCACGCTTGAGCTGGATGCGCTCGCTCACTTCCTGCACCAGGCTGAGGATCGTCGGCACCACGAACAGGGTGAAGATCGTGGAAACCAGCATGCCGCCGACCACGATCACACCGAGGCCGCGGTACAGCTCGGATCCACTGCCCTGGCCCATCGCCAGCGGCAGCATGCCGAACACGGATGTCAGCACCGACATGAAGATCGGGCGCAGGCGGGTGCGGCTGCTCTCCTTGAGCGCCTCCAGCGGGCCCATGCCCTCCTCCTGGTTGTTGAGCATCTGGTGCACGATCAGGATTGCGTTGTTCACCACGATGCCCGACAGGATGATCAGGCCGAGCATGCCGAGCACATCAAACTGCACCACTCCGCCGCTGAGCGAATGGGCGAACCACATTGCGATGAAGCTGCCACTCCAGGCCAGCGGGACCGTCACGAGGATGATGATCGGATATGTGAAGGAGCGGAACAGCGCCACCATCAGCAGGTAGATGATCACGATCGCCAGCGCGCCCTGCACCACCAGTGAGCTGAGCGTGTTGCGCAGCTTGTCCGCCGCGTCGCCGAAGCGGATGCGGTAGCCCGGTGCCAGCGTGGCGGACATCGGTTCGATCACTTCCTGCTGGGTGATGTCCAGCGCGGTCTGCGTCGGGAAGGCCGGGTTGGTGTTCACCGTGAGCTGGATCGAGCGGTCACGGTTGTAGTGCCTGATCGAGGTCGGGCCGGTGTTGTCATTCACGGTCGCCACTTCATCGAGCCTGACGAACTCACCGTTGCTGGCCAGCACGGTCAGCGCCTGCAGCTCATCACGGGTGGTGTAGTGTTCCTTGTCACCGCGCACCACGAGGTCATACTCACGGCCGCGGTCGGTGTACTTGCTGGTCTGCAGGCCGGCGATCATCGTCTCCACCACATTGGCAACGTCGCTCAGGTTGAGGCCGAGCTCCGCCGCCTTGTAGCGGTC
Organism: bacterium; assembly: GCA_020440645.1. Taxonomy (GTDB): domain Bacteria; phylum 4484-113; class 4484-113; order 4484-113; family JAFGCY01; genus JAHEFU01. Next base: position 13,963 of record JAGRNR010000023.1, on the reverse strand, counting down.
GACATGGATCGACAGCTCGGGTACGCCCTCACTGAAGCCGCTGCGCACCGGCACCGGGCCAGGCTGCAGGTAGGGCCCGACCTTGGAGCGGATCTCGCCCTGCACCCGCTCGGAGATCTTGCGGATCTCCTCCAGGTCGGGGCCGGTTATCTCGAGTGTGAATTCCTTGTCCGGCACGCGGAAGATCGAGGTGCGGCTGGCGAAGAAGAACTGGAAGCCGGGCTGCATGAATCCGACCTCCATCAGCTTGCCCGCCATCTGGTCCATCATCCGGTCATTTGCGAACTCGTCCTTCACGCGCACACCCATGCCGGTGAAGAACGGGGCGCTGGCTACGGTGAAGTATGTCTTGACCTTCGGCGAGAAGTCCGGGTCATTGCCGACGAACTGCTCGATCGCCGTGTAGGCCTCGCTCGTCACTTCATTACTCTGGCCGACCACGGAGGGGGTGAAGCAGAAGATGAAGGGCTGGGTGCCCGTCGGCAGGTAGTTGGCACCAGGCAGCAGCAGCGTGCTGAAGTACCAGCCGACCGCAACCAGACCGAGCAGCAGCAGCCTGCCGGGCGTGGTGCCCTTGCCGACTCCGGCACAGGCCCAGTTGAGGAAGCGCAGGTAGAACTTCTCCACCGCGGTACCGACCCACTGCAGGGTGATCAGGTCCAGCGTCCGGGCCATCGCCGGGTTGCTGTCGTCAATCCTGTCACGCCAGTTACGCGAGCGCAGGATCACCGCGCTGAAGCCGGGCACCACCGTGTAGGCACACAGCAGCGAAATGATGATGCTGCTCACGATCGCAATAGCGATGTCCTTGAACAGCAGCCCGGCCTCGGTGGTGTTGAGGATGATCGGGATGAACACGGCGATCGTCGTCAATGTGGATGCGAGGATCGCGCCGGCGATCTCCGTGATCGCATCATAGGCCGCCTGCAGGACCGGCTTGCCCAGTTCCTTCATGTGCCGGTCAATGTTCTCCAGCACCACGATCGCGTTGTCAACCACCATGCCGACCGAGAACGCCAGGCCGGCCAGCGAGATGATGTTGATCGTGCGGCCGAGTGCAAGCAGGATGATGAACACCGTGATCAGTGAGACCGGGATGGTCACGAGCACGATCAGGATCGGGCGTGCACCGCGCAGGAACAGGGACAGCACGACGGCTGCCAGCAATGCACCGAACAGCAGGTTGTTGCGCACGAGCGCAATCGCCTCCTGGATGTAGCTCAGCTCACTGTAGGCCTCGCGGATCTCGATCTCAATGCCACGGTCCGCGAAGTCCTTGTTGTATTCGGCCACGACGCCCATCACGCCCTTGATGGTGTCAACCGTGTTGGCACCACTCTGGCGCGAGACGCCGATGGCGACCGTCGGATGGCCGTCCGCCTTCACATAGCCTTGCTGGCGCTCACGGCCGTCCACCACGGTGCAGATGTCACCGACTGTGATGGTTCCGCGCGCATCATGGCGCACCACGGTGTTGCGGATGTCATCCAGCGACTCGTACTTGCCCATCGTGCGCACGATCAGCTGGGTCTCGCCCTCGTCCAGGTAACCACCGCGCACGTTGCGGTTCTCGCTGCGGATGCGGCCCATCAGCTCCTGCACGCCGATGCCATGCAGGGTCATCTTCTTCAGGTCAGGCTCGACGACGATCTGGCGCTTGCGGCCGCCGGCCACCAGCAGGGAACCGACACCCTGCAGGCGCAGCAGGCGCGGCTCGATCACGTCCTTCACCATGTCGTACTTGTCGTCAACGCTGGCATCGCCACCGAGCGAGATCCACATGATCTGCTCGTTCTGCGCCGCGCTGACGAGCGCGATCACCGGGCCGACGATCTGCGTCTTGTCCGGCAGGTCGGTGACCAGGTTGACGGCCTGCTGCACATCCAGCAGCGCGCGGTTCTTGTCAACGTTCTCGACGAACTCGAGGTTGATCGAGCTGTAGCCGTCATTCGATGACGAGGTGATGCGCCTGAGGTCGTTGATCGTGTTCAGCTGCTCCTCAAGCTTGTTGGTGATCTGGTCCTCGATCTCGATCGGGCTGGCACCGAAGTAGAAGGTCTGCACGCTGACCTCGGGCGGCTCGATCGCCGGCTTGAGCTGGATCGGGATCTGCCCCATCGAGATCGCGCCGAAGATCAGCAGGATGATCACGCCGACCAGCGTGGCGTAGGGGTTGCTGATGGCAGCCTTGATCATCCGTTGCTCTCCTGGCCACAGGGGTTCTCCTGTCCGCCGGCAGCATCATCACTGCCGGCCTGCTGGCCTGCCTCACCATCTCCGGCATTCTGGCCTCCTGCCGCCGCATCACCGGCTGACTGGCCGCCTTCGGACACATCGTCACCGGCGGGAGCACCGGCCTCAGGCGGCTTGCCGCCACCCTCCGCCCCGGCGGGTGGTCCGCCCTCGCCTCCGCCGCCCATGTTCATCAGGTTGACGGGGATCAGCATCGCGGTCGGGTAGACCTGCTGCTTGCCGCGGGTGACAACCATCATTCCCGGCTGCAGCTCATCGCTCATCACGACCACCATGTTGTCAACGCGGGCGCCGGTTTCGATGATCACCTGGCGCGCGCTGGTCTTCTGCGGGTCGTTCGGGTCCGGGTCCATCACCCAGCAGACGGTGCCGAGCGGGGCCTGGATCACGGAATCCATGTTGATCATCTTCGTCGGCACGGGCTCGCTGCGCAGGATCCGCCCCTCCACCGTCATGCCGGGCAGGATCCGTTCATCGCGGATCTCCACGCGGAGCGGGAACTGGCGGGTCTGCTCATTGGCAGCCGGGGAAATGCTGATCACCGCGCCGTGGAACACTTCGTCCGGGAAGGCGGTGAAGCGCATCTCCACGTCGTCGCCGGGGGACACGTTGCCAAGCTCCTCCTCGGGCAGGTTGAACCAGGCCTCGGTGGAGCCGGCGCTGACCACTTCCACGAGCGGGGTGCCGGGACCGACGTACTGACCGACTTCCACCATCAGGTTGCTGACGATGGCATCGAACTCCGGGCCGACAGTCGTGCGTCCCAGCGAGACGCGGCTGTTCTTCAGGTTTGATTCAGCCTGGCTGACCGCAGCCTTTGCAGCAGCGATGTCCTCTTCACGGGTGCCAGCCTGCATCGCCGCCAATACTTGCCTGGCTGCTTCATGGGCATTCTTTGCGGTTTCATACTCCGTTCGTGCGGTGACCAGTGCGGTCTCAGCGATCACGCCACCGGCGGCCAGTGCCTCCATCCGCTTCAGGTTGTCTTCAGCCTGGGCCATGCGCGACTTTGCCGCCTCGACCTGGGCTTCCTGGGCGCGCACATCCTCGCTGCGCGGGCCGTTCTGGGCCTTGCGCAGGTTCTCGCGGGCCATGTCCACTGCTGCCTGAGCCGATCCGACACCAGCCTGGTAGGTGGCGGGATCAATGCTGACCAGCCAGCCGTCAGAGACGTTGTGGCGCTCACCCACGCGATGGCGGATGCCGGTCACACTGCCGGCCACTTCGGCAGCCAGGGTGGCGCGCTGCTCAGCCTTGGTCTCGCCGATCAGCTTGATGGCCGGCGAATACGGGACCATCTGGACGGGCTCAACGAACACCGCCACCGGCGGCGGTCCATCTCCCATTCCTCCCATCCCACCAGCAGCGCCTTGCTGGCCTCCTCTGTTGCAGCTGCAAAGCAGCGTGAGCAGTATCAAAATGCCTGTGATTCTTCCCATGTGTATATTCCTGACCCGGGTCTGCAGCCCCACGGACTGCGCAAACAGATGTTTACTACCCGGTGAACAGACGCTTATCCTTATTAGGAATCGAATTCCCAGAGGAATTTTAAGACACGGTTAAGTGTGTGGCGACTATTCGCCGGAATGGACTATTCCAATCCGGCGTCCATTCCGTAGCGTTCCTGCTGCTGCTTCCTCCACTCCGCGTGGCTGGCATTGAAATCATCCCGTAGCAGGCCCATGAACAGCACGTCGTGGTAGCTGCCCTGCTTGTAGATGTGCTGCTGCATGCTGCCTTCGTGCCTGAAGCCGATCTTCTCATAGCTCTTCGTGCCACGCGGATTGAATGCCGCAACGGACAGGTGCAGGCGGTGCAGGTTCAACGAGTTGAAGGCGTAGTCACAGGCCAGCATCCCGGCTGCGGTGCCGATCCCCTTCGACCAGCGCTCCTTATCCCCAAGCATGATGCCGTACATCGCGTTGCTATCAGTGCGGTTGATCAGGTGGATGCCGACCGTCCCGACCAGTGCGTTGTCCGAGCGGTCAACGATGCCTAGCACCACGTCCCGCTGGCTGCTGCGCATCGCAGCGATCCACTCCAGCTCCTGCCCATCGGTCAGGCGGCCGGGGATGCCGAGGTAAAGCAGTACCGCCTGGTCATTCACCCAGTCGCACAGCAGTGCGGCGTCAGAGTCCTCAAGCGGACGCAGGGCCACCTTGTCGTCATGCAGGAAGTATTGCCTTGGCATCCGGGAATTATCCCACAGCTAGCTGCCGTCTGGGTCCGTCCAGTGGTAGGCGACGGCGGCAAGGTCCAGCTCAGTCACCACGCCATCCTGGTCTGCATCCATCCATGGCAGCCAGCCCTGGTCGGCAGCCTTCAGTCCAATGGACTGGCGCAGCAGCTGCTCATCATTGCCATCCACCAGCCAGTCCGCATTCACGTCCCCCGGCCGGTTGAACAGGTAAAGTGGCAGCAGCCTGCTCTGCCCGGCCTCGCCATCGGCGTCATAGGCCGTGGCCCGCAGCCAGAAGCGCTGGTTCGGGCGCGTAAGCGAATTGACCTGGATGTTCACGCCGGTAAGGTTCTTCGAATTGACCAGCTGGTCCTCGCCGCGGTCTGCACCGAGCGGAATGTAGTCAATTTCGTATCGCATGCTAGCGACGCCCTGCAGTCCTTCCAGCAGCAGGGAAATCCCTGTCTGGCCATTCACCGCGCCATAGACGGAATCCGCCTGCGGCGACAACAGGCTGAACAACGCGCTGCCGGCACTGGCTTCACCGACGTATATGTCATCCAGCCACCAGCCCTCCGGTTGCCCGGCCTGCTCGCCCGCCAGCAGGCTGTCAGACTGGAATGAGAAGCAGATGTGCAGTGTCTGGCCAATGTAGGCATCGAGCGGGATCTCCACCAGCTCCCAGTCCGCCTGGTAGCCACTGAACCAGCCGGGATGCCCCTCACCCGACAGCAGCGTCCATGTCTCTCCGTTGTCAGTGCTGGCCAGCACGCTGGCCCGGTCATAGCCGAACTCATCATCCTGGATGTTGTAATGCTGGCTGAAGCGCAGCACCGGCTCAACCGCACCACTGAGGTCAAGCCGGGAAGTCACCAGGCAGTCGAACTCATCCCGGTCATATTCCTGCTTCGCCAGTTCGCCGCAGTACCAGCTGTGGCTGCCACTGGCACTGTCGCCTTCAATGCGCTGCCACTGGCCCTTGCCGTACAGCTTCACCGACTGTTCAGTCCAGTCCGGCAGGAACTGGTTCTCGAGCCCAATGCGCACTTGTTGCTGGGCCTGGCCGGCGTCGAAGTAAGCCAGGTTGCCAAAGCCTGCCTCGGCATCCTCACTGAGTGGATATGTGCCTTCTGTGTTGTCAACCAGCACCCATGCCTCGTCGCTGTACTGGCCGGCACCGAACTGGCTGAGCAACTGGACTGCTGCAGAGGATAACAGCGCGGCCTCCGTATCAAGCTGGAACGACCAGGGAGCAGCTGTCCGCTCATCGCTGAGCTGGCCGGCAACGAATAGCTGGGCTGAGTCCGGGGCCAGCAGCTCACCGGCGGAGATGTGGTTTTTCCCGCGGAGGATCATCCCCGGCAGCTCCGGCAGGCGCAGCCCGGGTTGCAGGTTGAGCAGTGCTCCGGCATCCACGACGGACACATTCCCCTCAAAGCCAGTTGATGGCCTACCACTCAGCGCCATCAACTCACGAACCCGGCCGGCATCCAGCTCAGGCTGTGCACTCCACAGCAGGGCTGCCGCGGCGGCAACCAGCGGCGTTGCCAGGCTGGTGCCCTGCTCCATCCCGTAGGCCAGCGCACCGCTGTTGAACTGGTGGCCGCAGATGCGGATGTCCCGCCCGGGTGCTGCCACTTCCACACTGGCAGCGAGATTGCTGAAACTGCTGCGGGAATCGCCGATGTCAACGGCCCCGACACTGAGCACCTCCGGCCATGCCGCCGGCCAGTTGTCAGCACTGTCAGCATCATTCCCGGCAGCCGCCACAAGCAGCATCCCGTCCTCGCTCAGGTCCTGGACCATGCCGTGCACGGTGCTGTCATTGCCGTAGATCGTGAAGCTCTGCACGAGGATGTCCACCCCGAGCTGCTGCGCCAGGTACCCGGCCTCAATGTAGTTGCCGATCGTAAAGTCCAGCCAGTCATTCGTGGCCTTGATCGGCAGGACAGAGACTCCCGGTGCCGCCCCGGCGATGGTGCGCCCATTGTCCGTCGCCGCACAGATCAGGCCACAGACCGCCGTACCATGGCCGTAGCTGTCCTCGATCGAGGCGTTGCCATTCACGATGTCGGCTTCTATCTCCGGGAACTGCGTGGCAGGGTCCAGCACCTGCCCGGCCAGCTCCTCATGCTGCATGTTGCAGCCGCTGTCAATCACAGCCACCAGCACCGCGGGATCACCGAGGCTGACATCCCAGGCCTCGTCAAACTCCATTGCGTGCAGGTACCACTGCGGCCCGCCGGACTTGCCGCTGTTGTTGTAATCCGGATCATCAGGCGTGAATGCCGGAATCGCCAGGGTTGACTGACTCACTGACAGGATGAACCCGGCGAAAGCCTCACGAATCTGCTGCAGTGTTTCCTGCATGTCCTGGCCATCGCTTAGCCTGAATTCCGCGATCCGCGTGCGTCCCAGAAAAACCTGGTTGTCAAGCTCCAGGCCGAAGCGCGTGGCGATCTCTACCGCCAGCAGCTCACAGTTAACGTCCTTGCGGAGCACTGCATTGCGTCTCGCTGGAATCGGCTGGCTAGTATCGATCCCGGCGGCTTCCAGCTCTTCCCTGTCTATCCCGCTGCGGAATTCCACCAGCAGTTCATTTGGGGAATATGCCTCGAGGGGCAGATCACTATCACTTGCCCGCAGCAGCCCGCTCGTCTCCGCATTGCCGATGGATGGGTTCGTACTTCGCCCGCAGGAGACACAGGCCATGCATGGCAGCAGCACGGCGAGCAGGCAAATTGCCTCCAGGATGCTCCAACTGCCGGTGCGTTTATTCACTGTATCTACTATGCCAGAATTCCAAACCCTGTGCTGCTACTTCGTCGCATTGTCCATGTCCGACTGCTCGCGCCGCCAGTCGCGTATTGGCTGGCTGAATTCAGCACCGAGGTAGTACATCAGATCAATCAACTCATTGTCGATTCCGGTACCACAGTCAATTCCACCAGTGACCGGCGGTCCGCCAATGCAACAGTCGAGCGGGGTCCAGCCGTTGTCGTCCAGTGCATTGAGATCAAGGCCTGCCTGCCGCAGTACCAGCGCTGCGGCGCGGTAATCCTCGCTTTGACTGTTGAATCCATTCAAGCTGCCACTGCAGACTACGTGCATCAGTGTGCGGCCCCCCTCTCCTTTCACATCTACCGGTACTCCGTTGTCAATCAACATCCGCATCAGCCCGACATGTCCACGGAGAGCCGCCTCGCGCAGCAGCTCATCATCCTCAGCTCCGCTTGAGGCACTGGCGCCACTCTCAAGCAGCAGCCTTGTCATCTCCATGTCGCCCTCATTGACGGCCCTCCTTGCCAGGCTCTTGCCGTAGCCATCGCGCCAGTTGGGGTCTGCTCCCATCTCCAGCAGCTCCCTGGCCAGCTCCATGTCGTTGCGCTGAACGGCCTTTCCCAGCGCGTATCCCAGCAGCTTGCTAGCCTGCTCTGAACGGCTGTACTCATCAATCAGCGCCCTGCCCGCCTCACTTGCATTTCGGCTCAGGGCCCATAAATAAGCCAGCTCGCCGCTGAAATCCGCCTGTTCCAGATTTGCACCGGCCTCAACAAGTTCATGGATGCGCTGTGCATCATTCATCGCGGCCGCAAGGAACAGGTCGTCAATCTCCGCGCCTTCAGCCAGCAGGATCCCTGAATTCTGCATACTGCCCTGCCACAGCGCCAGGTGCAGCGGAGTCAACCCGCGGGTATTGACCGCATGGATGTCCGCCCCCTGGTCCAGCAGGTAGTTGAGTGTCGCCGGATTGTCAAACAAGGCGGCGAACATCAGTGGCGTGCTGCCATTCTCATTCCTGGCTTCCAGGTCGAGCCCGAGTGACAGCAGGTAGGCGCAGTTGTCAGGGTTCTCATCAGTGCCCGCAAAGTGCAGGAGCGTATGCTGGGTTTCATTGCGCACCATTGGGTCTGCGCCGGCCAGCACCAGGATCTTCACAATGGCCCAGTTGGCAATCGCAGCAGTGAAGACCGGTGCCTGCCCATGACCCCTGAAGTCTGGATCAGCTCCGAATTCCAGCAGGTAGAGCACGATATCCTCGTCATCATTGGCACAGGCGGCATTCAGGGCGGTAAAGCCGCTGCTGTCAATGGCATCCGGATTTGCGCCGGCCACCAGCATGGCCAGTACGAGGTCGCGGTCTGAAGAACGGCAGGCGTCCACCAGCTTCTGCTGGACATCAGCCCGGTCACCGACCGCCTCTGCGGCGAGTACAGGTTCTGCCGCCGCCGGGCGTATGCAGCACAGCAAGACCAGCAATAGTAACAGTCCCCTCATGAAACTCCCCTTGATGCAGTGTGCATCATCGGAATCATTCAAGCACAGGATGTCACATGGTGGAATCGGGCCGGGAAAGATCTGGCGGAGGAGGAGGGATTCGAACCCCCGTGACGTTGCCGCCAAACAGTTTTCAAGACTGCCGCCTTAAACCACTCGGCCACTCCTCCAGCGGGACTAGATTATACACAGGCGGGCGTTCCCGCAAACCAGCACCCGCCATCACTTACACTTTGCCAGCCATGCTTGAACGCCTGAATGAACTGTGTGCCATCGCCGCTGAGCACGCGCTGGACATGCATGTCGCCGAGCAGGAGGATGCGCAGTTCGTCGAGCACATCTCCTATGAGGGCATGCAGGGAGTCGACTCCGAGGGCGAGATGTACCTGCGCCTGCACTGGAAGATCCACCTTGGGATGGATTACAGCGAGGACGCCTACATGGTGATGACCCCCGAGCACATCGAGGATGAGGAAGCGCTCGTGCTCAGCATGGCGGCGATCCTGCTGGAGCGGATCAATGCACTGCTGCGCCTAGAGCAGGACGAGGAGGAGTAGGCGCTCCTACTCGGTCCAGCTTTCGCGCCATCGTTTCTCGTATGTGGTGAAGATCCCCTCGTAGTCAGCCTTCTTGCGTGGCCACCATTGCTCCGCATACTCGTAATGCGCACCGAGCCTGTCATACTGCTCCAGCTCGGCATAGCGGTCCTCGCTGTAGCGCTTGTAGATCTCCCCGAAGCAGTACATGTGGTCCTCCAGCGCGAGTGCGCGGAACTTCTCCACCGCCTCATTCAAGCTGTCGCAATCAGTCTCCGGCAGGCTTTCGGCGTACTGCTCGAACTCGCTGTTCAGGCCCTCGATCTTCGTCGCGTAGTCATCCAGCAGCACCACCAGCTTGACTGCCGCCGGATTCAGCCGCCCGCGGTTGCTGCCGACCTCACCGAGGCTGCGGATCACCTTGTCCACCTCGGCATGGAGCGTTGCCAGCGTGGAGTACCAGGCCTCGGTTTCCTCGATCTCCAGCGCGTACTGCACATCAAGCTCAGTCTGGCGGCGCTGCTCACGTACCTGCTGCCACTGCTCGCTTAAGCTGGAGGCATCGATCTGGCCGAAGCGCCCGAACTCCTGCGGGATGCTGTCAACGAACAGGAAAGCCGTGTGCTGCGGGTCATCCAGCCCGAGGTAACCAAGCTGCATGATCCCCATCAGCTCACTGGCGCGCGCCGCGTACTGCTCGCGCAGCATGCCGATCGTGTCGACATCCAGCTTGCGCATCTTCGGCACAGTCGCATCCTCAAACCCGGCATAGTCATCCAGCCAGCGCTTGCTGACGGCCTCGGCACGGTCAAGCTGCTCGCGGATGCCGTCCTGCGAGGGCATCGGCGTCATGTCGTCGAGGATGCGCGCATAGGCCGCCTGGCAGTCATACAGCAGTTGCGCATGGCCCTGGAAGGCGCGCGCCGTACGTGAGCGGTCTGCCAGCAGGGTGCTGAGCGCATCATTCTTCGGGTAGGCAGGCTGGCTTTCATAGCCAAGCGCCTGATAGTCCAGCGCGTTCTGCGGCACGGACTGCGGCAGGCTGATCAGGCCGCGGCTCCAGGCTACATAGCCGACAGCCACCAGGCCGATCAGGCAGACGGCAATGATGATCACCGAAGCCAGCTCACTGCGCTTGCCACGTTTCTCTTCCGGCACCTCGGCGTTGCCACTGGCGACTTCCCGCACCAGCAGCTTGTCAACCTCATCCTGCATGCCTTGCCTGCGTGGCATTGATCCTGAGATGCCCGATGAAGTTCCCGGCGTCAAAGCGGACATCACTGCCGTGTTATCCAGCTCAGCAGACTTCCCTGCCTCCTGCCCTTCTGAGGCTCCTGATCCTGATTCTGCTCCTGCTTCTGCTTCTGTTCCTGATCCTGTTTCTGCTTCCGTCTTCTTCCCGGCCAGGATGCTGCGCTCCAGCGCACTCAGCTCGACGGGTGGCTCCGGGGGCTGGCTGGCCCGCTCCTCCGCTTCACGCTGGGCGCGCGCCGCATGCTCCGCCTCGCTGGTCACGCGGTCCACGCCGCAGCGCAGGCAGCGCTCGTCCCAGTCGTCATTGACGTACTCGCAGGAGCTGCATTGCCACATACCTATATAGACCGCCTGGTGCCGGATCGGTTCACCCGCGCATTATATAGGCCAGCTGGCCCGGCGCTACTGGATCAGCTGCAGCACCGCCTGTGGCAGCTGGTTGGCCTGGGCCAGTGCTGCCACGCCAGACTGCAGCAGGATCTGGTTGCGGGTGCTCGTCAGTGTTTCCAGTGCCACGTCCACATCACGGATCCGGCTCTCGGAAGCGGTCAGGTTCTCACTGGCCACGTCCAGGTTGCGGATCGTGCTTTCGAGGCGGTTCTGGATCGCACCGAGCCGGCTGCGCTGGTCACTGACGCGGTTGATGGCCACGTCGATCAGCGAGATCGCCTCCTGCGCCAGTCCGCCGTCCACCACCAGCAGGCCCTCGATCCCAAGTGCCGTGGCCGAGGTGTCAGCAACGAAGCTGTCGATGGTCTGGCCCTGGTTGGCACCGATCTGCAGCTGGAAGCCGCGCGGGGCAACGTGGATGAAGAAGCTGTCCACCTCGCCGCTGAAGGACAGCACCGGGGACTCGTAGGCCAGCGGGAAGGCGAAGCTGTTCATCCCGTTCACGCCGCCGTTCAGGTTGGTCGGGGGCTGCGGGTCGAGCTTCAGGCCGAGAGTGTTGTCAAAGATGATCCGCAGGCCGGGCAGCAGGCCGTTGATCTCGTTGGAATCCGTCAGGATGCTGCCGACGCTGGCATTCTCCTCCAGGTTGAAGGCGCTCACGCTGTAGACCGGGCTCTTGCCCTTGGCCACCTCTACGAGTGAGAGGGTCTTCAGCAGGCTCTCATCAGCCGCCAGCACGATCTGCGAACCGGGCACGGGGGTGGTGATGCTGATCGTGCCCTTGGCATTGCCAAGCGTGTTGACATGCACGAGGTCCGGCGGGTTGTCCGGGTTGATCACCGCACTCTGCACCACTCCGCTGCCGTCCGGGTTCCAGATCGCGAGGCTGATCTTGCCGGCGAGGTCCTCCAAGGTGTCATTGCTGCCGACGTTGATCGTGGTGCGGTTGGCCGTGCCGCGCAGGTAGATGTCCAGCTGCACGTTGCTGCGGCCGTTGAACACCTCGAACTCCTGGAATCGCGCGATGCTGGCCAGCGTGTTCTGCTGGTCGGCGGTCAGCACATTGCCCGTGCCGACATTGAATGTCGCTGTCTCGCCGGCCTGCAGGATGCCATCGAAGGTGATCCGCAGATTGGCGATTGTCGTTCCGGTGCCGTCGAATGTCGCCCCGATCGAGGTATTGGCTCCGACCTGCGCCCCGCGGGCAGCGGCGATCGCATCGCCCTGGTCCCAGCCGGTTGCCACGAGGTCGGTGTACTTCTGGTTGTCAAAGCTGAACACCGCATAAGTGCGGGAATCCACCGCGCTGACGAGGAAGGTGCCGTTGGCGGGCATCGGCCCGTCCTGCCAGACCTTTCCATAGTCCTGCAGTGAGTTCTTGCCGGAAATCTTGCTCCAGCTGATTTCGTCGGTGCGTGTCACGCCGGCGATGCTGACCGTGCTCCAGTCGTAGCGCGTGTCAAAGCGCAGGTGCAGCGTGCCGGTTGTGCCATCGCCGACACTGAAGCGCGCCCCGCTGTCACCGGCCGGGCGGGTCAGCGTACTGCTCCAGGCGTTCGTGTTGTTGAAGAAGGACAGGTCGAATGCGCTGAACATGCGGTTGCTCTGGCCATTGGCGGAGAAGCTCAGGTGGAACTGCGAGCCGCTGCCGTCGTAGTCAATGAACTGCGTGTTGAGGATCGTCACCCCGGCGGCCAGCGCCACGCTGAAGTTGTTGTTGTTGGCCGCACCGTCAAAGGCCACGCCCGTTGTCAGGCCACCGAGCGCGGAGCTGATCTGCGTGGCCAGCACGCCGTTCGTGGTGTTGAGCGACAGGATCGTGATTGAGATGGTCTGCACGCCGCCGACAGTGTCGAGCGTCATCATCACCTTGTCACCGATGCTGAGTTCCTCGGCCTGCATGTTCTGGCCGAGGGTCGCACCGCCGCCGGCACCGATCGCGTTGCCGATGCGCACGCTGCCATCCAGCACGCTGGAGACCGCCACGCTGCCGAAGGCTGTGGCCGGTACTTCAACCTGGTAGAGCCCGGTGTTGCCCGCGCCGCTCGCATTGGCGGTCTTCAGGCTGGCATCGGCGCGCCAGGTGTTGAGGTAGTTAAGCTTGCCGACACTGTCCCCGTCATGCTTGACGGCGAACACGTCGCTCTTCTGCTTCTGCAGCACCCCGGCGGTCTTGGCGACGGCGCGCATCACGAAGTTGCCACCGAGCCCGACGCTGCCTGTCACCACGCCCTTGATGCGGCTGAAATCGTCAGTCGAGATCAGCGCCCCGAGTGTGCCGTCCAGCAGGCGCTTGGAGTTGAACTCAGTGGTGCGCGAGATGCGGTTGATCTCATCCGTCAGTTCGCTGATCTCAAGCTGCAGGGCCTGGCGGTCATTCGCGGTGTACACGCCGTTGGCAGCCTGCACGGCCAGCTCACGCATGCGCTGCAGGATGTTATGCACCTCATTCAGCGCGCCTTCCGCGGTCTGGATCAGCGAGATGCCGTCCAGCGAGTTGGCGGAAGCGCGGTTCAGGCCCTTGATCTGTGCGCGCAGCTTCTCGGAGATTGACAGGCCGGCGGCGTCATCGGCGGCGCGGTTGATGCGCAGGCCGGATGACAGGCGCTCGAGAGAGCGGCTGATCGCCATGCCCGTCACCTTCAGGTTGCGGTTGGCATTGATCGCAACCGGGTTCTGGTTGATCCTCAGTATCGACATCCACTATTCCTCCATGAATACGGGGGAGAAATGGAATGGATCACTGGTCCAGCCGCGCAGGCCTCCGCATCCTTCCACTTTTCTCCCAGGGACCCCGCTGGCATCCTTGCCATATGGTCCGACAGGGTCTGTATCGGCAGGATTGAGGAAGGCTTTAGCCAGCGAACAGGAAGCTGAGAGCAGAGAGCAGAAAGCAAGAGAGCTAATACTTATTCACTACAATTATGCTAAAATCGACAATGTTGTGAGAATAATAATATGACAAAACAAGATATCATTCGACATCAAATCATCTTTAGAAAGGAAGACGTGGATCTGTCAATCCTTAAAGAGCTGGGATATGAATTCTATTCGGACAAAATTGGCAGAATTT